>NZ_CP016449.1:3887500-4487500 GCF_001713375.1 Hydrogenophaga sp. RAC07
TGACGATCAGCCACGACCGGGCCTTTCTGGACCGCGTGGCCACGCGCATGGTGGAACTGGACCGCGGGCGGCTGCTGAGCTACCCGGGCAACTTTGCGCAATACCAGCTCCTCAAGGAAGAGCAGATGGCACAAGAGGCGGTGATCAGCGCACGCGCCGACAAGCTGCTGGCCCAGGAGGAGGTGTGGATTCGCAAGGGGGTGGAGGCACGGCGCACGCGTGCGCAAGGGCGCATCACGCGGCTGGAGCGTTTGCGCGAGCAACGTGCGCAGCGCCGCGACGCGCTGGGCAGCGTGAAGCTGGAAGTGGCCAGCGGCAGCGCCAGCGGCAAGATCGTGGCAGAGCTTGAGAAGGTGACGCAGTCATTCCCCACCACGGACGGTGGGCAGCGCACGGTGGTTCGCGATTTCTCGGCAACCATCCTGCGCGGCGACAAGATTGGCCTGATCGGCCCGAACGGCGCGGGCAAGACCACGCTGCTCAAGATCATCCTGGGCGAACTCGTGCCCACGGGCGGCTCGGTGCGCCAGGGCAGCAAGATCAGCGTGGCGTATTTCGACCAGATGCGCGACCAGCTGGATCTGGACGCCACGCTGGAAGACTTCATCAGCCCGGGCAGCGAGTGGATCGAGATCGGCAACAAGCGCACACACGTGAAGAGCTACCTGAGCGATTTCCTGTTTTCGCCAGCGCGCGCCAACGCGCCGGTGCGCACGCTCTCGGGTGGCGAGCGCAACCGTCTGCTGCTGGCGCGCCTGTTTGCGCGTCCGGCCAACGTGCTGGTGCTGGACGAGCCGACCAACGATCTGGACATCGACACGCTGGAGCTGCTCGAAGACCTGCTCCAGCAGTACGAAGGCACGGTGTTTCTGGTGAGTCACGACCGGCGCTTCCTGGACAACGTGGTCACGAGCACCCTGGTGTTCGAGGGCGAAGGCCGCTGGCGCGAGTACGTGGGCGATGTGCAGGACTGGATGACACAGTCGGCCCGTTCTGAAGCCTTGCAACGCGAGCGCGATGCGCAAAATGCCGTGCCTGTCGTCAAAGCGCCTGCCGCGCCAGCGCCGGCCACAGCCCCCGCCACGAACAAGAAGAAGCTCAGCTACAAGGAACAGCGGGAATTCGACGGCCTGCCGGCGCGCATTGCCGAACTCGAGGCCGAACAGGCCAGCGTGGACAAAGAACTGGGCGGCGGTCAACTTTTCAACACCGATCCGGCCCGGGCCGCTCAACTTGGCGCACGCCATGCCGATATCGAGGCTGAATGGCTTCGTGCAATGGAGCGCTGGGAGGTGCTTGGCGGAAGCTGATACGCCGGTCAGCCTGAGCCGAAGTTGCGCAACACCCCACACTATGGCCCATGACACCTGACCGCCTGGCTCTGGATTTGCAGCGAGCGCTCAACGAGCTTGCGCAGGAGAAGGCGCGCACCTCGCAGTTGTTGTCCGAGGTGGAACAGCAGAACCGGGAACTGGACAGGCTGCGCAGTTCGGTGCACCGCGAGGCCAACAGCCGCCTGCTGGCCGAAGAAGCGCTGGACGAAACCCGCGACCGGCTGCAGATGGCGGTGGACGCCGCCGGCCTGGCCTTGTGGGACTGGCAGCTGCCCGCCCACCAGATGTTCCTCACGGCGCGCTGGGGCGAACTGGTGGGTGACATCGGCCGGGACGCCTACTGGGCCATTGACGACCTGAAGGCGCGCCTGCACCCCGACGACGCGCCGCGGCTTCAAAGCGCCATGAAGGCCCTGCTGGAAGGCCGCGAACAGCGCGCTGTGGTGCAGCACCGGGTGCGCACCGCCACTGGCTGGATGTGGGTCGAGACGCACGGCATGGTGGCCGAACACGATCCCAAGGGCAAACCGCTGCGCCTCATGGGCACGCTGGCCGACATCGGAGAGCGCAAACGCATCGAACAAGACGGCGCGCGCGCCCGTGAACTGGCCGAGCAGGCGAGCCGGGCCAAGAGCGAGTTCCTGGCCAACATCAGCCACGAAGTGCGCACACCGCTCAATGCGCTGATGGGGCTCACCCGCATGCTCATGGACTCGCCGCTGAACGCCGAGCAGGCGAGCTGGCTCTCGCTCATGGACAGCTCGGCGCATTCGCTGCTCGCCCTGCTCAACGACATCCTCGACTTGTCGCGCATCGAAGCGGGCAAGCTGGATATCGAACACACGCGCTTCGACCTGCACCGCGCACTGCAAGACGCGTCGGGCCCCCACGCGGAGCAGGCCCGGGCCAAACCGCTGAGCTTCCAGCTCGTGCTGCATCCCGACCTGCCGCAATGGGTCATGGGTGACCCGGGACGGCTGGGACAGGTGGTGGGCAATCTGCTGTCCAACGCCATCAAGTTCACGCCGCGCAACGGACGCATCGACGTGACGGTGTCCAGCCCCAAGACCGCTGGTCAGGGGTCGCGTCAACTGCAACTCAAGGTACAGGACAGCGGCGTGGGCATCGGCCGCAAGCAACAAGCCACGATATTTGAAGCCTTCACGCAGGCCGATGCGTCCACCGCGCGCCGCCATGGTGGCAGCGGTCTGGGCCTGGCCATCTGCGCACGGCTGGCCGGCCTCATGGGCGGCCGCATCGACCTGCAGAGCGAGCTCGGCCAGGGCAGCACCTTCACGCTGACGCTGCCGCTGCAGGAAGCCCCCATGGACAACAGCGGGCCCCTGAGCGCGCCGATGGAGCTGCTGGAGATCGCCGACGCCGGCCCGCGCTACGCCGGCATGGTGGTGCTGCTCGCCGAAGACCACCCGGTCAACGAGATGATGTTGCGCCAGCTGCTGCTGCGCCTGGGCTGCATCGTGCGCGTGGCGCGCGGCGGCGCACAGGCTGTGGCGCAGTGGGAGCAAGGCGGCATCGACCTGGTGCTCATGGACGTGCAGATGCCCGGCATGAGCGGTCTGCAGGCCACCCAGATGATCCGCGAGGCGGAGGCACGGCGCCGACTCCTGCGCACACCGATCGTGGCCGTCACCGCCAACGCCATGCCGGGCGATCGCGAAAACTGCCTCGCCGCGGGCATGGACGGTTACACGCCCAAGCCGGTGAGCCCGCAGGCCCTGATGCGCGAAATGGACCGGGTGCTGGAGATGCTGGCCCACGGGCTGCCCGCCGGGCACACACCGGACCTGCTCGCCGGCGTGCCGACCACCCACCCCGCCATCCCGGCACCCAGCCAACCCGCCGCGTCGCCACAGGCCCTGGACGTGGAAAAGCTGCGTCGGCGCCTGGATGGTGACGAAGAGACCTTGCAGCAACTGGCCATGGCCATGCGCAGCGACCTGGTATCTCGGCTGGAGGACATGGAGCGCGCACTGGTGGCCCGCGATGCCGCCGCCGCGGTGGCGCACGCGCACGGCCTCAAGGGCTCGCTGGGCAGCATGACGGCCGAGCGCGGCGCCCGCCTGGCCAAGGGCCTGGAGCTCGCGGCAAGCGCGGGCGACTGGAGCCTGTTTGGCCGGGCCTTGCCGCTGATGCGGGCCGAGGCGCGCAAGATCGACCGCATCCTCGCGCGCATCCTCAACGCCGAGGGCGCCGACCTCTTCGGCAGCACCGACCCACCCGCCACCACCTACTGAGCAGCGGCCCGGTCGCCCCGGGTGAGCCGGCCGAACACGCGCCAGAACGCGGCGTCCTGCGTGGTGGTGAAGTTGATGCGCATCAGCGTGCTCGGCGCACGGGCTGCGTGGAACAAGGCACCCGGTGCGATCAGGTAGCCCTCGTCCAGCATGCGTTGTGCCAGCGCGTCGGTGTCCACCCCCGTGTCCACCCAGCCAAAGAGGCCCACCGGCTCGGCGGCAAACGTGCAGCCCGCCGCCAGCGCCAGCTTGACGCTGCGCGCGCGCGCCGCGTCCAGCCGCGTGCGGATGCGCTCGGCGTGGCGGCGCAGCTGGCCTTGTTCGATGCACAGCGCCAGCGCCTTCTCCAGCAGTGCGGGCGTGGTCAGCGTGCTCAGCAGCTTGGTGTCCAGCAGCGGCTCCACCAGCGCGGGCGGCGCGGCCAGATAACCGATGCGCCAGTTGGGCGCGAGGATCTTGGCAAAACCGCTCACGTAGATCGTTCGCTGCAAGCCGTCGAGCGCGCTCAGGCGCGTGGCGTGTTCGGGCGCGATGTGGCTGTAGGTGTCGTCCTCGACGATGTGGAAGTTGTGCTGGTTGGCCAGCTGCAGCAGCCGGTGCGCGCCGCCGGGCGAGAGGCAATAACCCGTGGGGTTGTGGAACACGCTCACGCTCACGTAGAGCTTGGGTTTGTGCACCTCGCAGTACTTCGCCATCACGTCCAGGTCGGGCCCGTCGGCACGCCGAGGCACCGGCAGGATGCGCATGCCCAGCGCAGCCAGGCGCGCAAACTCCACCGCCCAGCCGGGCTCCTCCACCATCACCGGGTCACCCGCGCGCAGCAGCGTGCGGCTCACGATGTCCAGCGCGTGCGTGGCGCCCACGGTGGTGATGATGTGGTCGGGTTCGGTGTGGATGCTCAACGTGCCCAGTTTTTGCGCCAGCACGCGGCGCAGGCCGCTGTCGCCCAGCGGCTCGCCATACTGGAGCGAAAAGTCCTGCAAGGCGCGCGTGCTCGTGACCTTGCGCACCGCCGCCGGCATGAAGGTGGATTCCAGCCAGTCGGGCGGGAACACGCCCATGCCCGGGTGTGGCTTGTTGCTGACCTTGTGGAACATGCCGCGGATCAGCGCGGTGGCGTTGATGGGCGATGCGCCAACGCGCGCGGCCGCCTTGGCCTCGGCGGCGGCTCCCTCGCCCCGCGCGGTGGGCATCTCGCGCACGAAAAACCCGCGGTTCTTGCGCGCGTGCACCAGGCCCTGGGCCAGCAACTGGTCGTAGGCCGCCACCACGGTGGCCGTGCTCACGCCGTGCTGCTCGGCGCACTGGCGCACCGAAGGCAGCCGCGCACCCGGCGCCAGCAGGCGGCTGCGGATGCGGTCGGCAAAACGCACAGCGAGCTGTTCGGTCAGGGACTGTGTGGCGGTCTTCATCAGCATGGTGGCGGCATCCTGGCAAGCGTTCTGTACTGTTGGCACGACCAGTACAGTTTCACAACTGCGCTGGCCGACTGTATTGGTGGTGTATTGGGACCAAGATTACATTGAACCTCCCGCACCGACAACCCCCGTCCCACTGCCCATGAGCGCCCCCGAGTTGACCGCCCTGCTGCTGTTCTGCACCGCGATGAGCTTTTCGCCGGGGCCGAACACCACGCTGTCCACCGCACTCGCGGCCAACCTGGGCCTGCGGCGCGCGCTGCGCTTCTGCTTCGCCGTGCCCACCGGCTGGACGCTGCTCATGCTGGCCTGCGGCCTCGGGTTGGGCGCGCTGGTGCTGAGCGTGCCCGCGCTGCGCTGGGGCGTGAAACTGCTCGGCGTGGTCTACATGCTGTGGCTGGCGTGGAAGCTGGCTGGCGCCGCCCGGCTGTCCGACGTCGACGCGTCCCGCCTCAACGTCACGTTCCTGCAAGGCGTGGGCCTGCAGTTCCTCAACATCAAGGCCTGGATGCTGGCGCTAACGCTCACCGCAGGCTGGGTCGTCAACGCCAGTGGACAACCCGCCGCCAATCCTGGAGAGCGGCTGGCCATCATCTGCGCGGTGATGGTGGTGTTCGCCTTCGTCAGCAACTTCACCTACGCGGTGGCCGGCTCGCTGCTGCGCGAGTGGCTCACCCAGGGCAGGCGCCTGGTCTGGTTCAACCGTTTGCTGGCCGCCGTGCTGGTGGCCACGGCCCTCTGGATGCTCACGGTATGAACACACAAGCCCTTGCCACCCCTCGCTGGCTTGAGCAGCCCGCCAACAAAGGCCTGTTGCTGGGTCTTCTCGGCGTGACGATCTTTGCGCTCACCCTGCCCATGACCCGGCTGGCCGTGGGCACGGTGGACGCGCCGCAGATGTCGGGTGTGTTCGTGGCCCTCGGCCGGGCTGTGGTGGCGGCCCTGCTGTCCATCGGGTTCCTGATCGCCACACGCGCACCGCTGCCCCGTCGCGCCGACCTGCTGCCGCTGGCCATCACCGCGGGCGGCGTGGTGTTCGGCTTCCCGCTGTTCACCTCGGTGGCCATGCGCTACGTGGAAGCGGTTCACGCCAGCGTGATCGTGGGCGTGTTGCCACTGGCCACCGCGGCGGTGGGCGCGCTGCTGCACCGCCAGCGCCCGTCCACCGGTTTCTGGCTGTGCGCGGCGCTGGGCAGCGCGCTGGTGGTGGGTTTTGCGGTGCTGCGCTCGGGCAGCGCGGGCCTGAACATCCACCCGGCCGACGCGCTGCTGCTCGCGGCCATGCTGTGCGCTGCGGTGGGCTACGGGTATGGCGCGCGCCTGTCGCAACACATGCGTGCCGAACACGTGATCTGCTGGGCACTGGTGATGGCGCTGCCACTCACCCTGCCGCTGGCGGCGTTCACCAGCCCGCAGGCCGCGCTGCCCGCTTCGGCCTGGTGGGGCTTTGCCTACACAGCCGTGTTTTCCATGTGGCTGGGCTTTTTTGCGTGGTACCGGGGCCTCGCCCTGGGTGGCACGGTGCGGGTGAGCCAGGTGCAACTGGTGCAGCCTTTCCTCGGCATGCTGTTCGCTGTGCCGCTGCTCGGCGAGCGGCTGGACGCGGTCACACTGGGCTTTGCCGCAGCCGTGATCGCCACCGTTTTCATCGGAAAGAAAATGCCGGTACACGCCACCGCACCCGCCCAACGGATTTGAACGGAGAACGCCATGAAGCCCAACGACCTGCCCACCACCCGGTCCACCGCCACGCCCTGGACCCTGGCGCGCCGCGCCGAGCGCATGAACCCGTCGGTGATCCGCGAGCTGCTCAAGCTCACCGAGCGCCCGGGCATCATCAGCCTTGCCGGCGGCCTGCCCTCGCCCGACACCTTCCCCATCGAGGCCATGCGCGAGGCCTGCGACCGCGTACTGCTTGAGGACGGCCGCAGTGCCTTGCAGTACGCCGCCAGCGAGGGCTACGGCCCGCTGCGCGAGTGGGTCGCGGCCAGCCTGCCCTGGGCGGTGGACCCGGCGCAGGTGCTCATCACCACCGGCAGCCAGCAGGGCCTGGACCTGGTGGCCAAGGTGTTGATCGACAGCGGCAGCCGCGTGCTGGTGGAAACACCCACCTACCTCGGTGCGCTGCAGGCGTTCGCGCCCATGGAGCCGCAGATCGAGGGCGTGGCGAGTGACGCCGGGGGCGTGGACGTGGACGCCTTGCTGCAGCAGCTCGGCGCGGGCGACGACCAGCCCGAGAGCATGGAGCGGCGGCGCCTGCTCACGCTCGATCTCGACCCGGCCAGCAGCCCGCAGGCCGCGCCGCGTTTTCTGTATGTGTTGCCCAATTTTCAGAACCCGACCGGTCGCAGCATGGATCTGGCGCGGCGCCAGGCGCTGGTGGCCGCGGCCTCGCGCGTGGGCTTGCCGCTGGTGGAAGACAATCCCTATGGCGACCTGTGGTTCGACCAGCCGCCGCCCGCGCCACTGACCGCACTCAACCCCGAGGGCTGCATCTACCTGGGTTCGTTCTCCAAGATCCTCGCGCCCGGCCTGCGCCTGGGCTTCATGGTGGCGCCCGCCAGCATCTACCCCAAGCTGCTGCAAGCCAAACAGGCCGCCGACCTGCACAGCCCCAGCTTCAACCAGCGCGTGGTGGCCGAGGTGCTCAAGGACGGATTTCTGGACCGGCACGTGCCCACCATCCGCGCGCTCTACAAGCGCCAGTGCCTGGCCATGCTCGCCGCGCTGGACAACGAGATGGCGGGTCTGGACGTGCAGTGGAACGAGCCCGACGGCGGCATGTTCCTCTGGGTGCGGCTGCCCGAGGGCATGAACGCCACCGAACTCCTGCCCAAGGCGGTGGAGCATGGCGTGGCCTTCGTGCCCGGCAGCGCCTTCTACGCCGACCACGCCGACCCACGCACCCTGCGCCTGAGCTTCGTGACGGCCACGGTCGAACAGATGGGCGTGGGCATCGCGGGCCTGGCGCGCGCCATCCGCGACCAGCAAGGAGCCTGAGCGTGCTGCACCTGTGGGGCCGCCTGAGTTCCATCAACGTGCGCAAGGTGGTGCTGTGTGCGCAGGTGCTCGGCATCGATCTGCCGCGCACCGACGCGGGCCTGGCATTCGGTGTGGTGGACACGCCCGACTACCGCGCGAAGAATCCCAACGGCCTGGTGCCGCTGCTGCGCGATGGTGACTTCTCGCTGTGGGAATCCAACGCCATCGTCAGGTACCTCTGCGCCCGCGAGGGCAGGTTGTACCCGCCCCATCTGCAGCAACGCTTCGACGCCGAACGCTGGATGGACTGGCAGCAGACCACCCTCAACCCGGCGGGCAGCCCGGGCTTCAAGCAGTGGATACGCGTGGCACCCGAACAGCGCGACGCCGGCGTGATCGCGCAATCGGTCGCGGCCACGGAACCGCTGTTTGCGATGCTCGACGAGCACCTGTCACACCAGGCCTTCATGGGCGGCGACGAGCCCACCATGGCCGACATTCCCATCGCCTGCGAGGTGCACCGCTGGTGGGGCCTGCCGCAGTCGCGCCCATCGTGGCCGCATCTGGAGCGCTGGTACGCCGGCTGGCTGGCCGTGCCCGCGAGCCGGGGTGTGCTCGACCTGCCTTTGTCCTGAACTGGAACCCGCCATGACCCCACGCGCATTTCAACAAGTCGACGTGTTCACCGACACGCCCTACCTCGGCAACCCGTTGGCCGTGGTGCTCGACGGCACGGGCCTCAGCACCGAAGCCATGCAGCGCTTCACCGACTGGACCAACCTCTCGGAATGCACCTTCGTGCTGCCGCCCGCGAACGCCGATGCCGACTACCGCGTGCGCATCTTCTGCCCCGGGCGCGAGCTGCCGTTTGCCGGCCACCCCACGCTGGGCACCTGCCACGCGTGGTTGCAGGCCGGCGGACAGCCGCGCGGCGAACACGTCGTGCAGGAATGCGGCGTGGGTCTGGTGCGCATCAAACGCGATGACGCCAGGCTTGCCTTCGCAGCACCGCCCCTGCGCCGCAGCGGCCCGCTCGATGAGGCCGACCTTGCACTGATCGCGCGTGGCCTGGGCATCCCGCGCGAAGACATCCTGGCCCACGCCTGGTGCGAGAACGGCCCACCCTGGCGCGGCGTGATGCTGCGCAGCGCCACGCAGCTGCTGGCCCTGAAGCCCAACGCCACGGTCCTCGCGGGGCTGGACATCGGCGTGGTCGCGCCGAAGCCCGCCGGCGCGGACACCGCGTTTGAAGTGCGCGCTTTCTTCCACACGCATGAGACGCTGAGCGAAGACCCGGTGACCGGCAGCCTGAATGCTGCCGTGGCGCAATGGCTCATCGGCGCGGGCCTCGCACCCGACCGGTACGTGGCGGCGCAAGGCACGGCCATGGGCCGCGCCGGGCGCGTGCACATCGAGCGTGACGCGGACGGCACCATCTGGGTCGGCGGTGCCTCGGTCACCTGCATCAGCGGTCAGGTGGTGCTGTGACGCCGCGCATCGACCACCTCGTCGTGGCCGCGCGCACGCTGGACGAAGGTGTGGCCTGGTGCGAAGCCACGCTCGGCGTCACGCCTGGCCCGGGCGGTGAACACCCCTTGTTCGGCACCCACAACCGCCTGCTCAAGCTCGCCGACGGCAGCGACAAGCCCCCGTACCTGGAAATCATCGCCATCGACCCGACGGCCACGCCCACGCGCGGCGCGGGGTTCAAGCGCTGGTTCGATCTGGACGATGCGGCGCTGCAGGCGCGGCTGGCCCAAGACGGACCGCAGCTGGTGCACTGGGTGGCCAGCGTGCCCGACATCGACGCCGCGCTGCTCGCCTTGCAAGCCATCGGCATCCAGCGCGGCCCGGTGGTCAGCGCCTCGCGCGAAACCCCCAACGGCCTGCTGCAATGGCGCATCAGCGTGCGCGACGACGGCCAGCGGCTCTACAACGGGGTGCTGCCCACGCTCATCCAGTGGGGCTCGGCGCACCCCACGCAACACATGCCGGCCAGCGGAATCACGCTGCGCCAGCTGCGCCTGCGGCACGCCGGTGCGGCCGGTCTTCGCGCGGCGCTGCAGGTGCTCGGCCTGGACGCCATGGGCGTGACGAACGGCTTTGAGGGCCCTTCCAGTCTCTCGGTCGAACTCGACACCCCGGCCCGTGGCCGCCTCACCCTGCTCTCGCCCCCATGACCACCCACCTGCCCACGCTCGCCGACATCGAAGCCGCCGCCGATGTGGTCTACCAATCGTTCCAGGCCACACCGCAATACCGCTGGGCCACGTTGAGCGCGCGCCTGGGCACCGACTGCTGGGTGAAACACGAGAACCACACACCGGTGGGCGCGTTCAAGATCCGCGGCGGCCTCACCTACTTCGACCAGCTCCGGCAACGCGGCGAGCTGCCGCGCGAGGTGATGAGCGCCACGCGGGGCAACCACGGGCAGAGCATCGCGTGGGCGGCTCGCCAGCACGGTGTGGCCTGCAGCATCGTGGTGCCGCATGGCAACTCGGTGGAGAAAAACGCCGCCATGCGCGCCCTCGGTGCGACCCTGATCGAGCACGGCGAGGACTTCCAGGAAAGCCGCGAACACGCGATCGCATTGGCGGTCGATCGCGGCGCCCACATGGTGCCGAGCTTTCACACCGACCTGCTGCGCGGCGTGAGCACCGCCTGGTGGGAGTTGTTTCGCGCCGTGCCGCAGATGGACGTGGTCTATGTGCCGGTGGGCCAGGGCTCGGGCGCGTGTTCGGCGATTGCCGCCAAGCTCGCACTGGGCCACACAGTGCGCATCGTCGGTGTGATCAGCGCGCACGCCACGACCTACGCCGACTCGCTGGCTGCAGGCTCTGTGGTGGCCTCACCGGTGAGCACGGTGCTGGCCGACGGCATGGCCTGCCGCGTGGCCGATCCGGCCGCACTCGAGGTGCTGGCACCCCACCTCGATCACCTGGTGCAGGTGAGCGACACCGAAGTGGCCGAGGCCATGCGCATGCTGTTTGCCGACACGCACAACGTGGCCGAAGGCGCGGGCGCCGCGAGTTTTGCGGCGGCGTGGCAGGAGCGGGCTTCGCTCAAGGGGCAGGTGGTGGGCACCACCCTGTGCGGTGGCAATGTGGACAGCGCGACGCTGGCAGGTGTCCTGGAACGTTCAAGCCGGTTCTGAGCGAACCAGGCGCGCCACCACTTCGCAGAAGGCTTCCACCGCGTCGGTCTTGAACACCACTTCGCGCACACCGGCGGCCTTGGCCTCGGCCTGCAGTTCGTCGGTGATGTAGCCCGACGCCACCGCCACCGGCAGCAGGGGGTTGATCGCCAGCACCGCCTTGGCCACTTCCAGGCCCGACATGCCGGGCATGTTGAAGTCGGTCAGCAACAGCTGGAAACCGTCGGGATCGGCGCGCACCGCGTCGAGTGCCTGCGTCTGCGAGGTGAAGGCCGTGACCCGGTAGCCCCGGCGCTCCAGCAGTCGGCGCACCAGAAACACCAGCGTGTCGTCGTCGTCCAGGTACAGGATGTGGTGGGGAACCGCGGAGGAATCGTCTGCCATGGCACTGGGGTGGGGTGAGCGGTTGTCGGCTGGGGGCTGTGACGGGGTGGAGTTCATTGTGCCGGGTTCACAGACGATGGGTGAAATGGATACCCCGCCCATCTCGGCGGGTATGTCGGGCAGGGCGGGTGCCACCGGGAAATACAGCGTGAAGGTGGTGCCGCGGCCAGGCTCGGAGTCGACCTCGATCGCCCCGCCATGCACCTGCACCACGCCCAGCACCACCGGCAGGCCCAGGCCGGTGCCCTGGCCCACCGCCTTGGTGGTGAAGAAGGGCTCAAAGATGCGGTTGCGCACGGTGGCGTCCATGCCGCGTCCGTTGTCGCTCACGCGCAGGCGGGCCACGCCCACCCCGAGCCGGGCACAGGTCTGGGCGAACTCGGGGGGCAACACCGGTGACGAGTTGGGCAAGGTGTCGATCTGGCAATCGATGCGCCCGGGTCGACCTTCCAGCGCATGGATGGCGTTGGTGCACAGGTTGACCATCACCTGCCCGATCTGGGTCGCGTCGGCTTCGATGGCCAGGTCCTCGGGCGCGCAACACTGCACCAACTCCACCTCGGGCGGCAGCGCGGCGCGCAGCAGGGTGCACGACTCCGCGAGCACGGTGCACACATTCACCCGCGTACGCGCCATGGGCTGCTGGCGGCTGAAGGCCAGGATCTGGCGCACCAGCTCGCGACCGCGGCGCGCCGCGGTGCTGATCTCGTGCAGGCTCTCGCGCGCGGTGGCGTTCTCCAGCAGGTCCTGGCGCGCCAGGTCGGCATTGCCCAGGATGGCAGCGAGGATGTTGTTGAAGTCGTGCGCCACACCGCCGGCGAGCGTGCCCAGCGCTTCCATCTTCTGCGACTGCGCGAGCTGCGCCTGCAGGTGTTTCTGCTGGGCCTGCGCGGTTTTGAGCGAGGTGATGTCGATGAAGGTCAGCACCACGTGGCGCAAACCGCCCAGCGGGTTGTTCTCGGGGTAGGCGTTGCACAAGGCCCAGTTCACGCCTGTGCCCTCGGCCTGCGGCATGCCGATCACCACGCTGCGCACCGGCTGGCCGGTGGCCAGCACACGTTCGAACGGAACCTCGTGGCGGCGCATGGGCTGGCCATCATCGCGCAGCAGGCGCCAGCCTTGTGGCGACGGCTCGGGCAAGGCGCGGTTGGCGCCGCCCTCGCTCCAACCCAGGAAACGCCGGGCGGCGGCATTGATGCTCGACAAGGTGTGGTCCGGCCGGAACACGACCACGCCCGCGCTGAGGTTGTCGATCAGGGCGCGCGAATCGGCTTCGCGCTGCAGCAGCCCCTGGCGCGCCTTGTCCCCGTCGATGCGCAGGCGGTACGACACCAGCGCGCCGTAGAGCACCACGCGCAAGAGCTTGGTGAGCAGGAAGAAGAAGATGAACACCGGCGTCACATCGGCCTGCGACCAGGGTCCGACCTTCAGCGCCACGGCAAAGCCCAGCACGCCGAGGAACTCGACTGCCGTGAGCCACTTGAGCGCCTGCATCTCCGGCACACGGCCTTGCGGATCGGCACGCTGGATGTCGACAAGGCACAACACGGTGATCGCCATCACCGAGGCCGTGAAGACAGCCTGGCGCACCGCCAACACATCCCACTCGACGAGGAAATACAGCGTGGTGCAGAAGAACGCCAGGCTGGCGGTCAGGATGGGCAGCAAGGGCCGGGGCATGCCGACGTAGCTGCGAAAGCCCATCCACGCGCACAGCGCGCTGACCATCAGCGCGGTGTTGACCAGGGGAAAGGTCAACGCGTCGGGCCAGCTGCCGCGCAAGAGCAGCATGACCGAGCCCACGATGCTCAGCAGCGCCGATACCGACCACCAGCCCGGGCCACCGATGGCGGGGTACCGTCGCATCTGCGCCCAGAAGGCCAGGGCGATCAAGACGTCGATGCCCACCCGCAAGGACAGCAGGGTGGGCAGGTCAAACAACATGGGTGGTGCAAAGGGCCAACATACCCAAAGATTGAAGCACAGGGCTTTTGCCGCAGCCGACCGATCAGCACCCGAAAAACCCCGGTGTTCGGATCACCGCGCCGAGCCACAGACGCCTGCGCGACTGCGCCAGGTGCACCCAGTCGCTGCCGGGACAAAGTGCGCCCGGGCCACTGACCCAGAATGCCGCTCATGGGAACGCTCTACCTTGTGCGCCACGGCCAGGCCTCGTTTGGTGCCGACGACTACGACCAGCTCAGCGAGCTCGGCCAACGCCAGAGCCGCCGGCTCGGTGAACACTGGGCCGAGCGCGGCGTGGTGTTCGACGCCGTCATCACCGGCACGCTCAAGCGCCACGCCCAGACCTGGGCCGGCATCGCCGAAGGCGCAAAGCTGACCCACGCGCCGCTGGCCTGGCCCGGCCTCAACGAGTACGACAGCGAGGCCGTGATCCGCGCGATCCACCCGCACCCGCTGGAAAGGCCGCGTTCGGCCGCCGAAGCGCCCGAGCTCTACCGCCACCACTTTCGCCTGTTGCGCGACGGCCTGACCCAGTGGATGGCCGGCACCGTGAGCCCGCAAGGCATGCCGAGCTACACCGACTTCGTGCACGGCGTCACGAGCGCGCTGGATCATGTGCGCGCCACCCACCAGGGGCAGAACGTGTTGCTGGTCTCCAGCGGTGGCCCGATCTCCACCGCCGTGGGCCATGTGCTGGGCCTGAGCCCCGAAGCCACGATTGAGCTGAACCTGCGCATCCGCAACAGCGCGGTCACCGAGTTCCAGTTCAACCCCAAGCGGCACACGCTGCTGACCTACAACACGCTGCCGCACCTGGATCACCAGGACTACAAGCCCTGGATCACCTATGCCTGACCCGGTGTTTCAGCCCTTCGGGCTGAACGCCGTCGCATCGGTCAGCGTGTCTTCGGGCAGCTGATCGATCTCGCCCAACAAACGCGCCAGCGCGCGGCCCGCCGCAGACAGCACCGCATGGCCCTTCTCGGCCGTGGCCGCTGCGGCGTTGCCCACCGCGCCGCAGGCGTTGTAGTCCTGCATCTGCCAGCCGAGCTTGGCGCTCTTCCCGTTGCCCAGGATGCCGAACCGACCGGCACGGTCTTGCGACTTCGACGCGAAATTCGCCGCGTGCTCCATGCGCACCCGCTCGGGGGCAATCGCCAGCATCAGCGAGGTTTCGATCTCGCCACCGTGAATGCCGAAGCGGTGCTCCTCGGCGCTGAACATCGCGTTCAGATCGCGGCCCTCGGTGTCCAGCAGCGGCAAATGGAACCAGTTCACGCTGTAGACCAGCAGCCCCAGGCGCGCACGCAGGTCGCGTGCCACCACGTCCAGCAAACCGACCTGCCCGCCGTGCGCGTTGAACAGCACCAGCTTCTTCACGCCACTGGCCGCCACGCATTCACCGATCTCGGTCCACAGGCGCAGTACGGTCTCGGCCTTGAGGGTGAGCGTGCCGGCAAAGCGGGTGTGTTCGGGCGAGTAGCCAGCAGCCTGCGTGGGCAGAAAGAGCGCGGGCAGATCGGGTGCGATGTGGGGCAGGCTCGCGTGGATCACACCGTTGGCGATGTCGGTGTCCACCGACAGCGGCAGGTGCGGGCCGTGCTGTTCGATCGCGGCCACGGGCAGCACGGCGATGGCGCGGGCCAGGTCGAGCGAAGCGAAGTCGGCGGTGCTGAGGTCGGACCAGAAACGGTGGGGGCTTGTCATGCACCGATCTTACGGTCGGCATACATCCAGCGGCGCGACCAGGGCAAGCCACCCGCCGGCTGGCCGGCCGCGCGGCACAGCACCTGGTAGATCGCCACCTCGTCGTGCTCGAAGGCCCAGGCGCAGCCAGCCAGGTAGATGCGCCAGATGCGCCAGCGCTTTTCGTCCACCAGCGGCTTGATCCGCGGGGTGTTCGCCTCGAAGGCATCGCTCCAGAGCTGTGTGGTGCGCATGTAATGGCGGCGCAGGTTCTCCACATCGAACGCCTCCAGCCCGCCTTCCTGCAAGGTGCGCAAGACCGTGCTGATGTGCGGCACCTCGCCTTGCGGAAACACATAACGGTCGATGAAATGCCCGCCGCCGTGGCGCGTTTCGCCGTCATACGCGTCGGTGCTGGTGATGCCGTGGTTCATGGCCCAGCCATCGGGCTTGAGCAGAGCGCGAATGCGGGTGAAGTAGGGCACGAGGTGGTCCAGCCCCACGTGCTCGAACATGCCCACGCTGGTGATGCGGTCGAACAGCCCGTCGCTCACGTCGCGGTAGTCCTGCAAACGGATCTCGACGCGGTCCTGCAAGCCGGCGGCACGCACCCGCTCGCGCGCCAGGTCGAACTGGTTCTGCGACAGCGTTACCCCCACGCACTGCGCGCCAAACCGCTCGGCCGCACGCAGCACCAGCGCGCCCCAGCCGCAGCCGATGTCGAGCAGGCGCTGCCCCGGCTGCAGGCGGATCTTGTTCAGGATGTGATCGATTTTCTTGACCTGCGCCTCGTCCAGCGTTTCGTCGCCGCGCTCGAAGTAGCCGCACGAATACACCATGCCCTCGCCCAGCCATTGGGCGTAGAAGTCGTTGGACACGTCGTAGTGGTACTGGATGGCTTCGCTGTCGCTCTCGCGCGTGTGGCCGAAGCGCCGGCGCAGGCGCCCGAGCAGACCGCCCTCGGGCTGTGCGTTCGCGGCCAGCCCGTGGGCCACGGCCAGGATGTCGGGGACCGAGCCTTCCACGTCGATCAGCCCTTCCACATAGGCCTGGCCCAGCGTGTCCAGCCCCGGGTCGATGAGCAGCGGCAGGGCCGAAGCGTCGCGCACGCGGATCTCCACCTGCGGTTGCTCGAAGTCGCCCAGCGCCAGCGATGAGGCCCCGCGCTCGCCCCAGCTCAGGCGAACCGGCAGGTTCACCCGCGTCTTCATGCGATGCGCCCAGGGCAGCAGCGCGCGTTCCACGATCGATCCCATGCACACCTCCATGCAGGCCCGGCCTGTTCCCGATCGGGTTGTACACAATTGATCCCGGGCTGTGAAGGGACACGGACCCGTTGGGCACCACAAGACAGAAAAACAGCACTGACTTATATTCAAAAGCCGCAGGACCGGCCCGAGGAACTTGGGCCGGTCCTGCGGCTCACACCGTTCGCCGTCCCACTCCCACGCCCGATGCCGTCCACCGCCTCCCCCCGCACTTCTGCCCCCTTGCGCCTGCTCGGCGCCTGGCTGCTCGCCGCGGCCCTGCCCCTGGGCGCGGCCGCGCAAGGTTTGCTCGGCGGCCCGGCGGCCAGCGCCACCGTGGTGCAGAGCGACCAGGCGCGGGCCGAGATCGTGGCGCACGCGCCCGACGGCGCCGGACCGGGTCAGAAGATCTGGGTCGGGCTGCAGCTCACCCATGCGCCGGAATGGCACACCTACTGGAAAAACGCCGGTGATTCCGGCCTGCCCACCGAACTGCGCTGGACCCTGCCGCCCGGCGTGACGGCGGGCGAGATCGCCTGGCCCACACCGCGCAAGTTCCCCATCGGCAACCTGGCCAACTACGGCTATGACGGCACCGTGGTGCTGCCGGTGCCGCTCACCGTGGGCCCCGATTTCAAGGGCGACGTCCTGAACGTGCAGCTCTACGCCGCCTGGCTGGTCTGCCGCAAGGAATGCATCCCCGAAGAAGGCAACTTCACGCTGAACATCCCGGTCAACGGCTCGACCGGCAGCTCTGGTGCGGCGTTCGCAGCCAGCTTTGACGCAGCGCCCAGGGACCAGCCGGCCGCCGGCAGCCAGTTGCAGCCCGAAGACGGTTTTCTCAACGTGTCGCTGGCGAACCTGCCCGCTGCCTGGCGCGGCAAGGCACTGGAGTTCTACCCCGAGACCACCGGCCTGATCGAACCCGGCTCGCCCTGGACCCAGGCCTGGGACGGCGCGCGCTGGACCGCGCGCGTGCCGCTCTCGCCCCACCGCAGTGAAAGCCCCACGCAGCTCGTGCTCGTGGTGGCCGAGGCCAACCCACCCGGCCAGGGGCCCGGTTCGGCCGGAGCGCGGCTGGATGTCCCGGTGCAGGGCGCCTGGCCGGCGGTGGCACCGCTGCCCGCCGCCGTTCCCGACGCCTTGCAGGCCGCGCTGGACGCCAACGCCGCGCGCGCCGCCGCGCCGGTGGGCAGCGCCAGTTCACTCACGCTGGGTGCCGCCATGCTGGGCGCGCTGCTTGGCGGCCTGATCCTCAACCTCATGCCCTGCGTGTTCCCGGTGCTTGCCATCAAGGTCATGGCGTTTGCCAAGCACGCCAACGACCGGGCGGCCCACCGCGCCAACGGCCTGGCCTACAGCGCCGGCGTGGTGCTTTCGTTCGTGGCGCTGGGCGCCTTGTTGCTGGGCCTGCGTGCCGCGGGCGAACAGCTGGGCTGGGGCTTCCAGCTGCAGAGCCCGGCCGTGGTCGCGGGGCTGGCCGTGCTCTTCACGCTGATCGGTCTGAACCTGGCTGGCCTGTTCGAGTTCGGCAACGTGCTGCCCAGCCGCCTGGCCAGCCTGCAGGCCAAAAACCCCACGGTGGACGCCTTCCTCACCGGCGTGCTGGCCACGGCCATCGCCTCGCCCTGCACCGCGCCGTTCATGGGCGCCTCGCTGGGCCTGGCCATCGGCCTGCCGGCCGAGCAGGCGCTCGCCGTCTTCGCGGTGCTGGGCCTGGGCATGGCGCTGCCGTACCTGGCCGCCAGCTGGATTCCGGCCGTGGCGCGCGCCCTGCCCCGCCCGGGCCCCTGGATGGACACGTTCCGCCGCGGCATGGCCTTCCCGATGTTCGCCACCGTGGTCTGGTTGCTCTGGGTACTCGGCCAGCAAAGCGGCATCGACGGCGCGGCCGGTTTGCTGATGCTGCTGGTGGTGCTGGCGCTGCTGGTCTGGTCGCTCGGTCTGCGCGGCAAAAGCCGCGCGGCGCTGGCGGGACTGTCGCTGGCCGGTTTGGTCTGGATGGGCTGGACGGTTGGTCCCAATGTGACGCGCCTGCAAGACGCCACACCCGGTCAGGCGGTGGCGACCTCGCAGGCCGGCGTGAGCTGGCAAGCCTGGAGCCCCGACGTTCAAGCCACCCTCGTGGCCGAGGGCCGCCCGGTGTTTGTCGACTTCACCGCCGCCTGGTGCGTGACCTGCCAGTACAACAAGCGCACGACGCTGGCCGATGCGGCCGTGCTCGGCGACATCGCCGGCAAGAACGTGGCCTTGCTGCGCGCCGACTGGACGCGCCGCGACCCGGCCGTGACCGCCGCGCTGGCCACGCTGGGGCGCAACGGCGTGCCGGTGTATGCGATTTACAAGAATGGGCAAGCCACCCAGGTGCTGTCCGAAGTGTTGAGTGTGGAGGAGGTTCGCGCGGCGCTGTCCCGGCTCTGAGCCTGTGCATTCGCCCTCATCGTCCCGTCATCAGGAGTCATCACCATGCAACGCCGCCCCATCATCGCCCTGACCGCCCTGTCTCCGTTTGCCGGCCTGCTGTTGCCCGCCACCGCGCGGGCGGCCGGCGTGGGCCAGGCCGCACCCGACTTCACCCTGATGGACACCGCCGGCCAGCCGGTGAAGCTGTCGCAGTTCAAAGGCAAGCCGGTGGTGCTGGAGTGGAACAACCCCGGCTGCCCGTTCGTGAAGAAGCACTACCAGGGCAACATGCAGGCCCTGCAGAAAGAGGTGACGGCCCAGGGCGGCGTCTGGCTGGCCATCAACTCCACGCGCGACGACAGCGGCGACTACATGACGCCCGCCCAGCTCGGCCGCTGGATGACCGAGCAGAAAGCCAGCCCCACGGCCACGCTGATGGATGAGGACGGCAAGGTCGGCCAGGCCTTTGCGGCACGCGTCACGCCGCACATGTACATCGTCAACGCGCAGGGCGTGCTGGTGTACGCCGGTGGCATCGACAGCATCGCCTCGGCCCGCGTGGACGACATCCCCAAGGCCACCAACTACGTGCGCCAGGCCATGGCGGAGATCCAGGCCGGCAAGCCGGTGAGCGTGGCCACAAGCCGCGCCTACGGTTGCTCGGTCAAGTACAGCAGCGCCTGAACACGGAGTGCTGTCCCCTTCGTTCAGCGGTGGTTGTCTGAGCCCGGATAATGGTCTGCATCGCAGCCAACCCGCCGGACGCCCCATGCCCTTTGCCCCCCTGCAGAACGACACCTTCATTCGCGCCTGCCTGCGCCAGTCCACCGACCACACGCCCGTGTGGCTCATGCGCCAGGCGGGTCGGTATCTGCCCGAGTACTGCGCCACGCGCGCCAAGGCCGGCAGCTTCATGGGGCTGGCGACCAACGTGGACTACGCCACCGAGGTGACCCTGCAGCCGCTGGAACGTTACGCGCTGGACGCGGCCATCCTGTTCAGCGACATCCTCACCGTGCCCGACGCCATGGGCCTGGGCCTGTCGTTCGCGCTGGGTGAAGGCCCCAAATTTGCGAAGACCGTGCGCACCGAAGCCGACGTGGACGCGCTGGCCGTGCCCGACATGAACAAGCTGCGCTACGTGTTCGACGCCGTCACCTCCATCCGCAAGGCCTTGAACGGCCGTGTGCCGCTGATTGGTTTCTCGGGCAGCCCCTGGACACTGGCCTGCTACATGGTCGAAGGCGGCGGTTCGGACGACTACCGCGCGGTCAAGACGCTCATGTACAGCCGCCCGGACCTGATGCACCGCATCCTGGCCATCAACGCCGACGCGGTGGCGGCCTACCTGAACGCGCAGATCGACGCCGGCGCGCAAGCCGTGATGGTGTTCGACAGCTGGGGCGGCGTGCTGGCGGATGGCAACTTCCAGGACTTCAGCCTCACCTACACCAAGCGTGTGCTGGCCCAACTCAAGCGCGAACACGAGGGTGTGGTGATCCCGCGCATCGTCTTCACCAAAGGTGGCGGCCTGTGGCTCGACGACATGAAGGCGCTGGACTGCCACGCGCTCGGCCTGGACTGGACCGTGAACCTGGCCAAGGCCCGTGCTCAAGTGGGCGAAGGCCCCAACGGCAAGGCGCTGCAGGGCAACATCGACCCCAACGTGCTGTTTGCACAGCCCGGGCAGATCGACGCCGAGGTGGCGCGGGTGCTGGAGAGTTTTGGCCCGCCCCACCAGGGCCCGGGCACGGGTGCCACCCACATCTTCAACCTCGGTCACGGCATCAGCCAGTACACGCCGCCCGAGCACGTGTCGGCGCTGGTGAACGCTGTGCATTCGCATTCGAAGCGCTTGCGCGCAGCCTGAAAAACGCGCTCCTCCACTCCCGCGTTGCTCCCCTTTTGGAAGCTTCACCCGCCATCCAGCCGCGGGATACGGCGAGGAACCCAGGGGTTTTCTGGTAGGCCGAAAGGCGTCATGAATCCGTCATATCCTGGGTTGCAACGGGCCATTAACACAAAAATTGCCGAAAAACGCGCTTGACAAGCTCCACTTATGCACAAATTTTGTGCTGCGGTGCGCCATAGGGCGTGAAGCCCAACAACAGCAAAGTGCTCCCGGCATTTACTGCGTAAGTTGTTGATTCATATCGTTTTTGCAAGCTGCTTTTTTTGAAGGCAGTTTAAGCAAACCCTTGATTCTCAAGGGCTGTGGCACCAGAAAATGAAGCTATCAACAAAGTTATCCACAGAAAATCTGGATATGTCCCGATGCTGAGCCAAATCAACGACTTACACCGCATTCCGACAGTTCAACTGAGGAAGAACCGCTAAGCATGGCTTTCTGGCCCAGCGTCGTGGTGGCCACCCCCGCCCACAGCGGGGTGGGTGCCACCCTGACCTACCGAAGTGAGCTGTCGCTCGCGCCCGGCACGCTGGTGCGGGTGCCGCTGGGCGCGCGCGAGGTGCTCGGTGTTGTGTGGGACTGCCCGGCCGCACCGCCCGAAGGCCTCGCGCCAGCGCAGACGAAAGACGTGGCCGGTGTGCTCGACGGCCTGCCGCCGCTCAACGATCGCTGGCGTCAACTGGTGCAGTTCGCCGCCCGCTACTACCAGCGCAGCCTGGGCGAGGTGGCCCTGGCAGCGCTGCCGCCGCAACTTCGCGATCTGAGCAATGTGCAGCTGGCGCGCCGGCTCAAACGGCGCGCAGCGACCCGGTCAGAAGCGCCGGACCCACTGGGTGCGGCCGCCGATGGCCACGAGCTCAGCGACGAACAACGCCAGGCGCTGGCCGCGTTGGCAAGCGCCCAGGCGCCGGTGCTGCTGTTCGGCGCCACCGGCAGCGGCAAGACCGAGGTGTATCTGCAGGCCACGCAGCGTGCGTTGGCGGCGCACGCCGACGCGCAGGTGCTGGTGATGGTGCCGGAGATCAACCTCACGCCGCAGCTGGAGGCGCGCTTTCGCGAACGCTTCGAGCCCCTGTGCGGCGCGGGCGCAGTGGTGTGCCTGCACAGCGGCATGACGCCGGCGCAGCGCCTCTCCAGCTGGCTCGCAGCGCACACCGGCCAGGCGCGCATCGTGCTGGGCACGCGCATGGCGGTGCTGGCCAGCCTGCCGGGCCTGCGGCTGATCGTGGTGGATGAAGAACACGACCCGAGCTACAAGAGCCAGGAAGGGGCGCGGTACTCGGCGCGGGATCTGGCGGTGTACCGGGGCAAGGTGGAGACCGAGGCCTTGGGTGCAGACGGACGCTGCCAGGTGGTGCTGGGTTCGGCCACGCCTTCGCTGGAGAGCTGGCACGCGGCCGACCAGGGCCGCTATCTGAGGCTGGCCATGCCCGCGCGCATCGGCGGCGGTGCGCTGCCGCGCCTGCGGCTGGTGGACATGAACCACCAGCCCAAGGGCGCCGTGCTGGCACCGCCCCTGATCGCCGCGATGGCCGAGCGCATCGGGCGTGGCGAACAATGCCTGGTGCTGCTGAACCGGCGGGGTTACGCCCCGGTGCTGGCCTGCCACGACTGCGGCTGGAAGAGCGCCTGCCCGCACTGCAGCGCCTACCGCGTGTTCCACAAGCTCGACCGCACGCTGCGCTGCCACCACTGCGGCTTCACCGAACGCGTGCCGCGCGCCTGCCCCGATTGCGGCAACCTCGACATCGCGCCCGTGGGCCGCGGCACCGAGCAGGTCGAGGAGCAACTCTCGGCGCTGCTGGCGGACGTGAAGCGCCCCGACGGCGCTCCGGCGCGCGTGGCGCGCATGGACGCCGACTCCACCCGCCTCAAGGGCAGCCTGGAGGTGCAGCTCGCCACCATGCACAGCGGCGAGGTCGATGTGCTGGTGGGCACGCAGATGATCGCCAAGGGACACGACTTCCGCCGCATCACGCTGGTGGCCAGCATCAACGCCGACTCGGGTCTGTTTGCCAGCGACTACCGCGCGCCCGAACGCCTGTTTGCCCTGCTCATGCAGGCCGCAGGCCGCGCCGGGCGGGACGCGGCGCAGAGTGCGGCCAGCGAGATGTGGGTGCAGACCTGGTACCCGCAGCACCCGCTGTTTGCCTCGCTCAAGCAGCACGACTTCCCCGCGTTTGCACTCACCCAGTTGGCCGAACGGCTGAGCGCCGGCATGCCGCCCTATGGTCACCAGGCCCTGCTGCGCGCCGACGCCCGCACCCAGCAGGCGGCGCAGGCTTACCTGAACGCAGCGGCACAGGCCGCCGTGGGCTTGCCGCACTTTGAGGACGTGACGCTGTACCCGGCGGTGCCGCTGACCATCCAGCGCGTGGCCAATGTGGAGCGCGCCCAGCTGCTGGTGGAAGCCGCCTCGCGCGGCGCGCTGCAGCGTTTTCTGTCGGCGTGGCAGCCCGTGCTGCTGGCCAGCCGCAGCCTGCCCGAGGCGCGCGGCCTGGTCCGTTTTGCGGTGGATGTGGACCCGCTGGTGATCTGAGCCCCGGCGTCAGGCGGCGATCTTTTCCACGGCGGGCCAGAGCTGCTCGACCGTCTGGATCACGTCGCGCAGTTTGAAGGGTTGCAGCAGGAACCGGCGGACGTCCAGCTCCTTCAGCCGCTTGAGCATGGCGGCATCGCAGGAGGGCGCCATCACCGCGACAGGGATACTGGCTTCGCAACGGAAGTCGCCGCCACGCAATCGGCCCAGGAGGCCCAGCGCAGCGTCGGGGTCGGCGAGGGACAGCATCAAGCCGTCGGCCTTGCTGGTCTGCAACCATTGTTCACCCATCGCCAGGTTGGTCGCCTGATGCATGCGGACGATATCCAGCTCCCGACACACGGAAGCCACCGTGCTGCGCACCAGTCCGTCTGACTCGATCAGCAACACATGGATGCGGGTTGCATCGACAGGCGCGCTCACGTCAGGGCCTCCTCGCGGCGGAACATTTCCTCCACCACCAGGTCGCGCAGCCCACCCAGAATGGCCACATCGAGCTTGTCGAACGGCCGCGGACGCCGGTCCATGATGCAGAAGGTGCCCACGATCTGGCCATAGGGCAGACGCAGCAACGCGCCCGCGTAGAACCGCACATAGGGCTCGCCGATCACCATCGGGTTGTCTTCAAAACGCGGGTCTTTCAGGGCGTCGTGCACCACCAGCGTCTCGGACATGGTGATCGCATGTCCACAGAACGAGATGTCTCGCGAGGTCTCGCACATGTCCATGCCGAAACTCGACTTGAACCACTGCCGGTCGCGATCCACGAGCGAGACCAGGGCCATGGGCACGTCGAATTCCTTCGCGGCAAACGCCGAGATGCGGTCAAAGCGCTCCTCGGGCGGCGTGTCCAGGATCAGCAGATCCCGCAGGGCCTGAAGGCGCTGCTTCTCGTTGTGGGGCAAGGGGGCCAGGATCATGAGGTTCTCCGGGCGCGTGGCCGGATGAGACTTCAGCCGAACAACAGACCCTCTGTTGTTGTTCGTATCGACCCTTCTGCCGAAAAATTGAACCCAGACACCTCAGGTCATCAGGGACACAGCGGCCGAGAACGTGAAGAAGGCCGCGGCAGTCGTCACCAGGATGATGCGGGCGATGCGCCCGTTGTCCGCGCCGAAGCGCTCGGCCAGCAGGGAAACATTGCTCGCGCTTGGCAAGGCCGCCACCAGCACCATCACCGTGAGCGCCGCTGGTGAGAGCGGCACACCGAGCTGGATCGCTGCGGAACCGACCGCCAGCACCAGCAGCGGATGCAGCAGCAGTTTCATCACCACCACCGGCACATAGTCCAACATCGGCATCGGGTGGTTGGACCGCATCTGCGCGCGCGCCAGCACCGCACCGATGGTGAACAGCGCCACCGGCGAGGCCGCATCGGCGAGCAGCCACACGGTCTGCTCGACCGGCTTGGGCAAGGTGAATGCCCACGCCGAAGCCACCGCTCCAAGAATGATGGCCCAGGGCATCGGGTTGGCGACCACGCCGCGCAGCGCCTTCCTGCCCGCGTCCAGCATGGCCTGCCGCCCATGCCCTTCGGCTTCGTCCAGTCTCGAGAGCGCGATGCACAGCGAGCTGGTGACCACCATGTCGACCAGGATCGTCACGATCGCCGTCCCCGCTGCCTGCGGACCCAGCAAGGCCGCCAGCAGCGGCACGCCCATGAAGCCGGTGTTGGGAAAGGCCGCCACCAGCGCGCCGAGCGAGGCGTCGTTCCACCGGATGCGCTGGTTCAGCGTCATCGCCACGGCGAACGCCACCATCACCAGGGCGCACAGGACGTACACGCCCACCACCGACGCATCGAGCAGGCTGGCGATCGGCGTGGTGGAGCCGAATCGGTAAAGCAGGCAGGGCAGCGCAAAGTACAGCACGAAGCCGTTGAGGCCGGGAATCGCCTCCAGCGGCAACATGCTTCGCCGAGCGGCCCAAAAACCGGCGAGCACCAGCGCAAAAAACGGGAATGTGACGAGCAGGATGTTGAGCACGGGGGCGATTGTCTCAGTTGCCGCAACGCTCCTGCGCAGAAGCGGCCTACGCCGTCCATTCGGCCAGGCACAGGAACTGCGGCCGCTCGTCGACACCGCCGGCGGCCACCAGCGCCTGGCTGAACGCCCGCAGGTGGTTGCGGGACCCGCAGAGCGGGTTGTCGCACACCCGAATCATGGCCCGGGGGCCCTGCGGTCCCGTGGAGGGCGGTCGGTATGATCCAGCGTTCCCCCATCGCACCGTTCCTGGCCGCCCCACTGGCCCATCCAGGCACCCACCCCACACCCATGTCAGCCCACACAGGCTCCGGCCTGAACCTCGCCCAACTCGAAGCCGTGAACCACCTGGGCGGGCCCTGTCTGGTGCTGGCCGGTGCCGGTTCGGGCAAAACGCGTGTGATCACGCACAAGATCGGCCGGCTGATCCAGGCGGGGCTGGCCGCGGACCGCATCGCCGCCATCACCTTCACCAACAAGGCCGCCGCCGAAATGCGCGAACGCGCCAAACAGCTGGTGGGGCGCGACGCCAAAAAAGTGCTGATCTGCACCTTTCATGCGCTGGGCGTGCGCCTGCTGCGCGAAGACGGCACGGCACTCGGTTTGAAGAAGCAGTTCTCCATCCTCGACACCGACGACATCACCAGCCTGCTCAAGGACTGCGGCGGCACCAACGACGCGGCCACCGCACGCGGCTGGCAGTGGGCCATCAGCGCCTTGAAGAGTGCGGGGCTGAATTCGGCGCAGGCGCTGGCGCAGGCCAAGGACGAAAACGAGCGCGTGACCGCGACCATCATGGGTCGCTACGAGGAGCGCCTCACCGCCTACCAGAGCGTGGATTTCGACGACCTGATCTCGCTGCCCCTCAAGCTGCTGACCGAACACCTCGATGTGCGCGAACGCTGGCAGAAAAAGATGGGCCATGTGCTGGTGGACGAGTACCAGGACACCAACGCCACGCAGTACGAGTTGCTCAAGCTGCTGGTGGGTGAGCGCGCGCGCTTCACCGCGGTGGGCGACGACGACCAGTCCATCTACGGCTGGCGCGGCGCCACGCTGGACAACCTGAAAAGGTTGCCCATGGACTTTCCCGAACTCAAGGTCATCAAGCTGGAGCAGAACTACCGCTCCACCAGCGCGATCCTGCGCGCGGCCAACAACGTGATCGGGCCCAACCCCAAGCTGTTCCCCAAAACGCTGTGGAGCGACCTGGGCGAGGGCGAGCCGGTGCGCGTGGTGGACGCCGACAACGAAGACCACGAGGCCGAACGCGCCGTGGCGCGCATCCAGAGCCTGCGCTCGAATTCGCAGCACAAGGAATTCCGCGACTTCGCCATCCTCTACCGCGCCAACCACATGGCGCGCTCGTTCGAGCAGTCGCTGCGCCGCGCGCAGATTCCCTACAAGGTCTCGGGCGGCCAGAGCTTCTTCGACAAGGCCGAGATCCGCGACCTCTGTGCCTGGCTGCGCCTGCTGGTCAACAACGACGACGACCCGGCGTTTCTGCGCTCGGCCACCACGCCCAAACGCGGCATCGGCCACACGACCTTGCAGGCGCTGGGCAGCTTCGCCACGCAATACAAGCTGAGCTTGTTTGAAGCGCTGTTCGCCAACTCGCTGAGCACCGCCCTGCCCGCACGCGCCGTGGCCACGCTGCACGAGTTCGGCCGCGCGGTCAACGACCTCGAGTACCGCGCCAGACACACCGTGGGTCACGAGGCCGCGCGCGCCTTCCTCACCGAATGGCTCAAGGACATCGCGTACGAAAAACACCTGTACGACAGCGAGGACAACGAGAAGGTGGCGGCCGCGCGCTGGACCAACGTGATGGACTTCTGCGACTGGGTCGCCGGGCGCTGCGGCGGCCAGATCGAAGACGAAGCGGGCGTGCAGGTGGAGGCCGAGCGCAAGAGCCTGATGGAAGTGGTGCAGACCATTGCCCTGCTCTCCACCCTCTCCGAACGCGAGAAGGACCAGAACGTGGTGACGCTGTCCACCCTGCACGCCTCCAAGGGCCTGGAGTGGCCGCACGTGATGCTGGTCGGCGTGAACGAAGGTCTGTTGCCTTTCAAGATGGACGAAGAACCCGGCCAGAGCGACGCCGCCGTGGAGAACATGGCGCAACGCCTGCAGGAAGAACGCCGCCTGATGTACGTGGGCATCACGCGCGCGCAGCGCACGCTGGCTGTGAGCTGGCTCAAACGCCGCAAGAAGGGCCGCGAAAGCATCCCGGGCCAGGCCAGCCGCTTCATCCAGGAAATGGGGCTGGACCAGGCCACCACCAAGGAAGACCCGCGCGAAAAACTGCGCGCGCTGCGCGCCGAGTTCGCACAACGAGCCACCGACCAGGCCGCGCAAAAAGCGGCCGACACCGCACCATGAAGACACGTCCACACCACTGGCTCGCAACGGCTGCCCTGGCGCTGGCCGCCAGCCTGCCCGCCTCGGCACAAACGCCCGCTGTGGTGTGCACACCGCCTGCCGACATGGTGCCGGCCCAGCTCTACGGCCTGTGGCAACTCGTGCTGTGGCCGCAGGACGGCGGCAGCGAAGCCGCGCCCGCGTCCACCGGTGCCCTGCTGTTCGAGCGCCACCCCGAGTACCCGGGCAGCGTGCGCGGCAGCCTCAAACGCACGACGCCCGGCAACGATCGCCAGGCCCTGGTCTCGGGCGACGTCACCAGCGGCGAATTCAACCTCGACGAATCGGCCGACGGCGTGACCATGGACGCGGTGTGGGAAGGCAACGTGACCGCCAGCGGCTGCGGCCAGGAACTGCGGGGCATCCGCCGTCCCGCCCAAGGCCGTGCAACGCTTGAGCCGGTGATGAACTTCGTGTTGAAGAAAGCGCCCGGCTGGCGCTGAACACGCACGCCGCGCTCAGCGCGTGGCCTGCTCCAGCTGCTCGGCGCGCTGTTGCGTGGTGTCCATGGCCTGCTGCAGTTGCTGCTGCACCTGCTGCTGAACAACACGCCCCTGTTCGATCTCCTGCTGCTTGATCGCACCCGCCGTGGCAGCCGTGCCCACGGTCTCCACACCGCAGGCGGTGAGCGCGGGCAACACCAGCGTCAACAGTGCAACTCGACAGGACTTGCAAAGGTTCAAGGTCCGCTCCTCGGGTGGTGGGCACGGCGCGCCCAGCGCCACATTCTGGCGCGAGCGGGGTGGGGCGTGCTCGCCCTCAGGCCGCTTCGGTCACCCGCACCGACTGCCGGTCGAACCACGCGCACAACAGCGTGGCCAGCTGCTCGGGCACGTCGTTGTCAAAGCTCATCAGCGCGTCGGTGGGCTGAGCGGTCGCGGCGGACTGCAACACGTCCACCAGACACGCCCGCTGCGCGTCGCCGACCTCATGGCCCAGGTGCGCAGCGAGCACCACAAGACACGCATCCAGCGACCGCTGCGACCCGAGCACCTGCCACGCGTAGTCGATCTCGTAGCGCTCCACGCCCTGCTTCAGGCTCTCACCATCGAGCCGCGCCTCTTCGGCCACGTGGCGCAGGGTGCGGATGCTGAGACCGGCGTTGAAGCGGGCGAGCAGGTCGTCACGGTCCGTCACGGACAAAGGGTGGGTCATGGGGTATCCAGTCGTCAAGGGAGAGGGCAAGCCCCAGGGGATCGGCGCCAAGCGGCGGACCCGGAAACGAAAAAGCCCATCGCGTTGGATGGGCTTTTGCGAGAAGTTTGGTGGCCTGGGACGGAATCGAACCATCGACACGCGGATTTTCAATCCGCTGCTCTACCAACTGAGCTACCGGGCCTGACAGAAACGAGATTGTAGCAGCTTCCGTCGCTCGATTTTCCGAGCGGCCGGGCTCAGAGGGCGTTGCGTTTGCTGCGCGCGAGATCCACGCCGAGCTGCTTGAGTTTGCGGTAAAGGTGGGTGCGCTCCAGGCCGGTTTTTTCGGCCACGCGGGTCATGGAGCCGGCTTCTTTGGCGAGGTGGTATTCGAAGTAGGCCTTCTCGAATTCGTCGCGGGTTTCGCGCAGCGGACCTTCGAGGTTGAAGGACTGCGAGGACTGCGGTCCCATGTCCGCCACCGGCTCGGGCGCGATGCCGCCGGTCATGGCGGCTTCCACCGTGAGGTCCATCGCCATGCCGGCGTTCAGGCGAACCGGCACCGCGATGGCGCTGGTCTTGGGGGGGGTCTTGTTCAAGCCCTGGTCCACCGCCTTGAGCAGCTTGGCCATGGTGATGGGCTTCTCGAGGAAGGCGGTGGCACCGATGCGCGTGGCTTCCACCGCGGTGTCGATGGTGGCGTGGCCGCTCATCATGATCACCGGCATCGACAACAGGCCCGTGCTGGCCCATTCCTTGAGCAGTGTCACACCGTCGGTGTCGGGCATCCAGATGTCGAGCAGCACGAGGTCGGGTCGCAGCTGGGCGCGCACCGCACGGGCCTGGGCCGCGTTCTCGGCCAGTTCGACCGTGTGACCTTCGTCGTTCAGGATTTCGGACAGCAAGTCCCGGATGCCCAGTTCATCGTCTACAACCAGAATTGTTGCCATGGCGCGGTGTGTTTCCCTCGGTACTTGTTGTCAATTGGCAACTGCGAATGATAACGACACTTGCGCGCCGATCACCTTGCCTTCGGTCACACGGTTGCCGAGGTCCACGCGCCCACCGTGCTCGTCCATGATTTTCTTGACCACGGCCAGGCCCAGCCCGGTGCCCTTGACCTTGGTGGTCACATACGGCTCGAACGCACGCTTGAGGATGTGTTCCGCAAAACCGGGGCCCTGGTCGAGCACCGAGAGGCGCACCCACTGGCCGGAGTCGGAGCGTCGCGTGCGCAGCAGCACCTGGGCGTCGGGCACACCGGCCATGGCGTCCTGGGCGTTCTGCACGAGGTTGTGCAGGATCTGGCGCACCTGCTGCGGATCGGCCTGGGCCATGGGCAGGTCGTCGGCGGCTTCCAGGCGCACCGGCACGGCGGCGTTGTCGTAGAGCGAGAGGATGTCGCGCGCGAGTGCGTTGAGATCGACCGGTTGCAGCTGCGCGGCGGGCAGGCGCGCGTAGTCGCGAAACTCGTTGACCAGACGCTTCATGGCGTCGACCTGGTCGACGATGGTGCGCACCGATTTGTTGAGGATGGCCTGCTCGGCGGGCTGCACCTTGCCGTCGAGCTTCATGGCCAGGCGCTCGGCCGAGAGCTGGATGGGCGTGAGCGGGTTCTTGATCTCGTGCGCCAGGCGCCGCGCCACCTCGCCCCAGGCCTTGGCGCGCTGGGCCGAGACCATCTCTGAGACATCGTCGAACACCAGCAGGCGCTCGTTGTTGGGCAGGAGCGCGCCGCGCGCGATGAGCGTGATGCCTTCGTCAAACGGCGTGGTGCCGTTGGCGCTGAGTTCGAACGATTGCTGCCAGTAGCCGCCTTCGTGCGGCGTCTGATCGGACAGGAAGCGTTCGAACTGCTGCAGCACCGCGGAGGAAAACGTTTCCAGCCCGGGTACGGTGGCCAGGGGCTGGCCCATGTGCACGTTGAGGGGCGTGCGCAGGATGCGCGCCGCGCCGGGGTTGACGCTCTGCAGCCGCCCCTGCTGGTCAAGCACCACCACGCCCGCGGTGAGGTTGTCCAGGATGGTCTGCAGGTTGTCGCGCGCAGCGTCCACCTGCTCCATGCTTTGCTGCACGGCGGCGCGTGCGTCCGACAAGTCCTGCGTCATGAGCGCGAAGGTGCGCGTGAGGCCGGCAAGTTCGTCGCGTGACGCGAGTGATTTTTTGGGCGACAGATCGCCGGTGGCCACCTCGCGCATGCCTTCGGCCAGCACGAGCAGCGGGCGGATCAGCTGGTTGCCCAGCAGCACCGCCAGCAGCACCGCGCCGAACACCGCCAGAAACAGCGCCAGCGTGAGCGTGCCGATGTACATGCGCCGCAGGCCCTCGCGCGCCAGGGCACGTTCCTGGTACTCGCGGTTGGCCACCTGCACGGCCAGCGCGTCGGCCACCAGCGCCGCTGGCAAGGGCGCCACCACCTGCAGATAGCGCGGCTCGGCATCGAAGCCGAAGCTGGGCGGGCTCACCAGCGCCAAGACCTTGATGCGCGCCTGGTTGGCGGCCAGCGCCGCTTCGAGTTCACCGTCGGCCCCTTCGTCCAGCCCCTCGATCTGCGCCACCACGCGCGAGGCGCGCACGCTGCGCAACTGCGCGGCACTGGGCCGTTCGGGCGAGAGATCAAAACGCGACAGGCCCGAGCTGCCGAGCGCCTGGCCCGACGCGCTCCAGAGCACGAGATCGGTCACGCCGAGTTGCTCGCGCAGGCGCTCCAGCGCCAGCACGGCCGACGAGTTGGGCGAACGTCCCAGGCCTTCGGCGGCCACGCGGGTTTTGCTGCTGAGGTCGGCGGCGAGTGTGTCCAGCGTGGTGCGGCCCAGGTTGAGGCCGGCGCTCAGGGCGGACTCCACGCGCACGTCGAACCAGCTCTCGATGGAGCGCGACACGAACTGGTAGGACACGGTGTAGATGAGCAAGCCGGGCAGCACACCGACCAGCCCGATGATGGCGGCCAGCTTGATGAGCAGGCGGCTGCCGAACTTGCCGCGTTTGAACCGCAGGGCCAGCCGCACGCCCAGCCACACGATGACCAGCAGCAGAAAACCGGCCACGGCCACGTTGATGGCGACCAGCCAGCCGAAGTTCTGTTCGTAAAGCGCGCGGTTGCGCGTGGCCAGCGTGAGCAGGAACAGCAACACCATGCCCACGCCGGTCATGAACACCAGACCCGCACCCACGGCCCAGCGCACAGCGCCCGGTCGTTTGTGCAAGGTGGAGATGGCGTCCGGGGTGTTCACGGGGGTTCTGCTGCGGGCGCGCAGGCTGGGCAGGGTGTCAGCGGGCCGGCGCCGGCGCTTCCGCACCCGCGGTGGCGCTGGCAGGCACCTCGACCGCCCCCAGGTCCGGGGCGGGTGCGGGCGCTCGCTCGGGCTCGACGCGGTTGGGCACGGCAATCTCGTCCCGGATCTCGATGGTCCACCCGGGCTGGTTGCCCAGACCGATCTGGAACGGACGGGGCAACAGCGAGAGATCGAGTCGGAAGGAGAACTCGACGCGATGGTTTTCGTCGGTGGGCAAACGGGCCGCATCGGCGATCTTCCAGCGCGACACGCGGGCCACGCCCGCCAGCGCGTCGGCCAGCGAGTCGTAGTTCTGGTGCAGCGCGTACTGCAGCCCGGCGCCGCCGGCGTTCACCGCCGCGTCGTTGGACAGGCTGACCCGCCAGCGGCGGGTGAGGGGTTGGTAGGCCAGGCGCAAGGTGCGCGTGACGCTGGCGATGCGGCGGTCGGCCCAGTACCAGCGCTCGCGGTACACATCGGCCTGCCAGACGAAATAGAGCGGGACCGACTTGAGCAAGGCTTCTTCCACCACCTGCTCGGGAAAGATGTCCATGCGGCCGGAGAGGTACAGCGCCTCGGGCGTGCGCTGCAGGTTGAGCTGAAACGCCTGGGGTTTCTGGGCCTGGGCGGTGCCGGTTGCACCGAAAACGAGGACCCAGAAAACGACCAGGACAAACCAACCGCGCAGGCTCGCCATCGGGCTCATGCCGCCGGCCCACCGCGTCCAGCGCGGTGGTCGGTCAAGGTGCAACCTTGTCGATGCGAGTGTAAAAAAATCCGTCATGGCCACCCAACGGATTGTCGTTGAACTCCCCCGCCGGGGCGGCCGAACCGGGCAGCAAATGGCCTGGAGAAGGCCGATGCACCGCATTGGTGTGGCGCTCAAGGAACGCTTGCACCTGATCGGCACCTTCGGCGCGGAACACGGAGCAGGTGGCGTAGAGCAGGCGCCCGCCTGGTTTGAGCAGCGGCCAGAGCGCTTCGAGCAAACCACGCTGCACCTTGACGAGCTGGTCGACGTCGCTGGCCCGGCGCAGCCAGCGCACGTCGGGGTGACGGCGCACGATGCCCGACGCGGTGCACGGCGCGTCCAGCAGGATGGCGTCGAAGGCCTGGCCGTCCCACCAGGTGGCGGGCCGGGACGCGTCGGCGCAACGCACCTCGGCTCTCAGCCCCAGGCGCTTCAGGTTGTCGTCGACGCGCTCGCAGCGGCGGGCATCCATGTCCAGCGCGAGCAGACTCACCTCGGCCCGTTCGAGCAGGTGGGCGGTCTTGCCGCCGGGCGCGGCACAGGCGTCGAGCACGCGGTCGGCGGCGGTCCAGTGACGGTCTTCGAGGAGCAGGCTGGCGGCCATCTGGGCTGCGGCATCCTGCACCGAGCAGTGGCCTTGGGAGAAACCGGGCAGGCGCTCCACCGGCTGCGGCGTGTCCAGCTCCAGGCCATCGTCGCCGACCGGGTTGGAGGCCACGCCGATCGCCAGCAGGGCCTGCTGGTACGCAGCACGCCCGATCTGGCGCCGGTTCACGCGCAGCGTCATGGGGCCGGGCTGGTTGTTGGCCGCCAGGATGGCCTGCCAGCGTTCGGGGTGGTCGCGCTGCAGGCGCTCGATCCACCACGTCGGGTGGTTCCAGCGCGCCACGGGGTGGCGCAGCGCCTCGGCCATCAGCGCCGGGCGTTCGCGCAAGAAGCGGCGCAGGCAGGCGTTGACGAATGCGGCCTGGCGCGCGGTGCTGCGGTCTTGCCGCGCGGCGTCCACGGCCTGGTTGACGACGGTGTGGGCAGCGTAGTGCAAACCACTGGCCGAGCCCGCTTCGGCGTCCTCCAGCATCAGGCTCAGGGCGCTGCACAGCAGGGCTTGCACCGCGGCGTCGGGCTTGCGCTGCACCAGCTGGTCCACCAGCGCACGGGCCGTGCCCAGATGGCGCAACACGTGGAAGGTCAGCGCCTGCACGCCCGGGCGCAGCTCGGCGGCGACCTGGGGCATCACCTCGCTGAGCGACTGCCCTTGTTCGACGGCCCGCACGCAGCGTGCCGTGTGGCGCAGTTGGGTGGCGAGGGTCGGCCCGAGGGGTGCGCCGGCTGGGCGCGGAGCGGGTGGAGAGGCGGTCAATCGGGGTCCGGGATGGGGTGGTGGGACCGGTGAGGGTACCAGCACCGCCCGCCATCGCGGCTCTTCAAACCAGGGTCCAGCCCGGGGTGTCGGTGTTGGGTGCCGCAGCGGCTGGTGGGGCCTCGTGCTCCACCCCGCGCTGCAGGGGCAGTGGGCCCGGGTTTCGGCCGTAGATGCGGCGAATGCGCTCGTTCAGCGGCGGATGCGAGTCGAACCAGCCCGCGACCTTGCCGGACTCGTTGCCCACCAGCAGCATGTGCTGCACCACCGAACCCACGGCGCGTGTTTCCACGCCCGCGTTCTGCTGGGTCAGTATCTTGCGCAGCACGCCGCCCAGGCCGTCGCGGCTGCGGGTCCATTGCACGGCCCGAGCATCGGCCAGCAGCTCGCGCTGGCGCGATACGGCCGCCTGCAGGGCATGGCCGGCCACCCAGCCCAACCAGCCCGCGGCCATGACGGCCAGGCCGATGAGTGCGGCAGCCATGCGCCGGTCACGCGTGTCGGGTTCGAACAGCGACTGGCCCATGCGGAAGAGCATCTCCAGACCAAACACCATGCCCACCAACCGCATGTTCAAACGCGTGTCGCCTTCACCGATGTGGCTGAACTCGTGGGCGACCAGACCCTGCAACTCCTCACGCGTGAGGTGCTCCAGCGCGCCCTGGGTCACCGCAACGACCGAGTCGTCTTCATCCCAACCCGCGGCAAAGGCATTGATGCCCTGATCACGCGCCAGCACCATGGGCTGGGGCCGCCGCACATTGGAAGCAATCGCCATTTCGTCGACGATGTTGCAGAAGCGTTGTTCGTCCAGCTGGCCCGAGGGTTGCGCCAGCCGCGCGCCCAGCTGCTCGGCCAGGCGCACGCCGCCGCCCTCGCTCAGGCGCGAGGTTTCCACCCACCACCCACCCAGCACGAACAACAAGGTGACGGCGGTGTTGACCTCGAAGAAATGGCGCGGAAAGCTGAGGTCTCCGGGCATCCAGAAGCCCCAGGTGAGACCCCAGGCCAGCGCCAATGCCGCGTTGACCGCCACCAGCAACAGCAAGACCGTGACGCCGAAGGCCAGCAGCAAGCGCACCGTCTCGCCCCGGGCCTCGCGCTGGAATTCGAAGAACCGCATGGCCGCGCTGTTGAGCGAGTGTCAGATCTCGATGCGCAATGTCTGGCGCTCGGCTTCACTGGTGGTGGACTCCAGCATGGCCTGCGGCACGAAGTTGAACAGCCGCGCCACGATCAGCGTGGGGAACTGGGCCGCCGCGTCGTTGAACTCGAGCACGTTGTCGTTGTACGCCTGGCGTGCAAAACCGATGCGGTTTTCGGTGCTGGAAAGCTCCTCGCTGAGCTCGCGCATGTTCTGGTCGGCCTTGAGATCGGGGTAGGCCTCGGCCACGGCGAACAGCCGGCCCAGTGCACCACCCAACATCTGCTCTGCACCGGCCAGAGCCCCCAAGGCTCCGGCGTTGAGGGGGCTGGTGGCCGCCGTTTGTTCGGCCGTTCGGGCCTGGTTGCGCGCAGCGATCACCGCTTCCAGCGTCTGGGATTCGTGTGCGAGGTACTTGCGCGCCACTTCCACCAGGTTGGGAATCAGGTCGTAGCGCCGCTTGAGCTGCACATCGATCTGACCGAACGCGTTGGCGATGGCGTTCTTCAACCGCACCAGGCGGTTGTAGGCACCCACCGCCCAGAAAAACACGGCCAGACCCACCCCCAGCATCACCCACAACGAAACGGACATGTTCGGCACTCCTGATCAACAACCCCGCCCCCCGGCAGGCCGGGCCAATATACCTTTGGCTCTCCGCCCACGCGCGGCACGGCACCATGAAAAAAGCCCCCAGTCGGATGACTGGGGGCTTTTTGTGCTTCAGCGGGGTGGGCTTATTCGGCCGACTCGTTGGTGCTTGAAGCGTCGGCCTGCTCGGCCTGGTCGGCTGCCAGCGATACGGCATCGGCTTCGGCAATGGCACGGCGTTCTTCGTCGTCCATCTTCTCCTTGACCTTGCGCGCCTCGTGGTAGGCCATGCCGGTACCGGCCGGGATCAGACGACCCACGATCACGTTTTCCTTCAGACCACGCAGTTCGTCGCGCTTGCCCATGATGGCCGCCTCGGTCAGCACCCGGGTGGTTTCCTGGAAGGAAGCCGCCGAGATGAACGAGTCGGTCGACAGCGAAGCCTTGGTGATACCCAGCAGGATGTTGCTGAACACCGCGGGCAGCTTGCCTTCGGCACGCAGTGAGTCGTTGGTGTTGAGGATCTCCGAACGCTCGACCTGCTCACCGGCGATGTAGCTCGAATCACCCACGCTGTCCACGACCACACGGCGCAGCATCTGGCGAACGATCACCTCGATGTGCTTGTCGTTGATCTTCACGCCCTGCAGGCGGTAGACGTCCTGCACTTCGTCAACGATGTAGCGGGCCAGCTCTTCCATGCCCAGCAGGCGCAGGATGTCTTGCGGATCGGCCGGGCCGTCCACCACGCTCTCGCCCTTGTTGACCACCTGGCCTTCGTGCACCAGGATGTTCTTTTCCTTGGGGATGAGGTCGTCCCACACCTTGCCTTCGGGGTCGGTGATCTGCAGGCGAACCTTGCCTTTGGTCTCCTTGCCGAACGACACAGTACCGGTCATCTCGGCCAGCATGCCCTTGTCTTTCGGGCTGCGGGCTTCGAACAACTCGGCCACACGCGGCAGACCGCCGGTGATGTCGCGCGTCTTCTGACCTTCGACCGGGATGCGGGCCAGCACTTCGCCAGGGCCCACGTCCATGCCGTCGCGCACCTGGATCAGCGAGCCGATCTGGAAGCCGATGGTCACCGAGTGGTCGGTGCCCGGGATCTTCACTTCGTTGCCTTGCGCGTCGATCAGCTTGACCTGTGGACGCACCACCTTGGCCACGCCGCGGCGCTTCGGATCGATCACCACCAGGGTCGACAGACCAGTGACATCGTCCACCTGCTTGGCCACGGTGAGGCCTTCCTCGACGTTCTCGAAACGCACCTGACCAGCGAATTCCGTGATGATCGGGCGCGTCAGCGGATCCCAGTTCGCCAGGATGGCGCCGGCCTTGATGTTCTGGTCGGCTTTCACCGACAGGATCGCGCCGTACGGCACCTTGTGGCGCTCGCGCTCACGACCGTGTTCGTCGTGGATGATGATTTCGCCGGAACGCGAGATCACCACCAGTTCGCCCTTGGTGTTGGTCACGTAGCGCATGGTGGCGTTGAAGCCGATCACGCCGCTGGACTTGGCTTCCACGCTGGAGGCCACAGCCGCACGCGAAGCCGCACCACCGATGTGGAAGGTGCGCATGGTCAGCTGGGTACCGGGTTCACCGATGGACTGGGCAGCAATCACGCCGACCGCTTCACCGATGTTGACCAGACCACCGCGGCCCAGATCGCGGCCGTAGCACTTGGCGCAGATGCCGAAGCGGGTTTCGCAGGTCAGTGCGGTGCGCACTTTCACTTCGTCCACCGCAGCGGCTTCCAACATGTCGAGCATGTCTTCGTCGAGCATCTCGCCGGCGGGCACCAGCAGTTCGCGCGTTTCGGGGTGCGTCACTTCCTCGGCCGTGGTGCGACCCAGAATGCGGTCGCGCAGCGATTCGATGACTTCACCACCTTCAACAATGGCGCGCATCAGCGTGCCGTTGGTGGTGCCGCAGTCCTGGGTGTTGACCACCAGATCCTGCGTCACGTCCACCAGGCGGCGCGTGAGGTAGCCCGAGTTGGCGGTCTTCAGCGCCGTGTCGGCCAGGCCTTTACGCGCACCGTGGGTCGAGATGAAGTACTGCAACACGTTGAGACCTTCACGGAAGTTCGCCGTGATGGGGGTCTCGATGATGGAGCCGTCAGGCTTGGCCATCAGGCCTCGCATGCCGGCAAGCTGGCGGATCTGCGCAGCGGAGCCACGCGCACCCGAGTCGGCCATCATGTAGATGGAGTTGAACGACTCCTGGTCCACTTCCTTGCCGTGGCGGTCGGTGGTCTTCTGCTTGGCCAGCTGGGCCATCATGACCTTGGAGATCTCGTCACCGGCCTTGCCCCAGATGTCCACCACCTTGTTGTAGCGCTCGCCCGCGGTCACCAGACCGGACGCGTACTGCTGGGCGATTTCCTTCACCTCGTTTTCGGCGCGGTCGATGATGGCCGGCTTCTCCTTGGGCACCAGCATGTCGTCCACGGCGATCGAGATACCGGCGCGCGTGGCCAGACGGAAGCCGTTTTGCAGCAACTTGTCGGCGAACACCACGGTTTCCTTCAGGCCGCACTTGCGGAACGAGGTGTTGATCAGGCGCGAGATTTCCTTCTTCTTCAGCGGCTTGTTCAGCACGTCGAACGGCAGGCCACGCGGCAGGATCTCGGAGAGCAGCGCACGGCCCACGGTGGTGTCGACCAGCGAGGTGGACGACGTCCACTCACCCGTGGCCTTGTCCAGCGTCTGCTGGGTCAGGCGCACGCTGATCTTGGCGGTGATTTCCACCACGCCGTTGTCGAGTGCGCGCAGCAGCTCGGACAGATCGGCAAAGATCATGCCCTCGCCCTTGGCGTTGATGCGATCACGGGTGGCGTAGTACAGACCCAGCACCACGTCTTGCGACGGAACGATGGAGGGCTCGCCGTTGGCAGGGAACAGGATGTTGTTCGAGGCCAGCATCAGGGTGCGGGCTTCGATCTGCGCTTCCACCGACAGCGGCACGTGAACGGCCATCTGGTCGCCGTCGAAGTCGGCGTTGAACGCAGCGCAGACCAGCGGGTGCAGCTGGATCGCCTTGCCTTCGATCAGGATGGGCTCGAACGCCTGGATGCCCAGGCGGTGCAGCGTGGGAGCGCGGTTGAGCATCACCGGGTGCTCCTTGATCACCTCTTCCAGGATGTCCCACACCACCGGCGTGCCGGCTTCAACTTCCTTCTTCGCGGCCTTGATGGTGGTCGCGATGCCCATGGCTTCCAGGCGCGAGAAGATGAACGGCTTGAACAGCTCAAGGGCCATCAGCTTGGGCAGGCCGCACTGGTGCAGCTTGAGCGTTGGGCCGACCACGATGACCGAACGGCCCGAGTAGTCGACGCGCTTGCCCAGCAAGTTCTGGCGGAAACGACCGCTCTTGCCCTTGATCATGTCGGCCAGCGACTTCAACGCGCGCTTGTTGGCGCCCGTCATGGCCTTGCCACGGCGGCCGTTGTCCAGCAGCGAGTCGACCGCTTCCTGCAGCATGCGCTTCTCGTTGCGCGCGATGATTTCAGGAGCCTTCAGCTCCAGCAGGCGGCGCAGACGCGAGTTGCGGTTGATGACGCGGCGGTACAGGTCGTTCAGGTCGGAGGTAGCGAAGCGGCCACCGTCCAGCGGCACCAGCGGACGCAGGTCCGGTGGCAGCACGGGCAGCACGTCGAGCACCATCCACTCGGGCTTGATGCCCGACTTCTTGAAGGCTTCCAGCACCTTGAGGCGCTTGGCGTTCTTCTTGATCTTGAGCTCGGAGCCGGTCAGGTCGTTGCGCAGCTTCTCGATCTCGATGTCGAGGTCGATGGCCTGCAGCAGTTCCTTGATGCCCTCGGCGCCCATCTTGGCCACGAACTCGTCGCCGAATTCCTTGCGCTTGGCGTCATAGTCGTCCTCGGACATGATGCCGAACTTCTTCAGCGGGGTCATGCCGGGGTCGGTCACCACGTAGGCTTCGAAATAGAGCACACGTTCGATGTCGCGCAGCGTCATGTCCAGGATCAGGCCCAGACGCGATGGCAACGACTTCAGGAACCAGATGTGGGCGCAAGGAGCGGCCAGATCGATGTGACCCATGCGCTCGCGGCGCACCTTGGTCTGCGTGACTTCAACGCCGCACTTCTCGCAGATGACACCGCGGTGCTTCAAACGCTTGTACTTGCCGCACAGGCATTCGTAGTCCTTGATAGGGCCGAAGATCTTGGCGCAGAACAGACCATCGCGCTCGGGCTTGAACGTGCGGTAGTTGATGGTCTCGGGCTTTTTGACTTCACCGAAGGACCACGAGCGGATTTTTTCCGGCGAAGCCAGGCCGATGCGGATGGCATCGAAGTGGTCATCGGGCGTGAACTGCTTGAACAGGTCGAGCAAGGATTTCATGTGAATTTCCTTAAATTACAGAGACAGCGAATGAGGAGCGAAGTGACTTGACCCAGAAGCACCGCGGAACCGGCTTTGCCGGGCCGCAGGTGCTGTCCCCCTGGGGGGAAGCCGCAGAGCGGCGCAGGGGGATCAACTTCTCTCCAGCTCGATGTCGATACCCAGCGAGCGGATCTCCTTGACCAGCACGTTGAAGGACTCGGGCATGCCCGCCTCGATCGTGTGCTCGCCCTTGACGATGCTCTCGTAGACCTTGGTTCGACCTTGCACGTCGTCCGACTTGACGGTGAGCATTTCCTGCAGGATGTACGAGGCGCCGTAGGCTTCCAGTGCCCACACCTCCATCTCGCCGAAACGCTGACCACCGAACTGCGCCTTGCCGCCCAGCGGCTGCTGGGTGACGAGCGAGTAAGGACCGGTGGAACGGGCGTGCATCTTGTCGTCGACCAGGTGGTGCAGCTTCAGGAAGTGCATGTAGCCCACGGTGGTCTTGCGCTCGAAAGCGTCACCCGTGCGGCCGTCGTACAGCTGCGCCTGGGTGCGGGTGGCGGTCAAGCCCTTGATCTCGGCGATGTCGTCGGGATACGCCAGCTTGAGCATGGTGCGGATCTCGTCTTCCGAAGCACCGTCGAACACCGGGGTGGCGAACGGCACACCGGTGGTGAGGTTCTCCGCCATCTCGATCACTTCGGCATCGCTCATGTCGCCCAGCGACTCTTTCTTGCCGGCCTGGTTGTAGATGGTGTCGAGGAAACCACGCAGCTCCGAGACCTTGGCTTCGGCTTGCAGCATGTCGCCGATGCGCTGGCCCAGGCCCTTGGCGGCCCAGCCTAGGTGGACTTCGAGCACCTGACCCACGTTCATGCGCGAAGGCACGCCCAGCGGGTTGAGCACGATGTCGGCGGGGGTGCCGTCGGCCATGTAAGGCATGTCTTCCACGGGCACGATCTTGGAGACCACACCCTTGTTGCCGTGGCGGCCGGCCATCTTGTCACCCGGCTGCAGGCGGCGCTTGACGGCCAGGTAGACCTTGACCATCTTGAGCACGCCCGCGGGCAGCTCGTCGCCCTGCGTGAGCTTCTTGCGCTTCTCTTCGAACGCGAGGTCGAAGCTGTGGCGCGTCTGCTCCATCGAGTTCTTGATCGACTCGAGTTGGGCAGCCACGGTCTCGTCGGCCGGGCGGATGTCGAACCAGTGGTACTTCTCGACGTCGTCGAGGTAGGCCTTGTCGATGGTCGTGCCCTTGGACAGCTTCTTCGGGCCACCGTTGGCCAGCTTGCCGATCAGCAGCTTCTCGATACGGTCGAAGGCGTCTGCTTCCACGATGCGCAGCTGGTCGTTCAGGTCCAGGCGGAAACGCTTGAGTTCGTCGTCGATGATCTGCTGGGCGCGCTTGTCGCGGGTGATGCCTTCGCGGGTGAACACCTGCACGTCGATCACGGTGCCTTGTGAACCCTGGTCCACACGCAGCGAGGTGTCCTTCACGTCGGACGCCTTCTCGCCGAAGATTGCACGAAGCAGCTTCTCTTCAGGCGTGAGCGTGGTCTCGCCCTTGGGCGTGACCTTGCCGACCAGCACGTCGCCGGGCAGCACTTCGGCGCCCACGTAGATGATGCCGGAGTCGTCCAGGCGGTTGAGCTGCTGCTCGGCCAGGTTGGGGATGTCGCGGGTGATTTCTTCCGCGCCCAGCTTGGTGTCGCGCGCCATCACCACCAGTTCCTCGATGTGGATCGAGGTGTAGCGGTCTTCGGACACGACCTTCTCGGAGATCAGGATCGAATCCTCGAAGTTGTAGCCGTTCCAGGGCATGAAGGCGATCAGCATGTTCTGGCCGATCGAGATCTCGCCCAGGTCGGTCGATGCGCCGTCGGCGATCACGTCACCCTTGGCCAGCATGTCGCCCTTCTTCACGATGGGGCGCTGGTGGATGTTGGTGTTCTGGTTGGAACGCTGGTACTTGATGAGGTTGTAGATGTCCACACCCACTTCACCGGCCACCGCCTCGGCGTCGTTCACGCGCACCACGATGCGGGTGGCATCCACGTAGTCGACCTTGCCGCCACGGGTGGCGGTCACCACGGTGCCGGAGTCGATCGCGGCGACGCGCTCGATACCGGTGCCCACCAGCGGCTTTTCAGGACGCAGCACAGGCACGGCCTGACGAGACATGTTGGCGCCCATCAGCGCGCGGTTGGCATCGTCGTGCTCCAGGAACGGCACCAGCGACGCCGCCACCGACACGATCTGCGCCGGCGACACGTCCATGTACTGGATGGTGTCGGACGGGGTCAGGATCGATTCGCCTTTTTCACGGGCGGAGATCAGGTCACCGGTCAGGCGCCCTTCGCCGTCGAGCGTGGCGTTGGCCTGCGCGATGACGTACTTGCCTTCTTCGATGGCCGACAAGTAGTCGATCTGGTTCGTGACCTTGCCTTCGATCACGCGGCGGTACGGGGTTTCGATGAAACCGTACTCGTTCAGGCGAGCGTAGAGCGCCAGCGAGTTGATCAGGCCGATGTTGGGACCTTCAGGCGTTTCGATAGGGCAAACGCGACCGTAGTGGGTCACATGCACGTCGCGCACCTCGAAGCCGGCGCGTTCGCGGGTCAGACCGCCCGGGCCAAGAGCCGACACGCGGCGCTTGTGGGTGATCTCGGCCAGCGGGTTGGTCTGGTCCATGAACTGCGACAGCTGGGAAGCACCGAAGAACTCCTTGAGGGCCGCGGAAATCGGCTTGGAGTTGATCAGGTCGTGCGGCATCAGTGGCTCTTGCTCGGCCTGGCCCAGACGCTCTTTCACGGCCTTCTCGATACGCGCCAGACCCGTGCGGTACTGGTTCTCGGCCAGTTCGCCCACGCAACGCACGCGGCGGTTGCCCAGGTGGTCGATGTCATCGACTTCGCCGCGGCCGTTGCGCAGGTCCACGAGGATCTTGACCACGGCCAGGATGTCTTCGTTGGACAGCACCATGGCGCCGGTGGATTCGTCACGGCCCACGCGGGCGTTGAACTTCATGCGGCCCACGCGCGACAGGTCGTACGTGTCCGGGTTGTAGAACAGGCGGTGGAACAGGGCCTGAACCGCGTCTTCGGTCGGCGGCTCGCCAGGGCGCATCATGCGGTAGATGGCCACGCGCGCAGCGAACTCGTCGGCGGTCTCGTCGATGCGCAGGGTCTGCGAGATGTACGCACCCTGGTCGAGTTCGTTGGTGTAGAGGCATTGCAGGTCTTGCACACCGGAAGTGCGCAGCTTCTTCAGCAGCACTTCGGTCAACTCTTCGTTGGCCTTGGCGATGATCTCGCCGGTGTCCTCGTCCACGATGTTGCGCGCGACCACGCGGCCGATCATGAAGTCTTCGGGCACGCTGATGTGCGTGGTGCCCGATTGCTCGAGTTCGCGGGTGTGGCGCACGGTGATGCGCTTGTCTTTCGCGACCACGACCTTGCCGGCCTTGTCGGTGATGTCGAAACGGGCGACTTCGCCACGCAGGCGCTCGGGCACGAAAGCCATCTGCGCGCCACTGTCCATCACGCGGAAGTGGTCGTTGACGAAGAAGTTGGCCAGGATGGTTTCCGGCGTGAGGCCGATGGCCTTGAGCAGGATGGTGACCGGCATCTTGCGGCGGCGGTCAACCCGGAAGAACAACACGTCCTTGGGGTCGAACTCGAAGTCGAGCCAGGAGCCGCGGTAAGGAATGATGCGAGCGGAGAACAACAGCTTGCCCGAGCTGTGCGTCTTGCCCTTGTCGTGTTCGAAGAACACACCGGGCGAGCGGTGCAGCTGCGACACGATGACACGCTCGGTGCCGTTGATGATGAAGGAGCCCTTCTCGGTCATCAGGGGCACTTCGCCCATGTAGACCTCTTGCTCTTTCACTTCCTTGATCACCTTGGACTGCGCGGTCGAGGACTCGCGGTCGTAGATGATGAGCTGCACGCGGGCGCGCACAGCCGAGGCGAAGGTCAGACCACGGGTCTGGCATTCGCGCACGTCGAAGGCGGGCTTGGCCAGGTTGTACTCAACGAACTTCATCTCCACAAAACCGTTGTGGGAGACGATGGGGAAAGCGGCTTCAAACGCCGCCTGCAAGCCCTCGTTGGTGCGCTTTTTCGGCGCGTTGTCGGCTTGCAGGAACGCGGTGTAGGCGTCCTTCTGCATCTGCAACAGGTAGGGAATCGCGAGAACGTTTTCGCGGGTACCAAAGCTCTTGCGGATGCGTTTGCGTTCGGTGTATGAGTATTTCGATGCTGGGGCCATGAGATCTCCGGACTTGAGGTCTGCGGCGACTGTCTTGCCTACCAGGAGGACGGATTCCTGGTGGCTTTCTTGGTGGCTGGCCTCTACCAACCATTGGCGGACGGCCTGTGCATTGCACACAGGCCCGAACCAAGTCGTCTTCTGCAGTCGGGGTCAGAAGACACTCAAAAGCGGGGTCGGCGACCGGGCTTGTGGGTGTGCTCTGAAAGCACAGAAGGCTGGAGGCCCTTTCGAGCACTCCAGCCTCGGGGAACGAGCGAATTACTTCAGCTCGGCCTTGGCGCCGGCTTCCACCAGCTTCTTCAGGGCTGCGTCGGCGTCGGCCTTGGCAATGCCTTCTTTCACGTTCTTCGGTGCGCCGTCGACCAGGTCTTTGGCTTCTTTCAGGCCCAGACCGGTGATTTCGCGAACGGCCTTGATGACCGAGACCTTGTTGGCGCCGGCTTCGAGCAGCACGACGTTGAATTCGGTCTTCTCTTCAGCAACAGCAGCAGCACCGCCACCACCGGCTGCGGGGGCGGCCATGGCGGCTGCGCTCACGCCAAACTTCTCTTCGATGGCTTTCACCAAGTCGTTGAGTTCCATGACCGTCATGCTGTCCAGCGCGGTCAAAAATGCGTCTTTATCGAATGCCATTTTGATTTCCTAACAATTGGTTGAACGAACGGTGCGCGCCAATCAGGCAGCAGCCGCTTCTTCGGCTGCCACGGGGGCAGCGCCTTCGCCTTTTTTCGCCGCCAGCGCGCCCAGCACAACGGCCGTACGCGACATGGGCGACATCAGCAAGCCACACAGCTGAGCCAGCAGCACTTCTTTCGAAGGGATGCTTGCGAGCTGCTTCACGCCATTGACGTCCAGGACTTTGCCGCCATACACACCGGCGCGAATGACCAACTTGTCGTTGGTTTTCGCGAACTCGGCCACCACTTTTGCGGCGGCCACGGCGTCGACGGAGAAGCCATAGATGAGCGGTCCGGTCATCTGGTCGGCGGCCACTTCAAATGCGCTGCCAGCCACCGCACGGCGGGCCAGCGTGTTTTTCAACACACTGAGGCTCACACCGTTGCTGCGGGCTGTGACGCGCAGTTTGTCCATGTTCGCGACCGTGATACCACGGTATTCCGCCATCACGAGCGTTTGAGCTTTTGCGGCGAGGCTGGTCACTTCGGAAATGACCGCTTCTTTCTCACTGCGATTCAGACTCAAGGTCTACTCCTTAAATGTGTCTTCGGTCCAACGACCTGAGACACGCCTCATTGCAGCGATCAACTGTTTCGGAACGGATTCCATCTGCAGCGGGATCGCCATCTGCGTTGGCTTGTCACAATTAAGTCGGACCGCATTCCGAAGAACTTGATCCGACACCAACGGTCTTGGATGGCCCCGGGAGCCGGTCATCACAACCAGCCTCCGGGCCCACCACACCCGGGCAACCTGCGTCACCCGAATTCTTCTCTCTGCGATTACGCCGAGATGGATTGCATGTCAACACGAACGCCGACACCCATGGTCGACGACACCGCCACCTTGCGCAGGTACACACCCTTGCTGGTCGCTGGCTTGGCTTTGGTCAGCGCGTCGAGCAGGGCCACCAGGTTGCCCTGGAGCTTGTCGGCTTCGAACGAACGGCGACCGATCGTGCCGTGCACGATGCCGGCCTTGTCGACGCGGAACTGGACCTGACCTGCTTTGGCATTGCGCACGGCTTGCGCGACGTCGGGCGTCACGGTGCCAACCTTCGGGTTGGGCATCAAACCGCGCGGACCCAGGATCTGACCCAGGGTACCGACGACACGCATGGCGTCCGGCGAGGCGATCACCACGTCGAAGTTCATGTTGCCGGCCTTGATGTCGGCGGCCAGATCGTCCATGCCCACGATATCGGCACCGGCGGCCTTGGCTTCTTCGGCCTTGGCACCCTGGGCGAACACGGCCACGCGCTTGGTCTTGCCGGTGCCGTTGGGCATCACGACGGCGCCGCGCACCACCTGATCGGATTTCTTGGCGTCCACGCCGAGCTGGATGGCCACGTCGATGGATTCGTCAAACTTCGCGTTCGCGCATTCCTTGATGATGGCGATGGCTTCGATCAGGGCGTACAGCTTGTTGCTGTCGACCTTGCCTTCGAAGGCTTTCTGTTTTTTGGTCAGCTTGGCCATTTACACGCCCTCCACAATCACGCCCATCGAGCGGGCCGAACCGGCGATGGTGCGCACGGCAGCGTCCACATCGGCGGCGGTCATGTCTTTCATCTTGGTCTTGGCGATCTCTTCGAGCTGTGCGCGCGTGATCTTGCCGACCTTGTTCTTGTTGGGCACCGAAGAGCCCTTGTCGAGCTTGATCGCCTTCTTGATCAAGGTGGTCGCCGGCGGCGTCTTGATGATGAAGGTGAAGCTCTTGTCCGCGTACGCCGTGATCACCACGGGCAGCGGCAGACCTGGCTCAACGCCCTGGGTCTGGGCGTTGAACGCCTTGCAGAACTCCATGATGTTCAGGCCGCGCTGACCCAGTGCCGGGCCGATCGGAGGGGAAGGGTTGGCCTTGCCAGCTGGGACTTGCAGCTTGACGAAGCCGACGATTTTTTTCGCCATTTTTTAGCTCCTGCGAGTGCAGACGGCTGCCACAGTGGACAACCTCCTCGCGGTTGGGGACCCGGAAAACTTCAACAGCACTGGCGTCGGGCCGACCCGCCAGCACCTGGAACTGTCAGGTTTTTTCGACCTGGCTGAATTCGAGTTCGACCGGTGTGGCGCGACCGAAAATGGTCACCGACACGCGCATCTTGTTCTTCTCGTAGTTGACTTCTTCCACCGTGCCGTTGAAGTCGGTGAAGGGGCCTTCCTTCACGCGCACGTACTCACCAACCACGAACTCCACCTTGTGGCGGGGCTTGTCGGTGCCTTCCTGCATCTGGTTGACGATCTTCTGAACGTCTTCCTCGGAGATCGGGGCTGGGCGGTTCTTCGCACCACCCACGAAGCCGGTGACCTTGTTGGTGTGCTTGACCAGGTGCCAGGTGTCGTCGTCCATCACCATTTCCACCAGCACATAGCCAGGGAAGAACTTGCGTTCGGTGGTGCGGCGCTGGCCGTTTTTCATCTCGACCACCTCTTCGGTGGGCACGAGGATGCGGCCGAACTTGTCCTGCATGCCGGCGCGGTTGATGCGCTCGACGATGTTGCGCTCGGCGGCCTTTTCCATGCCCGAGTAGGCGTGGACGACGTACCAGCGCATGCCTTCAGCGGCCACACCGTCGGTCACGGGACTGTTTTGCTCGGTCATTTATTTTCTCCAGCCCAGAATCAGGTCGTAGAACAGCCATTCGACCGTCTTGTCGGTGAGCCACAGAAAGAGCGACATCACCAGCACGAAGGCGAACACGTAAGCCGTCATCTGGATCGCTTCCTTGCGGGCGGGCCAGACAACCTTTTTCACTTCGCGCCAGGAATCGCGGCCAAAAGCCACCAGCTGCTTGCCCGATTCGGACACAACAAACACCACCACGGCAGCACCCATCAGCACCAGCAACGCACCCCACTGCACCAGGGCACCGCGGGAAGACAGCAGGTAGAAGGCGACAAACGAGCCCAACAGCAGCACGATGGCAGCCGCCAGCTTGGCCTTGTCGGCGCCGGTGTGGACGGTTTGTACTTCGGAGGTGGCCATGAAAATCCAGACAAAACTTATCAAAAAACGCGCTCAAAACCCGAAAGCTTGAGACACGCAAGCCCACCAGAGGTCTTGTCGACTTCGGTGGGCTTGTCAACCACTCAACAGACCGGATCAGTTTCCGGGTTTCCCTGTTGGGTGGCAGGGGCAGTAGGAATCGAACCTACAACCTTCGGTTTTGGAGACCGACGCTCTGCCAATTGAGCTATACCCCTACTGGCGGTGCCCCTGAGGGCGCTTAAATCGGTTGGGACCAGGGCACACGCTCAAGCGAGTGGCCCGACCCTCAAAGTCCTTACGCGATGATTTTGGCAACGACGCCGGCGCCAACGGTACGACCGCCTTCGCGGATGGCGAAGCGCAGGCCTTCTTCCATGGCGATGGGGTTGATCAGCTTGACCGTGATCGACACGTTGTCACCGGGCATGACCATTTCCTTGCCTTCGGGCAGCTCGATCGAGCCGGTCACGTCGGTCGTGCGGAAGTAGAACTGCGGGCGGTAGTTGTTGAAGAACGGCGTGTGACGGCCACCTTCGTCTTTGGACAGCACGTAGATCTCGCCGGTGAAGTGCGTGTGCGGCTTGATCGAGCCGGGCTTGCACAGCACCTGGCCGCGCTGCACGTCTTCGCGCTTGGTGCCGCGCAGCAGGATACCGACGTTGTCGCCAGCCTGGCCCTGGTCCAGCAGCTTGCGGAACATTTCCACGCCGGTGCAGGTGGTCTTCTGGGTGTCGGAGATACCGACGATCTCGATCTCTTCGCCGACCTTGACGATACCGCGCTCGATACGGCCGGTCACCACGGTGCCGCGGCCCGAGATGGAGAACACGTCTTCCACGGGCATCAGGAACGCGCCGTCAACGGCACGGTCGGGCGTGGGGATGTAGGTGTCCAGCGCATCGGCCAGCTTCATGATGGCTTCTTCGCCCAGCGGGCCCTTGTCGCCTTCCAGGGCGAGCTTGGCCGAGCCGTGGATGATGGGGGTGGCGTCGCCGGGGAAGTCGTACTTGTCCAGCAGCTCGCGCACTTCCATCTCGACCAGCTCGAGCAACTCGGCGTCGTCGACCATGTCGCACTTGTTCAGGAACACGATGATGTAAGGCACGCCCACCTGGCGGGCCAGCAGGATGTGCTCGCGGGTCTGGGGCATGGGGCCGTCAGCGGCCGAGCACACCAGCACGGCGCCGTCCATCTGGGCGGCTCCGGTGATCATGTTCTTCACATAGTCGGCGTGGCCGGGGCAGTCCACGTGGGCGTAGTGGCGGTTGGCCGTTTCGTATTCCACGTGCGCGGTGTTGATCGTGATGCCGCGGGCCTTCTCTTCGGGCGCTGCGTCGATCTGGTCGTAGGCCTTGGCGGCACCGCCAAACTTGGCCGCCAGCACGGTCGTGATCGCCGCCGTCAGCGTGGTCTTGCCGTGGTCAACGTGACCAATGGTGCCAACGTTGACGTGCGGCTTGGTCCGCTCAAATTTCTCTTTTGCCATTTTTTCAGCTCCAAATCAAAACTGCCGAAACAACCAAAAAACCTGCGGCTGCAGATCTGCAAATAACTGGTGCCCTTGGCGGGAATCGGACCCGCGACCTCTCCCTTACCAAGGGAGTGCTCTACCACTGAGCCACAAGGGCCAAGGAAGCCGGCAAGCCGACCATCCTGGAACATTCAAAACCAACTCAATACCGACTACCAGCGGGACATGGAGCGGGAGACGGGAATCGAACCCGCGTCATCAGCTTGGAAGGCTGGGGTTCTACCATTGAACTACTCCCGCCAAATTCGCCCCGCCCAAACGGCTCACGCCCACAAAGGCAAGAGCTGCCGGACGCAAAGTCCCATCGCTTGCATGTCACACATCGATCGCTGGTGGAGGAGGCTGGATTCGAACCAGCGTACGCGTAAGCGGGCAGATTTACAGTCTGCTGCCTTTAACCACTCGGCCACCCCTCCATAGCGCAGCCCGCGATTATGCCATGGTTTTAAGACCGTGTACCAGCCTCAACGCAAGCCCGTGCATCACCAGGCCACGGGCCGGGCGCCCTGCTCCACCAACCAGGCGTTCGCCTGGCTGAAATGGCCGCAGCCGATGAACGGCAAGGGGCCGCGGCGGGCCGACAGTGGCGACGGGTGGTTGGCGAACAGCAGCAGGTGCCGCCCTGAGTCGATCAGGGCCGCCTTTTTCTGGGCATGCGCACCCCAGAGCAGGAAAACCTTGGGCTGGCCCGAGGCGCTGCAGCGCTCGATGAGCCTGTCGGTCAACACCTCCCAGCCCCGCCCGGCGTGGCTGGCGGGCTGGCCGTCCTCCACCGTCAGGCAGGTGTTGAGCAGCAACACCCCCTGCTGGGCCCAGCGCACCAGGGAGCCACTGGAAGGCAGGGGAAGACCCAGATCGCGCTGCAGTTCCTGGAAGATGTTGCGCAGGCTGGGCGGTGGCTTCACGCCGGGCGCCACCGAGAACGCCAAGCCCTCGGCCTGACCGGGGCCGTGGTAGGGGTCCTGCCCCAGCACGACGACCCGAACCTGGCCGGGCGGGGTGAGTTGCAGGGCCCGCAGGGGCTCTGGCGGGTAGATGGTGGCGCCCTGCGCGCGCCGGGCCTCCAGAAACGAAGCCAGCGCGGAACCTTCAGCGGACGACCAGAAAGTCGCGGTCAGGTCGGCCCAGCCCAACGTGTCCAGCCCGGACATGCGTTCAGGCGAACAGCTCGGCCAGCGCCAGACCCGGCTCGGGCGCGCGCATGAAGGCCTCACCCACCAGGAAGGCGTGCACGCCGGCCGTCCGCATGGTCTGCACGTCTTCGCGACCGAGGATGCCGGACTCGGTGATCAGCAGGCGCCCGGCAGGCACCTCGGCCATCAGGTCCAGCGTGGTCTGCAGCGTGACCTCGAAGGTGCGGAGATTGCGGTTGTTGATGCCGATCAGCGGCGTCTTGAGCTTGAGCGCGCGCTGCAGTTCGGCGCGGTCGTGCACCTCCACCAGCACCGCCATGTTCAGGCTCAACGCCAGCGCTTCGAGATCGGCCATCTGCGCGTTGTCCAGGCAGGCGGCGATCAGCAGGATGGCGTCGGCACCCATGGCACGGGCCTCGTAGACCTGGTACGGGTCCACCATGAAATCCTTGCGCAGCACGGGCAGGTCGCAGCTCGCGCGGGCCTGTTTCAAATAGTCGGTGCTGCCTTGAAAAAACTGCTTGTCGGTCAACACCGAGAGGCAGGCCGCGCTCACTGTGCCGTCGCCCTCGGCATAGCTCTGGGCAATGTCGGCCGGGACGAAGTCTTCGCGCAGCACGCCCTTGCTCGGGCTGGCCTTCTTGACCTCGGCGATCACCGCGGCCTGGCCGGCGGCGATCTTGCGACGCAACGCGCCTTCGAAGTCGCGCGTGAGCACGCGGCTCTCGGCGTCGAAGCGCACCACGTCGAGCGGCTTCTTGCGCTGGGCGGCGGCGATTTCTTCGTGCTTGACGGTCACGATCTTTTGCAGGATGTCGCTCATGGCAGTGCTCCAGGTCAGGCCGCGAAGGCCTTGAGTTGTTCGAGTTTGGCCAGGGCCGCGCCGGAGGCCAGCGTGCGCCGCGCGAGTGCGATACCTGCGCCCATGTCGGCGACCACGTTGGCCGCGTACAGCGCCACGCCGGCGTTGAGCGCCACGATCTCGCTGGCGGCCTTGAAGGTCGGGTCGTCGCGGCCTTCCAGCACGCCCATGAGCATCTGGCGCGAGGCCTCGGGCGTTTCCACACGCAGCGCGCGGCTGCTGGCCATGGTCATGCCGAAATCTTCGGGGTGGATTTCGTACTCGGTGATCTCGCCGTTCTTGAGTTCGCCCACCAGCGTGGCCGCGCCGAGCGAGACTTCGTCCATGCCGTCGCGGCCGTACACCACCACCGCGTGTTCGGCGCCCAGGCGCTGCAGCGCGCGCACCTGGATACCCACCAAGTCGGGGTGGAAGACGCCCATGAGGATGTTGGGCGCCGAGGCCGGGTTGGTCAGCGGGCCGAGGATGTTGAAGATGGTCTTGATGCCGAGTTCGCGCCGCACCGGGGCGACGTTTTTCATGGCCGGGTGGTGGTTGGGCGCGAACATGAAGCCCACGCCGACCTGTTCGATGCAACGCGCGATGGCCTCGGGCGGCAGGTTGATGTTCACGCCCAGGCTTTCCAGCACGTCGGCGCTGCCGCTCTTGCTGGAGACGCTGCGCCCGCCGTGTTTGCTCACGCGGGCGCCGGCCGCGGCCGCCACGAACATCGAGCAGGTGGAGATGTTGAAGGTGTGCGAGCCGTCGCCGCCGGTGCCCACGATGTCGACCAGGTGCGTCTTGTCGGCCACATGCACCTTGGTGGAAAACTCGCGCATCACCTGCGCGGCGGCGGTGATCTCGCCGATGGTTTCCTTCTTCACGCGCAGGCCGGTGATGAAGGCGGCCATCATCACGGGCGACATTTCGCCGCTCATGATCAGGCGCATGAGGTGCAGCATCTCGTCGTGAAAGATCTCGCGGTGCTCGATGGTGCGCTGCAGCGCCTCTTGTGGCGTGATCTTGTGGCTGTTCGGCATGCGTGTCTCCAAAGCTTCTTGTTTACTGGGCGGGATTGTCGGTGAAGGCCAGGCGCAGACCGAAGCCCATGAAGAGCAGGCCGGCGGCGCGGTCGAGCCAGTGCATGGCGCGCTGCACCGTCTGCACGCGGCGCGCGGCCCAGGCGGCAAGCCAGGCATAGCCGACGTTGATGGGCAGCGAGTTGAGGCTGAAGATCAACCCCAGCAGCAAAAACACCAGCGCCTTGTTGGGCGATTCGGGCGCGATGAACTGCGGTACGAACGCGAGGAAAAAAATCGCCACCTTGGGGTTGAGCACGTTGGTGAGGAAACCGCGGCGGTACACGCGCCACAGGTTCACCTCTGCGGTGCCCGCATTCAAATCCAGCGGCGTGGATTTCGACATCAGCAAACGAATGCCCATCCACAGCAGGTAGGCCGCACCGATCCACTTGAGCACGGTGAACGCGGTGGCTGAGGTCGCCAGCAGCGCGCTCACGCCGACGGCGGCGGCGAACACGTGCACAAAGCAACCGCTGACGATGCCCAGCGCGGCCGCGATGCCGGCCCGCACGCCGCTCTTCAATGCGTGGGTCACGATGCAGAGCACGTCCGGCCCCGGCGTGAGGTTGAGCAGCCAGCCGGCCGCGATGAACAGCAGGAGTTGCGGCAGATCGGGCATGACCGGGCGCCTGCGCTCAGTAGACGGCGGAGCCGACGGGCCGGGTGCTGGCGACTGTGGCGCCCTGCGCAAAGAACGCACGGGTGCTGGCAATGGCGCGGTCGATGCCTGCCGCATCTACGTCGAGGTGGGTCACGAAGCGCAGGCCGATCAGGCCGGTGGCCAGCACACCGTCGCGCGCGAGGTGCGCCAGCAGGTCGGGGCCGCGCCCGTTCGCCACATCGACGAACACGATGTTGGTTTGCGCCGAGCGCACAGCCAGGCCATCGATGCCGGTCAGCCCTTGCGCCAGGCGCTGCGCGAGCGCGTGGTCGTCGGCCAGGCGGTGGATGTGGTGGTCCAGTGCGTGGTGTGCGGCCGCTGCGAGCAGGCCCGACTGGCGCAAGCCGCCGCCGAGCATCTTGCGCCAGCGCAGCGCGCGGCGGATCAGGTCTTTGGAGCCACACAAGGCTGATCCCACGGGCGCGCCGAGGCCTTTGCTGAAGCAGACCGAGACGCTGTCGAAGCGGTCCACGATGCCGCGCAAAGCGGTGTATGGATCGCCCCCACGCTCCCCCACTGCGTGTGAGTCGCTGCCCCCCGAGGGGGCGGCCTCGGCTTGGATCGGTCCGGCGCCGAGGCGGGGATCACCCCCAGCCGCCACCGCGGCGTTGAACACGCGTGCGCCGTCCAGGTGCACCGCCAGGCCGTGCTCGCGCGCCAGCGCGGTCGCCTGGTCCAGGTACTCGGCCGGCATGGGGTGGCCGTTCCAGGTGTTTTCCAGGCAGAGCAGGCGCGTGCGTGCGAAGTGTGGATCGTCGGGTTTGATGGCGGCGGCGATGTCGGCCAGCTGCATCTGCCCGGTGGCGTTTTGCGCCAGCGGCTGCGGCTGGATGCTGCCCAGCACGGCCGCGCCGCCACCTTCATAGCGGTAGGTGTGGGCGTTCTGGCCCACGATGTATTCGTCGCCACGCTCGCAGTGCGCCAGCATCGCGCACAGGTTGCTCTGCGTGCCGCTGGCCATGAAGAGCGCGGCTTCCTTGCCCGTCAGGGCTGCGATTTTTTCCTGCAGCGCATTGACCGACGGGTCGTCGCCGAACACGTCGTCGCCCAGGGGCGCGGCCATCATGGCTTCGCGCATGGCGGGCGTGGGTTGCGTGACGGTATCGCTTCTGAGATCAACGGTTTTCATGCGATCCGGCGCCGGGCCGCCCCAAGCCGGATCAGCCCCCTCGGGGGGCAGTGACCCGCGCAGCGGTGGAACGTGGGGGTTCATGGTCTTTGCTCCAGAAAGTTCTTGAGCATCGCGTGCCCATGTTCGGTGAGGATGCTCTCGGGGTGGAACTGCACGCCTTCGATGGCGAGCGTCTTGTGCTTCACGCCCATGATCTCGCCGTCGTCGGTCCAGGCGGTCACCTCCAGGTCGGGCGGGCAATCGCTGCGGCGGATCGCCAGCGAGTGGTAGCGGTTCACCGTGAACTGTTGCGGCAATCCCGAGAAAACGCCTTGCTGCGTGGTGGTGATGACGCTGGTCTTGCCGTGCATGAGTTCCTGCGCGCGCACCACCGTGCCGCCCAGCGCGGCGCCGATGGCCTGATGACCCAGGCACACACCCAGGATGGGCAGCTTGCCGGCAAAGTGCTGGATCGCCGCGACCGAGATGCCGGCTTCGGCGGGTGAGCACGGGCCGGGTGAAATCACCAGGCGATCGACCTTTCCGGCCGCCAGTCGTTGGTCGATGTCGTCCACCGTGATCTCGTCGTTGCGCACCACGGTCACCTCGGCCCCCAACTCACCGAGGTACTGCACGATGTTGAAGGTGAACGAGTCGTAGTTGTCCACCATCAAAACCTGGATTGGTTTGTTCGAGCTCATTCCAGACCCTCCTCCACCAGTTCGGCCGCGCGCAACAAGGCCCGCGCCTTGTGTTCCGTCTCTCTCCATTCCATCTCGGGCACCGAATCGGCCACCACGCCGGCCGCGGCCTGCACGTACAGCGTCTGGTCCTTGATGATGCCGGTGCGGATCGCGATCGCCACGTCCATGTCGCCCGCATAGCTGAGGTAACCGCAGGCGCCGCCGTAGATGCCGCGCTTGGTCGGCTCCAGCTGGTCGATCAGCTCCATGGCGTGCACCTTGGGCGCGCCGGTGAGCGTGCCGGCCGGGAAGGTGGCTTTCAGCACGTCCATGCTGGTCATGCCGTCCACCAGCATGCCCTCGACGTTGCTCACGATGTGCATCACGTGGCTGTAGCGCTCCACCGCAAACGCCTCGGTCACCTGGACGGTGCCGATCTTCGCGATGCGACCGATGTCGTTGCGCGCCAGGTCGATCAGCATCACGTGTTCCGCGCGCTCCTTCGGGTCGTTGATCAGCTCGGTCTCGGTCGCCTTGTCCTGCTCGGGCGTGGCACCGCGCGGGCGGGTGCCGGCCAGCGGGCGGATCGTCACCTTGGTGCCCTCGGCCGTGTTCTCCTGGCGCACCAGAATCTCGGGCGACGCCCCCACCACGTGGAAATCCCCGAAGTGGTAGTAGTACATGTAGGGCGAGGGGTTGAGCGAGCGCAGGGCGCGGTACAGGCTCAGCGGCGACTCGGTGTAGCGCTTCTTGATGCGCTGGCCCACCTGCACCTGCATGAAGTCGCCGGCGGCGATCAACTCCTTGGCGCGGTCCACGGCCTTGAGGTAATCGGCCTTGGCGAAGTCGCGCTCGGCCGGGTAGCCCTGGCTGGGCTTGACGACCGGCGCGCTCACCGAGTACTTGAGTGCCTCGCGCAGTTCACGCAGGCGCTTCTTGCCGTTGGCGTAGGCCTCGGGCTGAGCCGGGTCGGCATAGACGATCAAATACAGCTTGCCCGAGAGGTTGTCGATCACCGCGAGCTCTTCGCATTGCAGCAAGAGGATGTCGGGGCAGCCCAGGGTGTCGGGCGGGCACGACTTTTCGAGCTTCTTCTCGATGTGGCGCACCGCGTCGTAGCCGAAGTAGCCGGCCAGGCCACCGCAGAAACGCGGCAGGCCCGGGCGCAGCGCGACCTTGAAGCGCTGCTGGTAGGCCGCGATGAAGTCCAGCGGGTTGCCGTGGTTCGTCTCCACCACCACCCCGTCGCGCACCACCTCGGTTTTGGCCTCGGCGCCGAAGCCGGTGGCGCGCAGCAGGGTGCGCGCGGGCAGGCCGATGAAGCTGTAGCGCCCGAAGCGCTCACCGCCCACCACCGATTCGAGCAAGAAGCTGTGCTTGCCGTCGCCGCGACCATGCGCGAGCTTGAGGTACAGCGAGAGCGGGGTTTCGAGATCCGCGAAGGCCTCGGCCATCAGCGGTATGCGGTTGAAGCCCTGCTGCGCCAGGCTCTTGAATTCCAGTTCCGTGATCATGTTCGTTCTTTCCATCGGCCACGCGTCGGGTCATCGACACTTCGGGCGGGGCGCTGGGTTCCATGCCATCCGGTCAGGGGTGCTGCCGGGCTTGGGTGGGGTGAGACAGCGGCGGGCCCGGGGCCCGGTGGTCGCTGTGCCAACCCCGGGGGGAGTGCACGTTTACGCTGGCTTGCGCCAGGGCCAGGCTCCCCGGCCGTTGCGGCTCGGCAGAACACCTGAAGGGGTTGTGCATGGGTTGAACATGGTGGCCGGAGTGTAGCAAAGGGGTTGTTGCGTGTCGTGGGTCACGCCGACATGCTTTGGTTTTACGGCTAAACCCTGTGAGGGCGGGGTCGACCCGCAGGGACAATCGGAAAAATAGAACGGCTGTTCTTTTTTTCCGACCCGGAGTCCCATGAAACACAAGCTCTTTTCCCCTTCCCTTGTGGGGTCGGTTGCCCTGTGCGCCGCCCTGCTCGTGCCGGCGCTCGGTCAGGCCGCCACGGTGGACCTCAGCGGCGTCAAACTCGAAGACCGCGTCACCGTGGCCGGACAGCCCCTGCTGCTCAATGGCGCGGGCATCCGCTACAAGGCGGTGTTCAAGGTCTACACCGCCGGCCTCTACCTTGGCCAGAAAGCCGAGACACCCGAAGCCGTGCTGACCGCCACCGGCCCGCGGCGCATGACCATCACCATGTTGCGCGACATCGATTCGGCCGAACTCGGCAAGCTGTTCTCGCGCGGCATGGAAGACAACATGGACCGCGCCGCCTTTTCCAAGCTCATCCCCGGCGTGCTGCGCATGAGCCAGGTGTTCAGCGACCACAAGAAGCTGGTCGCGGGCGACACCTTCCTGATCGACTGGGTCCCCGGCACCGGCACGGTGCTGACGATCAAGGGCAAGGTCGAAGGCGAGCCGTTCAAGGAACCCGAGTTCTTCAACGCGCTGATGCGCATCTGGCTGGGGCCCAAGCCGGCGGACTGGCAGCTGAAAGACGCTTTGCTGGGCAAAGCAAAACCCTGACAGTCAGGACACCCCAGGGGTCAGCTCGGCCAGCGATCCGATCAGCCGGTCGTGCGGCGCCTGCGCGATCGGATCGCCATGGTTGTACCCATAGGTCACCAGCACCACCGGGCAGCCCGCCGCGCGCGCGGCGATGCCGTCGTTCTGCGAGTCGCCCACCATCAGCGTGTTCGCTGGCGCGGTGCCCAGCGCCTCGCAGGTCTTGAGCAGCGGCAGCGGGTCGGGTTTGGTGCGCTCGAAGCTGTCGCCACCGAACACGTGTGCAAAAAAGCCCAGCAGGCCTTTGGCTTTCAGCAACTGCACGGCGAAGGCGTGGGGCTTGTTGGTCAGGCAGGCCAGCGGCAGGCCGCGCTCGCGCAGCGCCGTGAGACCTTCGATGACGCCGGGGTACACCGCGCTGTGCGCGCCGTTGATCGCGAGGTAGTTCGCCTGGTAGCGCGTCCAGGCATCGCCCTGCAACGCTGCTGCGTCATCGGCCTGCAACCCGCCGTGCAGCAGCGCTGATCGGATCAGGTGCGCCGAGCCCTTGCCCACCATGCGTTCGATGTCGGCGCGGGTGACGCCGGGTCGGCCCAGCGCCTTCAAGGTTTCGTTCAACGCAACATCGAAGTCGCCCAGGGTGTCGACCATCGTCCCGTCAAGATCGACGATCACCGCCCCCACGCTCCACCGCTGCGCGGGTCGCTGCCCCCCGAGGGGGCTGACCGGGCTTGGGAGCGGCACGGCGCCCGGTCTTGCTTCGGCAAAAAACATCACGCGAGCGCAGCCCGCATCTGGTCAATGACCGCCTTGTAATCCGGCTTGCCGAAGATCGCGCTGCCGGCCACAAAGGTGTCGGCGCCGGCGTCGGCCACGCGGCGGATGTTGTCGGGCTTGATGCCGCCGTCCACCTCCAGGCGGATGTCCCGTCCGCTGGCCTCGATGCGCTTGCGCGCGTCCTCGATCTTGCGCAGCGCGGAGTCGATGAAGCTCTGGCCGCCGAAGCCGGGGTTGACGCTCATGATCAGGATCAGGTCGATGTCGTCGATCAGCCAGTCCAGCACATCCAGCGGCTGGCCCGGGTTGAAGGTGAGGCCGGCCTTGGCGCCCTTGGCCTTGATGGCCTGCACGCTGCGGTGCACGTGGGCGCTCGCATCGGGGTGGAAACTCACCAGGTCGGCGCCGGCGTCGATGAAGGCGCCGGCCAGCGCGTCCACCGGCTGGATCATCAGGTGCACGTCGATCGGCACCGGGGTGCCATCGGGCTTTTTGGCGTGCGGCTTGAGCGCCTGGCAGACCATGGGCCCGAAGGTCAGGTTGGGCACGTAGTGGTTGTCCATCACGTCGAAGTGGATCCAGTCGGCACCGGCGGCGATGACGTTTTTCACCTCGTCGCCCAGGCGGGCGAAGTCGGCGGACAGGATGGATGGGGCGATGAACGCGGCGCTGGAGTTCTGGGACATGGGCAACCTGTGGTGAGAGGTGAATGGGTGGTCGGGTGCATTTTGTCAGGCCTCACGGCGCGGTGCATGCCCGGGGTAACATCCTCGCCATGCCCAAATACCTGTTCACCTGCGAGGTCGAACCCCAGTACCTCAGCGAGCAGTCTTCCCCCGAAGAAGACCAGTACGCCTTCGCCTACACCATCACCATCACCAACACCGGTGAGGCCACGGCGCAGCTGATCTCGCGGCACTGGATCATCGATGACGAGCAGGGTCACACCGAGCAGGTCAAGGGCCTGGGCGTGGTGGGTCACCAGCCGCTGCTGCGGCCGGGTGAATCGTTTCAGTACACCAGCGGCACCCGCCTGAAAACACCCACGGGCAGCATGCGTGGCAGCTTTTTCTGTGTGGCCGAAGACGGCGAGCGTTTCGAGGCCGTGGTGCCCGCGTTTGCCTTGCGCGCCAGCGGCGCGGGTGACACGCCATCGCGGGTGCTGCACTGAAGCGCGGCTCCTCGCCCATGGCCGTCACTGCCCTCATCGACGCCATCGACCCCGACGCGCCCCTGGCGCAACGCCACCTGTGGCTGATCGATGCCATGCGCTGGGTGCGCGGCGATGAAAAGGACGTGCAGGCCAGCGTGGCCCGCGTGCGCGAGTTTCTCGACAGCGTGCAATCCCATCCCGACCTGCAGCAGCGCTGGCGCCGCTGGTGGCAGCGTTTTGTGGAAACCGTGGACATCACGCCGCTGCTGGCCGACCACGGCTTTGCCCCGCGCACGGCCTTCCTGAGCGAGTTCGGCAACCGCCTGCGCAAGAAGGCGCTGCCCCACACGCCCGAAACCCACGACCTGGGCGAACTGTTCGATCTGCTGCTGCCCACGCGCTTTGACGTGCGCTGGCTGAAGGCACTGGACAGCGCCACCTTGCTGCGCCTGCGCGACCTGCTGATCGGCACCGGCACCGAACCCGGCGCCGACACGGCCGATTTCTGGCAGGTGGCGCTGATGGACGCCATGATTTCCTGCGTGAGCCAGGTCAGTGCGACCGGCTTTGCCTCCGAGATCCGGGTGCGCATGTCGCCCGAAGCCCAGGAACAGAAGCCGTTCCACCAGTTGCCCAGCGACCTGGAGTCGCTGCGCCGCGAGGTGCGCGTGCATGGCGCGCAAAGCCCCGAGGCATTGGCTGCAGCCACGCGGTTGCGCAACCAGCTCGACGCCTGCCGCCACGCGGCCTACTCGGTGTATTCGCACCTGGAAGAACACGGCGTGTCGGTGGGCATCGTGTTCCGACTGCGCCAGCTGCGCGAGCGCGTGGTGCGGGTGAAGGAGTTGCTGGATTGCCTGCAGTCCGACCAGCCCGAACGCGCCACCGTGGCCCTGCTGGCCGACCTCGCCCAGGTGGGGCTGGACAACCGCAGCATCCGCTCGCTCATCGCGGCCAGCTCGCACCTCACCGCCGCCAAGGTGGCCGAGCGCAGCGCCGAGAGCGGCGAGCACTACATCACCCGCAACGCCGCGGAATACAAGGACATGCTGGGCAAGGCGGCGGGCGGCGGCGCGATCATCGGCCTCACCACCTGGGTGAAGTTCGCGCTCTACGGCCTGGGTCTCTCCGCTTTCTGGAGCGGCTTTGCCGCGGGCATGAATTACGCTGCGTCGTTCGTGCTCATCATGCTGCTGCACCTCACGGTGGCCACCAAACAGCCGGCCGTCACCGCGCCGGCCATGGTGGCCAAGCTCAAGGACATCAAGGCGCCGGGTTCGGTCAAGCGTTTCGTGGATGAGGTGGCCAACCTGTTCCGTTCACAGGTGGCGGCGATCGTGGGCAACATCGGCCTGGTGGTCCCGGTGGTGCTGCTGATCAGCTCGGTGCTGGCGTTCACCACCGGTAGCGCCATGGTGGACGAAGAAAAAGCGCATCACACGCTGGAGAGCATCAGCCTGCTCGGCCCCACGCTGCTGTTTGCGGCGTTCACCGGCGTGCTGCTGTTTGCTTCCAGCATCGTGGCGGGCTGGGTCGAAAACTGGTTTGTCTTCCACAAGCTGCACTCGGCCATGGAGCACAACCCACGCTTCACCAGCGTGCTCGGCCGCCAGCGCGCCGCGCGCTGGGCCAACTTCACCCGCACCAACATCTCGGGCCTGGCCGCCAACATCTCGCTGGGTTTCATGCTCGGCCTCACACCCGCCTTCCTGCAGTTCTTCGGCATCGGCCTGGATGTGCGCCACGTGACCCTGTCGGCCGGTCAGATGGCTGCGGCGGCGTTTGCGCTGGGGCTGGACGTGTTGCGCGAGCCCGCCTTCTGGTGGGCAGCGGCCGGTGTGATGGCCGTGGGCCCGATCAACCTGGGCGTGAGTTTCTACCTTGCGTTCCGTCTCGCCCTGCAGGCGCAGAACATCAGCGAGGTGAACCGCAAGCTGATCCGCGCCGCGATCAGGCAGCGCATTGTGCTGGCACCGCTGAGTTTCCTGCTGCCCCCGAGCGACCCGCGTCCTGCCGACGCTTCCACCGAACAGCCCCATGGGTGAATTCGAACTCATCCGGCGCCACTTCCAGCGCGCCGGCCAGGTGGCCCGGCCCTCGGTGGCCCTGGGCATCGGCGACGACTGCGCCCTGCTGAAGCCGCAACCGGGTTGCCAGCTCGCGGTGTCCACCGACATGCTGGTCGAGGGCCGGCATTTCTTCGAGGGTGTCGACCCCGAGGCCCTGGGCCACAAGGCGCTCGCGGTGAACCTGAGCGACCTCGCCGCCATGGGCGCGCGCCCGCTCGGTTTCACGCTCGCCCTGGCCCTGCCCCAGGCCGACGAAGCCTGGCTCGCCGCGTTCGCACGCGGGCTGTTTGCGCTGGCCGATGCCCACGCCTGCCCGCTGGTGGGCGGGGACACCACGCGCGGCCCGCTCAACATCTGCATCACCGTGATGGGCGAGGTGCGCCCCGGCTTGGCCATGCAGCGCAGCCAGGCGCAGGTGGGCGATGACCTCTACCTCACCGGGCGCACCGGCGAAGCGCGGCTGGCGCTGGAGTTGATGCAGGGCACCGACTGGGCCACCCAGGCCTGCGGGGCCCAGGCGCTGACCCAGCACCCCGAATTGCGTCGGCGGCTGGAGCGCCCCACGCCGCGGCTGGAACTGGCGACCTTGCTCGCCGTGCTGGGCAACGCGGTGCACGCGGCCATCGATGTGAGCGACGGCCTGGCCGGCGACCTGGGCCACATCCTGGCGGCCAGTGGCGTGGGCGCCGAAGTCGCGCTCGGCCAGTTGCCCACCGCTCCCGCGCTGGCCCTGCTGCCCGAAGCCCGGCGCATCGACTGCCTTCTCAACGGCGGCGACGACTACGAGCTTCTGTTCACCGTTGCGCCCATCGCCCGCGCCGCCGTGGAAGCCGCGGCCCAGGCCAGCCACACGCCCTTGCAGCGCATCGGCCGCATCAGCGCCGCGCCCGGCTTGCGCGTGCTGGACGCCTCGGGCCACGCGGTGGCGGTGTCAGCGCGCGGCTTCGACCACTTCGCCTGACACCGGTTCTTTGCCGGCGCCGAGCAGCGCGCCCACGATCTGCGCCACGCGCTTCTGCTCCAGCCGCCCGGCCTCCACCCACACCACACGCCCCGCCGGCGCCAAGGCCAGATCGGCCAGCGCGGTGCCACGGTCGGTGCTCGCGTCGAACAAGAGCACCACACGCTGCAGGTGCGCCGCGGTGGCGAGCACGCCGAGTTCGTGGCGGCAGCCCTGGTTGCGCGCCTGAAAGCCGCGCAGGTCCATCAGCACCACGTCGGCCTGCGCCACCAGCGCGGCCAGGGCCTGCTGCCAGGTGCTGTCGAAGCAATAACACTCGTTGACGCGGTAGCGGCCGTCGGGGTCGGGCGCGAGGTCGAAGTCGCGCAGGCGCTCGGCCACCTGCGCCTCGTTGGCCACAAACCGGTCGGCCAGGCGCCCGTTGAGGAAGGTGAACACGTCGTCCGGGTCGATGGTGCGGCTGAGCAGGTCGGTGCCGGCGATCAGCACCGTGTTGCCCGAGTGGCGCCAGCGCTCCACCACCCGGTCGAACAAGGTCTGCACACCCGCGTCCTGCTGGAACACGCGCAGCACCAGCAGCGTGGGCGGTGCGCCGCGCGGCGCCAGCCAGCCGCGCAGGCCCCAGGCCGCCAGCGGAATCCACAACCAGGGGAGGAACTGGGTGAGCGCGATCCAGCCCACGCCCTGCAGCGCCGGCAAGGCCGAGGCAGCCAGCACCACCAGCCAGTAGGCTGCGAGCAGGTACCAGAGGTCGGAGAAACGCTTGGCCCGGTAGGCGCGAGCCAGCGCACGGGCGATGGCCCAGGCCGGCCAGGCGAGCAGCACCCACGGAGACAGCGCCATCAGCACGATGGCGGGCCAGGCCCCCACGGCACCCACCAACCAGATCACCCACGCGGGCGGGTCCTGCACGCCGCTCACCATCACCTGCAGCGCAAGCACCGACGAGGCCGCCAGCAGCATGAAGATGGGCAACAGGTACGGCGCCACCGCACGGATGCGGCCGCTGGCACCGATCACCAGCGTGACCACCACCGGCAACAGCACCAGCCCCCCCAGCCAGCCCAACGAGGTGGCCAAAGGCTGCGGCGACACGGAGCGCCACAGCGTGAGCGCCAGCATGGCCAGCAAATAGAGCCCGATGGCGCCCAGCGTGCGCAGCCACGACCAGCGCCGCACCAGCCCCCAGGTCAGCGCCATGGGCCAGGCGTAGACCACGCCCAGCGTGAGCGCGCGGCCCACGCTGAGCAGTTCGGCGCCGTAGACAAAGAGCAGCGCCAGCACCGACTGGGTGATGCCGATCAACAGGCTCAGCGCGCTCACGGCGAACAGATAGCGCCCGCTGGCGCGCCGGTTGGCGGCGGGGTCCAGCGGGGCGGCGGGCCTGGCCTGCGCGGGCACCCGGTTGCCGGCGACGGCCTGCGCCGGATCGGGCGGTGGTGACCGTTTCATGAGGGCCAGCATGCGGCGCCGGTACAGGCCGGAGACCACCCACGAGGCCGCCCCCGTGAGCAGCACGCCCAGCACCATGGCGGTGAGGATGGCACCCGAGTTCATCTCCATGCGGCCCCCTTGTTTGGTCCGCGCCAGTATCTCGCCGGCGTCACGGCCCAGCAAGTGCGCACACCCATAATTCGTCCATGTTGTCGACCGCCCCCGCCCCCCTGGCCCGCCCGACCTGGGCCTTCCTGCTGTCCCACCCGGCCCACTTCATTGCGCTCGGCGCAGGCGCGGGCCTGAGCCGTTTTGCGCCCGGCACCGTGGGCACCCTGTGGGCCTGGGCTGCGTTCCTGCTGCTGCAGCCACTGATGTCGGCGCCCGCCTGGGGGCTGCTGATCCTGACCACCACGCTGGTCGGCTGGTGGGCCTGCACCGTGACCGCACAACACATGCGCGTGGCCGACTCGGGCCACATCGTGTGGGACGAGGTGGTGGCCTTCTGGCTGGTGCTGTGGTTGATCGCGCCAGCGGGCATCGGGGCGCAGCTGGCGGCGTTTGTGCTGTTCCGGTTTTTCGACGCGGTGAAGTTCGGCCCCATGGCCTGGGCCGACAAGACCTTCAAAGGTTTCGGGCCGCGCGGCGGCTTCGGCATCCTGCTCGACGATTTCGCCGCCGCGCTCTGCACATTGCTGGTGATCGCACTCTGGAGGTTTTGATGAACACGCCCGAACTGGTGCTTGAGCTTGCGCGCGAGCTCAAGGCTCGAGGACTCATGATGGCGACGGCCGAGAGCTGCACCGGTGGGCTGATCGCGGGCGCGTGCACCGATGTGAGCGGGTCCAGCGACTGGTTCGAACGCGGTTTCGTCACCTACTCCAACGCCGCCAAAACCGAGCTGCTGAAAGTGCCCGCCGACCTGATCCGCCAGCACGGTGCGGTGAGCGAACCGGTGGCGCGCGCGATGGCCTCGGGCGCACTCGCCCACTCGCCCGCGCAACTCGCGGTGGCCGTGACCGGCGTGGCAGGCCCCACCGGCGGCAGTGTGGACAAACCGGTGGGCACGGTGTGGTTCGGCTGGGCCACACCGGCGGGCAGCTTCACCGAACACCAGCGCTTCGACGGCGACCGCGCCGCCGTGCGTGCCGCCACCGTGCGGCACGCACTGGCCGGGCTGCTGCAACGCCTGCCCTGAGAGCACGCGATGGAACCGTTCAAGAACCTGATCAACGCCACCACCGTGTCCAGCGCAGGCCAGCACCTGCAACGCGCCTGGAGCGACTTCGACCGCCCGCGCTTTGAAGCGCTCGCCAACCACGGCCTGGACGCGCTCGAACTCAAGGCGCGCATGCTGCAACTGGCGGACGCGATGCGCGCCACGCTGCCCGGCGATTTCAACGCCGCCTGCAGCGTGCTGGAAGCCAGCCTGGCGCCACCGCTGCCGCTGGACGCGCGGGGCGAGCCCGAGGGCCTCACCTCCGCACAGGCCAGCACCGGGCTGGCCGGCTGGGTGATCTGGTCCATGGGCGAGTTTGTGGCGCGCCACGGCCAGCACGACGTGCCGCGCTCACTGGTCTGCCTGCACGCGCTCACGCAACGCTCCACCGCCGAGTTCGCGATCCGCCCATTCATCCAGCAGCAGCCGCAGGCCGTGTGGCCCGTGCTCGCGCGCTGGGCCAACGACCCGAGCGCGCACGTGCGCCGCCTGGTCAGCGAAGGCAGCCGCCCCCGCCTGCCCTGGGGCCTGCGTCTGCAGGCCCTGGTGGCCGACCCCACCCCCGCGCTGCCGCTGCTGCGCGCCTTGCAGGACGACACCAGCAGCTATGTGCGGCGCAGCGTGGCCAACCACCTCAACGACATTGCCAAAGACCACCCGGATCTGGTGGCCGACTGGGTGAAGGACCACCTCATCCAGGCCACGCCCGAGCGCAGCACGCTCTTGCGCCACGCGAGCCGCAGCCTCATCAAACAGGGCCATGCGCCCACGCTCGCGGCCTGGGGTCTGGCCAGCGGATTGACGGGGCGGGCCACGCTCAGCCTCTCGGCGGCACAGGCGGCGGTGGGCGACGCCATCGGTTTGCGCGTGACGCTGCAATCCACCGCGCGCCAGCCCCAGCCGCTGGAGATCGACTACGCGGTGCAGCACGTGCGCGCCAACGGCAGCAGCTCACCCAAGGTGTTCAAGGGATGGAAGCTCTCGCTGGCAGCCGGCGAAGAACGCGCGCTGGACAAACGCCACAGCCTCAAACCCGTGACCACGCGCACGCTCTACCCGGGAATGCACCGCATCGAGTTGCTGGTGAACGGGCTGGCGCTGGCCGAAGCCACGTTCGACCTCAAGCCTTGAGGATGTGCGCATCGAGCCCACGCCGCGGCGAGGGCCCGATGGCCGGCGCGTAGCCCAGCCGCGCCCACATCTGCACCGTGAATCGCGGCGCGGGTGCCTCCACCAACTGGTGGATCGCCGCATAGGTGCCGGCCTGTTCGGGGTACTCCTGCAAGGCCTGCGACAGCGGCTGCATGGACAGCCCCGCCGCCGTGGCCGCGAGTTGGGCACGCACGTAGGCGCGGCCCGACTGCACCTGGGTGACGCGGTCGTTGCCCTCGGTCACCAGCCAGAAGAACGCGGGCGTGGCGGCAATGTTGGCGTTGAAGTCCTTGATCTGCATGGTCGTCGATGCATCGTCGGGGGCGGGTGCCTTGCTGCGGTCGAACAAACCCACCGCCGCCAAGGCGCGCACCATCGGGTCGTTGAGCGAAATGCCGTCGCGGTGCTGCGCGATTTCGGCCGGGCCCACGCGCAACACCTGGATGGACTCCATCACCGTGCGCGGCGTCACCAGCTCGATGCGCCAGGCCTCCATGGCGATGCGGCGGTGCTGCTGCATCAGGTCGGCCTGGGCGGTCCCCACAAAACCCGCACGCACCGCGTGCGGCTGCACGCTGGCCCCGATGGCCTGCAAGGCCGACGCGTCGGGCTCGCGGGCTTCATAGGCTTCGCGGTGGGTGCGACGGCGAAACACCTGGGCAAACAAGGGATCGGGCTGCACCGACGCGTCCGGCACCAGGCGGATGCGCGCCGTGGGCCGCGCGTCCACCGTGGTCGGCGGGAACACACCTTGCGGGAACAATGAGATCTCGGCGCGCAGACCCTTCTGCTTCGCGGCGAGGTCGAGCAGCTCCAGGAACGTGCCCTGGCTCATCATCATCTGGCGCGAGAACGGGTCGGTCTCGGGCAGCAGGCGGCTGCGGTCGAGGAAGAGCGTGATCTCCTCGGGCACGCTCAGGTCCACCAGCCACGACTGCAGGTTGTGCGAGTGCGGTGCGAGGATGGCGTGGGCCAGGATCCAGCGGCGCGCATCGGGCTCGTTGCCCGGGCCGTTCCAGGCGGCGATGGCTTCGGGAGGCAGCGCGCTGCTGCAGCCCGCCACGGTGGTGGCGGTGGCGGCGGCAATGACGCCACCACCCACGGTGCGAAGGAAAATTCGGCGGTCCATGTGATGGCTCCTGTTTCAGTCGTTCAAGCGGTTGCGCGCAGCGCCGGGGACGTCGGCACCGACAGCAGGTGCAGGTCGCTCAAGGTGGCCTGCAGCGCGGTGGGCCACGGGGTGTGGGGCTCGGTGCCGATCAGCGAACGCAGGCGGCGGTTGTCCAGCTGGTGGGGCTGCGTCCACAGGTAGCGCAGGGCCGACAGCGCGCCCCAGCCGGGCATCACCGTGCCCAGCGCATGAATCAGCGGCCAGGGCAGACCGCCCACCCGCAGCGGCCGATCGGCCTGCAGCCAGCCCTGTTGCCGCGCCAGCGGCTCCAGCGCACGCACCCAGTCGGCGCCGGTGAGGGTGTGGCCGCTGAAATGCAACGACTCGAACGCGGGCATCGAATGCCGGACCTGGGCCAGCGCCACAAAGGTGCGCGCCAGATCGGGCAGGTAGGCCCAGGGCGTGGCCACGTCCATCGGACCCGGAAACACCAGCTTGCCGCGGTGGATGCCGGTGAGCATCGCGCGGTCCAGCCAGGTGCCCGATCCCTGGCCATAGAAGTTGCCGGCGCGCACCACCACTGCGCGCAGTTCGCCGCGCTGGGTGGCCGCTTCCAGCCGCGCTTCCATGGCGGCGCGGATGCGGCCCATCGCCATGCTGGGTCGCTCGGGCGCGCCTTCGAGCAACACCGCCGGCATGCTCTGGCCGAAGTTGTAGACGTTGCCCGGCAGCATCAGCGTGGCCCCCAGGGCTTGGGCCACCCGCATGCCGGCTTGCAGCAATGGCCAGGCCTCGCGCTCCCAGGCCGGGCGGGTGTACTGCTTCGGGTTGAGGGCGTGGACGACCACCGTGGCACCTCCCGCCTGACGCACCTGGTCCACCAGCGTCTGAACAGCGCCGGGTGTGTCCAGCGGCAGGGGCAACCACTGCACTCCCGTCACCTGCGGTGCCTGCGCACCGGGGCGCATCTGGGCCAGCACGCGCCAGCCGCCGCGCGCAAAGGCCTGCACCGCAGCCAGACCGAACCGGCCCCGGCCCCCCAGGACCAGCACGGTGCCCGAGGGAAGAAGAGAAGGAGATGTGTTCATGAAGAACTCCTGTGGGCACCGACCACCGGCACCATGGAACGCATTGTGGAAATGTCTCGCCCCATACACAATTGCCTGAAACCAAACACCAGCCATGCACAAATGCATACCGGCCACTTCAACTGGGCATTGATTCCCTCGTTCCTCGCGGCGCTGGACCGGGGGAGCCTCATGGCCGCCGCCCGCGCGCTCGACACCAGCCAGCCCACCGTGGGCCGGCACATCGGCGAACTGGAAGCGCAGCTTGGGGTGGTGCTGTTCGAACGCACTGGCCGCGGCCTGGTGCCCACCGCGCACGCCCACCGCCTGGCCGAAGCGGCGCGCAGCATGTCGGGCGCGGCCGACCAGCTGGCGCGCCAGGCCTCGGGAGCGCAGGCCGACACACGCGGCACGGTGCGCATCAGCGCAAGCCAACCGGTCACCTGCGTGCTGTTGCCTCCGCTCCTGCAACAGATGCGCGTGCTGCACCCCGACATCCAGATCGAGCTGGTGTCCAGCAACGCGGTGAGCAACCTGCTGCAGCGCGAAGCCGACATCGCGCTGCGCATGGTGCGGCCCGACCAGAGTTCGCTGGTGGCCAAACGCGTGGGGCAGGTGGTGATCGGCACCTTTGCGCACCGCGACTACCTGCGCCGGCGCGGCACGCCGCGCGTGCCCACCGACCTGCTGGCCCACGACCTGGTGGGCAACGACCGCAACACCGACATCCTGCGCGGCTTCGCTGCCATGGGCTTCCCTTTGCAGCGCGAGGATTTCGCCGTGCGCACCGACGACCTCAACGCCTACCAGGCCGCTGTGAACGCGGGACTGGGCGTGGGTTTTCTCGCGCGCTATGTGGCGCGACACAACCCCGAGCTGGTGCCGCTGCTGCCCATGCTGGACATTCCACCGCTGCCCATGTGGCTGGCGGTGCACCGGGAAATTCGCAGCAACCCCCGCATCCGCCGGGTCTGGGACTTTCTGGCGACCGCGATGCCGCAGGCACTGGCCTGAACACGCACGCGCCGCACCTACACTCGACGACCAGGAGACACCACATGAGCGCTGACTGGTTCAACGGTTTCGAGTTTCAACAGATCCCGACCCAGGGCGCCCACGCCGCCGTGCGCGTGGGCGGCCGGCTCGACGGACCTGCGCTGGTGCTGCTGCACGGTTTTCCGCAAACCCACGTGATGTGGCATCGCGTGGCGCGCGAGCTGGCGCCCCACTTCAAACTGGTGCTGCCCGACCTGCGCGGCTATGGCGATTCGTCGCACGCGCCTGGCGAGAACGACCACAGCACATACAGCAAACGCGCGATGGCGCAGGACGTGGTCGACGTGGTGGATGCGCTGGGCATCTCCACCTTCTTTCTGTGCGGCCACGACCGCGGTGGCCGCGTGGCGCACCGGCTCGCGGTGGACCACCCGGCACGCGTGCGCAAGCTCTGCGTGATCGACATTGCCCCCACGCTGGACATGTACGCGCGCACCGACATGGCGTTTGCCCGCGCCTACTACCACTGGTTCCACCTGATCCAGCCCGCGCCCTTGCCCGAACTCATGATCGGCGGCAATGCGCTGGCCTATCTGCACGCCAAGCTCGGCGGGTGGGGCTCGGCACAGGGCACCACGCGCCTGCCGCACATCGAACCGCAGGCGTTGGCCGAGTACGAGCGCTGCTTCTGCCGCACCGAGGCGATTCGCAGCGCCTGCGAGGACTACCGCGCCAGCGCCGGCATCGACCTCGATCACGACCGCGAGAGCCGCGAGCGCGGACAACGCATCGCCTGCGACACGCAGGTGCTGTGGGGGGCGCGCGGCGTGGTGCAGAAGTTCTTCGATCCCCTCGCGCTCTGGCAAGCCCAGTGCGCAGGCACCGTGAGCGGCGAGGCCATGGCGGCCGGCCATTTCATTCCCGAGGAACTGCCCGGGGCCACCGCCGCAGCACTGCGCAGCTTCATGACCACCACCGCCTAAAGGACCCCCATGCTCACCGTCCACCACCTCAACAACTCGCGCTCGCAGCGCGTGCTCTGGCTGCTCGAAGAGTTGGGCGTGCCCTACCAGATCGAGCGCTACGAACGCGACCGCAAGACCATGCTGGCGCCGCCCGCACTCAAGAAGGTCCACCCGCTGGGCAAGTCGCCGGTGGTCACCGACGGGCAGACCACGCTGGCCGAGTCGGGCGCGATCATCGAGTACCTGGTGGAGCGTTACGGCGAGGGCAAGTTTTCACCCGAACCCGGCACGCCGTCGTTTCTGCGCTACCGCTACTGGCTGCACTACGCCGAAGGCTCGCTGATGCCGCCGCTGCTGATGAAGCTGGTGTTCGACGAGGTGGAGAAAGCCCCGCTGCTGGTGCGCCCGATCGCCAAGGCGATCTCGGCCACGGTGCACAAGCGCTTCATCACCCCCAACCTCACGCAGCATCTGGATTTTCTGGAAGGCGAACTCGCCACGTCGAACTGGTTCGCCGGCCGCTCGTTCAGCGCGGCCGATGTGCAGATGAGTTTTCCGGTGGAAGCCGCTGTGGCCCGCGCGGGGCTGGACGAGAGCCGCCCCAAGCTCATGGACTGGCTGCGCCGCATCCACGCCCGGCCTGCTTACCAGCGTGCGCTGGTGCAGGGTGGGCCGTTTGAATTGAAGTGACTTCGTTGTGCCAGTTCAGGCACCGTGGCACTTCTTGTATTTTTTTCCGCTGCCACACGGGCACGGATCGTTGCGCCCCGGTGTCTCCGCCTTGCGGATCGGCTCCACGCGCGGCCCCAGGCTGCGCCCGATCTGGGCCAGGTCGTACACCGCCCAGATCGCCGCGCCGAACGCGTTGAGGCGCTCGTCGCTCACGCTCGGCGGGCCGTCTTCGGCGTGCATGTTCACCGTGGGTTGGCCGGTGTCGTCCTTGGTCAGGGCCACCAGGTGGTCCAGCGCTTCGTCGATCCAGGTGGCGGTGTCCTTGTCGCGCGGCGGCTCCCAGTCTTCGGGCCAGTTTTCCACCACGAACATGAAGCCCAGCGCCCACACCTGCGCGTAGGCCGGCAGCTCCTGGTCCTTGAACTCGGCGCGTTCGGCCTCGGGCAAGGCGGCCACCGCGCCGCGCACGTCCATCAACTCGGGGTGGTAACTGCGCTCGTCTTCCAGCGTGTCCACCGGCGCGGCCAATGAAGCGGACACCTCGGCGCTGCGCCGCGCCCACAGCGCCATGAATTGTTCGTACTGCGCGGTGTTGGCGAAGTGTGTGCCATCTTCCTGCGGAGCGGTGGGCAGCGCACCGGTGCCCAGCAGCATGGGCAACCACTCGGCCGGCTCCACCGGGCGGCGCGTGCACAGCAGCGCAGCCATGGCGCCTTCGCAGAACTCCCACTGGGGCACGTCTTCACCGCGCGTGCGCAGGTCGTCCAGGATGGCGTCGAGGGCGTCGTAGTCTTCGTTGTCCAGCGCGCCGGCGGGGTCGGGCGACGTGTTCAGGGGGGTGTTCATGGAGGTCTTGGGGCCTGCAGAGGCCCGGGTTTTATGATGGGTTGAAGTGTATTCCGCACCCTCTGACGAAAGCCCGCATGCTCGAACGCCTCAACGCCCTCTATCCCGTGCGCTACACCGCGCTGGGCCTGTGTGTGGTGCTGGCGTTGCTGAGTCTGTTCACGCTGATCGCTTTCGGCATCGGCGGCTTCTGGTTCCTGGTGTTCACCGGTCTGTCGGTGCTCGGTGTGTACGACCTGCGGCAGACCAAAAGTTCGGTGCTGCGCAACTACCCCGTCATCGGCCACCTGCGCTTCATGCTGGAGAAAATCCGCCCCGAGATCCGCCAGTACTTTCTGGAGAGCGACAACGAGGCCACACCCTTCTCGCGCAGCCAGCGCAGTCTGGCCTACGCGCGCGCCAAGGGCGAGACCGACAAGCGCCCCTTCGGCACGCAGGTGGACCAGAACGCCACCGGTCACGAATGGCTCAACCACTCGATGGCGCCCAGCCTGCTCGCCTCGCACGATTTCCGTCTCACCATCGGTGGGCCGGGTTGCACGCAGCCCTATGAGGCCAGCGTCTTCAACATCTCGGCCATGAGCTTCGGCGCACTCTCGGCCAACGCGATCCAGGCGCTGAATGCCGGCGCCAAACGCGGCGGCTTTGCGCACGACACCGGCGAAGGCTCGATCTCCGCTTACCACCGGCTGCACGGCGGCGACCTGATCTGGGAGATCGGTTCGGGCTACTTCGGTTGCCGCGACGAGAACGGCCACTTCAGCCCCGAGCGCTTCCAGGCCAACGCCATGGACCCGCAGGTGAAGATGGTCGAGATCAAGCTCAGCCAGGGCGCCAAACCCGGGCACGGCGGTGTGTTGCCGGGGCCCAAGGTCACGCCCGAGATTGCGGCCGCGCGCGGCGTGATCGTGGGCCAGGACTGCGTCTCACCCGCCGCGCACAGCGCGTTCGCCACGCCCATCGAACTGATGCATTTCATCGTGCGCCTGCGCGAACTCTCCGGCGGCAAACCGGTGGGCTTCAAGCTGTGCATCGGCCATCCGTGGGAGTGGTTCGCCATCGTCAAGGCCATGCTGGAAACCGGCATCACACCCGACTTCATCGTGGTCGACGGCGCCGAGGGCGGCACGGGCGCGGCACCGCTGGAGTTCACCGACCACGTGGGCGCACCGCTGCAGGAAGGCCTGCGCCTGGTGCATAACACGCTGGTGGGCGTGAACCTGCGCGACCGCATCAAGATCGGTTGTGCCGGCAAGGTGATCAGCGCGTTCGACATCGTGCGGGCCATGGCCATCGGCGCCGACTGGTGCAACAGCGCGCGCGGCTTCATGTTTGCGCTGGGCTGCATCCAGGCCCAGAGCTGTCACACCGGCCAATGCCCCACCGGCGTGACCACGCAGGACCCGGTGCGCCAGCAGGCGCTGGTGGTGCCCGACAAGGCCGAGCGCGTGTTCCAGTTCCACCAGCGCACGCTCATGGCCCTGCAGGAACTCATCCAGGCCGCCGGCCTGCAACACCCGGCCGAGATCACCGCCCACCACCTGGTGCGCCGCGTGAACCAGAACGAAGTGCGCCTGCTCGCCAACCTGCTGCCCGAGACCCTGCCTGGCGCCCTGTTGCACGACCTCACCGGTCAGCACGCGGTGTTCACCACGTATTGGCCGCAGGCGCATGCTGACCGGTTCGGGTTGGCTTGAGCGTCAGGTGGGTCGACTGAGCAACCGGATCACGACGGCGAACAACAGCCACCACACCAACAGCCAGAACAGGGAGAGCAATGCCCAGCCCAGGAGGGAAGGCCCAGGCCAGCCGCCCGACTCTGCGGCTCCAAACACCGGCAAACCGAGACCTTGAAGCAGCATGAGCGGCACGTAAATCGACACCGCGATGGCAGGGGCAAGCGCTTGCGGTAACCGATCGCCCAGCGCTATGTAGCCGGCGTGCGCAAGGGCTGGTGCGAGAAAGGCCACTGAGCGCCAAGTGAACATGCGGTTTTTCGTCCAAATCCCGCTTCAAACGCGTGAACCGTCTTCCAGAAACCGCTCTTCGCGCACGAACACACCCTGCGCATCAAAGTGCTTGCGGCGCAGCAGCACGCCGCGCTCGCCGTGTTCGTCTTCCACCGCCAGCACGCCCGATTCGGTGAAGTATTTCTGCCAACCCCGCAGGCGGCCGTTGCGCTCCACGTTCACTGCGGCGGGCAGGCCGCTGTCCCAGAAGCTCTCGGTGGTGCGTTCCTGGTTGCGGCCATCGCGGCGGATCTGCTGGCGGACTTTCTGTTTGCCGTTCAGGTACCACTGCTGGATGCGCTGCTCGTAGCCGTCGGCCCACGTGGTTGCCTGCGTGAGTTGGCCGCTCTCGGCCCACTCGCGCGACACGCCTTCACGGCCTTCGCGGCTGTTGGGATCGCGCTCGATGAAATCGGCCTCCGAGCGCTGCTGACCTGAGGGGTAGAACACGCGCTTGATGCGCCTACCGTCCTTGAGTTCTTCATTGCGCACCAGCCGGCCTTCGCGGTCGAGCACGGTCTGGCGCCGCATCTGGCCCTGCAGGTAGCTCACCGTACCGGCGACCTGACTGTCTGCGCGGTGGAGCGTGACCTCGCTGGCGCGGCCCGCGTGGCCACACACTTCGCGGTCTTGCGGCACCAGCGTCACGGCAGCGCAGCGCAGCTCGGTCAGGCGGCCGTCGGCAAGATAGCCGATGGTGAGCACGGTGCGCCGGCCGGCGGCGAAGTGCAGTTCCTGCAAATGACCGGCTTCGGCAAAGTGTTTCTGCACGCCCACGGCGCTGCCGTCTTCGAAGTTTTCCTCTTTGCGCAGCGTGCCTTTGCCATCGAAGGTGCGCGCCACGCCGTCGCGGTTGCCGCGTTCGTTGACGCTGTACTCGCGCCGCTCGCCGTCGGCCAGCACCATGAGCACCGGACCCACGTATTTGCCGCCGCGCAACGTCTGGTCGAGCCGGCGCACCTGGCCACTGTCGTCGGTGCAGCGCATCACGCCGCTCTTGCCGGCGGTGGTGTGGCCGTTGGCGCGGCTCACGCTTTCGCCGTTGAGTTCGCAACTCTGCACCGCCCAGGCGTTCGCACAGAACACCGCACCCAGGGCCAACAAGGGCCAGCGCATTTCAATCCACATGGCTCGGACTCCACTCGCGACACACATGCACTCCGACGCGCGCCAGCCGCTTGGCCATGCAGAGCACCGCGTCGTCCTTGCTCACCAGTGTGGCGCGGTGGGCCGCCGCGAGATCAATGAACTTCTGGTCGTCGGGGTCTTTGCAGGTGTAGGCCGCCTTGGGCGCTTCGGCCACGAGGCGGGTGCAGCGGTCGAAGGCGTCGAGCACCGCCTGCGCTGGGCGGGTCTGTGCGGTCAGGCGGCGTGCGATCTGCGGGTAGGCCAGCACACGCACGAGTTCTTCGCGCATGGCGGTGGTGGCGATCCATTGGCCCCCGGCCAGGGCCGCGCGCAGCGACTCGGTGGCCGGGTCTTCAAAGACGAAGAGGTCGAGCGCGATGTTGGTGTCGAGCACCAGCGCTTCGGTGGTGTCCGGCACCTCGGCCACGTTCAGTCCTCGGCGTCGGGCTCGGGCCGCGGCCTGCGTGCGGTCAAGTCAAAGCGGAACAGGCGGCATTCGATCGGGCCGTTCCACAGCGGCACGCGGCGCGACTCCTTGAAGCGCATCTTGCCGGGCAGCTTGAGGTCGGGTGTGAGCAGCCAGGCGGTCCAGCCGGCGTAGTGGCTTTTCCAGTGGGCGGCGAGCTGGTTGAAGAAGTCGCTGCCGTCGCCACCGTCGGGCATCTGCGCACTCTCGCGCCCCAGGCCGGGCGCGGGCGGAGCCGCCTTGCCGACCGTGAAGGTGCGCGGCTCGCGCGGCGCCGCGCGCTGGGCTCGTGCGCTGGCGCGGTCTTCCGAGCTCTGGCCCGCCACACCGGCGGCGGCGATGCGCTCGCCGTAGGGCGGGTTGAGCAGCATCACGCCGGGCTTGTCGCTCGGCGGCATGCGCTGCAGGGCGTCACCGCCGCGCAGCTCGATGGCGTGCGCCACGCCCGCGCGTTCGGCGTTGCGCTGCGCGAAGTCGACCATGCGGAAGGACACGTCGCTGCCGAAGACGATGGGCGGATGGCCTTCGGGCCAGTCGCGTTGCTGGCGCTCGGCCTCATCCAGGATGGGTTGCCACACGTGCGGCTGGAAGGGCAGCAGTTTCTCGAACGCGAAGCGGCGCAAGTAGCCAGGCGGGATGTTGAGCGCGATCTGCGCGGCCTCGATCACCACGGTGCCGCTGCCGCAGCAGGGGTCGTACAGCGGCACGATCTCGTCCAGCGGCTGGTCGGCGCAGGCGTCCCAGCCGGTGGCCGCGATCATGGCCGCGGCCAGGGTTTCCTTCAGCGGCGCGTCGCCCTTGTCCTCGCGCCAGCCGCGCTTGAACAGCGGTTCGCCCGAGGTGTCGATGTACAGGCTCACCGTCTCGGTCGTCAGGTGCACGTAGATGCGCACGTCGGGCCAGGTGGTGTTCACGCTGGGGCGCTCGCCGCGCTTTTCGCGGAAGCGGTCGCAGATCGCGTCCTTCACCTTGAGCGCGGCGAAGTTCAGAGACGTCAGCGGGCTGTGCTGCGCCGTGATCTCGACCTTGATGGTCTGCGCCGGTGTGAACCAGATCTCCCACGCCACCTCGCTGGCCGCGTGGTAAAGGTCTTGTTCGCTGCGGTAGCCGCCGTGCCAGAGCTGCACCAGCACGCGCTGCGTGAGGCGGCTGTGCAGGTTCAGCCGCATGGTGTCGCGCCATGACGCATTCAGTGCCACGCCGCCACGCGCCTTGTGCGGCGCGTCCACACCGGTGATGCGCTTGACCTCGGTGGCGAGCATGTCCTCCACGCCGGCGGCGCAGGGCAGGAAAACTTGAAGTTGATTCATAGAAGGGCGTTTCGCCGCCGGGCCGCCCCAAGGCGAAACAGCCCCCTCGGGGGGCAGCGACCCGCGAAGCGGCGGAGCGTGGGGGCCATGTTCAAAGCGATTTTCTAAGGTTCGCGGGGGCGATCCGCAAGGCTTCGCGGTACTTGGCCACCGTGCGGCGCGCGCACTCGATGCCCTGCTCGCGCAGCAGGTCGGAGAGCTGGTTGTCCGACAGAGGCTTGGCCGCTTCTTCGGCGGCGATGAACTGTTTGAGCAGCGCACGCACGGCCGTGCTCGACGCGTTGCCGCCCGTTTCGGTGCCCAGCGACGAGCCGAAGAAGTACTTCAGTTCGTAGGTGCCGAACGGCGTGGACATGTATTTGGCGGTGGTCACGCGGCTGATGGTGGACTCGTGCAGGCCGAGTTCGTCGGCGATCTCGCGCAGCACCAGCGGGCGCATGGCGAGTTCGCCGTGCATGAAGAAATTGCGCTGGCGCTCCACGATGGCGCTGGAGACGCGCAGGATGGTGTCGAAGCGCTGCTGGATGTTCTTGATGAACCAGCGCGCCTCCTGCAGGCGCTGCTGCATGGCGGCGTGGCCGGCCTCACCGCCGTTGTCGCGACCGCCACGGTTCTGGCGCATGGCGCTGGCGTAGGCATCGTGCACGCGCAGGCGCGGCATGACCTCGGGGTTGAGCAGGACCTTGAAGCCCCGACCGGCACGCGTCACCAAGACATCGGGCACGACCACGTTGCGCTCCACGTCGACGAAGCGGCGGCCCGGCTTGGGCTCCAGCCGCGCGATGAGGCCGAGCGCGCCGCGCACGGTTTCGTCGTCCAGGCCGCACAGGTTGCACAGTCGCTTCACATCACGCTTGGCCACCAGCTCCATGGACTGGCCACAAATGGCCAGGGCCGCGCGGGCTTCGGGCGTGTTGCGCATCTCCAGGATCTGCAGCCGCAGGCATTCGGCGAGGTTGCGCGCGCCCACGCCGGCGGGCTCCATGTGCTGCAGCAGTTGCAGGGCCATGGCCAGGCGCTGCTCCAGCGCCTCGCGTTCTTCCAGACCCTCGTTGGGGTCGTCGGTGGCCATCCGGCCCGACAGTGCCTGCCAGGCCGCGGCCAGTTCGGCCAGGCTGTCTTCGATGTAACCGTCGTCGCTGAGCGACTCGATCAGGAAATACAGCGCGGCGCGGTCCTCTTCCGACAGGCGCAGGCAGCGCGCCTGGTCGTGCAGAAAGTCCTGCAGGCTGATGTGGGCGCGGGCCAGGTCGGCCGCACTCGCCGTGTCGTCGTCGCCCGACGCATTGTTGTTGCGCGCGGGGGCATCGCCGCCCCACTCGCTGTCGTCGGGCGCCATCTCCACCGTGCCGTCGCCCTCCCAGCTTTCTTCCACCGGCGTGGCGCCGTCGAGCTTGCCTTCGATGGCATCACTTTCGCCGGTGTCGCTGCTCGTGCTGCTGCTGGATTCGGTGCCGGAGAGCATGGGGCCGGGCGCCTCGGGCATGTCGGGCGCGATCGCCGCTTCGGCGATCTGCTCGCCCGCGCTGACCGGCACATCGGTCTGCTCCAGCCCGAAAGTTTCGCGGTCGGCGGCGTCTTCGGAGCGCTCCAGGAACGGGTTCTCGTCGAGCATCTGCTCGACCTCCTGCGCCATCTCCAGCGTGGAGAGTTGCAGCAGGCGGATGGATTGCTGCAACTGGGGCGTGAGCGCCAGGTGCTGCGAAACCCTGAGTGACAGGCCTTGTTTCACAGGCCCTACATCCTGAAGTGTTCGCCGAGATAAACGCGGCGCACGTCGGCGTTTTCCACGATCTCGGCCGGCGTGCCGCTGGTGAGCACATGACCGTCGTTGATGATGTACGCACGGTCACAGATGCCCAGGGTCTCGCGCACGTTGTGGTCGGTGATGAGCACGCCGATGCCGCGCGACTTGAGGAAGCCGATGATGCGCTGGATCTCGATCACCGCGATCGGGTCGATGCCGGCGAAGGGTTCGTCGAGCAGGATGAAACGCGGGTTGGTGGCCAGCGCCCGGGCAATCTCGACCCGGCGGCGCTCACCGCCGGACAAGGCCGGCGCGGGCGACTCGCGCAGGTGGTCCACATGCAGGTCTTTGAGCAGTTCGTCGAGCCGGGCCTCGATGGCGGCCTTGCTCAGGGTTTTGCCGGCTTCGTCTTCCTGCAGTTCCAGCACGGCGCGCACGTTGTCGGCTACGTTGAGCTTTCGGAAGATCGACGCCTCCTGCGGCAGATACCCCAGGCCCAGGCGCGCGCGGCGGTGGATGGGCAGGTCCTGGATGGCCTGGCCGTCGAGCAGGATCTGCCCCGCGTCCGAGCGCAGCAGGCCGACCAACATATAGAAAGAGGTGGTCTTGCCCGCGCCGTTGGGGCCGAGCAGGCCGACGACTTCACCTTTGAAGACCGCGAGCGACACGTCCTTGACGACCTTGCGGCTGCCGTAGGCCTTCTGCAGGCCCTGGGCCTCCAGGCGGCTGATCTCGGGCACCGGCGCGGCGCGCTTGTCCGGGCCCAGGGCCTTGGCCGATGGCATCGCTGTCACTTCTGGCCCTCACCGAGCTGGTTGCTGGGGCGCAGGTTGGCCGGTGGCGCCGGCGTGGGGGCGGGCGCGCCCTCTTTGGGCACGGGCGTGAGCATGGCGCGCACGCGGCCCGTGGGGTTGCTGGCGGTGCGGTTGGCCACACCACCGTCCACCGTGAACACGTCGGTCGTGTTGTTGTAGACGATCACGTTGCCCGTGGTTTCGTCGTTGAGCTGGGTGCCCTTGAAGCGTTTGAGCACGGCCTCGCCCACAAAACGCACGGTGTCGGCCTGGCTGTCGTATTCGATGCGCTGGGCCGTTCCTTCGATGAACTCGTCCACCCCGTCGCGCTTCTGGCGGAAGAAGCCGGGGCTGCCGTTGACGATGCCGAACTGGTTGCCCTGCGCGTCCTGGCGCACCTCGACCTTGGCACCACGGATGACGATGGTGCCCTTGGTGATGATCACGTTGCCGGTGAAGATGCTGGTCTGGCGCGCATCGTCGTAACGCAGCGCGTCGGCTTCGGCGTTCAGCGGCAGGTTGCGGTCGGCCTTTTCGGCCTGCGCCGTTGCGGCAAACAACAGGCCCGCCACAAGGCAGCCGGTCAGAAGCAAGGGATGGCGAAGGCGCATGGAGGTGGTGACAGCAGGAGGATTTGAGGGCACGAAACTTGCATTCATTGTAACGACGTGATGCCGGCCGAACGGGTGGCGCGACGCCTTTACCGGTTCTTTTCTCACATCGATTCAAGAAGTTGCGGCGAGCCGCCTGCGCCCCGGTCCCAGCCTCAAAGAGAAAGCCCGCAGAGCGGGCTTTCTCTTGATGAATGAAGCGCTCCTCAGCCTTTGCGGGCCTCGGCGATCAGCGCATCGGCCACCACCAGCGTGCGGGGGCCCTGACCGTTGACGTAGTAACGGCCGGCCACGCCCAGCGACGGCGTGCCTTCCACCTTGTAGGCCTCCTGCAGCTGGGTGGCCTTGGTGGCCAGACCGGCGGCGGCGCCGTTGTAGAAGGCGTTGAAGCGGGCCATGTCCACGCCGCCCTGCTTTTCGATCCAGGCGGTGATGGCCGGCGTGTTGGTGAGCTGCTGGCGGTCCACATGGATCGCCTGGAACACCTTGCTGTGCAGGCGATCCACCAGCTTCATGTTTTCCAGGGTGAAGTACAGGCGCTGCATCGGCACAAATGCCGGGCTGAAGGCCACCGGCATGCGGCGCACGTTCACGCTGGCCGGCTGCTTCTTCATCCACTCGTCGAACATCGGCTCGAAATTGAAGCAGTGGATGCAGCTGTAGGCAAAGAACTCGACCACCTCGATCTGGCTGGCCGGGCTTTCCACCGGCGCCGTGGGGCTCACGCGCACGAAGTCGGTGCCCTCCTTGGGCCCGACGCGCTGGGCGAAGGCGGGGGTGATGAGGCCACCGGTGGCGGCCAGGGCGGTGGTGCCAGCGGCCAGCAGGGACCGGGAAAAATCGCGACGTTGCATGGAATCAGACTCCTTGTATGGACTGGATTGGGGCAGGCGCAGCGGGGATAAGTTCCCGGCGCGCCCCCGGCCCGGGATCAGCGCTGGATGCGCACCAGCGCGGCTTCAACGCCGTTGACTTCGAGTTGCTCCTGCGTGAGGTCGGCCAGGGCCTTCTGGTTGAACGGCCCCACGCGCACGCGGTACACGGTCCTGCCGGATTGTTCGCGCTCACTCACATCGGCATTGATGCCCAACATGGCCAGCTTGGCGCGCTGGGCCTCGGCGTCCTGGGGGGTGCGGAAGGCACCGGCCTGCACAAAGTAGATGAACGGATCTGCACCGGGGGCGGGTGGCGTGGCGGCGGACCCGGCAGCGGCTGGCGCCTGGCCCAGCTTGGATTGCGCGAGGTCGCCCAGCGGATCGGCCACCGGCCGGCTGGCCGCGGCCGGCGCCGGGGGCAGGCCCTTGCCGTCGGCCGGCGGCACCACGATGGCGCCGGCAGCTTCCGGCGGCACGGCGGGCGCGGGTGCGGCGGCATCGCCATTCAAGGCCTTGTTGGGATTCCAGCCCTTGTTGCGCTCGGCCTCCAGGGCGTCCTGGCCGGCGTTGCGCGAGACGTTGCGGTCGACAAAGGGAATCGGCACGCGGGTGACATAGACCGCCACGGCCAGTGCCACGCCCAGTCCCACCAGCAGGCCCACCACGAAGCCGATCAGGGTGCCGCCGAGTGAGCTCGAGGTCTTGGCAGGTTTCTTTTTCATCGCTTGTTTCACCATCACATTTTTTGCGGGGCACTGACGCCCAGCACAGCCAAACCATTGTGCAACACCTGTGCGGTGGCGGCGACCAGCGCCAGGCGCGCCGTCTTCACCACGGCGTCGTCGACCAGGATGCGCTCGGCGTCGTAGTAGCTGTGGTAACTCGCGGCCAGCTCGCGCAGGTAGAAGGTCACGTCGTGCGGTGCGAGGTCGCGCGCGGCGTCGCTCAGCATCGCGGGGTACTTGGCCAGCAGCAGCATCAGGGCCTGGGCCGGTGCGCTGTCGAGCGCGGACAGGTCGGCGCCTTTCAAGGTGGCGGTGTCACCGCCCCAGCTGGCCAGCACCGAGCAGATCCGCGCGTGCGCGTACTGCACGTAGTACACCGGGTTGTCGTTGTTCTTCTGCACCGCCAGGTCCACGTCGAAGGTGTATTCGGTGTCGGGCTTGCGGCTGAGCAGGAAGAAGCGCACCGCGTCCTTGCTGGTCCATTCGATCAGGTCGCGCAGCGTCACATAACTGCCGGCGCGTTTGCTGATCTTGACCTCTTCACCGCCCTTGACCACACGCACCATGGTGTGCAGCACGTAGTCGGGGTAGCCCGCCGGGATGCCGACGTTGGCCGCCTGCAGGCCGGCGCGCACGCGGGCGATCGTGCCGTGGTGGTCGGTGCCCTGGATGTTGATGACCTTGGTGAAACCGCGCTCCCACTTGCTGATGTGGTACGCCACGTCGGGCACGAAGTAGGTGAACGAGCCGTCGGACTTGCGCATCACGCGGTCCTTATCGTCGCCGTAGTCGGTGCTCCTGAGCCACAGCGCGCCGTCCTGTTCGTAGGTCTTGCCGGCGTCGATGAGTTTTTGCACCGTGGCTTCGACGCGCCCGCTGGTGTACAGGCTGGACTCCAGGTAGTAGTGGTCGAACTTCACCGCGAAGGCCTGCAGGTCCAGGTCCTGTTCGTGGCGCAGGTAGGCCACCGCAAATTGGCGCATGCCGTCCAGGTCGTTGATGTCGCCACTCGCGGTGAATGCGCGGTCGTCGGCCGTCACGGTTTTCTTCGCCAGGAAGTCGGTCGCGATGTCGGCGATGTAGGCGCCGTTGTAGGCGTTCTCGGGCCACTGAGGGTCACCCGGCTTGAATCCCTGCGCGCGCAGGTGGGTGGAAGTGCCCAGCGTGGCGATCTGCACACCCGCGTCGTTGTAATAGAACTCGCGGTGCACGCTCCAGCCCTGGGTCTGGAACAGGCTGCAAATCGCATCGCCCAGCGCGGCCTGGCGGCCGTGGCCCACGTGCAGCGGGCCGGTGGGATTGGCCGAGACGAACTCGACCATCAGTTTCTGGCCATTGGGCTCGGCAATGCCGAAGCGCGCACCCGAGGCCAGCACCTCGCGCACGATCTGCTGCTTGGCCGCCGGCTTGAGGCGGATGTTGATGAAGCCGGGGCCGGCGATGTCGACGTCGGACACCCACTGCGCGTACTCGGGGCGGGCCAGGAGCGCGGTGCGCAGGGTCTCGGCGAGCTGGCGCGGGTTGAGCTTGAGCGGTTTGGCCAGCTGCATGGCCGCGGTGCTGGCGAAATCGCCGTGCGCCGCCACCTTGGGCGACTCGAAGGCCGCGCGCGCGGCAGCGCCGGGCAAAAGTGTGTCGAGCTCGGCGGCGAGGCCGTCGAGCAATTCCTGTTTGATCTTGAGCATGGGCTGAATTTTAGGCGTCGGGCTCCGGCCTCACGGCGGCACGGGCCGCAGGTGCTTGTGCGCAGCTTCCTTCACCGCCGCCGTGAGCCGCTGCGCCGAGAGCGACTCGTGCGCCCAGTGCTGCCAGTACAGCACCACGTCCACCGTGGCGTCGGGCAGGATTTCCTGCAGGCCGGGGCGGGCCGCCAGGTGCTGCTCGGGCACCATGCCCCAGCCCAGGCCGAGCTCGATCGCGGTCTCGAACGCCTCCACCGCGGGCGCGAAATGGCGCGGGTAGTTGGGCTGGCGCAGGCCGAAGTGCTGCAGCAGAAACGTGTCCTGCAGCGCGTCCTTGCGGTTGAAGATCACCGCCGGCTGCGCCAGCAGCTTGTGCACCGACACCGCGCCGCGCGGCGTGCGGCAGCGCTGCGCCACCGCCGGCGAGGCCACGCAGCGGTAGCGCATGACGCCCAGCGGCTCGGCCACGCAGCCGCGCATGGCGGTGGTGAGCGTGGTCACGCAGCCGGTCACGTCACCGCTTTTCAAGGCGTCGTGGGTGTGGTCCTGGTCGTCGATCAGGATCTCCAGCAGCAGCTGATGCCGCTGCAGCAAAGCGGCCACGCCGGGCAGGAACCAGCTCGCCACCGAGTCGGCGTTGATGGCCACGCCCAGGTGTTGCCAGCGCACGCCACTCCTGGGTTTGGCGCCACCCTGCAAACCGTCGAGCAGGTCGGCCTCCATCAACCGCACCTGCTTCACATGGCCCAGCAGCGCCTGCCCGGCCGGCGTGGCGCGCACCTGTTTGCCGCGCACCAGCAGGCGCTGGCCCAGCGTGTCCTCCAACGACTTGATGCGCAGCGAGACAGCGGCGAGCGTGATGGACAGGGACTTGGCGGCGGGGCCGAAGCCGCCGTGTTCGATCACGGCGTTGAGGGCTTCGAGTTGGCGGGCGTCGAGCATGGCGCTTGAGAAAAACTCAACCCGATGGGGTTTGGTCAGGCGCAGTTTAAGTCCTGCGCCTCTCGGCGGGGACCTGTCGCATCAGTCCAGCCGGGGGGTCTGCGAGCCCGCTGGCAAGCCGGTGAGTGGCAGGCCGCTGTGGTCCTTGAGCCCCACGCCGCTGAGCCCCAGGCGGCGGCTCTCGCCGAGCAGCCAGACCAGGCGGCGCGCGGCGGTGTCCAGGTCCTGTCCCGCCGGGCGCACGTTGGAAATGCAGTTGCGCTGCGCGTCGCTGCAGCCCACGCGCGGCGCGTGCGTGAGGTAGATGCCCACGCTGTCGGGTGAGCTCAGGCCCGGGCGTTCGCCCACCACCATGGCCACCGCCGCAGCGCCCAGGCGTTCGCCCACCTCGTCGGCCACGGCCACGCGCGCCTCGCGCACCACCACCAGCGGGCCCAGGCGCAGTGCCGGGTCAAACGCCGATGACAGTGCGCGGCGGATCGCGCCCAGCAGCGCCGCGCCGTGCAGCTGGATGCCCAGCGCCGACAGGCCGTCGCCCAGCACCAGCACGAGGTCGGGGCTGTCGCGTTCAACGGCGTCGAGCCGCTCCGCGCTGGCCGGGTCCAGCCGCCGCCCGAGGTCGGGGCGCAGCAGGTATTCGTGGCGGTCGCGCGCCTGGCTGTGCAGCAGCAGCGGCGCAGGCCAACCCTGCGGTTGCAGGTCGGCGCTCAGGCTGTCGGTGTCCAGCGGCAGGTGGATGGCGTCGCGCGCTTGCGCGTGGGCCAGTGCGAAATCGAGCAACTCGCGCGTGGGCAGGCTCACGCCGGTGCGCCCCAGCGCGATGCGCGCCGAGGTGTGCTGGCGCAGGTGGGCCCAGGGGTCGCGTGCGGGGGTGGTCATGCGGCGGGCGATGTCCAGAGCAGCTGCGGCAGCGCGGGCTGGCTCGGTGCGGGCAACAACTGGCCCTGCGCGCCGGTGACACCCACGCGCTGCAGCCAGGCCTCGAATTCGGGCGCGCGTTTGAGGCCCAGCATGTCGCGCAGCACCAGCGCGTCGTGGAACGAGGTGCTCTGGTAGTTCAGCATGATGTCGTCGGCGCCGGGCACACCGATCAAAAAGTTCAGCCCCGCGGTGGCGAGCAGCACCATGAGGTTGTCCATGTCGTCGCTGTCGGCTTCGGCGTGGTTGGTGTAGCAGATGTCGCAGCCCATGGGCAGGCCGAGCAGCTTGCCGCAGAAGTGGTCCTCGAGCCCCGCGCGGGTGATCTGCTTGCCGTCAAACAAGTACTCGGGTCCGATGAAGCCGACCACGGTGTTGACCAGCAGCGGCCGGTAGCGCCGCGCCACCGCGTAGGCGCGCGCCTCGCAGGTTTGCTGGTCCACCCCGTGGTGGGCGTTGGCCGAGAGCGCGCTGCCTTGCCCGGTCTCGAAGTACATGACGTTGTTGCCCACCGTGCCGCGTCCCAGCGCCTGCGCCATGGCGTGGGCTTCGTCGAGCAGGGCCAGGTCGATGCCGAACGAGGTGTTGGCCGCCTGTGTGCCGGCGATGGACTGGAACACCAGGTCCACCGGGGCGCCGTGCGACATGGCCTGCATGCTGTTGGTCACATGGGTGAGCACGCAGCTCTGCGTGGGGATCTCGCCGCGCGCCAGCACGTCGGCCAGCACATGGTTCAGGCGCACCAGGTCGGGCACGCTGTCGGACACCGGGTTGATGCCCACCACCGCGTCGCCCGCGCCGTGCATCAGGCCGTCGATCATGCTGGCCACGATGCCCGAAGGGTCGTCGGTCGGGTGGTTGGGCTGCAGCCGCACCGAGAGGTGGCCGCGCAGGCCCTGCGTGTTGCGAAAGCGCGTGACCACCTCGCAGCGCTTGGCCACCAGCATCAGGTCCTGGTTGCGCATGAGCTTGCTCACTGCGGCCACCATCTCGGGCGTGAGGCCGGGCGCCAGCGCGCGCAGCACCTCGGGTGTGGCCTGGGTCGAAAGCAGCCAGTCGCGAAACCCACCCACGGTGAGCGATGCCACGGGCGCGAAGGCTGGCGCGTCGTGGCTGTCGATGATGAGCCGCGTGACCTCGTCGTCTTCGTAAGGAATGAGCGCTTCGCTGAGGAAGGCAGCCAGCGGCACGTCGGCCAGCACCCAGCGTGCGGCCACGCGCTCCTGCTCGGTGGCGGCGGCCACGCCGGCCAGGCAGTCGCCCGAGCGCAGCGGCGTGGCCTTGGCCATCACCTCGCGCAGGCTGGCGAACCGGTGGCTGCGTCCTCCCAGCGTGGCGCTCAGGTTCATTCCACAGTGCCGAGCATGGCGTCCAGCGGTGCTGCGTCCCGCTGTCCGCTGGTGAGGAAGAAGTACAGGTAGGCCAGCGCCATGAGCCCCAGGAACAGGGCCGTAACCATGGCGTTGAAGTACACCACCGCCGCCAGGCAGACCACGCCGCAGACCAGCGCGATGGCCGGGAACAGCGGGTAGAAGGGCGCGCGGTAGGGGCGATCGAGTTGGGGCTCGCTCATGCGCAGCTTGAACAGCGAGGCCATGGACACGATGTACATCACCAGCGCGCCGAGCACGGCCATGGTGACGATGTTGGCGGTGAGCGGCAGGCCGCCGAAGGTGACCCACTGGTCGCTGAACACCGCGATCACGCCCACCACGCCGCCGCCGATGAGCGCGCGCACCGGCGTCTTGAAACGCGGATGAACCACAGCAAAGTAAGCCGGCAGATACCCGGCACGGGCCAGCGCAAACATCTGGCGAGAGTAGCCCAGAATGATCCCGTGGAAGGAGGCGACCAACCCGAACAAGCCGATCCAGATCAGCATGTGCAGCCAGCCGCTGGACTCGCCCACCACCATCTTCATGGCCTGGGGCAGCGGGTCGTTGATGTTGGAGAGCTTGCTCCAGTCGCCCACGCCTCCGGCCATGATCATCACCAGGAAGGCCAGTGCCACCAGCGTGAGGATGCCGGTGATGTAGGCAATGGGAATGGTGCGGCGCGGGTCCTTGGCCTCTTCGGCCGCCATGGCTGCGCCTTCGATGGCGAGAAAGAACCAGATGGCGAACGGGATGGACGCGAAGATGCCGGCCCAGGTGCCCATGGTGAAGGTGTCGGACCCGGCCCAGCCGTTGGCGGTGAAGTTGGCCAGCGACCAGCCCGGCGCGACCACGCCGGCGAACACCAGCAGCTCACCCACCGCCAGCAGCGTGACCACCAGTTCGAACATGGCGGCAATGCCCACGCCAAGCGCGTTGAGGGTGATGAAGATCACGTAGGCGCCCAGCGCCGCCATCTTGGGGTCGAGCGACGGGAACTGCAGCCCGAGGTAGGCACCGATGGCCAGCGAGATGGCCGGTGGGGCAAAGACGAATTCCACCAGCGTGGCGTAGCCCGCGATGAAACCGCCGGTGGGACCGAAGGCACGCCGCGCGTAGGCGAACGGGCCGCCCGCGTGGGGAATGGAGGTGGAGAGCTCGGTGAAGCTGAAGATGAAGGTGGTGTACATCAGCGCCACGAAACTGGTGGCCACCAGAAAGCCCAGCGTGCCGGCACTGGCCCAGCCGTAGCTCCAGCCGAAGTACTCGCCCGAAATCACCAGGCCCACGGCAATGCCCCACAGGGAAAAAGCGCCCAGCACGGGTTTGAGGTCCCGCGATACCAGCTTGGGTGTTGTTGACATGTTGTTGCTCGCATCAAGAGTGGATGACGCCCGAAACGGCTCGGGCAGCCCGGCCCGCATCTTGTGCAAGGCGCCGCCCGCGGCGGTATCCCGATTGGGCAAGCGGTGGCGCGCTGGCCGCGTTTTTTCCGATTCGGGATAGCGCACCGAACCGGGGCGGACGGTGGCATGAAACTTGATGCATGCAACCGGTTGGGAAACCGCCGGGAAGGAGCGTGCCATGTTGGTGCAGCCAGACGCTGCCACTGCCTGCTTTCGCGTCAAACGCGCGCAGGACGTGGACATCCACGCCCGCAACCTGGCGTCGTGGGAACAACACTACGAACAGACTTCGCCCGGCACCTTCAGCGGCGAGGTGCGCGAACTGGTCGACCACGGCCTGCAGGTGTTTGAAGAGGTGGCCACCTGCGCCACCAGCCAGCGCTGCCGCCCCTGGCCAGGCGGTGTGTGGGTGGGCCTGGCCGTGCCCGAAGCCGACCAGGGCCTGCGCTTCATGGGCCGCCCTTCGCACGGGCTGCAGCTCATGCTCGCCGCGGGTGAAGAGCCGTTTGACCTGCAGGTGCCCGCCGGCCACGGCCTCTACGGCATGGTGATCGACACGGAACAGCTCGCGCGCCACGTGCAGGCCGTGCACCAGCAGCCCTGGCCCGAGCACTGGGCCGGCGCCCCGCGTGTGCAGGCCCTCACCGCGCTGCAGCGCTACCGCCTCGCCGGCATGGTGCGCGAGGTGCTGCGCTGCCTGCAGGAGCAGCCCGAGGCCCTGCACCACGAAGCCAGCCGGCGAACGCTGCGCGAGGCCTTGCTCAGCGTGCTCTGCGACGTGGTGATGCCGCAAACCCTGAGCGAGGCCGTGAACCCGCGCCAGCTGCGCCGCCAGGAGCTGGTGCGCAAGGTGCGCGAACTGGTGTTCGAGCACCCGGAGCAGCCGCTGAGCGTGGCCGAGCTGTGCACCCGCCTGCACGTGACGCGCCGCACCCTGCAGAACGGTTTTCAGGACACCCTGGGCACCAGCCCCGCCACCTACCTGCGCACCATGCGGCTCAACGCCGTGCGTCGCGCGCTGCGCGAGCAGTCGTCCACCACCACGATCGCCGACACGGCAGCCCGCTGGGGCTTCTGGCACATGGGCCACTTCTCGCAGGACTACAAGGCGCTGTTCGGCGAGACACCTTCGCGCACGCGGCAGCTGGCCTGATGGAGCACGCTGCCGCCAACGCCCTCCGGTTCTCAGCCACCGGCCGCCGTGCGGGAGCGGTTGCGCAGCGGCACCATGACCTCGTCGGCCAGGGATTCCAGCAGCTTCGCATCGCGCAAGCTCATGGTGCGCGGCTGGGTGTCCAGCAGGCACAGCGTGCCCAGGATGTGTCCTTCAGCATCCCGAAGCGGCGCCCCCGCGTAGAAGCGGATCGCGTTTTCGATCAGCGCCGGGTTGGCGGCAAAACGCGGGTCCCGCTGCACGTCGGGCACGACCAGCGCAGCGCCGCCAGCAACAACGTGTCCGCACATCGAAGCGCTGCGCTGCGGCCCGCGCTCCGGCTCTCCGACACCCAGGCGCCCGGCCTTTGCAGAGTCGCCGTGCGTGTACTGCCACTGTTCGTCGATCAGCGTGATCATGGCCATGGGCACGTCGAAGATGTCGGCGGCGCGGCGTGCCGCACTGTCGAACGTGCCGCGCAGCGAAGCGTCCAGCACCCCGCTGTCTCGCAGCGCTTGCACCCGCTGTGCGTCGTCCTCGCCGTATTGCGCCGGCGTCCAGCCCACCGTTCCTTCGCGTTCCAGCCGGGCGCAGACTTCGGTGACCAGGGCGTTGATCGAGCCGACTGCCGCATCCACCCCCCAGTCGGCAATCGGCAGCGCCGCCAGCTCGGCACCCTCCACATTCCACAAGGCCAGGATCACCTTCGAGTCGGGCCAGCGCCGCTTGAGCCGGCGTGAGAAGTACTGCGCGTGCTCCTGAGGTTGCGGGCTGAAGTACGACAGCACAAACACTTTCGCGCCCTCGGAGCCCAGCGACGCGATGAGCTCCGCCGTGACCGCGCCCGCCGCCGTCGGCGCTGCCGCCGCGGCCACACCATCCAGCGCCAGCGCATGGGCGGCCATGCCGGCGCCCAGGGTGTCCACCGTCCAGCGGCTGCCAATGCACAGGGCTTCCAGTGGGCCTTGTGGCCGCTCGGCGGCGTGGCGCACCCGCAGTTCGTCAATCACCGCCGACATGCCGCTGACGATGCGGTGCCGGTGTTCCGCCGAAGCCTCCTGCAAGCGGTGATCCACGGTGGCCATGCGCAGCACGGGAATGCCGACGTCTTCGTAAAACTGGCGCGGGCTCGACCCGGCCACCGATTCTTCGGCCAGCTCGATGGCGTCGGCGCTGTTGCCGGCCAGCAGCCTCTGGTACATGCGGCTGGGGAGTTCCAGGGCGGGCCGACTGCCCAGCATCACGTCCAGGAAAGCCAGCTGCGGCAGGTGCCTTCCGATCACGAGCATGCACACCGTCAGCGGCGTCGACAGCACCAGTCCGATCGGACCCCACAGCGCCGTCCAGAAGGTGGCTGCAACGATCAACGACATGGCCGACAGGCCCGTGCTCGACCCATAGAGCCAGGGTTCCACGATGTTGTTGCTGATCAGCTCCAGCACCACGATCAGGGCCAGCGCCCAGGCCACCATCGTCCAGCCCGGGTCGACCGCAAAGGCCAGCATCAGCGGAAACGCCGCCCCCACCAGCGAACCGACGTAGGGGATGAAGCGCAGCACCGCAGACAGCAGCCCCCACAGCAGCGCCCCGGGGACGCCGATCAACCACAGCCCGGCCGCCATGGGCACGGCGTAACAAAGGTTGACCACCAGCTGCATCGTCAGATAGCGGCTCACGCGCTGGCCAGCGTCGTTGAGCGCATCGGTGGTACGGTGCACGCTGCCACCGAGCAGGCTGACCAGCCGATCGCGCAGGTCCCCGGGGTTCAGCAGCACCAGGAACAGATAGATCAGCGTGGTGCCGAAGAGCGCGGCGGGCGGGCCGATGCGTTCCAGCCAGCGGCCCACCGCCTCAAAGGCCCCGGGTGCCGTCGGGACCAGCTCGACGCGGGCGGGGCGCCGGGTGCCGGGTGCCGGCTTGTCGTCGAACTCCCCCTGTGTCTGTTCGATCTCGGATTCGACCGCGTCGATCACCCGGCTGGCCTCGCTAAAGACACCGGGCGTGCGCAACTGCGCTCGAAACCGGTCGAACTTCGCCGCGATGTTGCTTTGGTAGGTGGGCAGTTCCTTGCCCAGCACGCGGACCTGCCCGGCCATGAACATGCTGAGTCCGATCAAGGCGCCCAGCGTGATCGCGACCACCACCGTCACCGTTACCGCACGGGGGATGCCCAGGCGCCGTATGCGGTCGGTCAAGGGCGCCAGCACGAACGCCAGCAAGGTCGCCAATGCCAGGGGGATCAGCAGGTCGCGCCCGAAGTACAGCGCCGTCACGACGACCGCTACCGCCAGCAAGCGCTGGGGAAGCGGCAACGATGTTTCTGGCTCTTGCAAGCTGTACCTCCGGATAGGGAGCAAAAAATGGAACGAATGTGGCGGGCTGCGCCCGTGCAACGCCCCCTCGGTGGCCTGATTCTCGAAGAATACCCGGTGCGCTGTTGGTTGCTCAGCGCACAGTCTGGCGATCGACACCGCGCCAACTCAACAATTACTTGATCAACCCAAGTTTGGATTGATTCGGTTTAAATCATGCCAGCCCGCAGGCACACTCCCCCCATTCACCCGCCACCCCCAGCGGGCACCCTTGGTTTCCGGAGCCGTTCGCCATGACCCTCGCCTTCCCCACCTTCACCGCCGGCATGGTGCTGAGCATTTCCTTGATCATGGCCATCGGCCCACAAAACGCCCACGTCTTGCGCATGGGTCTGCAGCGCCAGCACCTGTGGCTCACGGTGGCGGTGTGCGCGGTGGCCGACATTGCGCTGATCTCGCTCGGCGTGCTCGGTCTGGCGCAGCTTGGCGGCCTGTCGGACAAGCTGATGGGCGCCATGATCGGCGCCGGTGTGCTTTTCCTCTCGGTGTACGGCTGGCAGGCTTTCCAGCGCTTTCTGAACCCGCGCACCATCGCCATCGAGGGCGACAGCACCGTGGTGGCCGAGCCGGTCTCGCGCCGGCAGGCGGTGTTGTCGGCGCTGGCCTTTTCGTGGCTGAACCCGCACGCCTGGCTCGACACCGCGGTGCTCATCGGTACCGCCTCGCTGGCCTACGGCCAGGGCAGCCGGGTCTTCGGCCTGGGTGCGGCGGCGGGTTCGGTGGTGTGGTTCCTCGCGCTGGGCGTGGCCGCCTTCTGGCTGGGCCGCCGGCTCAATTCGCTGCACGTGTGGCGTGCGCTGGACGGCCTGGTTGCGCTCATGATGTGGGGCACGGCGCTCTGGCTCTTGAGCAGCCTGGCCTGAAGTCCGTTCACACCGGGAGGCTCCCATGTCCCTGCGCAGCGCCGAGGCGCCCGTCACCGTTTTCGGCCCCGACTTTCCCTTTGCTTTCGACGACTGGATCGCCCACCCGCAAGGCCTGGGCGAGTTGCCGAGCGAGCGCCTGGGTCAGGAGGTGGCCATCGTCGGCGCCGGCATGGCGGGCATGGTGGCGGCCTACGAGCTGATGAAGCTGGGCCTCAAACCCGTGCTTTACGAGGCTTCGCGCATGGGCGGGCGGCTGCGCTCGCAGGCCTTCGAGGGCGGGCAAGGGGTGGTGGCCGAACTCGGCGGCATGCGCTTCCCGGCCTCGGGCACGGCCTTCTTTCACTACGTGAACCGGCTGGGTCTGAAGACGCGGCCGTTTCCCAACCCGCTCACGCCCGCCGCCGGTTGCACCGTGGTCGACCTCGAAGGCCAGACGCACTGGGCCCGCACGCTGGCCGACCTGCCGCCGCTGTTCAGCGAAGTGGCCGAGGCCTGGGCGCAAGCGCTCGAAGCCGGCGCGGGTTTCACCGGCCTGCAGCAGGCGCTGCGCGAACGCGACATTGCGAGCCTCAAGGCCTTGTGGGACCGGCTTGTGCCGCTCTGGGACGACCGCACCTTCTACGACTTCGTGGCCACGTCCGACGCCTTTGCCAAGCTCTCTTTCCACCACCGTGAGGTGTTCGGCCAGGTCGGCTTCGGCACCGGTGGCTGGGACTCGGACTTCCCCAACTCCATGCTGGAGATCCTGCGCGTGGTGCTCACCGGCTGCGACGAGAACCAGCACCTCATCGTCGGCGGTGTGCAGCAGGTGCCGCTGGGCCTGTGGCAACACGCCCCCGCTGCCAGCGAGATGCGCCACTGGCCCGCCGGCACGACGCTGGCCGGCCTGCACTGTGGTGCGCCGCGCGCCGGCGTCACGGCCATCCGCCGCACGGCGGGCAACCAGCTCGCCGTCACCGACACCTGGGGCAACACCGGCGTCTACCCCGCCGTGCTCACCACCTGCCAGAGCTGGCTGCTGACCACGCAGATCGCGGTGGAGGAATCCCTCTTCTCGCAGAAGCACTGGATGGCGCTGGACCGCACGCGCTACATGCAGTCGTCCAAGACCTTCGTGATGGTGGACCGCCCGTTCTGGAACGACCTCAAAGCCAACGGCTGGCCGACCCTGGGCATGACGCTCACCGACCGGCTCACGCGCGGCACCTACCTGTTCGACAACGGCCCCGACCAACCCGGCGTGATCTGCCTGAGCTACGCCTGGATGGGCGACGCGCTCAAGATGCTGCCGCACGGCACGCAGAAACGTGTGCAGCTCGCGCTGTCGGCGCTGGCCAAGATCTACCCCGACGTGGACATTGCGAGCCACATCATCGGCGACCCGATCAGCGTGTCGTGGGAAGCCGACCCGCATTTCCTCGGCGCGTTCAAGGGCGCGCTGCCCGGCCACTACCGCTACAACCACCGCATGTACAGCCACTTCATGCAGGACGGATTTGCACCCGCCGAACGCGGCATCTTCATCGCGGGCGACGACGTGTCGTTCACGCCGGCGTGGGTCGAAGGCGCGGTGCAGACCTCGCTCAACGCCGTGTGGGGCATCGTGAAGCACCTGGGTGGCAAGACGTTTGATGCCAACCCCGGACCGGGCGATGTGTTCGCCGAACTGGGCCCCATGGCACTGCCGGACTGAGCCCCGCTACAGTCCTGCCCACGATGCAACGACGCCACTTTTCAACCGCCACCGCGCTGGCCATCGCCAGCCCCTTCACCCTGTTGTCCGCGTGCGCCCACTCGGCGCCCGGATGGCAAGCCCGGCTGCAGCAGCTGGAGGCCACCGCCCAGGGCCGCCTGGGCGTGGCCATCCTCGACACCGCCACCGGCCAGGTCCACGGCCACCGCGCCGACGAGCGTTTCATGATGCTCAGCTCCTTCAAGCTGCTGGCCAGCGCGCTGGTGCTGGCGCGGGTGGACCGGGGCCAGGAATCGCTGGACCGTCGCATCACGTTCGCCAAGACCGATCTCGTCACGTATTCGCCCGTGACCGAACGATTCGCCGGCACCACCGAGGGCATGAGCCTGGCCGGCTTGTGCGAAGCCACCCTCACCACCAGCGACAACAGCGCGGCCAATTTCATTCTGGACAGCTTCGGCGGCCCGGCGGCGCTCACACGTTTTGCACGCGCGCTGGGCGACGACACCACCCGCCTGGACCGCCGGGAGACCGAACTCAACACCGGCACCGCCGCTGCGTTGCTCGACACCACGACGCCGCGCGCCATGGCGCTCACGATGCAGAAGCTGCTGCTCGGCAACGCGCTCTCCCCCGCATCGCGCCAGCTGCTGCAGCAATGGCTGGTGGGCAACACCACCGGCGACAAGCGCCTGCGCGCCGGCCTGCCTTCGGGTTGGCGTGTGGGCGACAAGACCGGCACCAACAGGACCGACGCGAACGACATCGGCATCGCCTGGCCCGCCAACGGCCGCCCTCCCCTCATCATCACCTCCTACCTCGCGGAGAGTACGGCCAGCAGTGCGGTGAAAGAAGCCACGCTGGCGGGTGTGGCCCGGCTCGCTGCGGGTCTCGTGGCCTGAGCAACATGGCCACCGACACGCTCACCCTCGCGCTCTGGCAGTGCCCCTACGCAGCCAGCATGGCCGAAGCCTTGGCGCGGCTCGACACCACCGCCGCCGAGGCCAGCGCGCTGGGGGCGGAACTGCTGGTGTGTCCCGAGATGTCGCTCACCGGTTACCAGATCGGCCCGGACGCTGTGGCCAGGCGGGCCGAGCCGGCCGACGGCGCATTGGCGCAAGCGGTGGCCGCCATCGCGCAGCGCAACCGCATCGCCATCGTCTACGGCTACCCTGAACACAAGGCCCAGGGCCAGCCGTACAACGCCGCGCAGTTCATCGGCGCCGATGGCGGGCGCATCGCGAACCACCGCAAGACCCACCTCTTCGGCGGCATCGACCGCGCGCAGTTCAGCCCCGGGCCGCAATCGCCCGCGGTATTCGACTGGAACGGCTGGCGGCTGGGCCTGCTGATCTGCTACGACATCGAATTCCCCGAGCCCGCTCGCGGCCTCGCGCTGCAAGGGGCGGACGCGGTTCTGGTGCCCACGGCCAACATGGTCGATTTCGACGAGGTCCAGCGTGTGCTGCTGCCCGCCCGCGCGCTGGAAAACCGCGTGTTTGTGGCCTACGCCAACGCCTGCGGGCAGGAGGGCAGCACCACCTACGGCGGGCTCAGCACCGTGTGCGCGCCGATGGGGGCGGTGCAGGCGCAAGCCGGGCGGGATGAACAGCTGCTGCTCACCACGCTGACGCGCGCCGCGTTGCACACCGCGCGGACCACCAGCCAACTGCCCGACCGGCGCACCGACCTCCAGCGCGGCGGCCCGGCCTGACCGCTCACAGGGCAGGCGCCCGCTCCCCCATGCCCAGCACAAACTCACCCGGCACCGCAAATCCGTCGGCACGCGCCCAGTGCTGCAGGGACTCGAGATACTCGGCGCGCACGGCCGCGCGGGTGGAAGCGTCGAAGCGGCCGTAGGCCAGCGCCACCGGCCCCCCTTCAAAAGCAGCGTCGCACGCGGTGGTGGCATCCGCGTAGTCGATGGTGGTGGCCACGCGCTCGGTGTGCACGCCCTGCAGGCCGGCGCCGCTCATCGCGGCGCGCAAGGTGTCGCCACCCCCGAGCCGGAAAAACATCGGACAGACCTCGGACTGCACGCGCGCATCGACGATGGGGAACACGCCCGACCAGCCGCACGCCGAGCGTTCGCCCCAGACCGACACGACCAGCCGCCCGCCGGGCCGCAGGCAGCGCGCCATGGCGGCGAGACTGGCTTCGGGGTCGGGCATGTACATCAGGCCCAGACCGCACAGCACCACGTCGAAATGCCCGGGCGGCAACACCTCGCCCACCGCTTGTGCATCGGTGCGCAGGAAGTGGCAACCGATGGATGCGGCCTGCGCCACGGCCACCATGCCCGCCGACACGTCGCAGCCCACGGCCTCGCCGCTCGGCCCGACGGCGGCCAGCGCGGCGCGCGTGAGCACGCCCGAGCCACAGGCCACGTCGAGCACACGCTCACCCGGTTGCAGCCGCGCCAGGCGCAACACGCCCCGGGTGGCCGGCGCCAGCACCTCGCGCCACAGGTATTCGTAGCGCGCCGAGGCGCGGTCCCACCCGTAGCGCTGCACGCGCAGCTGAAGCCGCCCGTCCACGATCAACCCCGGGGTCCGTAGACCACGCTGCCCTGCAGCGGCTGCGGGTCGGCGAACACATGCAGGTAGGGGCTGCAGCGCTGCGCCTCGTCAATCAACGGCGCGAGTTGCTCAGGCAAGGCGTCCGCGTCCAGGTAGAGCGAGTGGCGCACGCCCAGGTAACCGGGGTACACGCCGTCCATGCCGAGCAGGCCCCGGTTGTCGTAGTCCGCCGCCACCTCCACCTCGAGGCTTCGCACCACGATGCCGGCGCGCGCCAGGAAGATGCTGTAGCCGATGGCCAGGCAGCTCGCCAGCGCGGCGCGCCCGTGCACGCCGGGCGTTGGACCGGCGCCGGCGCCACCGCCTTCGACCGGCATGTCGATGCTGAAACGCCAGTCGCCCTCGCGGGCCTCGCAATGCAAACCGTCGACCACCCGGGCCCGCATCACGCTGGTGTCCCGCGCGGCCTCCGGCCTCTTGGCGAACACGTGTGCCATGCGGCCGAAGGCGTTGCGGATGTGCTCTTGTGCGTTCATGGCGGATCTCCGGTGGTTTCAGCGGCGCGTGATGACGATCTCGAGGTATTCGCTCGGCACGACCAGCGAGTGCTCGCCGCCCTGGTTCAGGCGGTTGAGCAGCTCGATCAGATCGCGCTCCAGCAGCACCGCGGTTTCCGCCGGCAAGGCCGCAAACGCCTTGTGCACCGGGCCGTACCAGGCGCGGAACACCTCGACGAAGTGTGCTGCCGAACGGTAACGGAAGTTGAAGACCTTGGGGGTGGCGGCGATGGCCGAGGCGCGGTCGCCGAACAAGGTTTCCAGGTGCGACTTCACGCCCCAGAGCGATGGCGGCTTGACGCCCGCGGGCGGCGGCAGGTGGCGGCCCAGGGTCTTGAACAGCTGGCCGATGAAGCCCTCGGGGGTCCAGTTGGCCATGCCGATGCGCCCGCCCGAACGGCACACACGCGCCATCTCGTCGGCCGAGCGCTGCTGGTCGGGCGCGAACATCACGCCGAAGGTGGAGAGCACCACATCAAAACTGGCGTCCTTGAAAGGCAGCGCCTCCACGTCGGCCACCTGGGTGGTCATGGCCAGGTGCTCGGCGCGCGCACGCTCCGCGCCTCGCGCCAGCAAGCTGTCCACGTAGTCGGTGGAGGTGACGTCGCAGCCGCGGCGCGCGGCGGCCAGGCTGGCGTTGCCGTTGCCGGCGGCCACGTCCAGCACGGTTTCGTCCCAGCACAGGTCGCAGGCTTCGGCCAGCGATTCGCCCACGATCTGCAGCGTGGTGCCGATCACGGCATAGTCGCCACTGGCCCAGGCGGTTTGCTGGCGTTGTTTGAGCGCGGTGAAATCGGTCAGGGTGTCCATGGGTCGTCCTTCGGGTTGGGTTGAACAAGGTGGGTGTCTGGAGACCCGACTGTCCGCCCGAGGTGCCGAGAGCGTCTTTGGCTTTTTCTGAAGACTTCCTGTATTTTCTGAAGCCACTGTTCCACAGGAGCCCACGTGCCCGCGTCCTACCGCTTCGATCGCTTCGAGCTCCGGCCCGCCGAGCGTGTGCTGCTGGTCGACGGCGTGCCCGCCGCGCTGGGCTCGCGCGCCTTTGACCTGCTGCTGTGCCTGGTGACGCAGCGCGATCGCGTGCTGAGCAAGGGCGAGGTGCTGGAGCAGGTCTGGCCAGGTCAGGTGGTGGAGGAAAACAACCTCTCGGTGCACGTGTCCGCGCTGCGCAAGGTGCTGGGCGCGGGCGCCATCACCACCGTGTCGGGCCGGGGCTACCGCTTCACGCTCGACCTGCAGCCCAGGTCTCCCGTCGATCCGGCGCCGCTGGCCACCGAATCGCTGGACCGGCCCACCATCGCGGTCATGCCCTTGAGCGTGCTGTCGGACGACCCCCGCATCGGGTTTTTTGCGCAGGGTCTGGTGGAAGACGTCACCGCGCTGCTGGCCCGCGTGCCCGGCTTCATCCTCATCGCACACGCCTCGTCGCTGGTGTTTCGCGACCACCAGGCCCCGCTGCCGGACGTGGCGCGGCAACTCGGTGTGCGCTTCGTGGTGCAGGGCAGCGTGCGCCCCAAGGCCGATGCGCTGCGTGTTTCGCTGCAGCTCATCGAGGCCGCTTCCGCCCGTATCTTGTGGAGCGCGCAGTTCGACAGCCCGGCCGACGAGACCGTGGACGCGCAGGAGACCATCGCGCGCGGCATCATCAGCGAGCTCGAACCCGAACTCACCCGCGCCGAGATCGCCCACATCCGCCGCCAGCGCCCGGAAAACCTGGACGCCTGGGCTCACTACCACGAGGCCGTGGGTGCCATGGCCGCGCAGGGCTGGAGCGCCGACGGCATGGCCACCGCGAGGGCTGAACTGCGGCGCAGCACCTTGCTCGACCCGAGCTTCGGCCTGAGCCATGGCCACTACGCGCTGCTGACCATCGTGGCGGCCAACATCGGTCTGGTCCCGGACACGCCCGACCTGCGCGCGGACGTGCTGACCTCCGCCGTTGATGCCATTGCGCTGGATGACGGCAGCTCCGAAGTGCTGGGTTATGCAGGGTGCGCCCTGTGCGACCTGGGCCACTACAGGCACGGCATCGACACCCTGCAACGCGCGCTGGACCTCAACCCGAGCAACGCGCAGGCGCACGTGGCCATGGGTGCAGCGTTGGCCATGAACCGCAAGCTCGACGCCGGCATCGAGCGCATGCGTTACGGCATGAAGATCAGCCCGCGCGACCGCCGCCTGGGCTTCTGGGGCTGGCTGCTCGGGCGTTTTCTGCTGCGCGCCGACCGCGTGGACGAAGCGCTGGTGGAGGCCCGGCTGTCGTGCCGCGCGGACCCGCGCTTCCATCTGCCGCACGTGCTGCAGGCCGCCAGCCTCGACCGCCTGGGCGCCACCAGCGATGCGGTCGCCGCGCTGAGCGCCGCGCGCCAACGCCGCAGCCAACTGTCGCTGGACGAGGTGACGCTGACGCACGGCCGGCGCATCGGTGAACGGATCGCGCTGATGTGGGAGCGGGCCGGGTGAGACCCGACAAGACGCTCACCAGCGCGATCGACCGAGCGCCAACACGGCGACGGCCAACACCGTCACACCCAGCATCACCCAGCCTTGCGCAGACCCCATGGTGACCAAGGTGGCCGCGCTCACGGCACACCACAACAACGCCCCCGCGCGCAAGCTGCCCAGCAGAACACGTGTGGCGCGGGTGCCGGCATCGGCACACACCAGCACGCCCAGCATGGCGATGGCGGTGGGGTCCGGCGCGAGTCCAGACACTTCGGCCTGCACCCATGGCCGGCCCAAGGCCAGGGCCAGCAGCGGATGCACCAGCACCGCCCAGAACAGCAGACCCAGGCCCACCCGGCGGCGCGCCCGCCCGGCCGCCAACACCAGCGACGCCCGCGTGGCCAGCACGAGCAAGCCGATCGCCTGCGCCCCGAAGGCCCACGCAAACCCGGTCGCCGCCCAATTGATCACCGCGTAGCTTTGCCAGAGAAACGTCCACGCCACGAAGGCGCAGCCGAGGGCCAGCACGCCGGTGGCGAACCGGAGCGCGGCAGGCCCGGAGCGCCACAGACCCACCAGGATGGCCAGCCCCGCCAACACGGCCAGCACATGCGCTGGCCACCACGCCTGGTTGTGCAACTCGAACAGCCGCCAGTAGGTGCGCGGCGCGAACATGAGGAAGTCCTCGGGCCGGTAGGTCCACCACTCGCTCATGTTGAGGAGCCGGGGTTGATCACAGCGCGGCGACGTCGCGCGCCATGCGCTCACGCAGCGCAGCGTCGGGCATGGGGCCCAGGGCTGCGCCCATGTTTTGCCGCAGGTGGGCCACCTGGCTGGTGGCCGGGATGGCGCAGGTCACGCCGGGGTGCGAGACCACAAACTTCAGCGCCACCTGCGCCCAGTTGCTGCAGCCGATCTCGCCCGCCCAGCCCGGCAGCGGGTGGCGCGCGAGCTGGTCCAGCAAACTGCCCTGGCGAAACGGCCGGTTCACCAGCACCGCAATGCCGCGCTCCTGCGCCAGCGGCAGCAGTCGCTGCTCGGCCTCGCGGTCGAGCAGGTTGTGGGTGAGCTGCACGAAGTCGATTTTTTGCGTGCGCATGATGCGCTCCAGCTCGGCGTGCCGCCGGCCTTCCGAGGTGCTGATGCCCACGTAGCGCAAGCGCCCGGCCGCTTTCATTGCCTGCAGGCGCGGCAGGTGTTCTTCCCACGACAACAGGTTGTGCACCTGCATCAAATCAAACTGCGGCACGCCCCAGAAAGCGCGAGAGGCCTCCATCTGCGCTGCCCCACGCGACACATCACCCACCCACACCTTCTCGGCCGAGAACAGCGCGGTGGAGCGCCCGAGCTTCGCCAGCGCGTGGCCGATCACGGGCTGCGAAGAACCGTACATGGGCGAACTGTCGATGACCCGCCCGCCCGCTGCAAAAAAGGCGCGCACCACCTCCGTGCAGGCGTCGCGGGCCTTCGAGTCGTTGCCCACGTTGAAGGTGATCCAGCTGCCCAGCCCGATCACGGGAACGGCTTCGCCGCTGGACGGAATGCGGCGCACCAACACCTCCGACGCAGCAGCCGGCTGCGCCAGCGCAGGCCAGGCGAGCGGCGCCAGCGAAGCGGTGGCGGTGCTCAGCCACTGGCGGCGGCTGAGCCCGGGCGGAAGAGTCGGCATGGCGGGCCTCCAGACATGGCAAGGCCTGTGGGACGCCGTGCGGACGCGGGAAGTTCCAACCCCGGCCGCCGGCCCTGAACCGCCCTCAGAAGCCGACCGAGTAGGTGGCCAGCAAGGAATTGGTGGCGGCGGACGAGAAGGCCTCCTTGCGGTAGACCCACTGCGCACTGAGCTGCTGGGTCTTGTTGATCTCGAAGATGCCGCCGATCGAGGCCACCGGTCGCGTCTTCTTCGGACTGCTGTTGAAGTCGAGCGGCAACAGCGCGGCGACACCGGTGGCGCTGTACTCGCTGGTCTTGCGCGACTGGTCGTGTTCCACGCCGGCGAAGCCGGTGAGCGTGAAACGCGGCGCCAGCCGGGCCGCCACATGGCTGCCCAGCAGCAGGGTGACCGAACGCTCGGACAAGGCGCCGTAGCTCAGCGGCGCGGTGACGCTGGCCGAGGCCGCTTCGCTGTAGGCGCCGCGTTCGATCTCGATCGCCCGCACACCCACATAGGGGCTCACGCGCCAGGTGTCGTTCAGCCGCACGCCGTGGCTCAGCGTCAGCTGGGTGCCGCGTGATGTCAGGCCCGCGGTGCCGCTGCCGGGCTCGGAGCCGGCGACCACCGGGCGGGTGATGTCGACCTTCTTTTGTCCCTGGCGGTGCGCCACGCGCACCTGCGGACCGTCGCCGTCGGGGCGCTGGTTCCAGACCACGAACACGCCGAGATCCGGGTTGCCCTTGCGCACGCTCACCGACGGGTCGCCGGTCGAATCGATCGTCTGCTCCACATAGCCGCCCAGGCGAAGCGTGGGCTGCACACGCCAGGCCAGCGTGACCACGCCCGAGGTGGCACCCGCGTTGGAGCCCTGCACCGAGGTGTTGCGCCCGGTCGCCGCCACACACAGGCCCTGGCTGTCGAACAGCGCGCAGTCGTAGCTCAGGCCGGGGTTGAGGTAGGCGGTCTGCACGGCGAAGGCGCTGCGCAGGCCTTCAGCGGTGGACTGCATCGAGCTCAGGGTGTCCTGCGCCGTCGGGCCGGGCGGGACAGGTGCGGCGAACACGAGGTCGTAGTTGGCGCCGTCGAACAGCAGGGACCATGAGAGGCCGTTGAACGCGCCTGCGGTGGTGGTCAGCCGGGAAGCGTCGAGGCCAGTGAGCACGTCCTCGTAAGTACCGGGAGCCACCACCGAGGTGTTGTAGATGCCGAAGGTCAGGTTGCCCACGCTGGCGGGTGCCGACAGCTTGCCGTAGACGCTGGGACTGTCGATGATGATGTTGTAGTTGGTCGGCACCAGGCTGTTGGTCATGACCAGCGGCGAGCTTCCTCCCTGGCGGTTGTTCAGCGTGATGATGGGCGCCGTGTTGTAGATCGACCGGAACTGGCCGGTGATCGACCCCAGGTTGGTGAGCGTGCCGATGGATCCCGACTGGTTGTAGAGGTGGTAACCCGGTCCAATCACGCCGTTGTTGATGAAGGTGGTGATCGTTCCCTGGTTGAACAGCGTGGCGATGTCCGAGGAGATCGTGCCGTTGTTGATGAGGGTGATGTTGGTGGCCGAGGAATTGATCCGAACACCGTTGTTGCCCGTGTTGGACACCGTCGTGTTGGCCTGAATCGTGATCGTCTGGTTCGGGTTGTTGATCACCAGACCCGTGCAACTGACGGTCACGCTGGCGTCGGGCGCACAAGGAGCCGCCAACACCTCGCCACGCGCCACCAACAAACAAGCCGCCAACGTGGACAAGGCAAACAGTCGCTGAACTGGGTTGCTCGAACACGGCAAGCAGGCCGGACCGCGGCCAACGGGGTGTTTCATGGAAAGGTTCTCGGTGTGGCGGAGCGTGTCCGCCCAGGTGGTGGGGTGGTTTGCGCAGCAGAATGTGAGTCCCCACTGCGTCCATGGAAGTTACGCCGCCTGACCGACGGTCAAGCCCTGAACTGACCCCGGATCACCCCCCTCTTCCCGCGCCGCGCGGCCCCGAGGTGGCAGCGCATCCCAGGCCGCTTCACACGACCCCGCTACAATTTTCCACCGTCCACTGCCCCCACACCCCCTGTGCCTGCCTGAGCAGGCGCCGAAGGTGCACTCACATGAACAACGACAAACAGGGACCCGAACGTCTGGAGTGCGACGTTCTCGTGATCGGCGGAGGGCCCGCCGGCTCCACCGTTTCGCCACTGCTGGCCGAGAAGGGCCACCGCGTGGTGCTGCTGGAAAAGGCGCACCACCCGCGCTTTCACATCGGCGAGTCGCTGCTCCCGGCCAACCTGCCCTTGCTCGATCGCCTGGGCGTGGGCGAGGCGGTGCGCGCCATCGGGCAGTACAAACCGGGTGCCGAATTTGTCTCGCCGCACCACGACCACACACAGACCTTCGAGTTCGCCGACGCCTGGGACAAGTCCATGCCGTTCGCCTACCAGGTCAAACGCGCCGAGTTCGACGAAATTCTCATCCGCAACGCGCAGCGCAAGGGTGTGGATGTGCACGAGGGCTGCAAGGCGCGCTCGGTCGAGTTCCTGCCCGACGGCGGGGTGCGCGTGCATGCCGATCACGACGATGGCCGCAGCACCGTGTGGGACGCGAAGTTTCTCGTGGACGCCTCTGGGCGCGACACCTTTCTGGCCTCGCGCTTCAAAATCAAGGAGCGCAACCCGCGCCACAACAGCGCGGCGGTGTTCGGCCACTTTGCCAATGCGCGCCGCAACGACGGCGAGGCCGCGGGCAACATCACCATCTTCTGGTTTGACCACGGCTGGTTCTGGTTCATTCCGCTCAACGACGGCGCCACCAGCGTGGGCATGGTGACCTGGCCGTACCACATGAAAACGCGCGCGGGCCGCACGGTGGAGCAGTTCCTGATGGACAACGTGGCCACCTGCGCCGGCCTGGCCGAGCGCCTGAAAGACGCGCACCTGGTCACACCGGTGGAAGCCACGGGCAACTTCTCCTACGCCGCGCAGCGCAACCACGGCCACAACTACCTGATGCTGGGCGACGCCTACACCTTCATCGACCCGGTGTTCTCCTCGGGCGTGTGGCTGGCCATGAGCGGTGGCGAGATCGGCGCGCAGACCATCGACACCTGCCTGCGCCACCCCGAGCAGGCGCGCGCCGCGCTCAAGCGTTTTGACCGCCAGAGCCGCCACGGGCCCAAGGCCTTTTCGTGGTTCATCTACCGCGTGACCAACCCCATCATGCGGGACTTCTTCATGGGGCCGCGCAACATCTTCCGCGTGAAAGAGGCGCTGCTCTCCACGCTGGCGGGCGACGTGTACGGCGGCGCGCCCATCGGGCGTTCGCTGCTCGCGTTCAAGGCCCTGTACTTCGCGGCCAACATCATGCAGCCCCGGCGCGCCTTCGCCGCCTGGCGCAACCGCCGCGCCAACATCCGGCCAGTGGACGACGCAGCCCTGGCCCAGACGCCGTGACGCTGCTGCACACGGCCTGGCCAACACCGGGCAACGCCGGCCAGGTGCTCGGCGGCGTGGTCATGGGAGATCTTTCCAGGGCGCCCGACGCAGACTGGCCGTTGCAACGCCTGCGCGTGCCCTTGCTGTCTGCCCGCGCGGCCTTTCTGCAGGAGGTCTGGCACACCGATGGTCCGGTGGCATCGGGCTGCAGCGACGGCATCCACTGGCGGCGCCACGCCGATGTTCTCTACGGCGTGGTGGAGTTGCCTGAAGACACCTGTGCTGCCACCGGCGGCACCACACCACTGCAAGCGGCGAGCCAGCTGGTTTACGAGCGCGTGTTCGGTCTGCTGCGCGCGCAAGGCCTGCCCCACCTGTGGCGGGTGTGGAACTACCTGGCCGACATCAACGGCGAATCGCATGGACTGGAGCGCTACCGCCAGTTCAACCAGGGCCGATACAACGCCTTTGTGCAGGCGCAGCGCGACACCGGAGGCCAGGTGCCCGCGGCGTGCGCCATCGGCCTGGCGGCCGGCCCGCTCTCGGTGGCGTTTCTGGCGGGCACCTCGCCGCTGGTGCCGCTGGAGAACCCGCGCCAGGTGAGCGCCTGGAACTACCCGGCGCAATACGGGCCACGCGCACCCACGTTTTCGCGCGCGGCGCTGGCCTACCCACGCGGGAAAGAGGTGCTGTTCGTCTCGGGCACGGCCAGCATCGTGGGGCACGAGACGCTGCACGCAGGTGACGTGGCGGCGCAGTGCGTCGAGTCCGTGCGCAACATCGGGTGCATGGTGCAGGAGGCCAACCGCGTGGCGCGATCGGTCCGGCCGTTTTCGCTTGAAGGTTTGAGCCACCGTGTGTATGTGCGCCATGCGCAGGACGCCGACACCGTGCAGCACACGCTGGCGCCCTTGCTGCGCGGCGCAACCGTGGTCTGCGTGCAGGCCGACATCTGCCGGGCCGATCTGCTGGTGGAGATCGAGTCGCAGGCGATCCACCCGATGCCTTGTCCATGAACACCGAGGCCCGCCCCCGTTCGCTGCTGTGGGGCCTGTACGAACACCTCGCCATGGTCGTGGGCCTGAGCGCGCTGGCGGTTGTTTGCCTGAGCTGGTTGCCGCTGGCGCTGGTGTTGTACCGGGTGCTGCCCGGGCCGCTCGGCCGCTGGCTGGGGCGCCAGGCCATCATGCGGGGCTTTCGCCTCTACGTGGGTGTGTTGCGCACACTGTGCACCTGCCGCTTCGACCTCGGCGCGCTCGACACGCTGCGCGACCAGGGGCCCATGGTCATCGCGGCCAACCACCCTTCGCTGCTCGACGCGGTGCTCATCACCTCGCGTCTGCCCAACGCGTTCTGCCTCATGAAGTCCAGCCTGATGGACAACCCGCTTTTTGGAGCTGGTGCGCGCATGGCGCGATACGTGCGCAACGACAACCTGCTCAGCGCCGTGCTGAGCTGCCGGCGCGAACTGCAACAAGGCGCGCAGCTCGTGATCTTTCCCGAAGGCACGCGCACGCTGGGCTATCCGACCAACCCGCTCAACCCGCTGTCGCGCTCCACCGCGCTGATCGCCACCCGCGCCGGCGTGCCGGTGCAGACCGTGATCATCGAATTCTCCAGCCCCTACGTGGGCAAGGGCTGGCCGCTGTGGCGCAAGCCCTCGCTGCCACTGACCTGCCGCGTGCGCCTGGGCCGGCGGTTCGACGCGCCACACGATGCGCGCGCCTTCACCACCGAGCTCGAAGCGTACTTTCGCGCCGAACTCGCCTCACCGCCTGCCCCATGACCGCAACCAGCACCACCCATCTGGTCCTCATCCCCAGCTACAACCCCGGCCGCAAGGTGCTGGCCACGGTGCGCGCCGCGCGCGCGCGGTGGACACCGGTGTGGGTGGTGGTGGACGGCAGCAACGACGGCTCGGCCGACTGGCTGCAAGCCGAGGCCGCACAAGACCCAGGCCTGCGGGTGATCGTGTTGCCACAGAACCAGGGCAAGGGCTCGGCCGTGCTGCACGGCATCACGCTGGCGGCGCAGGCCGGCTTCACGCACGCGCTGACCATGGACTCCGACGGCCAGCACCCCGAGACGCTGATCCCCGACTTCATGGCGGCCTCTCAAGGCACACCTGCGGCCATGGTGCTGGGCAAACCGGTGTTCGGCCCCGAAGCGCCCGCGCTGCGCGTGAACGGCCGCAAGGTCTCCAACGCCTGGGCCAACCTGGAAACGCTGGGCATGGGCATCGGTGATTCGCTCTACGGATTTCGCGTGTACCCGATCGCGCCGCTCATGCGCGTGATGCACGGCACCCGCTTCATGCGCCGCTTCGACTTCGACCCCGAGGCCGTGGTGCGCCTGTGCTGGGCCGGCGTGCGGCCCATCAACATCGACGCGCCGGTGCGCTACTTCTCGGCGCAGGAAGGCGGCGTGTCGCACTTCAAATACCTGCGCGACAACGTGTTGCTGACCTGGATGCACACGCGCCTGTTCATCGGGTTTGTGCTGCGCCTGCCACTGCTGCTGTGGCGGCGCCTGACGAACTGAGCAGGGGCAATGGCTCTTGGCCGCAAAGGTCGGGTGAATACTGAATGGAGTCGTTCAGACGCATCGCCTCGAAAGGCTGCCGCCTCCGTCAACGGTCATTCAGCCGACCCCGTACGAAGGGCGGTTGAATCACCAAGACCGGGTACTCAACCGTTGGGTGCCAGGGTACTTGCTACGGCGCCTTTGCGAAAACAACGACTGCAGGATCTGATGTCACATGACTTTCTGCGTGGAACCACAACACTTCATCTCGAAGACCAGGATGCGACTGCTGCACGAACCACATCACACGGGTGCCACGAAAACCCGGTTCGGCCTGCGCCGGTGAGCCAGTTGAGGGCGGTGATGAGACAGCCTCATTGCAGCAGCTTGACCAGATTTCCCGCTGCTGCAGCTCCGTATTGTTTAAGGTCGGCTGAAGTCTGTGCCACCAGTGGGTGGTCGCGGTGCGCCCCCAGACCCGAGATGGGGTTGAGCCGAGTGCTCTTCGACCAGGCGACCACGGCGGGGTGAGACGCGCACGCGCGGTCGTGCGCCATCCGCGCGAGGTAGGTCGACAGGTAGTCGCGCGGCTCGTCCCAGTACCGGATCGGCGGGCACATGCGGTTCTTCTCGGCGGTATCTGCGATGGTGGCTTCGATCACGCCCAGCAGGGCGGCCGGGTAGCAGGCGAAGCTCCAGAACAGGGGTTGGATGGTCACCCGATCGGCTTCGAACACCGGCCGCAGCGCCGGGCGCGCCAGGCCGGCGGCAGCGCAGTGAACATGCAGCGTCCCGGGCCCGGTGGGCACAGAGCCACCGTCGAACACGATGCGGTCTCGCTCAATCCGGCGCACATGCCCCAGTCGGACCACGTCGTCGATCTGGCGCAACAAGGCCAACTCGGCTTCGCTGATCATGGCTCCGCGGCTCATGGTGGGCACGACCTTGGTGTCCACGCGCAGGAAGAGGCCCTCGGCCTCATGTCGGGCGAACACGTCATCCACGGACGTGCCCTGCGCCATGGCCTTGAGCTGCAAGCCGACCCCAGCATAGAAGTCGGGCAAACTTTCCCCCGGCTGGTAAAAGCGCCGGTTCAGCCACCAGCCTTCGCGCGGCCTGACCCACTGGATGGCGCTCGCCGAAACGCCCTGCGAAAGCAGCCAAACGCAGGTGTCCAACGCAGTCTTGCCGGTACCGATGACCACGTAGCGCTCGGGCCGCTCTGTCAAACGAGCAATATCGCCCGCAGGCACGCAGCGCACGCCCTCGGCCACTTCAAAGGGCGGCGGGCTTGTCGCGGGTATGCGTCCTTCGAGATAGCCGGTGTCGACCAGCTTTCGCCGCACACGCACCTCTTGCACCGCACCGGTCAGGCGCGAGGTGATGAAGTGACGGCCATCAAGGCCGATGGTGTGATCGCTGCAGGGATGGTGGTGTACGCGCCCGGTCGGCAGGAAGTGCTGGTCCATCACCTGTGCGTAGTACGCGCGCAGTTCGTCCGCACTTGCCATCTCGTGAAATCCGACATTGAGGCCGGATTGATTGACCGTATCGCGCCCCAAGGGCACGGACGACACACCGTAAAAAGCGGACGGCTGGTGCAGGCGCACGAAAGGATAGGCGTCGATCCAGTGTCCACCCGGCGCGTGGCGCCGGTCCACCAAAGTGACAGTCGCATCAGAGTGGCTGAGCAGGGCATCGGTGAACGCCATGCCGGCCGCTCCCGTACCAACCACGAGGTAATCAGTCTCGAGAGGTTCACGCCTCATCGCTCCTGAATTGGCATGTCCTCATGCGAAGTCGCACACGAGGCATTGAGAAATAGATACAGCTCGGCAAAGCCTGCCAGGGGTCACCCTATCGGGCTTCTGGTTGCGAACAGCGATCGCTGTTCAGTTGTTCGCCGTTGTCGGATCAATGATCTGTGAAACCTCGGTGATCTTGGCCACCGGGATGCCGCTGAGCTCTGCATGCTGGCGGATGGTTGCCTCGCTGTCCGCGAGGTAGATACAGAAGGTGCTGTCGCCAGCAACGTAGCTGTGTTGCCACTGGATCGTCGCGCCAATCTTCGCGATGGCCTGGTTCGACGCCCGCGCGGCGCCGCACAGTTCGACGATCGACATGCCGCCGACCCCCGGGATATGCCGCTCGATCAGGAATCGTTTCAGTTGAGTCATTGGTCTTCTCCTCGGTGGTTGATGTGGGATGGATCATCCGCACCAATACACCACGGGGCAAGCTAAATAATCTTGATGCAACTAAAGAAAAGATTTAGCCTTGGTCGATGGACCAACCCAGCCATCTGCGTTCGCTGCAGGCACTTGAACTCGCCCTGCGGACGGGTTCGTTGAAGGGCGCTGCCTCAAAGCTCGCAATCACACCGGCGGCGGTCGGGCAGCGCGTGAAGGCACTCGAGGACTACTTGGGTTTCGACCTCGTGGTGCGAGGTCGATCGGGCTTGCAACCCACGCTTGAACTGAGCGGGGCATTGCCGCACTTGCACGCCGCGTTCCGCGAACTGTCGCTGGCTGCGGATCAGCTCGAATTGCAGCAGCGGCAGCAGATACGCATAGCTGCGGCCAGCGACATCGTTGACTTGTGGTTGGCGCCAAGGTTGTTCGCATTTCAGGCCAAACATCCCAACGTCGAGCTCGAGATCAACGGCGAAGGTGATCTGCCGCGGCGCATGCGTGCCGCCGATTGCGAGATCTTCTTCGGCCCCGTCGGTGACGCCCGTTCGCAGGATGACCGTCTCGGGGAACTGCTGTTTCATGACCATGTGTTGCCAGTGACGTCGCCCGAGAACGAACGCCGTGTCGCTGCACTCGGCGGCTCTGCGCGCCTGGAGGGCTTTCCGCTTCTGCACGTGGACTTTTATCGCAATGACCCGCAGGCACCCAAGTGGCCGGAATGGCTCATGTCTCAGGGATTGACGCGCACGGCTCCCGAACGCGGGATTCGCTTCCAGCGCATCACACCAGCGATGGACGCCGTGATCGCCAACGCAGGCTTTGCCATGTGCGGCATTGCCCTGCTGCGCGAGGTTATTGAGGCAGCGCGGCTCTCTCTGCCGTTCCCGATGTCGGCCGGCCGACGCACGTCGCATGCGTTCCAGGTGCGTTTCTGCGCCGAGTCGCTGCATCGGCCGCAGCTGCGGCACTTTCGTCAGTGGTTGCTCGCCGAGGGGGCCGAGACTCGACGTTGGCTGGAGCCACACGCTGGATAGTCGACGGGAAGCGTTAGAACGATGGCTGACACTTTCGTAGAAGACCTCTCCCCAGGCTCAGATCGCTTCTGACGGGTCTCGTATGTTCGTCCATGCCATGGACCAGGTAAACCGTTCGGGAGACTGGGGGAAGCCCAGTGTGGCGACCCAAAAACGCCGGCTGCAGGCATCGGAACGAAGCACTGAAGCGGAAAACCCCGACCAACTCAATCCCCGCCGCCCTGTGGCCCTGCGGCTCAAAATGCTTCGGCCTCGACCGAAGCTTCTTGCGTGTCATTTGGTAGACAGTTGCGCTCCCATCCACTCCAACTGCGAGCGCACACGATGTCTATCACCTGCTTCATCCACTACCAGATTGACCCCTTCCAGCGCAGCGCCTTCAAGTGCTACGCCGAAGCCTGGGGTCGTGTCATTCCGCGCTGCGGCGGCGAACTCATCGGCTATTTCCTGCCACACGAAGGCAGCAACGATGTTGCATGGGGCCTGATCGGTTTCGACGACATGGCAGCTTACGAACGCTACCGGGCGGCGCTCAAGAACGACGCCGAGGGACGTGCCAACTTCGAGCGTGCGCAGTCGGAGCGCTTCATTCTTCGCGAGGAGCGGACTTGGCTTGAGGATGTGCATTCGACACGCAATGTCGCGCGCCAGGTGACGCCATGATTGCGGTCATCTTTGAAGTGGATCCGCGCCCCGGCGCAGCGCCGCGCTATTTCGAACTGGCAGCTGCGCTAAAGGCTGACCTCGAGTCCATCGATGGCTTCATCTCTGTGGAGCGGTTCGAGAGCCTTGCACAACCAGGACGGTATTTGTCGCTCAGTTTCTGGCGCGATGAAGCTGCAGTGCGCAACTGGCGTTGCCACGGAATGCATCGCCACGCCCAGCAAGAAGGCCGCGGCGATGTGCTTGCAGACTACCGATTGCGGGTTGCCGCGGTGGTGCGCGACTACGGAATGCTGGTGCGTGACCAGGCACCTTCGGACTCCCAGAGTGCGCTAATCTGACATCCATGAACAAGCCCCACGAACCTCGCCTGGCCCGAGTGGCTGCCATCGTGGCCGACCCGGCGCGCTCTCGGATGCTGGCCTACCTGTTGTCCGGCGAATACGCCAGCGCCAGCGAACTGGCAAAGACCGCATCGGTGACGCCAGCAACTGCAAGTGGGCATCTAGCCAAGCTCCTGGATGCTGGATTCGTTGTCTGCGAGCCCAGGGGCCGTCACCGGTACTACCGCCTGGCTGATGTCGACGTGGCGCATGCTCTGGAAGCCTTGGCGCTGGTTGCAGAGCGCGATGAACACGACCGCGCGTGGGGCCACCCTGAGCGCAAACGCCTACGCTTTGCGAGATGCTGCTACGGGCACTTGGCGGGGCAACTCGCGGTCACGGTGTTCGATGCGCTGCAGCGAAATGAACGCCTGAAATCGGCGACCGACGGGTACGAACTGACCGAAGCGGGAAGAGAGTGGCTCCAAGAATTGGGGATGATTCCGGGTTCGCCGAGTGGACGACGCCGATTCGCTTACCGCTGCCTGGATTGGTCCGAACGCCGCGATCACTTGGCGGGCCAGCTGGCAGACGAGATCTACCAACACTTCACCAAGGCGGGATGGCTGCGCCGTGCTGCAGGTCGTTCCGTGGAACTGACCATCAGCGGCCAGCAGGAATTGCTCCCTCGCCTGAGCGCCGATACCCCCTGATACCGCGACAGTCGCCTCGGGGTTTTGCCGATCCAAATGGTCGCCGTTGGCCACGGATCCGTCTCGCGCCTCTGCGGTTCGTTTTGTGGCGCCGAATCGATCGTCGCTTCTTGGCCTGCTTTAGACGCCCGCATTGAGCGGTTGACAGGAAGCAATCGATGACAAGCAGCTCTCTGGTGGGCAGCTAAAGACTGAACTGAGTCTTTCGAGCCCGACGTCTCGAAACACAGCGGCGTTGACTACCAGCCAGTCAACGGCCAGCCTTCCTCTGACTGCTGCACCTCCAAGACCGGGCACCCAAAGGGTGGAGCCCGCCATGAGTGTCCAGTGGCAGGACATGACTGCGAACGCACTGCACGTGCGGTGTGTGCCCCTGACTGCATGCTTAGCAGTTTCCCTTTTTGGCTTGTCCGGGCGGGCAGAACTTGCCGCCACCTGAGTCATGCCGACCAGCAGGGTCAATGACGACCGAGCCGGATGGCGTGTACACGGCACAGCCGGCGAAGGACGACGCAAGAAACATCGCCGCGATCAGTCTTTTCATATGTAGCCTTTGTTGATGCAATCACACCCAGTTTAAACAGGTGCGGTTTGCCTGCAGAGGAGGTGGTTGAAAGTGTTGATTCATTTCCAAAGCTGGGCCATTTCGGGACGCATTCACGTTGAAATTTGAGCCACGTTGCCGCTCTATCCTGCTGAATTTTTCAGCACGGGGGAGCAGGAGTGATCAACGTGAGCACATTGAGCAAGTTACGCCGCCTCGTGCTGAGGCAGGACGTGTCGGTGCGCGAGGCCAGCCGGCGCCTGGGCATCTCGCGCAACACAGCCACCAAGTGGCTCAGGGACGGTCAGATGGCCGAACCCCGATACCCGCAGCGCGAGTCGGGCCCCAGCATCCTGGATCCGTACAAGGAGCAGTTGAGCCAGTGGCTCAAGGCCGATAGCCACCGCAGCAAACGCGATCGGCGCGGAATCAAGGCGATGTTTGAAGCGCTGCGTGCGCAGGGCTACAGCGGCAGCCGAGGGCCGGTCTACGCATTTGCCCAGCGCTGGCAGCAAGAGCAAGGCAACGCTGCGCGTGGTGCGGGGTTTGTACCACTGAGCTTCGAGTTGGGCGAGGCCTTCCAGTTCGACTGGAGCTGCGAGTACCTGTTCATCGGCGTGCTGCGCCGCCGCCTGGAGGTGGCACACACCAAGCTGGCGTCCAGTCGCGCCTTCTGCCTGGTGGCGTACTACAGCCAGGCGCACGAGATGCTGTTCGATGCGCACACGCGGGCGTTCGCCCTCTTCGGTGGCGTGCCCCGGCGGGGCATCTACGACAACATGAAGACCGCTGTGGACAAGGTCGGCCAGGGCAAGCAGCGCAGCGTCAATGCACGCTTCGAGGCGATGACCGGGCACTACCTGTTCGAGCCGGAGTTCTGCAACCGGGCCGCTGGCTGGGAGAAGGGAGTCGTCGAGAAGAACGTTCAGGACCGGCGCAAGGACATCTGGCGCGAGGCCAGTGAGCGACGCTGGAGTTCGCTGAATGAGCTCAACGATTGGTTGCAGCAGGCCTGCGTGAAGGCCTGGGCTGAGATGAGTCACCCGGAATGGACACAGCTCACGGTGGCCGATGTCTGGCAGGACGAACGTGCTCGTCTCATGCCCAACCCCCGTGCATTTGATGGCTATGTGGAGCAGCCGGTGCGGGTCTCTGCCACCTCACTCATTCACTTCCAGCGCAACCGCTACAGCGTGCCGTGTGAATGGATCCACGCGGTGGTCAGTCTGCGGGCCTACGCGGATGGCCTGCTGGTGGTCGGGCCCGAGGGGCGACAGGTGCGCCTGGCGCGCAGCTTCGAACGTGATCAGACGCTCTACGACTGGATGCATTACATCGCGCTCATCGAGCGCAAGCCCGGCGCGCTGCGCAACGGCGCACCCTTCAAGACCATGCCCGAACCCTTGCAGGAACTGCAGCGCCAGTTGCTGCGCCACAGCGGTGGCGACAGGGTGATGGCGCAGCTGCTCATGGGGGTGAGCCTGCACGGGCTGGAAGCCGTGCTGGTGGCGGTGGAGCTGGCCCTGCAGAGCGGGCGGGTAAGTGCGGAGCATGTGCTCAACGTGCTCTCGCGCCTGAAGGAACAGCGCTTGCCCGAGTCGCCGGTGGCCACGATGCTCAAGCTCAACACGCCGCCACTGGCCAACCTGCAGCGCTACGACGCACTGCGCAACGTCCAGCCTCATGAGGCGTCACCGGAGTCCGACCATGCATGACGTCATTGATGCTTTCAAAGCACTGGGCCTGCACGGCATGGCCAGTGCCTGGCCGGAGGTACTGGGCACCGCCCGCATGAAATCGCTCGATCATGAGGCCGTGCTGCACCAGCTCATCAAGGCCGAGACCGCTCAGCGTGAGGTGCGTTCCATGGCTTACCAGATGCGCGTGGCGCGCTTCCCTTCGCACCGTGACCTCGCCGGCTTTGACTTCGCCCACGCGCAGCTCGACGAAGCACTGGTGCGCCAGTTGCACACCCTTCGCTTCGTGGAGTCGGCGCACAACGTGGTGCTGGTTGGTGGCCCCGGCACGGGTAAAACCCACCTGGCCACGAGCCTGGGGATCGAGGCCATTCGCATGCATGGCAAGCGGGTGCGCTTCTTCTCAACGGTGGAGCTGGTCAACGCCCTGGAGCTGGAGAAGGCGCAGAACAAGGCCGGGCAAATGGCGCACCGCCTGATGTACGTCGATCTGGTGATCCTGGATGAACTGGGCTACCTGCCATTCACGCAGTCGGGCGGCGCGATGCTGTTCCACCTGCTCTCCAAGCTTTACGAGCGAACGAGCGTGGTTATCACCACCAACCTCACCTTCTCGGAATGGAGCAGCGTCTTTGGCGACGCCAAGATGACCACCGCCTTGCTCGACCGCCTCACGCACCACTGCCACATCGTGGAGACGGGCAATGAGAGCTGGCGATTCAAGCATTCCAGTGCCGCTGGCGCGGCACCGCCAAAGCAACGCAGCAAAGCTCAGAAAGGAGATCGAAAAACAGCAGACCCGATAGACTTATCCACAACCGAGTAGCCAAAGAATCCATCAACCCAGTGGCTCAATCTTCGACGTGATCACTGGCTCAGTTGTGCTGATGAATCAACAGCCCCACCGCAGTGATTGCACCGCGAGCTCCTCGAAGGCCGAATTCATAACCGATGATGCGGCGCCTGACATCTTCAACAGTCTGCTCAACCTGCGCATTGAACTGCCGTTCGATCAATTCTTGGTTTCGCACTGCCTGAGCCATGACCAGGAAGTAGGTCGTTGCACCACCGATGGCCAGCACCACCAAAGGCAAGAGAAGACTCTTGATCGAAATCCTCGGCGGGTGTATTGGCAATTTGATTCCGTGTTTGCAATGGTGCTCATTGCTCCTATCGACACGACAGGGCTGTCGCTTGAATCCATTCAACGGCTCGCTCGCTCACCAGTGAATGCTCGAACGGTCAAGAAGATGCTAGGCGCGGCATGGAGGGTTGCGCGAAATCTCCTTGCAACGGCTGTGGGCGTTCAAAATGAAAGGCAGCAACCGCCCGATGAACGGATGGCGCCGCCGCATCGGATTTGCGGTCCATGACACCGATCGCCAGTCGCTCCCTGCTGGCATCCCATTCTCAGGACCTTCCGCAGATGCTCGCAATGCTCACATGATCATCCGATCCGCAAAGCAGGGGCTGCCGGGACCCGGGTGTTCTGCAATGCAGATTGCGTCTGACCCGGACAATTGACTGGTTTTATGGCCCTTCAATCACAGATCGGGATGCTTCACCGTCGAGCAAAATCATAAAAAATCTGGTGGAGATGGATATGGCATGTCGTCGTTGGGCTCACAGGTGGTTGCTACTGACGGCGCCACTCCTGCTCCTGTGCTGGGCCGCGCCAATCGGCGCCCAGCCGCTACGTATAGCGGTGGCTCAATTGCCCTATTTTTCGCCTGCCCTCGTTGCCAGTTGGCAGGGTTTCTTCGCCGCCGAAGGTCTGGCGGTGGAAATCGTCCCTTGTGTCAACGGACGGCGTTGCCTGAAACACCTGACCGACAAAGAGGTGGACGTCGCTACCGTGGCAGACACGCCCATCGTGACAGCGGTGCATGAGGGCCTGCCCTTCCATATCCTGGGCACGATGACCACGTCTCGCGACAACAGCTTTGTCGCGCGTGCAGACCGGGGAATTGCATCGCCTGCCGACCTGCGAGGCAAGCGCATCGGCTTTGTGCGGGGCACCACCGGTCACTATTTCACCGACACCTTCCTCACCTTCCATGGCATTGGCCTGAATCAGGTCACCCTGGTTGAACTGGATGCGGCCCGGGCGCCGCAGCAAGTGGCCTCTGGTGAGGTCGATGCTGCTGGTCTGTACCAGCCTCATGGCCCGGCGGCGATGCGGCTGCTGGGGGACAAGGGCCTGGTGTTGCCAGCACCGCGGCTGTACACGGTGACCATGAATCTCGTGGCCAAACCCGGTCTGAGCGATGCCGACGCCACCAAGCTGCTGCGTGCGTTGCAGCGCGCCACAACCTATATTCGCGCGGACTCGGCACGCGCGCAGGCGCAGGTGGCCAGCAAGCTCCAACTGGACCCCGAGGTGCTCAGCCAGGCCTGGGAGCTGCTGAGCTTTCGCCTGTCGCTGGGACAGTCGCTGCTGACCACGCTGGAGGCCGAGTCTCGCTGGATGCGCCGCACTGAGCAGGTGCAGGGCAACGGCACGCCCGATTTCCTGGCGCGCATGCGCCCGGGTCCACTGCGCGCACTGGACCCGACAGCCGTGACGCTGGTGGATTGAAGGCTGCCCATGCTGCGCTGGATGATCATCATCTACCTGGCCTTCACCATGGGCGTGGGTGCCCTGAAGTTGGTGCTGCAGACCGGCAGCGCGGAGCGTGTGGCGCAGCTGGAAGTCCAGCAACAGGCTACGCGAAGGGCCACGCACGACGCCAATGCACTGCTGGTGCTGACCCACGAATACATGTTGCGCGGCACGGAGCGAGCGGCCAGCCAGTGGCAGATTGCGCACCGCGCACTGACCCAGGCCGTGGCCCAGGCCATACCGCTTGGGTCCAGCGACGAAGATTTCGACGAGTTGCGAGACACCACGGCCAACCTGACAGCCATCTTCGGCAGCCTGCGTCGGGATGTGCCCGACCTGGCGCCGGAACTGGCTGGCGAGCGCCGCGCGATGCTGGTGGATCAGATCCTGTCCGAGACCCGGCTTGTCAGCGATCTGGCCTACCGGCGCGATGGCACCTTGTTCGAGCAAGTGCAGGCGGAAACCGCAAACCTGCGCCAACGTGACGGTCTGCTGAACTGGCTGTGGCTGGCTTCATCGCTTTTCCTGGCCTGGTTGCTGGTGGTGCGCGTGCTGCGCCCGGTGGCGATGTTGCAGGCTGCGGCGCAGTCGGTGCAGGCCGGCGACATGCAGGCCCGCTGCAACTACGAGAGCCGCGACGAGCTGGGTCAGGCGGCGGCCAGCTTCAACGCCATGACCGACACCCTGGCGCATGCCAATGAGCGCGTGGCGCTGGCTGTGGACAGTGCGGCCATGGGCGTGTGGGAGTACGACCTGCAAGCCGGCACCTTGCTCTGGGACGACCAGATGTTTGCTCTGTACGGACGGCGCCGCACCACTGATGCCGAGCCCTATTCACTGTGGAGCAGCAGCCTGCATCCCGAAGACCGTGCACTCAGTGAACAAGCGTTGCGGGATGCCATCAAAGGCCAGAAACGGTTCGACACCCAGTTCCGCATTCTGCTGCCCGATGGCAGCGTGCGACACCTCAAGGCCGCCGCGCACGTGGTGCGTGATGCCACAGGCACTGCCCTGCGCATGATCGGCGTCAACACCGACATCACCGATCAGGTCACCACCGCAGCCGCACTGCAGGAGCAGACGGCGTTGCTGCGGCGCGTCGGCCAATTGGCGTCAATTGGCGGGTGGCGCCTCGAGCTGAGCACGGGCAAGCTCTATTGGGACGAGCAGACCAGGCGCATCCATGAGATGCCGACAGACTTTGTGCCAAACCTTGCCACTGCCATCAACTTCTACGTGCCCGAACACCGGGACATGATCTCCAGCGCCGTGCAGCACGCTGTCGAAACCGGCGAGGGCTGGGATCTGGAGTTGCGCCTGGCAAACCCCACCGGCCGCGACATCTGGGTGCGCTCCTTGGGCGAAGTGGAATATGTCAACGGACAAGTCGCTTGCCTTGTCGGCGCCTTTCAGGACATCACCGAGCGGCAGCAGGCTGCGCAGGCGTTGCAGGATGCGAAAGCAGCGGCCGAGGCGGCCAGTGCGGCCAAGAGCGCATTCCTGGCCAACATGAGCCACGAGATCCGAACGCCATTGAATGCTGTGCTGGGCATGCACAGGATGTTGCAGGACACCGATCTCAAGCCCAACCAGAGCGACCTGCTCGCCAAGGCCAACCATGCAGGACATGCGCTGATGGACATCATCAACGACGTGCTGGACCTGGCCAAGATCGAGGCGGGAGAACTGTCGATGCAAGCGCGGCCATTCCAGCCCAGGCAGTTGTTCGAAGAGCTGATGGACATTCATGGTGTCGTGGCACAGGCCAAGGGCTTGAAACTGAAGTTGCAAACTGCTGCAGATTTGCCCTTGTGGGTGGTCGGGGACCGCTTTCGCCTGCGACAGATACTCAGCAACCTGTTGGGCAATGCGATCAAGTTCACGTCGAATGGCGCGGTGACCTTGTCGACGCGGGTGCGACGGGATGCCTCTCGACCATGGGTCGAGCTTGTGGTTCAGGACAGCGGTGTGGGCATTTCTCCGGAAGCGATGGTCCGCCTGTTCGCCCCCTTTGTGCAGGCCGATGAGAGCACCACAAGGCAGTTTGGAGGAACCGGGCTGGGGCTGTCCATCGTTCGCAACCTGGCGCGGATGATGGGCGGTGATGCCCAGGTCAGCAGCACGCTCGGGATGGGCAGCGAATTCCTGATTACCGTGCCGCTGGTCGAAGCGGACACACACATGGTCGCTCAGGTCACTCGGGCAAACCGACCGATCGAAGTGGCCTTGATGTGCGCAGACGAGGGCATCTGTCTCGACCTGAGACAACGCCTCGCTGCACTGGGTTGGTCATGCTTCAGACCTGTGGAAGCAGAGACAGGTGAGCCGGATGTGCTTCTGATGGACGCTGCCCTGGGTGCCGAAGGAACTGTGAAGCTGCGCGAGATGGTGATTGCTTCGAACGCGCAGGGTCATGATCTGCCCGTCATCTTGCTCGGAGATTTGCAGGAACTGGAGGTGATGGAGACCTTGGCGCTGCCTCTGCACAGGGTGGTTCGAAAGCCGGCCGATATGTCCGGGATCTTCAATTCGGTGGTCGAGGTTCTGGCGCTGGGCGAAGATTCTCAGGACCGCATGATTGGAGCCACCCGCGCAATCGAGGGCGGTATCCGTTGGCTGCAGGGGGCGCACATCCTGGTGGTCGATGACAGCGAAATCAACCTGGAGATTGCCGTGGCACTGCTCCGGCACCAAGGTGCCACATGCCACACCTGTGCCAACGGCCAGGAAGCGGCCGATTGGCTGATGCTTCATCCCGACGAAGTGGATGCCGTGCTCATGGACGTGCAGATGCCGGTGCTCGACGGTCTGGAAGCAGCCCGACTCATCAAATCGCATGCAGCACTCAAAAGCCTGCCGGTGATTGCCCTCACCGCAGGTGCACTCGACAGTGAACGGCTCAAGGCGAAAGCGGCCGGCATGGACGATTTCCTCACCAAGCCGTTGGCGCCTCTGGAGGTGGTGAAGCTGTTGCGCAGCAGGATCGGGCAGTACAGGGGCTCGGCACCACAAGTGGTACTGAGCCGGTCCGATGAAGGAGCCGTCGCTCTGGATCCACCAGCGTCGCAACCCTGGCCTGAGATTCCGGGCATCGACACGAAGTTGGCCATGGCGTACTCGAGCAACAGTGTTGTGCTCTTCAACAGACTGCTCACGCTGGTGCAGAAGAACTACTCGGCCTGGGGGGTGACCTGGCTTGAACTGGCGCAACAGCAGGGCGCCGGTATCAAGGACGATCTGAGCGCCAGCCTGCACAAGTTGCGCGGCAGCGCAGGGACGTTGGGCGCTACCGAACTGGCTGCCGTGGCCAAGCATGCAGAAGGCGCCATTCTCGGTGGATCTGTCCCGCCCCTGGACGTTGTACAGCAGGTGGCCAAGGTCCTTGACGACCTGTTGGCTCAGGTCGAAGTTCACATGGCCATGGCGATGCCGAAGGAGACGGCGGTGTTGGGTGCTGGTCCCTTGACCCAAGCTGGCCGGGACAAGCTCACCACGCTTGCCGAGCGCTTGTCCGAGGGTGACTTTGATGCCATTGATCTTGGCCTGTCGCTGCGGCTGGAGTTGGTCAGCCTGCTGGGACAGGAAGACGCCGAGGGACTTCTCCAACAAATTGATGACCTCGACTTCACTGCCGCCAACGCACTTCTCAGCAGCAGGCTGAAGCAACCTGACTTGGCTGCATCGCTGGATCAAACCAGCACAGGGAGTCCACATGTTGACCATGCATGACAACGTTGAGACATCCAGATTGACCGGTGCTGTGGTCGGTTGCTTCTGGTGAAGGACGACGATGTGCAGCTTGAGGGCGTGGCGCAATGGCGTCGCGATGATGGACTGATCGTGGATGAATGCTCGAACGAGGAGCAAGCGGTGGCAACCGACGGCCTGCAACGCAGTTGACGGCACCCCACTCGATAGCCGTCGTTGTTGCCTCAACGCTGCCGGTTGAGCAAATGACGGCCTCGTGTCAGGGAGCGTGAACCCAGCTCGTGACCACGACCGACGGCTATCGCTGCACTGCAGCCCTCGAAGCGATCAACCTCCGATTTGGCGCACGCAGCGTTCGCGCTGGAACCACCGCAAGCCGAGACTGTGAAGCGCAAGCGTCTTCAAGCCATTCCGCCGTTGATGGAGATGACCTGCCCACTCACATAAGCCGCCTTGTCCGACGCCAGAAACGCCACCAGCTCGGCCACCTCGTCCACCCGCCCCGCGCGCTGCATCGGCACCAGGCGTTTGATGGCCTCGGCGTCGAAGGCGCCTTCGATCATGTCGGTTTCGATGATGCCGGGCGCGACGGCATTGACGGTGATGCCGCGGCTGGCGAGTTCCAGGGCGAGGGATTTGCTGGCGGCGTGCAGCGCGCCCTTGGCGGCCGCGTAGTTCACCTGGCCGCGGTTGCCCATGACACCGGCGATGGACGAGATGGAGATGATGCGGCCCCAGCGTTTGCGGATCATCGGCATGGTGAGCGGCTGCGTCACGTTGTAGAAGCCGTTGAGCGAGACGTCGACAACCCGGTCCCACTGCTCGCCGCTCATGCCGGGGAACACGGCGTCGTCGTGGATGCCTGCGTTGTTCACGAGGATCTGCACGGCACCCACCTCGGTCAACGCGGCGAGCGCGGCGGCGGTGGCGGCGCGGTCGGTCACGTCGAACGCCACGGCTTCGGCGCTGCCGCCGGCTTCGCAGATGGCTTGTGCGGTGGCCTGGGCCTTGTCGATGGCGCGATGGGCGTGAACGATGACGTGGTGGCCGTCAGCGGCCAGGCGCTGGCAGATCGCCGCACCGATGCCGCCGCTGCCGCCGGTGACGAGGGCTCGTTTCATGAGATGTCCTTGTTCAAAGCTGGTCGGCGTCGAGCACCACGGCCGCGCGCCCCTCGAGCAGGCAGCGTTCACCGTGGTGGAGCGTGAATCGGTAGAGCACGTGGTTCGCGTCGCCCGACAGGCGCTCGGCGCGCACGCTCAGCGGGCCGGGCAGGTCGTCCAGCCGCTCGGCGTGCAGGGTGACGCTGCGCACGCTGGTGAGGTAACCCTGGCGCGGTGCGGCGTCCGCGCCGGCCACCAGTGCGCCGTGCACCGCCATGGCCTGCGCCGCGTATTCGATGCCGTTGGATGCGCCCAGGCGCCCGGCGGCGCGCAGCGGGTGCGCCGGGTCGGTGTGGCTCAGCGCGTGGCAGACGATGTGATCGGCCGACCAGTCGGTGACCGCGTCGAGCAGGCACATACGGCCCTGGTGCGGAATGCGCGCGGCGATCCAGGCGCAGTCCCGCTCGGCGTTCACTGGAGTCCCTTCGCCCTGCCCCTGTGCAGCGCTCATGTGGGTTCGATCTGCACGTTCAACTGCAGCCCGGGCAAGTACTCCAGACACACCTCGCCGGCCCCACCCAGCGCCAGGCGCTCCAGCAGTGGCAACCCGCGCAACGCGGGGATGGCCGCGCGCAAGGCTTCCAGCGTGGGCTGCTGCAGCGGCCGCGCGGGTGCTGAGGTGGTCTGCACGGTGATGCGCGCGATGGCCTGCGGCGTGCGCACGGGCTCCAGCCGCAGCGCCACGCCGGCGCAGTCGGACATCGTGCGCTTGGCGAGCAGCGGCTCGGGGTATTCGCTGTCGTAGGCGAGCAGCAGGGTGGCTTGCTGGTCCAGCACCACCTGGCCCAGCGCGTCGATGAAGCCTGCACCGAAGCTGCCGTCGAACGCACACATGACCTGGCAGGGTGCCATCGATTTGGTGGCGATGCCCCAGTAACCGGCGGGCGCGTTGTGCACCGAGTTGTGAAAGCGCGTGGGCGAGACGTGGCGGTCGTCGGTGGCGAGCTGTTCGCACAGCGCGTGGCAGTTGTGGCCGTCGGCGCCGGACGAGGTGAACACGGTGGCCAGGGTGGACACGTCGGCGCCGGCCGCGGCTTCCAGGCCAATGCCCAGCGTGAGTTTGATGACGCGGCTGGCGCGGCGGCGCTCGGCCGGCGGCAAGAGGGCGGGTGCGGGCAGCAACGAGGGCGCCGACACCCAGGGCTGTTCGCCACGCAGCACGGCGCGTGCGCCCGGCCAGTCGGGCAGGCCGGGGGCGATGAGGCCGATGCCGGTGATCCACGCGGTGAGCGGTGCGGTCATGCGGTCAGCTTTCCGAACACCAGGCTGCAATTGCTGCCACCAAAACCGAACGAGTTGGTGAGCGTGTGGCGCAGCGTGGCGGGTGCGCCGCGCAGTTGGTAGTTCATGCGCAGCGCGGGGTCGAGCGCGCGGGTGCCGGGGCTGCCGGGTGTGAGGCCGTCGACCAGCGCGATCGCGCACAACACGGCTTCCACCGCGCCAGCCGCGCCCAGCGTGTGGCCGGTAGCGCCCTTGGTGGACGAACACGGCACGCGCTCGCCGAACACGGCCATCACGGCCTTGCCTTCGGCGCTGTCGTTGGCGGGTGTGGCGGTGCCGTGCAGGTTGATGTAGTCGATGTCGCCTGCCGCCAGCGAGGCCGAACGCAGCGCGGCCTGCATGGCCATTTGCGCGCCCAGGCCCTCGGGGTGCGGGGCGGACATGTGGTACGCGTCGCTGGACTCGCCCGCGCCCAGCAGCCACACGGCGTCGGTGGGCGCATGCTCGGCGCGCTCCAGCAACGCATAGGCTGCGCCCTCGCCGATGGAGATGCCGTTGCGCCCCGCGTCACAAGGCCGGCAGGGGTCGCTGGAGGTGAGTTCGAGCGAGGCGAAGCCGTAAAGCGTGGTGAGGCAGAGCGAGTCGACTCCACCCACCAGGGCGGCGTCGATGGTGCCCAGTTCGAGCTGGCGCGCGGCAGCCGCGAACACCTTGGCGCTCGACGAGCACGCGGTGGAAATGGTGGCGGCCATGGCAGTGATGCCCAGGTGTTCGCGCAACAGTTCGGCCAGAGCGTAGGGGTTGTGGGTGGTGGCGTAGTTGAAGGCCTCGGGCAGCGCGCCGGTGGCCGCGTCGCGCTCGCGGTAGGCCAGCTCGGTCTGCAGGATGCCCGAGGTGCTGGTGCCCATGAACACGCCGACACGGTCCGCACCATGGCGCGCCACGGCGGCGCGCACGCGCTCCTCAAACCCGTCGGCCCGCAGCGCGAGCAGGGCCAGGCGGTGATTGCGGCACTCGAACGCGGCCAGCGCGGCGGGCAGCGGATGCGCGTCCACCCCGGGCACCTCGCCCACCCAGGTCGGCAGGTCCACGGTCTCGAAAGCGCAGGGCTGCAGGCCGCTGCGGTCTTCGCGCAGGGCCGTCCGGTGGGCGTCGAGCCCCACACCCAGGCAGGTGGTGGCGGTGTAAGCGGAGAGCAGCAGGGGCTTCACGTCGGGGTGCTCAGAACAGGGTCGGGCATTGTCTCAAATGCTGCCACATCCCCTGACTTTTCACCGTGCGGCACCCGACACACCAGCATCACGTTGGCAAAGGGTTTGCGCCCGCTCATGGGCTCGGACTCCACCACAAAACCCAGGCGCTGCAGTTCGGACACCCAGTCGGCCAGCGTGCGGCAGTACAGGCGCGGCAGGCGGTGGCCACGCGTGTACGTCACGAGGCGGTCCACGCCGTTGCAGATGCGGTAGGTCAGGCCGGCGCCGGCGTCGCCCACGCGGGTGAGAAACACACCACCCGGGGGCAGGGCCTGGCGGATGCGCGCGAGCACGGCACGTTGTTGCTCGTGGCTGAAGTAGTGCAGCGCGTCCAGGATCAGGATGGCGTCGGGCTGGCCGAAGTCCACCATGTTCATGTCGCCCTGCTCCACCCGCACCACCGGGTGTTGTGGGCCGAAGGCGCGCGCGGCGCGCTCCACATCGCGCTGCATCAGCTCCACGCCACGCAGTTCCCGCGTCGGCGGTGGTGGCGCCCAGCCGGCGGGCCACTGGCCTTGCTCGTGCAGCCGGCGCGCGGCAAGCAGCCAGGAGAACAGGCTTCCCTGGCCACAGCCGAGGTCGAGGTAACGGCCGCCTTCGGGCAGCAGGCCACGGCGCAGCACCTCGTGAAAGATGGTGTCATGGCCGAGCTTGCCGCGCGCGTAGTGGTAGGCAAAACGGCCGCTAGGCCTGAAGGTCTGGCTGGCCTCGTTGACCAGTTGGGCAAGGAATGGACGGCTCATGAGGACAAGGCCTGGCTCAGGGTGACAGGCTGCAATTGGCGTTCGGCAACGGTCTGCAGCAGGCGCGGCAGCACCGCAAGAATCACGGGTTCACCGTTTCCTGTGCGCGCAGCGTGGCCATCGTGCATCAGCACGATGTCGCCCGCGCCGAGGCGGCGGGTGAGTCGCTGCAACACGCGCTCGGGGTCGCCGGTGCGGGTATCAAAGGCGCGGCGCGTCCAGGTGGCGAGCTGCAGGCCCAGACCGTGCAGCACCGGGTCGAGGAAGGGGTTGCGCAGGCCGGCGGTGGCGCGAAAGAAGCGCGGCGCTTCGCCGGTGATGTCGGCCAGCAGGGCCTGCGCGCGCGCAATGTCGCGCCGCATGGCGCCTGGGCCGAACAGCGAGAACGCGTTGCTGTGCGCAAAGCCGTGGTTCTCCACGCGGTGGCCGCGCTGCACGATGGCGCGGCACAAGGCGGGGTGCTGCTCTGCGATGCGGCCGATGCAGAAGAAGCTGGCCTTGACGTTGCATGCGTCGAGCACATCGAGCACACGCGGCGTGACCTCGGGGTCGGGCCCGTCGTCGATGGTGAGCGCGATCTCGCGCCGCTGCGCCGCGGCCGCGGGCAGGCGGGTGAGGTTGGGGCCGAGCAGGTGCGAACTGGGCCACAGGCCGGCACCGGCGAGCAGCGCGTGGTTGGCCACCAGGGCCCCGGCCGCCCACGGCCAGGCGGTGGGCACAGCGAGCGCGCCCAGCACAGCCGCGCCATGCAAGGCGGCGCTGGCGCTCAGCAAAGGAGAGGGGGTCCAGCGTGTCGGCATGTCAGGCCTTGAAGTGACCGGAAGCGAGGAAACGTTCCCACAGCGGCAGCCACGCGGACCAATCGTGACCACCGGCCACGGTGTGGCGCGACGCCGGCGGAAACCGTTCGGCCACGCGCTGGATGCGGTCGGCAAACCGGTCTTCGGTGCCGTGGCCGATGAACACCGGCAACCCGGGCGGCGGGCGCTGCAGCCACCGCCACACACGCAGCTCGGGGTCTTGCAGGTCGGCCTCGCTCGCCTGCCACGCGTCAGCACCGCCCGCGCGCTCCACGACGTTCACGCTCGGGCGGCTGCCCGGGTACGGCGCGAGCAGGCACAGGCCGTCGGCCACGCCGGGGCGCGCGGCCAGGTGGGCCATGGCGATCAGGCCACCGAGCGAAATGCCGCCGAGCCACACGCGTGTGCCGCGCTCGCGCGCGGGGGTGAGCACGCGGCTCTGCAGCGCTTCCCAGGTGTGCGCGGCGTCGAGCCCCAGTCCGTCGATGTCGACGGCGATCAGGTCCAGCGGCAGGCCGCGGTGCGCGATGGCGTGGGCAAAGCCCGCGTCGAACAAGGCCTCGGGCGGCATGGCCACGCCGGGCAGCATCACGATCAGGTGCGGTGCACCGCTGAGCGTGCCCACGGTGCGCAGCTCGGTCGTCACGGTGCGGGCTTTCGCGCGGCGAAGGCAGCAGACAACACCAGCGCCAGCACCGCGCCCGGCCCCACGGTGACACCGATGGCCTGCAGCACCGGCACCGACGAGAAGGCCAGCACCCCGAAGCCGATGGCGGTGGTGGCGCTGGCCACGCCGATGGACAGCAGGGTCTCGTCGTCGAGGGTTTCGCCGAGCGAGATGCGGTCGAAGAACAGCGCGTAGTTGGAGCCCACCGCCACCGTGAGCAACACCCCCACCAGGTGCAGCAGGTGCAGGCGCACACCGCTGATGTGCAAACCGGCGACCACCACCATGACCGCCATCACCAGCGGCAGCATCACGCCCAGCAGGCGACGAGGACTGCGCAGCACACAGCCCAGCGCCACCACGATGGCGAGGAAGCCCAGCAGCGACAACACAATGGCCTCGTCGATGTACTCACCGTAAAGCGTGTCGAACTCGCCCTTGAGGTCGATGAAGATCGCACCGCTGCCGGCCAGCGCGCTGCGCACGGCCTCCACCGGGATGTTGGCGCCGGCTGCGTTCGCTGCGGGGCGCAGCGGCAACAACACGCTCCAGCCGCTGGCGCGTTGCAGCAGCAGCGCGTCCACCGCCAGGCCCAGGCCGGTGCCGTCCAGGTCTTGCCGTGTGAGGTTGCGCGAGCCGCGCGCGGCCTGCACGTCGTCCACAAAGGGTTGCAGGCGCTCGGCCGACAAAGGAGCGTCGACCAGCGCTTCGCGCAGCCGTGCCACGAGTTCGTCGGGCGGCGGCAGGCTGGCGCGGCGCGCGTTCTGTGTGGCCTCGCTCGGCAGAAAACGCGCCGGCGTGTCGAAGCCGCCGATGAGCCCCTGGTCCACCAGCGGGCGCAACTGCGCGCCCGCGCGTTCGGCGGCTTGCAGGGCGCTTTCGCGGTCGGGCGCGGTGATCACCGCCATGTAGCGCGCATCGGGCGCGCCGAGGTCGCCGCGCAGGCGTGCGTCGAGCTCACCCTCGGCCTCGGTCACGGTGGAGAGCGCCGACAGGTTGGGGTACCAGAGGTCGTTGCGGTGCTGGGCCAGGTACACGCCGGCCACGAGCACCAGCGCCACCAAGGGCCAGCGCAACACACCGGCGTGCGCCACCAGCGGGCGCAACACGCGGCCCTGGCGCGCGCCGTCCGCCAGATGCACACCCGGGCCCGCCAGGTGCGGCAGCAGGAAGCGCGTGACCAGCGCGGCCGTGATCACGCCGCTGATGGCGTACAGCCCGAGCTGGGCCAGGCCGGGGAAGCCCGAGAACAGCAGCGCACCAAAGCCCAGCACCGAGGTGAGCACACCCAGGCGGATGGTGGGCCAGTACTGCTCGCGCCACGAGGTGGCGCCCATGCGCCCGGACTGCACGAAGTAGTAGATGGCGTAGTCCACCGCCTCGCCAATGAGCGCGGCGCCAAAGCCCACGGTGATGCCGAACACGGTGCCGTGCACCAGCCCAACGGTGACGATGGCGGCCAGCGTGCCGCTGAGCACCGGCACCAGCGTGAGCAGCATGAGGCGCGCGCGGCGGTACACAAAACCCAGCAGCACCGCGAGGATCACCGTGCTCATGATCGACAGGCGCATGACCTCTTGCTGGATGGTGGCGCGCGCCCGCACCGCGAACAGCCCGGGGCCGGACATCTCCAGGGTCAGAGCCGCCAGACCCGGCTGTTGTTTGGCCTGGGCAAAGCCCTCGCGGATCAGGTCGATGGCGGCGGACTGCCCGTCGGTGTCGGAGCCCAGCGCGTGCGTCTGCACCAGCAGCATGGTGCGCTCACCGTCGCGCGAGGCCCAGACGCCCTCGACCTCGTTGGGCTGCACACCGCCACCCAGGCCCGAGACCAGTTCGACCAGCTCACCCGTGGGGTCGCGTGCGAGGTAGGGCTTGAACAGCAGTCCGGCCGACGAACTGAGCAGATCGATGCTGTTGTTCACCGCGCTCTTCAAACCGTCCACGCTGAAACGCTCGGGCGTGACCGCGTTGCTCAGCAGGTAGCGGTGCGCCAGCAGGAAGTCGCGCGTGGTGTCCATCGCTTCGGCTTCGCCGTTCTGCACCGTGGCGAAGGCCGCGTTGCCGGCCAGCGCGGCGCGCAGCGCGCGCGAGGCTTCGGCGCGCTGGCCCGCGTCGCCGCCGGCGATGGCCACCATGAGCAGGCGCGACACCGCGCCCTCGCGCAACTGGTCGACCATCACCGACTGTTCGGCGGTGGGCTTGGACGGCAGGAAGAAGGAAACGTCGGCCGAGAAACGCGTGTTCAGCAGCAGCACCACACCGAATGCCATCGCCGCCAGCCAGATCAGCAGCGCGCGCCACACACCACGGCTCATTCGAAAACCTCCGCGCTTCGCACAACGCTCATGGCAGCTTCACCGGCTCGATCGTCATCTCCGTGCGGTCGCCATCGGCCTGCAGGTACTCGATCACCAGCACCTGTTCGCGCACGCCGCTGAGCGTGATGCGCTGCAGCAGCGAGGCGATGCGTTGTTCGGTCGGCACCAGGGTCAGCACCCAGGCGTCCATGTGGCCGGCGAGCAGCAGCGTGTAGTTGCGCTCCAGCGAAGCGCGGTTGCCCTGCAGCGTGCTGCGGATGCTCTCCACAAAGGCCGCCACCTCGGGCCGCTGGCTGAGCTGGATCTGCATCTTGCGGCGGTCGCGCTCCAGGCTCAGCGTGTCCTTGTCGAGCACCATGGTCTCGGTCTTGGGCGTGAGCGTGCGTTTTTCCAGCCGGTCGGGCGCGGTGTAGGTCATCTCGCCGGTGGCCACCAGCGGCTTGTCGAGCAGGGCGAGGTGGCGCTTCTCGACAAACGTGGCCCGCCCGCCGGGGTTGCTGGCCAGCTCGATCATGAGCTGTCCGATGTCGAACGCGGCATGTGCCAACACGCTGAAGCTGCCGAGCACCAGGCCCGTGAAAAGTCGTCGGATCATGTGCGTTGCCAGAAATCGAAAAAATTGAACCAGTTGTACGGTGCGCGGCGACACAGTTCGCCGAGCCGGTCGGCGTAGGCCTGCATGGCCTGGGCCATGGCGGCTTCGCGCTCGCCGCGGTCGACGGTGGAAAAGTCGGCCAGCAGCTCGAAGTGCAGTTCGTAGCGGTTGCCACCGAGGTACACGCCGGACATGAAAAACACCGGCCGGCGCAGCATGGCCGCCATGCGCCAGGGCCCGAGCGGAAACCGCGCCGGTGCGCCGAGGAACATGCATTCTGCCGTGGCATCGTTCGCGAGCGACCGGTCGGCCAACATACCCACCAGAAAGCCCGCGTCGAGCTTGTCGCGCGCGCGCAGCATCGAGTCGGGGTGGCCCAGCGCCACCACGTCCTGCTGGGCTCGCGGGTTGATGGCGTGCAGGATGGCGTTGATCTTGCGCGCGTTGTCTTCAAACATCAGCATGGCCACCGGCGTGCGGGCGTGCTGGTGGGCCATGGCGCGCAACACCTCGAAGCTGCCCAGGTGCGCGCCCACCAGAAAAGCCCCGGGCTGTCGGTCCAGTGCCTGCTGCACGGCGTCGTGCCCGGTGATGCGGATGTCGAACAGATCGAAGCGGTCGTTGAGCAGGTAGATGCGGTCGTGCACGGTGCTGGCGAAGGTCAGCACGTGGCGGTAACCGTCGCGCCAGGTGGGCGCGCGGCCGAGCGCTCGCGTGAGGTAGGCCCGCCCGTTGCGCCGAGCCCTGGGCGAGAACAGCACGAAGTACAGCGCGATGCCGCGCAACACCAGCCGCCCCACCGGGCGCCCCAGGCGCAGCGAGATCCACACCATCAGGCGCAGCGGCCCCAGGTGGCTGCGCTCCTTCTGCTGCATCCAGTCGGGCGTGGGTCCGCCCGTCATGGCGCTGGCGGCACGAGGCTGCCCGTGGCCACCTCGACGCCCTCGCAGGTCACGCTGAATGCCACCGAGCCGCGCGGCGTGGTCTGCAGGGCAAAGCGCAGGGTCTGGCCCGGGCCGACCGGCACAAAAAACTTGGCTTGTGCCACCTGCCAACCCGCCCGGCCGTCCTCGGCGCGCAACTGCGCGGCGAACAGCAGCGCCTGGTCGAGCAGCACCACGCCGGGCACGATGGGCCGGCCCGGAAAGTGCCCGGCGAAGGCCGGGTGATCGGGCGGCACCGCCCAGACGAACTCAGCCGTGTCCATGTGGCACCTTCTCGGCGTAGAGCGCCTGCAGCGCCTGGCGCGTGAGCTTGCCGGTGTTGTTGCGCGGCAGGGCGTCCAACAGCACCAATGGGCGCGGCAGAAAGATCGCGTCCAGCCGCTGGCGCAGGCCGGCCATGATCTCGCGCGCATCCAGCGAGGGCGCCACCACAAAGGCGGCCAGACGCGTCACGCCGTCGGCATCGTCCGCGTCGTCCGGCAGAAAAAAGGCCGCGTCCACCACACCGGGCAAGGCGCCGATCTGGTGGTTGAGCCAGGCCAGCGAGGTGCGTTTGCCCGCGATGTTCACCAGGTCGGCGTGGCGGCCGTGCAGCAGGAACGTGCCGTCGGCGCAGGACTCGATCACATCGGCCAGCGGCACCCGGCCTTCGACGTGGCCGCCGCTGGCGTGGGTGGTGTCGCCAACGTGCTCGAGCCGCACCGCGCGCAGCGGATGCCAGGCCGCGCCGTCGAGGGTGCGGCGGCTGGCCAGGGCGGACGATTCGGTCGAGCCGTAGATCTCGTGCACCGGCGCGCCACAGCGTGCTTCGGCGCGGCGCGCGAGGTCGGGGCTCAGCGGCGCGGTGGCCGAGAGCACCAGGTCCAGCGGCGGCACGGGCAGGTCGGACGCGAGCAGGGCCGAGAGGTGGAACGGCGTGGTCACCAGCATGCGCGGGCGCGGCACGGCCTGCAGCGCGGCCACGATGTCCTGCGGGTAAAACGGTTTGGCGGCCGCGAACCGGCAGCCGCCGTGCAGGGCCACGAGGAAAGTCGACTCGAAGCCGTAGCTGTGTTGTGTGGGCACGGTGCCGACGATGGTCTGCGGGTGCTGCAGCAGGCCCAGTGCCGCGGCTTCGGCGCGCCCGTTCTGCACCAGCTTGCCCCAGGTCTTGTGGTGTGGCTGCGGCAGGCCGGTGGAGCCCGAGGTGAACAGGATGGCCACGGTCTTCGCGTCGTCCACCTGCGGCATCGCTTGCACGGCGGGTCGGCTCAGCGTGGCGAGATCGGGGAACACCGTGCCGCTCAGGCCCGGCAACTCCGTTGGCTTGTCGGCCAGCCAGGTGGTGCCGGGGTGGTCGGCGGCGAGGCGCTGCAAGGTCTCCGGCGATTGCGACGAGGGCTGCAGGCTGACCTTGCCGGCGAGCAGCCCGGCCACGAAGCCGACCGCGAAGTGGTAACGGTCGTCGCACAGGTTGAGCTGCCAGCCGCCCTCGGGCAACTGCGCGGCCAACGCGTGCGCGTCGGCCAGGAAATCGCGCACGCTCACCGGGCCGCTGGCGCGCCAGGCGAACACGTCGTCCAGCCCACGGTCGCTGATCAACGGTGAGCTGCTCATGACCGGGAAGAGCCGGCGTTTCGCGCTGCCGATTCGCGCCGGTAAGCGCGCACGATGTCGGCGAGGCCGGGACGCTCGTGCGGCGGCAGCACACACAGGCGCCACGCGTGTTCCACCACGAACATCACAGCGATCAGCGGTCCGGTGAGCACGTTGGCGTGCACCGACCACACGGCCGCGGGCGCCCAGATGAACAGCCCGGTGGAGACCAGTGCGTTGATGAAGAAGAACAGTGTCCAGGCCAGCGTGACGTTGCGCGTGTAGCGCACCTTGCGCTCGGACAGCTCGTGGGCGAAGATGCGCCGCGCCATGCGGGTGATGAGGGCATCGCCCGGGCCGAGCAGCGACTTGCCGAACAACACGCCCAGCGCCACGTGGATGCCCAGGTGCTGCAGGTAATACAGCAGCGGCACGTTGTGACGCAGCTGCGGCCAGAGCCAGGCCACGAGCGCGCCAAGAGCCATCACACCGCCCGCACGCACGGCCCACTGCGGCCAGCGCCACAAGGCCATGAGCACGGCCACGGCGATCGGCAGCACGGCCACCACGGCGTTCACATCGGCGTTGCCCCAGCCGGTGCTGCCCACGTGGGCGGCGACCACCCAGGCCGCCATGAGCAGCAGCACACCGACGTTGCGCAGCACCGAAAGAGCGGTCATGCGTTCGGGCGTTTCACTGCGTGCGCTGGCTGGCGATGTGCGCCGACAGGGCGCGCGGCGTCGAGAAGATCTTCTCGTTGTCTTCGTTGTCCGAGCGCATCTGGAAGCCGTAGCGCTTGGAGATCACGAGCGAGATCTCCAGCATGTCGATGGAGTCCAGCCCCATGCCGTCGCCGTACAGCGGGCCGTCGGGGTCCACATCGGCCAGGGTGAGCTCCATGTTGAGCGCTTCAATGATCAGGGCGACCACCTCGGGCCAGAGGGCGTCGACGGTGGCGGGGGAAACAGGTTCGGTCATGGGATTCATTCGAGGTGTCAGGTTCAGCGCGGCGGAGCGCGCAAGGCCAGCACGGCGTTGCTGCCGCCGAAGGCAAACGAGTTGGACAGGGCCGCCTGCAACGGTACCCGCCGCCGGCCCTGGAGGATGTGGTCGACCCCTTCGCAGGCGGGGTCGATGCGCCCGGCGAGGTGGGCGGTGGGTGGCACGGCCTGCTCGCGCAAGGCCAGGGCCGTCACCACCGCCTCGATGGCGCCGGAGGCACCGAGCAGGTGGCCGTGCATGGATTTGGTGGCGCTCACGGGCAGGCGGCTGGCACCGTCACCAAACACCTCGCGCAGCGCCGCGATTTCCACCGGATCGCCCTCGGCGGTGGCTGTGCCGTGGGCGTTGACATAACCGATGTCGGATGGCTCCAGGCCTCCGTCGGCCAGCGCGGCGCGCAGCGCGCGCACCTGGCCCGCGCTGCTCGGGCGCACCAGGTGGCTGCGGTCACAGCTGGCGCCGAAGCCCACGATTTCGCCGTGGATGGTGGCGCCGCGGGCCACCGCGTGGTCCCAGGCTTCCAGCACCAGGGCGGCACCCCCTTCGCCGAGCACCAGGCCCGCGCGGTCGGCCGAAAAAGGCCGGCAGGCCGAAGGCGCCGTCTGCGCATCGCCCGGTGCCATGACACGCATCGCCTCCCAGGCGCGCACCACGCCATAAGACTGGCACACATCGGAGCCGCCGGTGAGCATCACGTCGGCGTCGCCGCTGCGCACGCGCCGGAACGCTTCACCGATGGCGATGCCCGACGAGGCGCAGGCGGCGGTGTGGCTGGAGCTCACGCCGCCCAGGCCGAGCTGGATGGAGATGTGCGCGTTGACCGCGTTGTTCATGCCCTGCACCACCGACAGCGGCGACAGGCGCTCGCGCCCCTTCTGCCACATCTCGCGGCTGCCGCGCTCGTGAGCCGACAGGCCGCCCAGCGCGGTGCCCCAGATGCAGCCCCAGGTGTCGCGCTCGGCCGCATCGGCGGCCTCGGGCTGGCGCGGCAGACCCGCGTGTGCCCAGGCCTGGAACGCGGCGGCGGTGCCGAGCTGCGCGAAGCGCTCCATCATCATGGCCAGCGGTTTGCCCAGCTCCACCTCGGGCTCGAAGCCCTGGCAGCTCACGAACGGTGTGGACAGCGGACGCGGCAGATCGTCGGTGAGCAGGTGGCGCACGCCCGACTCGCCGGCGAGCAGGCGTTCGAAAAAATCACCCAGGTCCCCGCCCCAGGGGCTGATCAGGCCAATGCCGGTGATGGCTACACGGCGCGCCTGCATGGCTCAGCCGGTCTTCAACGGCGTGAGCGCATCGATTGCCGACTGCATGTCGGCCACGGTGCGCGGGGGCGACAGGTCGGACGGGATCTCGATGCCGAAACGGTCTTCGGCTTCGAACATGAGCTCGGCCAGCATCAGCGAGTCCACGCCCAGGTCGGCCAGCAGGGCACCGGGCTGGATCTGGTGGGGAACGACGCCCAGGCGCTCGGTCAGAAAGTTGCGGATCAGTTCGGCGGAGTTCATGGGTGGGACACAACAGAAAGACCGGCACGCAAGGACCGGGGCACAGGCCACGACACTGAAGAAAACACGGGGAGCTCCTCCGAAGCAACAACCATCTTGTTGTTCTGGGTGGCCTGGGTCGGCCACGCGCTGCTGTCGGGGTCGCAGGGCCGTGGATTATACAAATTACCCGACAGTACCTTGGGGACATTTCACACGCTTGACGTACAGTCAGCCGGCGCTGCCACCGGTCGCCAACCCACCTTGCCCATGACACCACCTTCCGATCGCGCCTGGGCTCGTCGCCTGTATTCCCGCTTCACCACGCTCTGGTACCTCAAGGCCCTGGGCACCACGGTCTTCATGGTGCTGTTTTTCCAGGCCTATTTCCGGGTCCAGCAACACCCGCTGCGCGAGCCCTTCACGATGCCCATGCTCGCCATCGACGACTGGGTGCCGTTCACCCCCGCGGGCTTTGCGGCCTATGTCTCGCTCTGGGTCTACGTGTCGCTGCCCGCGGCCTTCATGCCCAACCTGCGCTCGCTCATCGTTCAGGGCCTCTGGACGGCGGCCCTGTGCATCTTCTGCCTGCTGCTGTTCTGGGTGTTTCCCACGCAGACACCGGTGCTGGACATCGACTGGTCGCAGCACCCGCAACTGGCCTTCATGAAAAGCGTGGACGCCACGGGCAATGCCTGTCCCTCGCTGCACGTGGCCTCTGCCGTGTACGCCGCCTTCTGGCTGCACCGCATCTTTGTTCAGATCGGCGCACCCACGCTGCTGCGCTGGCTGAGTGTGTTGCAGTGCGCCGTCATCCTCTGGTCCACCATGGCGATCCGGCAGCACGTGTTTCTGGACGTGGTGGCCGGCGCGCTGGTGGGCGCGCTGTTTGCGTGGTTGTCGCTGCGCGGGTCGTCGCCCGTGCCCGTCACTGCAACAAGGGTGAGCGCAGGATGATCTGCACCGTGGCGAAGAAGTGCTCTTCCAGGGCCTTGAGCGCCGCGGGCTCGTCGCGCGCCAGCACCGCGTCCACCAGCCGCTTGTGTTCGCCTTTCACGTCGCGGTGGTGGTCGGTGTCCAGCGGCACCGAGAGCAGGCGGTAGCGCTCGCTCTGCGCGTACAGCACCGCGCGCATGCGCAGCAGCCAGGCGCTGGGGCAGGCGGCCACCAGCGCTTCGTGAAACGCGCCGTGGGCCTGGTTCCAGGCCAGCGTCTTGCGGGCCTCGGCTTCCGACGGCGTTTCCTGCAGCCGCTCCATGCGGTGCGCGGCGGCCACGATGCCGGTTTCCCACTCCACATCGCCGTGCTGCATGGCCTTGCTCAGGCACAGCCATTCGAGCTCCACGCGCGTGCGGGTGAGGTCCAGCAGCTCTTCCTTGCTCACCGGGCTCACGCGGTAACCCCGGTGCGACTCGGCGGTGACCATGCCCTCGGCGCCCAGGCGCGAGAGCGCTTCGCGGATGGCGCCCAGGCTGACCTCGAAACGCTGTTCGAGCGCCTTGATGTTGAGCTTGGCACCGGGCAGCAACCGGCCTTCCAGGATCTCCTGGCGGATGCGCTGGCAGACGGTCTCGGCCTGGGTGGTTTTGGCGGTGGTGGTCATGGCTGGCGGATTTTATGCGGGAATGTACCAATGATAAAAGAATAGATTATTTGCCGAACGATACATCTTCACTGGTAGAGTGCCCTCCCATGAACACACACAGGAGCGAGCGATGAAGTTGGTACGTTTCCAGCGCGAGGGGCGCGAAGGCTGGGCGGTGCAGGACCCCGCCAGCGGCGCCTGGCACGGCGCCACCGAGGGCGCCAGCGCCCACCCCGGGTCACTGGACGCCGCGATCCGCCAGGGCCGTCCCGCGCTCGACGCCGCCGCCCGGGCCATGCGCGCCCAGCCCGTGGTCGACCTCGCGGGGGTGGAATTCCTGCCCCCGGTGGCCGAGCCGCGCAAGATCATCTGCGTGGGCCTGAACTACCGCGACCACTCGGCCGAAAGTGGCTTCGAGCAACCCGCCTACCCCACGTTGTTCTCGCGCTTCAACACCAGCGTGGTTGCCCACGGCGAACCGCTGGAGCACGCCGGCCTGTCGGACACGCTGGACTTCGAGGGAGAACTGGTGGCCGTGATCGGCACCGGTGGCTCGTGCATCCGCAGGGAGGACGCGCTCTCGCACGTGCTGGCGTACTCGGTGTTCAACGACGGCAGCGTGCGCGAGTACCAGTTCAAGACGCCGCAATGGACCATGGGCAAGAACTTCGACCGCACCGGCGGCTTCGGGCCCTGGCTGGTCACCGCCGACGAACTGCCGCCCGGCGCCGCCGGCCTGCGGCTGGAGACACGGCTCAACGGCCAGACCGTGCAGTCGGCCAACACCAGCGACATGGTGTTCGACGTGGCCTCGCTCATCGTGACCATCAGCGAAGCCATCACGCTCGAAGCCGGCGACCTGATCGTGGCCGGCACGCCGGCGGGCATCGGCCACGCCCGTGAGCCGCGCCTCTACATGCAACCCGGCGATGTCTGTGAAGTCGAGATCGAGCGCATCGGCCTGCTGCGCAACCGGATCCAGGCCAGAAACCCGTCCCACCAACCCGCCCACCCAGAGGAGACAACCGCATGAAACTCAACCGACTGCTGGCCGCCATGGCCCTCACGACCCTGACCGCGCTGGGCACCAGCGCCGTGGCGCAGGACTTCAAGGCGCGCACCGCGCGCTTTGGCCACGGTCTGGCCGACGCCCACCCGGCTGGCCAGGCCGCCAAACAGTTTGCCGCCGAGATGGACAAAGCCAGCGCCGGCAAGATGAAGATCTCGGTGATCGCCAACCAGGCCCTCGGCCCGGACCCACAGATGCTGGCGGCGCTGCAAGGCGGCGTGCAGGAGTTCTACACCGGCAGCGCGCTGGCCATGCTGGGCCAGGTCAAGGAACTCGGTTTTCAGGACGTGCCCTTTCTCTTCAACACCGAAGCCGAAGCACACGCCGTGTTCGACGGCCCGGTGGGCGCGCACCTCAACGCCAAACTCGCCGCCGTGGGCATCCACGTGCTGGGCTGGTGGGAAAACGGCTTTCGCCACATCACCAACTCCAAGCGCCCGGTCAACACGCTGGACGATCTGAAGGGCCTGAAGCTGCGCACCCAGCCCAACCCGCTCACGCTCGACGCCTTCAAGGCCATCGGCGCCAACGCCTCGCCACTGCCGTGGTCCGAGCTCTTCGTGGCGCTGGAAACCAGGGCCTTCGACGGCCAGGAAAACCCGGTGGTGCTCATGTACACGCAGCGCTTCTATGAAGTGCAGAAGTACATGACGCTCTCGGGCCACGTGTATTCACCGCTGATCTTTGCGGTGTCCAAAAAGTACTGGGACAGCCTTTCGCCCGCTGAGCAGACGGCCATGAACACCGCCGCGAAGAACGCCACCGCGTACCAGCGCAAGTCCACCGCGGCCGAGGCCGGCAACGCGCTGCAGGGCATGAAGGACAAGGGTGTGCAGGTCACGCAGTTCTCGCCCGCCGACCTGCAGGCCATCCGCGACCGTGTGCCACCCGCCATTGCGCCACACCTGGAAAAAATCGGTCCCGAGTTCATGACCCTGGTGCGCACCGAGATCGCCAAGGTGCGCGGCACGGCGAAATAAGTGAACGCCGTCACCTTGCCACCCGGGCTGCTGGCCAGCCTGGGCACCCTGCTGGGCGAACGCCTGTCCACCAGCACGGCCGTGTGTGATCACCACGGCCGTGACGAGTCGATCTTCGCGGCCATGCCACCCGGCGCGGTGGCGTTTGCGCGCAGCACCGACGAGGTGGTGGCCATCGTCAAACTGTGTCGCGAACACCGCGTGCCGCTGGTGCCCTACGGCGCGGGCTCTTCGCTCGAAGGCCACACGCTGGCCACACAAGGCGGCGTCACACTCAACCTGCAGCAGATGGACCAGGTGGTCGCCATTCACGGCGACGACCAGACCGCCACCGTGCAGCCCGGCGTGACACGCAAGGCGCTGAACGCTGCGCTGCGCGACCAGGGCCTGTTCTTTCCGGTGGACCCCGGCGCCGACGCCACCATCGGCGGCATGTGCGCCACACGCGCCAGCGGCACCAACGCCGTGCGCTACGGCACCATGCGCGAGAACGTGGTCAACCTCACCGTGGTCACGCCCGACGGGCAACTCATCAAGACCGCGCAACGTGCTCGCAAAAGCGCCGCCGGGTACGACCTCACGCGCCTCTTCGTGGGCTCCGAAGGCACGCTGGGCGTGGTGGTGGAAGCCACGGTGAAGCTGCACCCCCTGCCCGAGAGCATCATGGCCGCCGTGTGCGCCTTCCCCGGCATCGACGCGGCCGTGCAGGCGGTGGTGCAGACCATCCAGGTGGGTGTGCCGATCGCACGCTGCGAGTTTGTCGATCGTGTCGCGATCCGCGCGCTCAACGGTTACAGCAAGACCGGCCTGCCCGAGCAGCCCCACCTGTTCTTTGAATTCCACGGCAGCGAAGCCGGCGTGCGCGAGCAGATCGACCTGGTGCAGGCCATCGTGGGCGAGCTCGGGGGTGAGAGCTTTCAGTGGTCGCGAACGCCCGAGGAGCGCACGCGCCTGTGGGAAGCGCGGCACAACGTCTACTTTGCGGCGCTGCAGTTGCGCCCGGGTTGCCGCAGCGTGGTCACCGACGTGTGTGTGCCCATTTCACGGCTGGCCGATTGCGTCAACGAGACCGCAGCCGACCTGCAGCGGTCGGGTCTGATCGCGCCCATGGTGGGCCACGTGGGCGACGGCAACTTTCACGTGCAGATGCTGGTGGACGGCGACAACGCTCACGAGGTGGAGCAGGCTGAAGCGCTCAACGCGCGGCTGGTGGCGCGCGCCATCGCCATGGACGGCACCTGCACCGGCGAGCACGGCATCGGCCTGCACAAGCAGGGTTTCCTGATCGACGAACTCGGCGATGCGCCGGTGGCACTGATGCGACAGATCAAGCACGCGATCGATCCGGACAACCTGATGAACCCGGGCAAGATCTTTGCGTTTTGACATGAAATCGCTCATCCACTGGTACTTCAAGGCGCTCGAAGCCGTCATGGTGCTCTGCCTGGCGGCCATGTGCGTCATGGTGTTCGGCAACGTGGTGCTGCGCCACGTGTTCGACTCGGGCATCAACACCTCGGAAGAGCTCGCGCGCTTCATGTTCATCTGGCTCACCTTCCTCGGCGCCATCGTGGCCATGCGCGAAGGGGGTCACCTGGGCATGGACATGGTCGTGAGCCGCCTCACCGGACGCACGCGACGTGCCGCGCTGCTGCTGGGGCATGTGCTGGTGCTGGTGTGCTGTGGCGTGTTGCTCTGGGGCCTGCTCCTGCAACACGACATCAACGTGGCCAACATCGGCCTGGTCACCGGCATGTCGTTGTCCATCGTGTACTCGGTGGCCTACCTGTGTGCGGTCTCGATCGGCGCGATGGTGCTGGTCAACATCGTGACCCTGCTGCGCGGGCACGACCTCGCGGACCCGACACCCGCTGCGAACGACTGAGCCCACCCCATGATCGTTCTTGTTTTCGTTCTCTCGCTGCTCGCGGCCATGGCGCTGGGCATGCCGATCGCCTTCGCGCTCATGGTCTCCAGCATGGCCATGATGGCCTGGATGGACATCTTCAATGCGCAGATCCTGGCGCAGAACATGCTCTCCGGCGCCGACAGTTTTCCGCTGATGGCGATCCCGTTTTTCGTGCTCGCCGGCGAGCTCATGAACGCCGGCGGCATCTCGCGGCGCATCGTGGGTGTGGCCGGCGCGTGGGTCGGCCACTTCAAGGGTGGCCTGGGCTATGTGGCCATCTTCGCCTGCGTGATCATGGCCTCGCTCTCGGGCTCGGCAATTGCCGACACCGCGGCCGTGGCAGCCCTGCTCATCCCCATGATGCGCAAGGCCGGCTACAACATGCCGCGCGCCTCGGGGCTGATCGCCTCGGGCGGCATCATCGCGCCCATCATCCCGCCCTCCATCGGCTTCGTCATGTTCGGCGTGGTGGCCAACGTGTCCATCACCAGCCTGTTTCTCGCCGGCATCGTGCCCGGCCTGCTCATGGCCATCGCCCTGGTGGGCACCTGGATGTTCCAGGCCAAGCGCGACGACATGCCGCGGGGCGAGAAGGCCACCATGCAGGAACGCTGGTCGGCCACCTTCGCCGGCGTCTGGGCGCTGCTGCTGCCGGTGCTCATCGTCGGCGGCCTCAAGGGCGGCTTCTTCACACCCACCGAGGCCGCCGTCGTGGCGGTGTTCTATGCGGTGTTCGTCGGCTTCGTGGTCTACCGCGAGCTCAAGGTCTCGCAGCTCTACGCCTTGCTGTTGGCGGCGGGCAAGACCTCGGCCGTGGTCATGTTTCTCGTGGCGGCGGCACAGGTCACGGCCTGGCTGATCGCGGCGGCCAACATCCCCATGGTGGTGGCCGACCTGCTGCAGCCGCTGGTGGGTTCGCCCACGCTCTTGCTGCTCGTGATCATGTTGCTGATCGTGGTGGTGGGCACCGCACTCGACTTCGCGCCCACCATCCTGATCCTGGCGCCGGTGCTCATGCCGGTGGTGCGCATGGCCGGCATCGACCCGGTGTACTTCGGCGTGCTGTTCATCATGAACAACGCCATCGGCCTCATCACACCGCCGGTGGGCACGGTGCTCAATGTGGTGGCCGGTGTGGCGCGCGAGCGCCTGGAGTCGGTGATCCGCGCCGTGCTGCCCTACCTCGCGGCGCAACTCGGCGTGCTGCTTCTGCTGGTGCTGTTTCCGCAGATCGTGCTGGCGCCGCTGCGCTTCTTCCTGCGCTGACGACTCCCACCGGGCCTGGGGCCCGGTGTAGCCTCTCGCCATGGATTCCCTGATCACCGCCGCCGCGCGCGCGCTGGCCACGGGCGATGCGCTCGGCGCGCTCAAACGTGTGGCCCTGCGCGACGACCCGCCCGCGCTGGCCTTGCGCGGCATCGCCATGGCGCAGCTCGGGGACCACCCGCGTGCACGCGATCTGTTGCGGCGCGCGGCCCGGCGCTTTGGCGCTCACGAAGCGCTGTCGCGGGCGCGCTGCGTGGTGGCCGAGGCCGAGGTGGCGCTGGCCATGCGCGAACTCGGCGGCTCGACGCGTGCACTGGCCAACGCCGCCACCACGCTGGCGACACACGGCGACCGCGCCAATGCGCAGCAGGCGCGGCTGATTGCCGCGCGGCGCTGGCTGCTAACCGGCCACCTGGGCGAGGCGGCCGACGCGCTGGCGCGCACCGATGCGCGTGGTCTCTCTCCGGCCCTGTCGGCGGTGGCCGAGCTGATCGGCGCCGAACTGGCGCTGCGCGCCTTGCGCGTGGGCGAGGCGCGTGCGTCGCTCGAGCGCGCCGAGGCGGCGGCGGAGCGCTCGGGCGTGCCGGCCTTGCAGGCCGAGGTGGCGCAGGCCCTGGCCTCGCTGGCACAGCCTGCGGCTCGGCGCATGGCGAGCGGCGGCGAGCAGGCCTTGACCCTCGACGCAGTCGCGGCGCTGCTGGCGTCGGACGCCCTCGTGGTCGACGCCTGCCGCCACGGCGTTGGCAGCGGATCTGCCTGGGTGTCGCTGGCGCGCCGGCCCGTGCTGTTTGCGCTGGCGCGCGCGCTCGCGCAGGCCTGGCCGGGCGATGTGGACCGCGAGGCCTTGATCGCCGACGCGTTTCGCACCCGCCGCCCCGACGAGACCCACCGGGCGCGCCTGCGCGTGGACATCGGGCGGCTGCGCGCGCTGGTCAAGTCCCTGGGCCGCATCGAAGCCACCGAACGCGGTTTCATGCTTCAGCCGCTGGACGGGCGCAACGTGGTGGTGTTGAAGCCGCCTTTCGACGGCGATCAGGCGTCGCTGCTCGCGCTGCTGTCCGACGGTGCGGCCTGGTCCACCTCGGCGCTCGCGCTGGCGCTGGATGCCAGCCAGCGCACGGTGCAACGTGCACTTGCCGAGCTGGAAACACAGGGCCGTGTGCGCGCCATCGGCCAGGCGCGGGCGCGGCGCTGGCTGGCGCCGCCGCTGGCCGGATTCACGACGATCTTGTTACTCCCCACTGCGCTGCCGATTGCCTAGAGTGACCTCCAGGCGCCGACGACCGGCGCCACCCACCAGGAGCCCCACCATGACCAGCACGTCCACCGCAACACCGCCCTCCACCGTCCAGTCCACCCCCGCCGACATCGTTCGCGAATACGGCCCCTTCGAGGGCGCGGGCCGCGTCAACGGCGTCACCCACGACGGCCGGCAGGTATGGGCCTCCGTCGGCGACCAGATCGTGGCCTTCGATCCCGCCAGCGGCCAGACCACCCGCACGCTGGAGCACGCGGGCGACGCCGGCACCGCGTTCGACGGCAAGCACCTGTACCAGATCGCCGAAGCGCGCATCGACAAGATCGACCCGGGCACGGGTGCGGTGCTGCACTCCATCCCCGCCCCCGGCAACGGCGCCGACTCCGGCCTCACCTGGGCCGAAGGCAGCCTGTGGGTGGGTCAGTACCGCGACTGCAAGATCCACCAGATCGACCCCGCCACCGGCGCCATCCAGCGCACCATCGAGTCGAACCGTTTTGTGACCGGCGTGACCTGGGTCGACGGCGAGCTCTGGCACGGCACCTGGGAAGGTGAAGAGAGCGACATTCGCCGCATCGACCCGCAGAGTGGCGCGGTGCTGGAACGGCTGGAGATGCCCGCCGGCACCGGCGTGAGCGGGCTGGAGTCCGACGGTGCCGACCTGTTCTATTGCGGTGGGGGCCTGAGCGGCAAGGTGCGCGCGGTGAAGCGCCCCCGGCGCGCCTGAGCCGACCCCGCAGGCTCAGTGTTTCCAGAACTCCGGGCGCGCGTACTCGTGCTTGAGGAAGTCGATCCACAGGCGCACGCGAAGCGCCAGGTGTTTGCGCTGCGGGAACAGCGCAAAGATGCCGTTGGGCGGCGCGGCGAAATCGTCGAGCACGCTCACCAGCCGCCCGGCCGTGATGTCGGCCTCCACCTCCCAGGTGCTGCGCCAGGCGATGCCGTAACCGGCCAGGCACCATTCGTGCAGGACCTGCCCGTCGGTGCAGTCCAGCGGGCCGCCGGGTCGCAGGTGGGTGATGGTGGTCTCGCCGCCCTCTCCCGGCATGGCGAAGGCCCAGCCGCGTGTTTGAGAAGCGTCACTCGACAGCGTGAGGCAGTCAAAACGCACCAGGTCGGCCGGGGTCTGCGGGCGACCGTGGTGCTGCAGATAACGTGGGGTGGCCACGCACAGTCGGCGGTTCTCCGCCAGGCGCACGCTCACCAATGAAGAGTCGGGCAGATCACCCACGCGCACCGCGCAGTCGTAGCCCTCGCCGGCCACATCGACCACGCGGTCGCTCAGGTTGAGCGAGATCGTCACCTCGGGGTGCAGTTCGCGAAAGTGCGGCACCAGCGGCGCCACGTGGCGGCGGCCAAAGCCGGCCGGCGCGGTGATGCGCAAATGCCCGCTGGCCTTCACCCCGCCGGCGCTCACGCTGGCTTCGGCGTTGGCCAGGTCGGTCAGCAGGCGGTGGCAGTCTTCGAGGAAGGCACTGCCTTCGTGGGTGAGGGTGATGCGCCGCGTGGTGCGCACCATGAGCTTCACGCCCAGGCGGGCTTCCAGCGCGTCGAGCCGGCGGCCGATGATGGCCGGGGCCACGCCTTCGGCTTTGGCAGCGGCGGTCAGGCTGCCACGCGTGGCCACCGACGTGAAGGTTTCGAGTTGTTTGAGTTTGTCCACCGGGGCAGATTACCCCACAAACCGTAGCGGACTCATGACGTTTACGCCTGGATTGATGACTTCTCAGGCCGCTTTCACCACCGTCCGGCTCAGGCGCGCGGCGTCTTCGGCCGAGTAACCCAGCTCGGCCAGCAGCTCGGCGCTGTGTTCGCCCAGCCGGGGCGGGCTGCGGCGCACGCCCAGGCGTTCGCCGTCAAGCGCGAGCGGCAGCAGCACGGTTTGTGCGGTCTGGCCGGCACGTTCACCGTCGGGCAGGGTGATGGGAGCCAGGCCCCCGGTTGCGCAGAGGTGCGGATCGTCGAGCAGCTCGTGGGGTTGGGTGATGGGTGCAAACGGCAGGCCGTGGCGTTCGAACAGCGCAGCGAGGTCGGCCGCGGTCTGCTGCGCGAGGCGCTCACGCAGCAACGGGATGAGCCAGTCGCGGCAACGCACGCGGTTGTTGTTGCCCAGCAGGCGCTCGTCGGCCTTGAGGTCGTCGTAGCCAAAGGCCTCGCAGAAGATCGCCCACTGGGTGTCGCTCACCACCGCGAGAAAGATCTGTTCGTTGTCCTTGACCTTGAACACGTCGTAGATGCCCCAGGACGAGATGCGCTCGGGCATGGGCGCGGCCGGCAGGCCGGTCACCGCGAACTGCATCATGTGCTGCGCCACCAGAAACACGTTGTTCTCGAACAGCGAGCTTTGCACCTCGCTGCCCACCCCGGTTTTCTCGCGCGCGCTGAGCGCGGCCATGACACCGATGGCACCGAACAGGCCGCCCATGATGTCGTTCACCGACGAGCCCGCGCGCAGCGGATCACCCGGACGCCCGGTCATGTAGGCCAGGCCACCCATCATCTGCACCACCTCGTCGAGCGCGGTGCGGTGGTCGTACGGGCCGGGCAGGAAACCCTTGTGGCTCACGTGGATGAGGCGCGGGTTCAGCGTCTTCAGGCTCGGGTAGTCCAGGCCCAGCTTCTTCATCGTCTCGGGCTTGAAGTTTTCGCTCACCACATCAGCGGTGGCGATCAGCTTGAGCACCGCCTCCTTGCCTTCGGGCGTTTGCACATCGAGCACCAGGCTCTTCTTGTTGCGGTTGAACAGCGGGTAGAAGCCCGCGCCCGAACCGAGCAGGCGGCGCGTGTTGTCGCCGGCCGGCGGCTCGACCTTGATGACCTCGGCCCCCAGGTCGGCCAGCACCATGCCACAGGTGGGGCCCATGACCATGTGGGTGAATTCGACGACGCGCAGACCTTCGTACGGGAATTTTGTCATGGTGTTGGGTGGGTGGGCCACCCCTTGGGCAAACCGGCTTCGGGCGTCATGCCGTAGACCGGTTCACCCGGCAGGCCGGCCTTGAGGGGTTCGCGCGCGGCGATGAGTTTGGAGATGTCGATGCCGGTGCGCACGCCCATGGCCTCGAACATGAAGACCAGGTCTTCGGTGACCACGTTGCCCGAGGCGCCGGGCGCATAAGGGCAACCGCCCAGGCCACCGAGCGAGGCGTCGAAGGTGCGCACGCCCACGTCGTAAGCCGCGAGGCAATTGGCCAGGCCGAGACCACGCGTGTTGTGCATGTGGGCCGCGCCGGCGCGCTCTCCCAGTTCGGCGCGCAGCCGCGTGAACAGGCGGCGCACCTGCGCCGGGTTGGCCATGCCCGTGGTGTCCGACAGACCCACCTCGTCCGCACCCGCCTCCACACAGGCCACGGCCAGGCGGATCACGTCGTCTTCGGCCACCGCGCCTTGCAGCGTGCAGCCAAACGCAGTGGACAGGCCCACCTCCATGGCGACCGCGGGCACGGCATCGCGCCGCAGCGCATGGACCTCGCGCAGCTCGTCGAGCATCTGCGCCGGCGTCTTTCGCACGTTCGCCAGGGAATGCGCCTCGCTCACCGACACCGGCAAGGTGATCTTGAGCACGCCCGCGGCCAGCGCAGCCTCGGCACCGCGAAGGTTGGGCACCAGCGCCATCACCACGAGGCCAGGGTGCTGCAAGGCGTGTTGCACCACGGCGGGTGTGTCCGCCATCTGAGGCAGCAACCTGGGCGGCACGAAGGAGCCCACCTCGATCTCGCGCAGGCCGGCCGCCACAAGCGCGTCGATCCAGCGCAGCTTGTGTTCCGTCGGCATGGTCGCCTTGACGGATTGCAGCCCGTCGCGCGGGCCGACTTCGCTGATGAGGACTTCGGGGGTGGTGGGCATGGCGGAAGTCGGTTTGAGCTTGCGTTCTATCTGACAGAACGATATTCTTTCTGTTGAAAGAATCGCAGATCACCTCCTGCCTGTCAACCCAAGCCTCTACATGCCCCGCAAAGCGCAAACCCCATCGCTCGCTGACACCAATGCCACCAGCGGCGGCACCGCCGCGGTGGACCGCGCGCTGTCCTTGCTCGGTGCGTTCCGCGCGGGCGACGCGGCCTTGTCGCTCGCCGAACTGGCCGAGCGCACGCAGCTCTACAAAAGCACCGCCCTGCGCTTGCTGGCTTCGCTCGAACACGCGCACCTGCTGCAGCGGCTGGACGACGGGCGCTATGCCCTGGGCGGCGAAGTGGCGCGGCTGCACGGCATCTACGCGGCTTCGTTTTCGCTGGATCGCATCGTCATGCCCGTGCTGCGCCAACTGGTGGCCGCCACCGGCGAGAGCGCGGCGTACCACGTGCGCCAGGGCCAGGCGCCGAACCAGACCCGCCTGTGCCTTTATCGCGTGGACTCACCACACCCGGTGCGCGACCACATCCGCGCCGGCGAGGTGTTGCCGCTGCACCAAGGCACGGGTGGACGTGTGCTCTCGGCCTTTGGCGCGGGCGACGACAGCCGCAAACCCACCACCGCCGAGAAGCGCATCCACGCCCGCATCCGTGCAGAAGGTTTCATGACCGCCGTGGGCGACCGCTTGGCCGAAGTCGCCGGCATCTCGGCGCCGGTGTTCCATGCGGAAGGATCGATCGCCGCCTCGCTCACGCTCACGATGCCGGCGCACCGGTTTGATGAGCGGCATGTGGGAAAGGTGCTGTCGGCAGCGCGTGGGTTGAGTGGGCGGGTGGGGTAGCCCGAGGCGACTCATGTTCAACTGCGCCACTAAACAGAGCAGAGTGGTTGTATGCGGATGACCGCGTCAAGAAGAGGCGCACTCATGCGGAACAGGGCAACAGGTCGTCAGAGGCAGCGCTGCGCGGGAGGCGCGCCAATGTTCTTGTCTCACGGGTTCGTTCATAGCCCACGCGAAGCTCGCAACGCTCAATTACCGTCAAGAGAGTCACAAATAACCCGCAGAAAACAGATTCAATGCGCACTTATGTGTGGAATACAGTGCGGGGATGGAAAAACCCCGCGCAGTCCTCTTCGACGCCTACGGCACGCTCTTCGACGTGTACAGCGTGGGGCTGCTCGCCGAGCAGCTGTTCACCGGGCAGGGCACGCGGCTGGCCACGCTGTGGCGGGACAAGCAGATTGAATACACGCGGCTGGTGACCACCAGCGACCACGGCGCGCACTACCGGCCGTTCTGGGCGCTCACGCAAAGCGCGCTGGCCTACGCCATCAAGACGATTGCGCCCGAGGCGCGCAGCAACTGGCCCGCGTTTGAAGAGCGGGCCGCGCGGCTCATGAACCAGTACCGCCACCTCTCGGCCTTTCCGGAAAACCGCGCGGTGCTGCAGGCGCTGCGCGAGCGTGGTGTGGCCACCGGCATCCTGAGCAATGGTGACCCCGACATGCTGGGCATTGCGGTGCGCAGCGCCGGGCTGGAGGGCCTGCTCGATCACGTGATCAGCGTGGACCCCATCCGCAAGTACAAGACCCACCCCGAGGCCTATGCACTCGGCGAACAAGCCACCGGCCTGGCCTGTGGACAGATCGTGTTCGTGAGCAGCAACGCCTGGGACGCACTGGCCGCCACCTGGTACGGCTACCGCACGCTGTGGGTGAACCGGCAAAATCTCCCGTTTGAAGAACTCGGCACCCAGCCCCACCGCACCGGCAGCCAGCTCAGCGATGTGCTCGCCTTTTTTGACTGATTTCCTTTTTTTCAAAACCCCACGCCATGACACAACGCACCCAGATCCACGGCCTTCAAGTCGCCACCGTCCTCGCCGACTTCATCAACCAGAAAGTGCTGCCCGGCACCGGCGTGAGCGAGTCCGCCTTCTGGGCGGGCTTTGACGCCATCGTGAGCGACCTCGCGCCCAAGAACGCCGCGCTGCTCGCCGAGCGCGACCGCCTGCAGACGGAGCTGGACACCTGGCACGCGGCCCACCCCGGCCCCATCGCCGACATGGCGGCGTACCGCGCGTTCCTCGAAGGCAATGGCTACCTCGTGCCGCAGCCCAAGAAGGTGAAGGCCACCACGAAGAACGTGGACGACGAACTGGCCGTGCAGGCCGGTCCGCAGCTGGTGGTGCCGATCCTGAACGCGCGCTATGCGCTGAACGCCGCCAACGCGCGCTGGGGTTCGCTGTACGACGCGCTCTACGGCACCGACGTGATTTCGGAAGACAAGGGCTGCGAGAAAGTGGGCAAGAAGGGGGGCTACAACCCCAAGCGCGGCGCCAAGGTCATTGAATACGCGCGCCATGTGCTGGACCGCACCGCGCCGCTGAAGAAGGGCTCGCATGTGGGCTCCACCAGTTACAAGATCAACAAGGACGGCGAGCTCGTGGTGGGCCTGGCCGAAGGCGGGTCAGCCAAGCTGGCCGACAAGGCGCAGCTGGTGGGTTACCAGGGCGAAGCCAAGGCGCCCAGCTCGGTGCTGCTCAAGCACAACGGCCTGCACCTGGACATCCAGATCGACCGCAACACGGCCATCGGCAAGACGGACGCCGCCGGCGTGAGCGACCTGGTGCTGGAGGCCGCGCTCTCCACCATCCTCGACCTGGAAGACTCCATTGCTGCGGTGGACGCCGAAGACAAGGTGCTGGCCTACAGCAACTGGCTCGGCATCTTGCAGGCAACCCTGACCGAGTCGGTGAGCAAGGGCGGCACCACCTTCACGCGCGGCCTCAACGCCGACCGCGTGTACACGGCGCCCAACGGCAAGCCGAACGCCGTGCGCCTGCACGGCCGCTCGCTCATGTTCCTGCGCAACGTGGGCCACCTCATGACCAACCCGGCCATCCTCTGGGGTGCCGACGGCCAAGAGATTCCCGAAGGCATCATGGACGCGGTGGTCACCACCACCATCGCCCTGCACGACTTGAAGCGCACGAAGAAGGACGCCATCCGCAACTCGCGCAAGGGCTCGGTATACATCGTCAAGCCCAAGATGCACGGCCCGGCCGAGGTGGCGTTTGCCGCCGAACTCTTCGGCCGTGTGGAACAGCTGCTCGGCCTGCCCGAGAGCACGGTCAAGCTCGGCATCATGGACGAGGAGCGCCGCACTTCCGTCAACCTGAAGGCCTGTATTGCCGCTGCTTCGAGCCGTGTGGCTTTCATCAACACCGGCTTCCTGGACCGCACCGGCGACGAAATGCACACCGCCATGCTGGCCGGCCCCATGGTGCGCAAGGGAGACATGAAAACCAGCGCCTGGATCCAGAGCTACGAGCGCAACAACGTGCTGGTGGGCCTCTCGTGCGGCCTGCGCGGCAAGGCGCAGATCGGCAAAGGCATGTGGGCCATGCCCGACCTCATGGCCGAGATGCTCAAGCAGAAGATCGGCCACCCCAAGGCCGGCGCCAACACCGCCTGGGTGCCCAGCCCCACCGGCGCCACGCTGCACAGCCTGCACTACCACCAGGTGCTGGTGAGTGACGTGCAGAAAGAGCTGGAGAAGATCGATGCCAACAAGGAACGCGACGTCTTGCTCACCGGCCTGCTCACGATTCCCGTGACGGCCACGCCGAACTGGAGCGATGCCGAGAAGCAGCAGGAGCTGGACAACAACGTGCAGGGCATCCTGGGCTACGTGGTGCGCTGGGTCGACCAGGGCGTGGGCTGCTCCAAGGTGCCCGACATCCACAACGTGGGCCTGATGGAAGACCGCGCCACGCTGCGCATTTCCAGCCAGCACATCGCCAACTGGCTGCACCACGGCGTGGTGAGCGAAGCGCAAGTGACCAAGACTTTCGAGCGCATGGCCGCCGTGGTGGACGGCCAGAACGCCGGCGACCCGCTCTACAAGAAGATGGCCGGCAACTTCAAGACCAGCATGGCCTACCTGGCCGCACTGGACCTGGTGTTCAAGGGCAAGGCACAACCGAGCGGTTACACCGAGCCGCTGTTGCACGCGTGGCGTCTGAAGGTGAAGGCAGCCGCCTGATCCTTGCATCCGCCCCCTCTCCCAGAGGGAGAGGCTCCCCTCTTTCTCCCTCTCCCTCTGGGAGAGGGTTGGGGTGAGGGCTCCCGGCGAGCCAACCCGTCAACGCGGCGCCTTTGGGCGCCGTTTTTCATGGTGCCGCACGCGGACAATCCACCCATGACACTGCAATACCTCCTCTTCGACCCCAGCGACGACGGCGAAGGCACCGGCACCTGGGACGCCATGGCCAGCGTGCGTGCCGAGCAGTTGCCCGAGGTGATGAATGAGGTGAAGGCCGTGCTGGCGTGGGCCGAACAACACAGCCCCGGCCCACGCGGCCCGCTGGACGATGGTGGTGCGTGGGACGCCGACCATCTGGTTCAAGCCGAGGGCGACTGGACCACCGTGACGCTGACGCTCACCGGTCCGTGGGCCTGGGGTGAGGCCCTGGTGGCTCACTTCGGGGACTGAGGCAGCTGCCCTGCATTGACCGCATCCACCGCCGCCTGCGCCTTCTCCAGCCGCGCGCGCAGTTCCGGGTGCGTGGTGCCCATCAGCAGGTTCAGCGCCGACGGTGTGGTGCCGTGGATCTTGGCAAGCACGCTCACCATGGCTTGCGGGTTGCGGCCCACGGCGCGCAGCAGAGCGATGGCGCGCACGTCGGCGGCGTGTTCCTGCGCGTGCAGTTGTTGCTGCGCCTGGCGCGCCAGGGTTGAGCGGGGGTTGAACATTTCCAGGGCCATGCGGTCGCGGGCGTCTTCAAAGCGCATGGCGGGTTGCTTCAGGCGTTGCAGGTTGGCGCAGGCCTCCACCAACGAGTCGCGGCCTTCGATGTGGGCGAGTTCGTGTGCCATCACCGCAGCCAGTTCGTCGTCGGAGAGGTCTTCTTGCTTGCTCCACATCGCGCTGGTGAGGATGACCATGCCGTGGTCGGCGGCGTAGGCGTTGAGGTCTTTGTCTTCGTAGGCCAGCAGGTGCACGGCCGGGCCCTGGCGCAGCCGGGGAGCGGCGGCCACCAGGCTGGCCAGCATGGTGTGCAAGCGCTGCGGCGCGGCCACCACGTCAAAGCGCTCCATCAGCTCGGTGATCTGGATTTCGTCGAGCACGCGCAGTTCGTGGGCGCGCCCGGGTTCGTTCACACAGGCGCCCTGGGCCATCGCCGGGGCACTGGCCAACAGGCCCGCGAACGAGAGCCCGATGATCTGAAAAAAACGAACCATACTGTTCATACCGTTTCCTCAATCCGGTTGTACGCCTGTGTGCGGGCGATGAACAGGGCATGGGCGCGGCGGGGACATGCAGGCGACAGACGGCACGGGCTGGCCCGGGGCTGCAAAGGGCACTGGCCCGCCAGTTGCTTGGGGCTGTGGCATGACCCAGAACCCACCCACGCAGGCCGCCGACATCGGCCTGAGCAAGCTCGACACCGCCCTGCTCAACATCCTGGTGAAAGACGGCCGCGCGTCGTTTGCCGACATCGCGCGCCAGCTCGGCATTTCGCGGGCGCATGCGCGTTCGCGCGTGCAGGGCCTGCAGGCCAGCGGCGTGATCGAGCTGTTTGCCGCGGTGATCAACCCCGAGAAGCTCGGCCAGGTGAACTCGACCTTTCTCGACATCGTGGTCGCGCCGGCGGCCATCGAGCGCATCGCGCAGGAGCTGGCCGACTGCGCCGAGGTGGTGAGCCTCTACATCATGAGCGACCTGAAAAGCCTGCACGTGCACGCGCTCACCGAGAGCCCCGAGACCTTCGAGGCTTTCGTGCACCGCCACATCTTCAACCGGCCGGAGATCCTGTCGGTGGATTGCAAGACGCTGCTCACGCGCGTGAAGAACCGCCGCGGCGGCGCGCGTCTGTAACGCCTGGCCGCCCGGGGCCCGCTTTGGTGCGCGCGCACCAAAGCGGGCCCGGCTGCCGTTTGTGCGCACGGGGTGACTCAGAGGGGCGCCCTGGCTTCCATGAGCAGCCTCAACGCCCGGATCACTTGACAAATGGCACGCTCACGGCGGACCACTGAACATTCGGCACCGACTGACACCAACCCGGGGCGGATTCGCATGCACCATTTCGGAAGCATGCCAACCAAAGCGGCCGGCACATCAATCAAATCAAGGACTTGGAACACGCAAACACATGGCATGGCGCTTGCGAAGTGAAAGACATGCCGCTTTACAAACGGCAGCCTTTCACCCCGTCCAACCTTCAACCCCTTCACAGGAGTGCCGCCATGTCCCTGATCCGCCGCCAGTTCCTCACCCGCGCCGCCGTTGCCGGCAGCGTGCTCGGTGCTCCCGTCATCGCCAACGCCCAGTCGGCCCGATTCAACTGGAAGATGACCAGTGCCTACGGCAAGGGCTCGCCCTTCTACATGGACGGACCGGGCAGCGCGACCGATCTCGCCAAGCGCATCCGCGAAATGTCGGATGGCCGCCTGAACATCCAGGTCTTCGGCGCCGGTGAACTGATCCCGGCGTTCGAGGGCTTCGACGCGGTGCGCGCCGGCACGGTGGAGATGAACCACGCCAACGCCTACTTCTGGACCGGCAAGACCGCCGCCGCGCAGTACTTCACCGCCGTGCCCTTCGGCATGAACTTCCAGGGCATGAACGGCTGGCTCTACGACGGCGGCGGCATCGACCTCTGGAACGAGGTCTACGCACCCTTCGGCATGGTGGCCATGCCCTGCGGCAACACCGGCGTGCAGATGACGGGCTGGTTCAAGAAAGAGATCAAGACCGTGGCCGACCTCAAGGGTCTCAAGATGCGCATTCCCGGCCTGGCCGGCAAGGTCTACGCCAACCTGGGCGTGGACGTGAAGGTGCTGCCGGGCGGCGAGATCTTCCCCGCGCTGGAGCGCGGCGTGATCGACGCGGCCGAGTTCGTGGGCCCCTTCCAGGACCGCCGCCTGGGTCTGCACAAGGCCGCCAAGAACTACTACACCACCGGCTGGCACGAGTCGTCCACCGTGTCCGAACTGCTGATCAACAAGGCCGCCTGGGACAAGCTGCCGAAAGACCTGCAGGCGATCGTGAGCAACGCCTCGGCCGCGTGCAACGTGATCAGCGAGGGCTGGTGCCAGAAGGCGAACTCCGAAGCCATGGAAGACCTGATCAAGAACCAGGGCGTGACCGCGCGGCCGCTGCCCGACGACGTCATCAAGGCGCTGAAGGTGGAGACCGACAAGGTGCTGGCCGACGGCCTCAAGGACCCGTTGACGAAGAAGGTGCACGACTCCTACTTCGCCTTCAAGGCCAAGTACGACCGCTGGAGCGAGATCAGCGAAGAGGCTTACCACCTCAAGGTTCGCGGCTAACCCAAGGATCGGCATCATGCTCAAGGCATTGCGGCCCCTGGCCGCTCTCATCGAGGGTTTCATCGACCGCATCGGCGGGCTCACCGCCTGGATCGCGCTGGTCATGATCGGCCTGGTCGCCACCAACGTGGTCCTGCGCTACAGCTTCAGCTTTGGCTCGGTCTGGGCGCAGGAACTCGAATGGCACCTGCTGGCCGCCCTCATCCTCCTGGGCATGAGCCACGCGCTGCAGCGCGGTGAAAACGTGCGCGTGGACCTGTTCTACGCGCGCTACTCGCCCACCACCAAACGCGTGGTCGATGTGGTCTCCGCGCTGCTGCTCATCGCAGTGAGCCTGGGCTTCATCTGGTTGTCGCTGGGTTATGTGGAGCAGTCGCGCTCGATCAGCGAAGCCTCGGCCGACCCGGGTGGCATTCCACTGCGCTGGCTGGTCAAGGCCTTGATCCCGCTGGGCTATGGCCTGCTGGTGCTGCAACAGTTCGCCCAGCTGCTGCGCCTGCTCGACGCACCCTTGACCGACAAGGAGTCGGCCCATGTTTGAGATGTCGACCTACGCCATCTTCATGCTGGTCGGCTTTTTCGTGATGCTGATGATCGGCATCCCGGTGGCCATCAGCCTGGCCGTCAGCGGCTTCGTGTTCGGCTGGCTGGGCTTTGGCGAGTCGCTGTTCAACCTGCTGCCCGCGCGCTTCTACGGCATCGTCAGCGGCTACCAGTGGATGGCCATCCCGCTCTTCGTGTTCATGGGCGTGATGCTGGAGAAATCGCGCCTGGCCGACGACTTGCTCGACGTCATGGGCCACATCGCCGGCGGCCTCAAGGGCGGCATGGCGATCGGCATCGTGCTGTTCGGTGTGCTCATGGGTGCGACCACCGGCATCGTGGGTGCGACCATCATCACGCTGGGTTTGCTGACCTTGCCCACCTTGATACGGCGCGGTTACGACAAGAGCGTGGCCTGCGGTGTGATCTGCGCCTCGGGCACGCTGGGCCAGATCATCCCGCCCAGCCTGATCCTCATCTTGCTCTCGGACATCATGCAGCTCTCGGTCGGCACGCTGTTCGCGGCCGCCGTGGGCCCGGGCATGCTGCTTGCCGCCGTCTACATCGTCTACCTCGTGATCATGGGCTGGCTCAAGCCGGAGACCATGCCGCCGATCCCGATCGCCGAGCGCGACGCGGTGTCGCGCCGCCAGCTCTGGGTGCGCTTCTTCAAGGTGCTGGTGCCACCGGTGATGCTGGTGGTGGCGGTGCTGGGCTCCATCGTGGGCGGCATCGCTGCCCCCACCGAAGCGGCCAGCATGGGCGCCGTGGGCGCGGTGATCATCACGGCGCTCTCGGGCCGCTTCACCTGGGCCACGCTCAAGGCCACCGCGCTGGACACCAGCAAGATCACCGCCATCATGATGTTCATCCTCATGACGGCGCAGGTGTTCGCGCTCTCGTTCCGCGGCCTGCACGGCGAGGACCTGATCGCCGGCATGTTCGAGGCCCTGCCGGGCGGCACCAATACCGCCATCTGGTTCATGATGCTCATCATCTTTGTGCTGGGCTTCTTTGTGGAGTGGATCGAGATCAGCTACATCGCCGTGCCGCTGTTCCTGCCGATCCTGCTGAACCTGGGCGTGGACCCGGTCTGGCTGGCCATGCTGATCACGGTGAACCTGCAGTCCAGCTTCCTCACGCCGCCGTTCGGCTGGGCGCTGTTCTACCTGAAGGGTGTGGCCCCTCCCGAGGTGAACATCAAGGACATTTATAAAGGTGTGGTCCCCTTCATCGGCCTGCAGTTCCTCACGTTGGTGTTGCTCTTCCTGTACCCGCAGATCGCGCTGTGGTTGCCCAAGGCGATCGGCTGGTAAACACCATGGAGTTCTTCAACCAATACAGCACCGCCTGGTTGCTGGGTCTGGCAGCGGCCCTGCTCGCCACCGGCCTGGTGGCGGGCGTGCTCGCCGGTCTGCTCGGCGTCGGTGGCGGCATCGTCATCGTGCCCGTGCTCTACCACCTGTTCACCTTGCTCGGCGTGGACGAGTCGGTGCGCATGCACGCGGCGGTGGGCACGTCGCTCGCCACCATCATTCCCACCTCCATCATGTCCAGCCGTGCGCACAAAAAACGCGGCAGCCTGGACATGGCCTTGATCAAGCGCCTCATGCCCTCGGTGGTCCTGGGCGTGATCGTCGGCTCGGTGGCCAGCCGGTTCCTGAGCGGCGCGTCGCTCACCGCGGTGTTCGCCTCGGCGGCGCTGGTGGTGGCCCTGAACATGGCTTTCAAGCGCGACGGCTTTGCGTTGGCCGGTGGCCTGCCCGGCACCGCCGGCACCGCGTTGCTGGGCAGCGGCATCGGCGGCATCTCCACGCTCATGGGCATTGGCGGCGGCACGCTCAGCGTGCCGATCCTCAACGCGCTGCGCGTGCCCATGCACACGGCGGTGGGCACCGGCGCCATGCTGGGCATGGTCATCAGTTTCCCCGGGGCGCTGGCCTTCATCCTCAACGGGCTGGACGTGCCCGACCGGCTGCCCTTCAGCCTGGGCTATGTGAACCTGCTGGGGTTTGCGCTCATCGTGCCGGCCACGCTGGCCACCACCGGCTGGGGTGCGAAACTCGCGCATGCCATCAACGCCAAACGGCTGCGTCAGGTGTTCGCGGCCTTCCTCGCGTTGACGGCTGCGCGCATGTTTTACGGCCTGCTGACCTGAGCTCACAACAACCCGGAGACCTTCGATGATTCACACCCTCACCGCCCTGGGCGGCATGTTTGTTGCGCCTCACCACCTGGCCGCGCAGGCCGGGCGCGACGTGCTGCGCGACGGCGGCAACGCGGTCGAGGCCATGGTGGCCGCCGCCGCGGCGATTGCCGTGGTCTACCCGCACATGAACGCCATCGGCGGTGACGGCTTCTGGCTCATCCACGAACCGGGCAAGGAGCCTGTGGCCATCTCGGCCTGCGGCCCGGCTGCCGCCATGGCCGACCTGGGCTTCTATGCGGGTCACGAGACCATCCCCTCGCGCGGCCCGAAGGCCGCGCTCACGGTGGCAGGCACCATCGGCGGCTGGGCCAAGGCGCTCGACGTGGCCGCCGCGTGGGGCCCGGCACTGCCCTTGTCGCGCCTGCTGGCCGACGGCATCCGCCACGCGCACCACGGCATCGCGGTCACCGAAAGCCAGGCCGCCCTCACCCGCGAAAAATTCGATGGCCTGAAAGACGCACCGGGTTTTGCGCAGACCCACCTGGTCAACGGCCAGCCACCCGCCGTGGGCCACGTGCTCAAACAGCCCACGCTGGGTCGCACGCTGGAGCAACTGGCCGAGCGCGGCCTGGACGACTTCTACCGCGGTGAACTCGCCGCTCGCATCGGCGCCGAACTGGAGCGCGTCGGCAGCCCGCTGCGCACCAGCGATCTCGCGGCCTACCAGGCGCAGATCGTCGAGCCGCTGTCGGTGCGGCTGAACGACAGCACGGTCTACAACCTGCCGCCGCCCACGCAGGGCCTCTCGGCCTTGATGATCCTGGGCTTGTTCGAGCGCCTGGGTGTCACCGAAGGTGAAGGCTTCGCGCACGTGCACGGCCTGGTGGAAGCGACCAAACGCGCCTTCCGGGTGCGCGAGCGTGTGGTCACCGACCCGCAACGCCTGCCGGCCGACCCGAAAGGCTTCCTGAAACCCGCCGCCCTCACCGAGCTGGCGGCGGAGATCGACCGCGAGAAAGCCCTGCCCTGGCCCGACGTGGCCAAGCCCGGCGACACCATCTGGATGGGCTGCATCGACGCGCAGGGCCGCGCGGTGAGCTTCATCCAGAGCGTGTACTGGGAGTTCGGTTCGGGCGTGGTGCTGCAGGACACCGGCATCGTCTGGCAGAACCGGGGCACGAGCTTTTCACTCGACCCGAAAGCGCTCAACGTGCTCAAGCCCGGCATGCGCCCCTTCCACACGCTCAACCCCTCGCTGGCCCTGTTCGACGACGGCCGCGTGATGCCCTACGGCACCATGGGCGGCGAAGGCCAGCCCCAGACGCAGGCGGCGGTGTTCACGCGCTACGCGCGCTTCGGCCAGGGCCTGCAGCAGGCCGTGACCGCGCCGCGCTGGCTGCTCGGCCGCACCTGGGGCGGCGAGACCACCTCGCTCAAGCTGGAAAGCCGCTTCGACCCGGCCCTGGTTGACGCGCTCAAGGCCGCCGGCCACGAGGTGGAGGTGTTCACCGAGCCCTTCAGCGACACCATGGGCCACGCGGGCGCGCTGGTGCGCCACCCCAACGGTGTGATCGAAGGCGCAGCCGATCCGCGCAGCGACGGGGTGGTGGCCGGCGTGTAAGGCTCAGCGGGCGGCGGCAAGCACCTCGGCCCAGCCGCTTTGGGCCAGCAGCTCGTCGCGCCAGACCTGGTAGCCCGCGTCGCTGGGGTGCAGGCCGTCCACCGCATTGAGTTCGGGCTTCTGCGCGAACGGGTCGTCGGCCCGCTCCTTGAACAGGTTGACCACCACCGCGCCGTGGCGCTCGGCCGATTCACGAATGAAGCCGTGCATGCGGCGCGCGCGGTCCGTCATGAGCCACGAGGCCGGTGGGAAAAAGAAGGGGGCGTTGCCCACATTGCCGGCGGGCATGAGCACCACGCGGTCGGACCGTTCGCGGGCCAGCGCGGTGGCCCGGTCGATGTCGGCGCGCACATCCTCGTCGGAGCGCAGGCGGATCACGTCGTTGCCGCCGGCCTGCACCAGCACCAGGTCGTACCGCTGCGTGCCGTCGAACTGGCGCACCACATCGGCAAAGGTGGCGCCGTCGCGCGCGCGGTTGTCGATGCGCAGGCGCGGGTGCGCGCGGCCGAGCAGGCCCGCGAGGCTGTTGTCGGGTGAGCTGGCCCCGGTGCCCACGCCGGTGCTGTCGCCCACGATGAGCAGGCTCAGCACCGCGTCGGCCGGGCTTTGTTGAAACGGTGTGCTCTTGCGAGCAAGATCGGCCGCCTGCCCGATGCGCCAGGCGGCGCAGCCGGTGGTGAACAACAGGACTACCGCGGCGACGGTGGCCACCACGGGAAGCACAGTCCATTTGCGAGGTGTCATCAAACCAGTCTAGACGCTGACCGGACGCCGCGCTGTGCGCGGTCCGAATGCCCACCCGGGGTGGGACAGATCAACGCGCGAGCTGCTGGCCCCAGCCCTGCAGCGGGCCCAGCGGCTTGCGCTGGACGTCCACCTCCCGGATGGTGGGCTGACCGCCCACAAGCTTGTAGACCAGGGTGTCGTCGACGAATACGAGCAGCACCTCCACGCTCCAGCCGGTGGTGACGGTTTCGCGCCGGAAGTCCAGCGAATCGACCCAGAAGTTGCCCACGCGCTGGCGTGACAGCTTCTTCACGGAGATCGCGTAGCCGCTGCACCGTTGGCCGGCCTGCAGGCAGGCGTTGACGCCCGGGTCCACGTGGTCCGGACGGCTCTGCACGACAGCGGCAAAGCGCTGCAGCACATCGGCGAAGTGCAGCACCGTGATCCCGGGACCCAGGCGCGGATCGAGTCCCTGGCGGTGAACATCGTCACGGCGGGCCTCGAAGGCCTGCATGGTGGCCAGTGCACGCTCGGCGTCTTCGTAGCTGGTCCAGCGAGAGGCCACATCGGTGCGCGAGGTCGGCAACAGCGACGTGCAGCCGCCCAGCGCGCCGAGGACCAGCGCGATTGCGCAGCACAAGAGGACCTGGCGAGAGGGTGTCGTCATGTGGATGCGCCGCATCGCCCGACATGGGCTCGGCGGCTGCACCCACTCTAGCGCTGGCGCGCGGGCCCGCGATGATCCAGATCAAGCAAGGGCCCGACCGGGGCCGAGCCGCGCTTCAGCGCAGGCGCTGCACCGCCAGACCGGACACCGCAGGCGTCTGGTTGCCCCACGACTGGCGCACGAAGCTCGCCACGGCGGCCACCTCGTCGTCGGTGAGCAGCGTGCGGTAGGGCGGCATGCCGTAGGGCCGCGGGTGGCCTGCGGTGGCGGGTGCGAAGCCGCCGCCCAGGATGGCCTGCACCGTGTTGTGCGGCGTCTCCAGCATCACGGCGCGGTTGCCGGCCAGACGCGGGTATGCACCGGCGGCACCTTCACCGTTGTCGCCGTGGCACTGTGCACACTGCTGGGCGTAGAGCTTCTCGCCGCGCACCATCTGCTGCGGGTCGGCAGGCTCCAGACGCCCGGGGGTCGTGTCGTGCGCGGGCAGGCCCTTGAGATACACGGCCATGGCGCGCAGGTCGGCGTCGTTCAAATGCTGCGTGCCGTGCAGCACCACGTCGGCCATCGGCCCCATGACCGAAGCGCCCTCGGCCACACCGGTCTTGAGCAGGGCCACCACCTGCCCGGCGTCCCAACTGGCCACGCCACCTTCAGCCGCCGACCGCAGCGAGGGCGCGTACCAGTCTTGCGCGGGCATGAGGCCGCCACGAAAGGCCTGCGCTTCGCTGCTGCCACCCAGCGGATCGCGTTCGGTGTGGCAGGCGGCGCAGTGGGCCAGCCCGCGCGTGAGGTAGGCGCCACGATTCCACTCGGCGCCTTGCGAAGGCTCGGGCACGAACACACCGGGCTTGAAATACAGCGCGCGCCACACCGCCAGCGCTGCCTGGGTGTTGTACGGGAAACGCAGACCGTGCGGCCGGTTGGCCTGCTCCACCGGGGGCAGGCTGTGCAGGAAGGCGAACAGCGCATCGCTGTCCTCGCGCGTGACCAGCGTGGTGTGGTTGTAGGGGAAGGCGGGGTAGAGCAGACGGCCGTCCTGCGACTGGCCGTGGTGCAGGGCACGCCAGAACCCGGCCGCGCTCCACTGCCCGATGCCGGTGGCCTTGTGCGGCGTGAGGTTGGTCGAGAGCACGGCACCGAACGGCGTGGGCACGGCGCGGCCACCCGCATAGGCCGCGCCGCCGCGTTCGGTATGGCAGGCCATGCAGTTGCCGGCGCGCGCGAGGTAGGCGCCGCGCTCCACGAGCTGAGGTGTCACGGTCAAGGGCGGTGCTTCGGTGTCCAGCGGCGCGCCGCGCAGTTCCAGCAGCACGGCCAGCGCCAGCGCGCCCACGCCCAGCAGCAGCCCCCCGAAGACCACCCGCCAGGGTGTGATGTGGTGTGCCATCTTCAACCCTCGCTGCCGCAGCGCAGGGGCAGCGGCTGGGCCGTGCCGGGCGCAGGGTGGGTGTTGGCCGGCAGCGGCTGGCTGGCGAGCCAGCTCGCCACCGCGCTCACGTCGCCGCCGCTCAGGCGCTGGGCCACGTGACCCATGCAGTCGGGCGCGCTGGCGCGGCGCAGGCCGGTTTGCCAGGCACCGAGCTGGCCGATGAGGTAGTCGCGCGGCAGACCGAGCAGACCCGGGATGGCCGGGTTCACGCCGGTGAGGGCCTGGCCATGGCACGCCACGCAGGCTGGCAGGTCGCGCGCCGGGTCGCCGCGCAGCGCCAGGGCCTCGCCCCGTTGCAGCACGGCGGGTGTTGCGTCGCTGCGCTGCGGCGCCGGGTAGGGCAGGTCCAGGCTGGCGAAATGCGCCGCGATCTCGCGCAGGTAGGTGTCGCTCAGCGAATCGAGCAGCGACGTCATGCCCTCGTTGTTGCGGCGACCGGCGCGAAAGTGCACCAGCTGGTTGTAGAGGTAACCCGCGGGCTTGCCGGCGATGCGCGGAAAGTACCCTGCGTTGGTGGCGCGTCCCTGCTCGCCGTGGCACACGGTGCAGGCGAGCAGGCGCTGGGCCATGGTGTCGGGCACGGTGTGGGCCGCACTGTTGGGGGCGGGCCCGGCGGCCAGCGCAGCCCAGGCGGGCAGGAGCAGCGCCATCAGGAGGGCGGTGCGGCGGAAAAACACAGAGAGGGGCATGGGGAAATGGGTGCGCCAGACCAGCTGGCGCATGCCGGCAGTGGCCACGGCAGACACCATGGCGAAGAAGAAGGCTTTGAAATTACCATAGCCTCAACCCACCGCCGCCCCGGCGCGTCAGTACCCCCATCTCCCATGACCCCCAACGCCCCCGAGATCGACCCCGCGCGCTGCCCGCTGTGCGGCGAGCCCAACCGTTGCGCGATGGAACTGGAACGCGAGACCGGCCAGAAACAGGGCCCCTGCTGGTGTGTGGGCGCCACCTTCAGCCCCGAGCTGCTGCAGCGTGTGCCCGCCGCATCGGCCGGGCAGGCCTGCATCTGCGCGCGCTGCGCGGCCGCTGCGGCGGGGCCGCATGGCTGAGCCGGCCGACCACACCCTGCCCGCGCTGCGCGAGCGCTACGGCGAGCGTTACCGCTGGCTGCTGCTGCTCTCGGTGATGGTGGGCACGATGGCGTCGATCATGTCGTCGACCATCATCAACGTGGCCATCCCCGACATGAGCCAGCACTTCACGCTGGGCCAGGAGCGCGCGCAGTGGGCCACGTCGGGTTTCATGGCGGCCATGACGGTCTCGATGCTCACCACGCCCTGGCTGCTGGCGCGTTACGGTTACCGGAGCACCTACGCGGGCTGCATGTGGCTGCTGCTGGTGGGCGGCGTGGCCGGCGGTTTTGCCAACTCGTTTCCGCTGGTGCTGGCCGCGCGCGTGGCCGAAGGTCTGGCGGCCGGTGTGGTGCAACCCATCCCGGCCATCATCATCCTGCGCGCCTTCGAGCCGCACGAACAGGGCCGCGCCAGCGGCGTCTTCGGCATGGGCGTGGTGCTCGCGCCCGCGCTGGGCCCCAGCATCGGTGGCCTGCTGGTCGACGGCTTTGGCTGGCGCTCGATCTTCTTCATGGTGGTGCCGTTCTGCATCGCCTCGCTGTGGCTGGCACGGCGCTATGTGCCCACCACCTCACCCGGGGGTCTCGCGGCCAACCGCCAGGGCGCCCACCTGGACTGGCGCGGCCTGCTGCTGGCCGCCGCGGGCACGCTGTGCCTGCTCAATGGCCTGGTGGAACTGCAGGGCGGCACGGCGCTGAGCGCGAGCTTGCTGCTGGGCGGCGCCGCGCTGCTGCTGGTGGCATTTGTGGTGCTGCAGCGGCGCACGCTGAAACGCCGGCTGCGAAACCCCGACCAGGGCATCGACCCGCTGATGAACCTCTCGCTGTTCAAGGACCGGCGCTTTGCCATGGGCAGCATCGTGGCCTTCATCTACGGCATTGCGCTGTTCGGCTCCACCTACCTGCTGCCGGTGTACATGCAGATGGGGCTGGGCCTCTCGGCCTCGTACGTGGGCACCATCCTGCTGCCGGCGGGCCTGGTGCTGGCGGTGAGCATCGCGGTGGTGGGGCGGCTGGCCGACCAACAGCCCACGCACCGGCTGGTGAGCATCGGTCTGGTGCTGTTGTCCGCGTCGTTCGCGCTCATGGTCACCATCGACCTGGGGCGCCCGGCGCAGATCATCCCGCTGCTGATCGCCTGGGCCATCCTGGGGCGCATCGGCCTGGGTTTCATCCTGCCCTCGCTCAACATCGGTGCCATGCGCGGCCTGGGCCACGGCCACATTCCGCAAGGCTCCAGCGTGATCAATTTCCTGCGCATGCTGGGGGGTGCTGCGGGGGTGAGCCTGTGCGGCATCGTGCTCGAATGGCGCGTGGCGGCGCACGGTGCGCTGCTGGACACCAGCCCCGCCAGCCCGGCGCGCATGGCGGCGTTCGACGAAACCTTCCTGATGCTGGCGGCGATCTGTGCGCTGGCGCTGGTGGCGGCGCTGAAACTGCGCGACCGCTGAAAAGCGGTCGCGGTGGGCAGGGTTTGAAGCGGCTGCTCAGTGCAGCAGCGTCATGGGCTTGCTGGGCAGCTCGTCCGACGAGTAATCGGGGTGGTTGTCCACGAAGAAGCGCAGCTTCTGGTCGAGGCGGCCGATGCGGGTGTTGGCCACGCTCTCGCAGTGGTGCTTGGAGATCAGACCGAACAGCTTGCTGCGCAGGAACCAGAGGTCCTTGGGGCTTTGGCAAGACAGCAGCGCGGCATGGATGCGCACACGGATCGGGTCCTGGATGTCGGCCATTGCGGCGTGGAACTCGTCCACCAGAAAGTCCAGTTCCAGGACCTGCGTGTCGTGGTACTGAACCCTTTTGCTTTTGCCAATCCAGGGCAGCCAGGAAAACATGCAGTGCTCCGTTCGAGATGTTCGGGGTGTTGGGGGACATCCCCGGATACACCCCTTGCATCGTCAGTGGGCCCGCATTCTTGAGAACTGAAACGTGGGGAGATCGCCCGCCGCGATGAGCGGTCGGGCGTGTCAGGCGATGGTGGTGATTTGAGCCGGAAACACCCCGGCGCGGCTAACTGAAAGCACTCACCACCTGCAACACCTCCTCGCCGTAGGCCTCGCGTTTCTTCACGCCCAGCCCGGCAATGCCGTCCAGATCGGCCAGCGTGCGGGGCTGGCGCGCGGCGATCGCGCGCAAGGTGGCGTCGTGAAAGATCACAAACGCGGGCAGGTTGTGTTCCTTGGCCACGCCGGCGCGCCAGGCCTTGAGTGCGTCCAGGGCGTCGCGCGCGGCCAGGGTCAGCGGCTGGCCGTCGTCGGCCACGGTGGCGCGGGCGCTGCGCGGGCGACTCACCCGCCCGGAGCCGGCGGCTTTCTCGGACAGCGACTTCAGCCACACCGCGCTCTGGCCCTTCAGGATCTCGCGCGCCGCGTCCTGCAGGTGCAGGGTGTTGTAGTGCGCCGCGTCCACCTGCACCGCTTCGCGCGCGATCAGCTGGCGCAAGAGCGCGCGCCACTGGGTTTCGGACAAATCGGCGCCGATGCCGAAGGTGGAAAGCTTGTCGTGCCCGTGCTGCGTCACCTTCTCGGTGACCTTGCCGCGCAGGATGTCCATGATGTGGCCGGCGCCGAACGCCGTGCCGCTGGACTGCTGCACGCGGTAGATGCACGAGAGCAGCTTGCGCGCGGATTCGGTGGCGTCGAACAGCTGCGGCGGATGCAGGCAGTTGTCGCAGTTGCCGCAGGGCTCGCTCTCTTCGCCAAAGTAGGAGAGCAGACGCACACGCCGGCAATCGCTCGCTTCTGCGAGCGTCAACAAGGCGTCGAGCTTGCCGCGCATCACCTGCTTGAACTCGTCGGCCGCCGGACTCTCGTCGATCATGCGGCGCTGGTTCACCACGTCCTGCAGGCCATAGGCCATCCAGGCGTTGGCGGGCTCACCGTCGCGACCGGCGCGCCCGGTTTCCTGGTAGTAGCCTTCGATGTTCTTGGGCATGTCCAGGTGGGCCACAAAACGCACGTCGGGCTTGTCGATGCCCATGCCGAAGGCGATGGTGGCGACCATGATCAGGCCCTCTTCGCGCAGGAAGCGGTCCTGGTGTTTCTGCCGCACGGCTGCGTCCAGGCCGGCGTGGTACGGCAGCGCGTTGAGCCCCGCTTCGCACAACATCGTGGCCACCTCTTCCACGCGGCGGCGCGACTGGCAGTACACGATGCCGGCGTCGTGTTCGTCGCCGCTGGTGTGTTCGTCGCGGATGAAGCGCAGCAGCTGGGCGGTGGCGTCCTTTTTCTCCACCAGCTGGTAGCGGATGTTGGGCCGGTCGAAGCTGCTGATGAAGGTGCGCGCGTCCTGCAGCTGCAGGCGCTCGACGATGTCGGCGCGCGTGAGGTCGTCGGCGGTGGCGGTGAGCGCCACGCGCGGCACGCCGGCAAAACGCTCGTGCAAAACCACCAGGCCACGGTACTCGGGGCGGAAGTCGTGGCCCCACTGGCTCACGCAGTGGGCCTCGTCGATGGCAAACAGCGCCAGCTTGCCGCGCTCCCTGAGCGAGTCGAGCAAGGCCAGGAAGCGTGGCGTGGTCAGGCGCTCGGGCGCCGCGTAGAGCAGCGTGAGTTCGCCGCGCAGCATCTCTTTTTCCACGCGCTGCGCGTCTTCGCTGGACAGGCTGGAGTTCAGAAAGGCCGCGGCCACGCCGGCTTCGAGCAAGGCGCCCACCTGGTCGTGCATGAGCGCGATCAGCGGCGACACCACCACGGTGAGGCCCTGGCCGCTGCGCTCGCGCACGATGGCCGGCACCTGGTAACACAGCGACTTGCCGCCGCCCGTGGGCATGAGCACGAGCGCGTCGCCGCCGCCCCCCACGTGCGCCACGATCTCGGCCTGCGGGCCGCGGAAGGCGTCGAACCCGAAGACCTCTTGCAGAACGCCGACGCTGGCCTCGAGGATTTCGCTTTCCGGCGCGATGTCGATCACATCTGCTCCCACGGCAAGCCCTCAAAGCGCCAGCCGTTGAGGCTGGAGCGTTTGAATTCTTCGTTGAGTTCACCCTCGAAGCCGTGCACCACATGTGCCACTTCGGCAAACCCGGCGGCTTCCAACGCCTTGCCGGCGTCCAGCGTGCGTTTGCCGCTGCGGCAGATCAGCAGCACCGGGCGTTGTTTGTCGCCCGCCTCCCGCTCCACCGCTTGCGCAAAACGCGCCGGGTCGGGCGTGAGGTCGGGGTATTCGTACCAGGGAATGTTCTCCACGCCGGGCGGGCGGCCCACGTAGAGCGATTCGATTTCCATGCGCACGTCCACAAACAACGGTGCGGGCTCGCCGCGGGCTTCGCGCTGCTCGCGTTCGGCCTGCAGCCAGGCCCAGGCCTGTGAGGGCGAGAGGTGTTTCATGGGGGCTATTGTCGGGGAAAGCCTGAGGCCGCCCGTCCGGCCGCGGCCTGCGGGTCGGGTCGCTTCTTACAATCCATGCATGACTTCCCCCGCCTACACCCGCGCCCAGGCGCTGCCCGAGATCCTGAAACACCGCATCGCCATCCTCGACGGCGCGATGGGCACCATGATCCAGCGCTTCAAGCTGGGAGAAGCCCACTACAGAGGTGAGCGCTTCAAGGACTTCCACAAGGACGTCAAGGGCAACAACGAGCTGCTCAGCCTCACGCGCCCCGACGTGATCCAGGACATCCACGAAGGGTATCTCGCTGCCGGTGCCGACCTCATCGAGACCAACACGTTTGGCGCCACGACCATCGCGCAGGACGATTACGAGATGGGACACCTGGCGCGCGAGATGAACCTGGCCTCGGCGCGCATCGCACGCGCGGCCTGCGACAAGTTCAGCACGCCCGACAAGCCGCGTTTCGTGGCCGGCGCGCTCGGCCCCACGCCCAAGACCGCGAGCATCAGCCCCGATGTGAACGACGCCGGGGCGCGCAACGTCACCTTCGAGCAGCTGCGCGCGGCCTACCTGGAGCAGATCGAGGCGCTGGTCGAGGGCGGGGCCGACCTGCTGCTGGTGGAGACCATCTTCGACACGCTCAACGCCAAGGCCGCGCTGTTCGCCATCGACGAGTTCTTCGAGAAAAGCGGCGAGCGCCTGCCGGTGATCATCAGCGGCACCGTGACCGACGCCTCGGGCCGCATCCTGAGCGGTCAGACGGTCAGCGCCTTCTGGGCCAGCGTGCGCCACCTGGAGCCGCTGGCCGTGGGCCTGAACTGCGCGCTGGGTGCCGCGCTGATGCGCCCCTACATCCAGGAACTGGCCAAGGTCGCGGGCGACACCTTCATCAGCTGCTACCCCAACGCCGGCCTGCCCAACCCCATGAGCGACACCGGCTTTGACGAAACGCCCGAAGACACCAGCCGCCTGCTGCGCGAGTTCGCGGCCGAAGGCCTGGTCAACATCGTGGGCGGCTGCTGCGGCACCACGCCGGAGCACATCGCGGCCATCCACCAGAGCGTGGAACCGCTGGCGCCGCGCAGCCTCAAGCGCGAGCTCTTCTACAAGGAAGCCGCTTGATCCACGCAGGACCTTCAGGCAAAACCTGAAGGTCGTTCAGTTGGTGAAACCCGCGTTTCGCCACCACAATCGCGCTTCCCTTCAAGGGGAGTAGTCAACCCGCCACCCGGCGCACAGCCGGGCTTCGGCGGGTGGGGTTTTCGTCAATACGCGGTCTCACGGTCGCCGGAAACCCCCAACCGCACACGTTGCGGCCATGGCAAGACCTTGGGGTGTTCCTTCAACACCAAATCTGAGGTTTCTCATGGAAAGCATTGCCCCCCTGTGGCTGTGGGTCGTCTTCGTCGTGTTCGTCGTGGCGGCCCTGTTTGTCGATTTTGTCGTGCTCAAGAAGCAGGGTGCTCAGGAGGTGAGCGTCAAACAGGCGGTCAACTGGTCGCTGGTCTGGGTGGGCTTGAGCTTTGTGTTCAATGTGTTGTTCTGGTTCGCCATCAGGGACACCACCGGATCGAGCGCGATCGCCAACGAGAAGTCGCTTGAGTTCCTCACCGGCTACCTGATCGAGAAGAGTCTGGCGGTCGACAACATCTTTGTCTTCCTGCTCATCTTCACCTACTTCGCCGTGCCTGCGGCCTACCAGAAGCGCGTGCTCATGATCGGTATCGTGGGCGCCATCGTGCTGCGCACGGTGATGATCCTGGTGGGCGGCTGGCTGATCTCGGAGTTCCACTGGATCCTGTATGTGTTCGGCGCCTTCCTGGTGCTCACCGGCGTGAAGATGTGGTGGGCCGCCGGCCAGGAGCCCAGCCTGGACGACAACCCCGCGCTCAAGCTGCTGCGCAAGGTGTTGCCGGTGAGCAAGAACTTCGATGGTGAGAAGTTCTGGACGGTGGAGAACGGCAAGCGCATCGCCACGCCGCTGCTCATGGTGATCTGCCTGGTGGGCCTGACCGACGTGATCTTTGCGGTGGACTCCATCCCCGCGATCTTCGCCATCACCAAGGATCCGTTCATCGTGCTCACCAGCAACGTGTTCGCCATCCTCGGTTTGCGCGCCATGTTCTTCCTGCTGCAGGCCGCGGCCAGCCGCTTCCACCTGCTCAACTACGGCCTGGCCGTGATCCTGGTGTTCATCGGCAGCAAGATGCTGTTGATCGACGTGTTCAAGATCCCGGTGGCCGTTTCTCTCGGCGTGGTCCTGTCGATCCTGGCCATCACCATGATCTGGAGCTCCAAAACGGCCCCAAACACCTAACGTGGCTCGGGGATCAGGCGGTCAATCTCCTGCTGCATCGACAGGACGAGTTGACCGTAGAGCTGCAGCTTGGTGTCGTTCTCGCGCAGCCGCTGGCTCAGGCGCTGGGCCACGGCGCTGAGCAGTTTGGCGGCGGTGGTGGGTTCTTCGGCAATGAGCGTCTGCAGGGATGCTCGGGTGAGCACAGCGCAGCGCACCTCGGTGCTGGCGGTGCAGGTGGCGGAGCGGGCTTCGCCGTCCATGAGCGACATTTCGCCCATGAGGTGGCCCGGACCGAGCACGTTGACCGTGTGCGGCTCGGTGCGGCTCACGGTGACGGCCTCCACCGTCACCTCGCCCTCGATCACCAGCGCCATGAAGCCGTCTTCGCCGCCGCTGTGGCCCTGGCGGATGATGGCTTCGCCCTCGGCGCAGCGCCGCAGTTCCATGTAGGCCACCACCGTGAGCGCTTCGCCGGGGCTGAGCTGGATGAGTGCCGTGGTGGAACGCAGCAGATCTGCGGCACGCCGGGCGGTGGTGGACACCCCCACACGCTGGTGTCGCCGTTTGCGCAGGCGGGCGGCGGTGTAGCGCTCGCCGAACAAGGTGTCGAACAGGGCCATGGGGAATACCGGTGGGCTGCGGAGGGTCTGGTGCTCATTGTCGCGCTTTGCCCGCCATGCACCGCTTTGGCACATTCATTGCGTGCGTTGTGTGCATGCAGATCGACACGCCCACCCCGAACACCCGCGCCTGGGGCGACCCGCTGGCGCTGCTGCTCGCCTCCACCGGCGAGGGGGTGTTCGGCATCGATCTCGACGGCCTGTGCGTGTTCATCAACCACGCGGGCGCCCGCATGATCGGCTTCGAGCCGGACGAACTGCTGGGCCGCAACATGCACGACCTCACCCACCATTCGCACGCCGACGGCGCGCACTACCCGGTGGACGACTGCCCGATCTTCAAGGCCTTTCTGGAAGGCCTGCCCTGCCGCATCGACTCCGAGGTGTTCTGGCGCCGCGACGGCTCCAGCTTCCCGGTCGAGTACTCCAGCCACCCCATACTCGACGAGGGCGCCGTGCGCGGCGCGGTCGTGACCTTTGTCGACATCACCGAACGCAAGCGCGCCGCCGACGCCCTGCAGCGCGCCAAGGACGAGCTGGAAGAGCGTGTGGGTGAGCGCACGCTCGCGCTGGCCACGGCCCTGAAGCAGGTGCGCGAGCTGGCCGCGCGCTCGGAAGCCGTGCGCGAGGAAGAGCGCACCCGCATCGCTCGCGAGGTGCACGACGAGCTTGGCAGCCTCCTGGTGGCCCTCAAGATGGACGTGAACTGGCTGGACAAGCGCCTCTCCGAACAGGAGCAGCGCACGCTGGAGGCGGCGGGCGACATGCGCGAACGCATGCGCTGCAAGTGCCAGAACATGAGCCGCCTGATCGAGACCGCGGTGGACAACGTGGGCCGCATCATCACCGACCTGCGCCCCAGCATCCTGGACCACCAGGGCCTGTGGGCCGCGCTCGAATGGCAGGCGCAGGAGTTCGTGCAGTCGGCCGAGATGTCCCTGAACTGGTGCATGGAGGTGGACGACGCACCCGACCCGCCCGAGCCGCTGGCCATGGGCGTGTTCCGCATCTTCCAGGAGATGCTGAGCAACGTGGGGCGGCACGCGCGCGCCGACCGCCTGGGCGTGCACATCGTCGTGCGCGGGACGTCGCTGCAACTCACCGTGCAAGACAATGGCGTGGGCGCGCCGGCCCAGGCTTTTGAGGCGGCCGATGCCTACGGCGTGATGGGCATGCGCGAGCGGGCGCGGCATTTTGGCGGCGACATTCACATCGACAGCGCACCAGGACAGGGCACCCGCATGGGCCTGACGGTGACGCTGCCCTCCGGAGACGTGGCTTGAATACGCAGTTCGACCTCATGACCGAAACCATCCGCGTGCTGATCGGTGACGACCACCGCATCGTGCGCGAGGGGCTCAAGCAGATCCTGGCCGACGCCCCCGATGTGCAGGTGGTGGCCGAGGCGCAGACCGGCCCCGAGGTGCTCGACGTGGTGAGGGCCTTCCACGGCAGCGAAGGGCTCGATCTCGTGTTGCTCGACATCGCCATGCCCGGCCTGGACGGGCTGGACGTGCTGCAGGCGATCAAGCGCGAGCACCCGCGCCTGCCGGTGCTCATGCTCAGCACCTACCCCGAGAAGCAGTATGCGGTGCGCTGCATCCGCCTGGGCGCCTGCGGTTACCTGAACAAGAGCGCCGACCCCGACGACATGCTGGCCGCCGTGCGCAAGGCCGCGGGCGGCGCCGTGTTCGTGAGCCAGGCCACGGCCGAAGCGCTGGCCGCTGCCGTGGGCAGCGCGGGTGCGCAGACCGGGCCCGAGGCGCTCTCGCACCGCGAGTACCAGGTCTACCGCCTGCTCACCCAGGGCCGCACCGTGAGCGAAATTGGTGCGCAGCTCGGCCTGGCGGCCAACACGGTGAGCACTTACCGTGCACGCGTGCTGGACAAGACCGGCGCGAAGAACGACGTGGAACTCGCGCTGTACGCCGAACGCCATACACGCGCGCCCAAACCCGCCTGATATCTCCCTGAAAAGCCGCTTCTTGTAGGGCTGGCCCTACACGGCGTCGGTCAGCCTCCCGCGACTTGTGCTCCTCTGCGGCGATCGGGGCCGCCTGCACCGCATCTGGCCCGTTGCTTGCAATGAACACCTCGTCCATCAACTCACGAGGTGCGCGCCATGTCCGAATTCTTCGATCCCTACAACGCCGATCGTCCGCTCATGCTCAAGTGCAGCTGCGGACGCGACCACACGATCGCCGATCACCACGCCGAGGTGGCGGCCGACGGTGCGGCCATCGAATTGCGCCGACGCAGCGAGGCCGCCGAGTTCGAGGCCTACAGCAACGAGTTCATTGAAGCCACGCTGGTCAAGGCGCTGTTTCCGCACGACGAGGTGCGCCGCCGTTTCCTGCGCGCCGTAGGCAAGGGCACGGCCATGGCCGCCATTGCAAGCGTGTTGCCGGTGGCCAGCCTGCAAGCCATGGCGCAAGAGAAGCAAGGCTCGCTGGAGAAGACCAACCTGAAGATCGGTTTCATCCCGATCACCTGCGCCACGCCGCTCATCATGGCCGCGCCGCTGGGCTTCTACCAGAAGCAGGGCCTCAACGTCGAAGTCACCAAGACCGCGGGCTGGGCCCTGGTGCGCGACAAGATGATCAACAAGGAATACGACGCGACCCACTTCCTGTCGCCGATGCCGCTGGCCATCAGCATGGGCCTGGGCAGCAACGCCGTGCCGATGAACGTGGCGACCATCCAGAACATCAACGGCCAGGCGATCACGCTGGCCCTGAAGCACAAGAACAACCGCGATCCGAAGAACTGGAAAGGCTTCAAGTTCGGCATCCCGTTCGACTACTCGATGCACAACTTCCTGTTGCGCTACTACCTGGCCGAGAACGGCCTGAACCCGGACACCGACGTGCAGCTGCGCGTGATCCCGCCGGCGGAGATGGTGGCCAACCTGCGCGCCGGCAACATCGACGGCTTCCTCGGCCCGGACCCGTTCAACCAGCGTGCGGTGTTCGACGAAGTCGGCTTCATCCACGTGCTGACCCGCGACCTCTGGGACGGGCACCCGTGCTGCGCCTTCGGCACCAGCACCGAGTTCATCCAGAAGAACCCCAACACCTTTGCAGCGCTCTACCGTGCGGTGCTCACTTCGGCCGCCATGGCGCGCGACCCGAAGAACCGCGAGCTGATCGCCAAGGTGATCTCGCCCAGCCAATACCTCAACCAGCCCGAAGCCGTGGTCACGCAGGTGCTCACAGGGCGCTTTGCCGACGGCCTGGGCAAGATCCAGAACGTGCCCGAGCGCGCCGACTTCGATCCGATGCCGTGGCAGAGCATGGCCGTTTGGATGCTCACGCAGATGCAGCGCTGGGGCTATGTCAAGGGCGACGTGGACTACAAGGCCGTGGCCGAGAAGGTGTTCCTGATCACCGACGCGCGCAAACACATGAAGGACCTGGGTCAACCGTTCGCCGCCGGCGGTGGCTACACCAAGCACACCATCATGGGCAAGGCGTTTGATTCGGCCAAGCCTGCCGAGTACCTCAAGAGCTTCGCCATCAGCAAAGCGGCTTGACCATGAAAGCCACCAGCCTCAACCTGCGCGCGGCCCTGGTCTCGCTGATCATCTTCTGCGTCTTCATCGGGGCCTGGCAGCTTTCAACGTCGGGGCCGTCGATTGGCGGCGCCTCCAGCGGCATGACGGCCGAGGAGATCGAGTACGCCAAGATGATGGGCAAGGACCCCGGCGCCGAGAAGAGCACCGGTTTCCCACCGCCCATGGAAGTGGCCAAGGCGAGCTGGGGGCATTTGTCCGACCCGTTCTACGACAATGGTCCGAACGACAAGGGCATCGGCATCCAGCTCGCGCATTCACTCGGCCGCGTGGGCCTGGGCTTTTTGCTGGCCATGGCGGTGGCGATTCCGCTGGGCTTCCTGATTGGCATGTCGCCGCTGATGCGCAAGGCGTTCGACCCCTTCGTGCAGGTGCTCAAACCCATCAGCCCGCTGGCCTGGATGCCGCTGGCGCTCTACACGTTGAAAGACTCCGACGTGAGCGGCATTTTCGTGATCTTCATCTGCTCGGTGTGGCCGATGTTGATCAACACCGCCTTCGGTGTGTCCGCCGTCAAGCGCGAGTGGCTCAACGTGGCGAGCACGCTCGAAGTGAACCCGATCCGCAAGGCCTTCCAGGTGATCCTGCCGGCCGCCGCGCCCACCATCCTCACCGGCATGCGCATCAGCATGGGCATCGCCTGGCTGGTGATCGTGGCCGCCGAGATGCTGGTGGGTGGCACCGGCGTGGGCTACTTCGTGTGGAACGAGTGGAACAACCTCTCGCTCACCAACGTGATCTTTGCCGTGCTGCTCATCGGTGTGGTGGGCATGTTGCTCGACCTCATGTTTGCCCAGTTGCAGAAGGCGGTGACCTATGTGGAGTGACACCAGCGTGCGCGAAAGCGCCGTCCTGCCTCAAGCCACTGCGCCGGCCCCAACGAAAGCTCCCAAGATGACCGGTTTCCTCCAGGTTGAAAACCTCGCCAAGGCCTACCAGGCCGACAAGCCGGTGTTTGCCGACGTGTCCTTCGCCATCGACAAGGGCGAGTTCGTCTGCATCATCGGCCACAGCGGCTGCGGCAAGACCACCATCCTCAACGTGCTCGCGGGCCTGGACACCGCCACCTCCGGCCACTGCTTCATGGACGGCCGCGAGATCGCGGGCCCCAGCCTGGAGCGCGGCGTGGTGTTCCAGAGCCATGCGCTCATGCCCTGGCTCAGCGTGCGGCAAAACATTGCGTTCGCGGTCAAGTCGCGCTGGCCCGACTGGAGCCGCGCGCAGATCAACGAACACGCCGAAAAGTTTGTGGCGCTGGTGGGTCTGTCCCCGGCAATCGACAAGAAGCCCAGCCAGCTCTCGGGCGGCATGAAGCAACGCGTGGGCATTGCGCGCGCCTTTGCCATCCAGCCCAAGATGTTGCTGCTCGACGAGCCCTTCGGCGCGCTCGATGCGCTCACACGCGGCACGATCCAGGACGAGCTGATGGGCATCGTGCGCGAGACGCACCAGACCGTTTTCATGATCACGCACGATGTGGACGAAGCCATCCTGCTGGCCGACCGCATCCTGCTGATGAGCAACGGATCCGAGACGCCCAACGGCTACAAGCCCGGCGGCATGGCCGAGGTGGTGGTCAACCCGCTGCCACGCAGCCGCACACGCGCACAACTGCACCACCTCGATGGTTACTACGACCTGCGCAACCACATCGTGGATTTTTTGGTCTCGCGCGCCAAGGCGCACTGACCCCTTTTTCTTTCCTTTCTCCACCACAAGCAACGAGGCAACACCATGAGCCGACTCGACGTCACCGAAAAAATCATCACCACCAAAGTCACCAAGGGCCTGAGCTGGGCCGACGTGGCCAAGAAGGTGGGCCAGTCCAAGGAATGGACCACCGCGCTCTGCCTGGGCCAGATGACCGCCACGCCCGCGCAAGCCAAGGTGCTGGGCAAGATCTTCGGTCTCTCCAGCGACGAACAGAAGTGGCTGATGGTCGTGCCCTACAAGGGTTCGCTGCCCACCACGGTGCCCACCGATCCACTGATCTACCGCTTCTACGAACTCGTGAGCGTGTACGGCACGACCTTCAAGGAACTGATCCACGAAGAGTTCGGCGACGGCATCATGAGCGCGATCGATTTCAAGATGGACATGCAGCGCCAGGCCGACCCGAACGGCGACCGCGTCAACATCGTCATGTCCGGGAAATTCCTCCCCTACAAGCAGTACTGATGGAGCTCCGCCCGCCGCTGCCGCCCTTCACCGCCGAGACGGCGGCGCAGAAGGTGCGCATGGCCGAGGACGCGTGGAATTCGCGCGACCCCGACCGGGTGGTCAAGGTCTACACCGAGGACACGCGCTGGCGCAACCGCGCGGAGTTTCCGGTGGGCCGAGAGCAGGTGCACGCCTTCCTGGTGCGCAAGTGGGCGAAGGAACTGGAGTACCGCCTCATCAAGGAACTCTGGGCCTTCACCGACAACCGCATCGCGGTGCGCTTCGTCTACGAATGGCACGACGACTCGGGCCAGTGGTTCCGCTCTTTCGGGAACGAGAACTGGCAGTTCACGCCCGAGGGCTACATGGAGCAGCGCCACGCCAGCATCAACGACCGGCCAATCGCCGCCGATGAGCGCCTGTTCCACTGGCCGCTCGGCGCTCGGCCCCAGGACCATGCGGGTTTGACCGCGCTCGGTCTCTGAGCAAGCAGCGGTCGCTCAGGCCCGCACGCCGGCGGTCAATGCAGCCAGCTGCTGCTGCAGCCAGTCGCGCAGAGCGCGTGCCGCTGGCGTGATCTGGCGTCGACCGGGCAGCACCAGGTGTAGGGGCGCCGGCTCGCCGCGCCAGGCCGGGTTCACGCGCACCAACTGACCCGCAGCGAGTTCGGCCGACACATCGAGCCACGACTTGTGCGCAACGCCCAGCCCCGCCAGCGCCCAGCGCTTGACCACCTCACCGTCGTTGGCCGAGCGGCTGCCACGCACCGGCACGTCCACCCACTGGCCGTCGATCTGCAGGCGCCACGCCTTGGGCACTTCGCCGCCGAGCATGAAGCGCAAGGCCTCGTGTTCCATCAAATCCTGCGCACGCGTGGGCATGCCGTGGCGGGCGAGGTAGGCCGGTGACGCCACCAGCACGCGGTGGTTGTCCGGCATCAGCGGCAGGGCGACCTGCGCCGAGTCGGCCGGCGCGCCATAGCGGATCGCGATGTCCACCGGCACACGCATGAGGTCGGCGTTGTGGTCGGCCAGGTGCAGGCGCAACGCCAGCTGCGGGTGCCGCTGCTGAAACGTCTCCAGCCAGGGCAGCAGCACATGCCGGCCGAGGTCGGACGGCATGGATATCTGCAGCTCGCCACGCAAGGCCGCGCGGTGCGGTTGTGCAGCGGCGCGCGCCTGGCCCATGGCCAGCAGCGCCTGGCGCACATGCGGCATCAGGCGTTCGCCCTCGGCCGACAGGCGCAGGCTGCGCGTGCTGCGCACGAACACAGCCACGCCCCACTCGGCTTCCAGCCGCTTGAGCGCGGCGCTGGCCGCGGCGGGTGACCAGTCCAACGCCTTGGCGGCGGCGGTGAGGCTGCCCAGGTCGGCAATGTGGGTGATCAGTTCCAGCTCCGCGATGCGTGTCATCGTTCGATTTTCATTGAAACTGATTCGCCGGGTCGGGCCTTCAACCGGCGCGTCCTCGCGCGCACACTGGGTGCCATTCATCGACCACCCGGAAGACCCCCATGAAAGCCATTGCCTACCAGCAAGCCCTGCCCATCACCGACCCGCTGTCGCTGCAAGACGTGGACCTGCCCGAACCCACCCCCGGCGCGCGCGACCTGCTGGTGGAGGTCCGGGCTATCGCCGTCAACCCGGTGGACACCAAGATGCGCCTGCGCTCCGTGCCCGCCGAGGGTGAGTGGGCCGTGTTGGGTTGGGACGCCGTGGGGACGGTGCGTGCCGTCGGCGCGCAAGTGACGATGTTCAAGCCCGGCGACCGCGTCTGGTACGCCGGTGCCATCAACCGCCCGGGCGCCAATGCCCAGCTGCACCTGGTGGACGAGCGCATCGCCGCGCTGGCGCCGAGCTCGCTGTCCGACGCGGACGCCGCCGCGCTGCCGCTGACCGCCATCACCGCGTGGGAGATGCTGTTCGACCGCCTGCGCGTCTCGCGCGACACCTCGCAGACAGGTGACGCCCTGCTGGTGATCGGTGCCGCCGGTGGCGTGGGTTCGATCCTGGTCCAGCTGGCACGCCAGCTCACGGGCCTGACCGTGATCGGCACCGCGTCGCGGCCCGAGACCGTGGAATGGGTGAAGGCGCTGGGCGCGCACCATGTCATCGACCACAGCCAACCGCTCGCAGAGGCCCTGAAGCAGGCCGGCCTGCCCGCGCCGCGCTACGTGGTGAGCCTCACGCAAACCGGACACCACTTCGCCCAGATCGTTGAACTGATTGCCCCGCAAGGCCAGCTCGGTCTGATCGACGATCCGGTGCCCGGCAGCATCGATGTCCTGGCGCTCAAGCGCAAGGCCGTGTCGCTGCATTGGGAACTGATGTTCACGCGCTCCTTGTTCGAAACACCCGACATGGTCGAGCAGCACAAGCTGCTGGGCGACGTGGCGCGCCGGGTGGACGCAGGCGAACTGCGGACCACGGTGGGCGAACACCTGGGCACGATCAACGCGGCCAACCTGCGGCGCGCGCATGCGCTGCTGGAGAGCGGCAAGGCGCGCGGCAAGATCGTGCTGGAAGGGTTCTGAGCAGCGCATGCGGTCGCGGCACGCGATGTGCTTTGATACCGCATGCCCGCCTCCCCCCTGATACGACTCTCCCACTCCTGGCTCGACGACGGCCATGCGCTGGTCGCCGGGTCGCTGTTCGTGGCGCTGGGCATGACCATGTTTGCCCACGCAGGCCTGCTCACCGGCGGCGTGGCGGGGGTGGCGTTTCTGGTGAGCTACGCCACCGGCCTGAACCTCGCGCTGTGCTTCTTCGTGTTCAGCCTGCCGTTTTTTTGGCTGTCGTGGACGCGGCTGGGCGTGGAGTTCACGCTGAAGAGCCTGGGCGCCGTGACGCTGGTGTCGGTGTGCACCGCGCTGGCGCCGCACGTGGTCCGCTTCGAGTTGCTTAACCCCTGGGTCGCCTCTGTGCTCGGCGGTTTTCTCATCGGCTTCGGCCTGCTCGCGCTGCTGCGCCACCAGGCCAGCGTGGGCGGTGTGAACATCGTGGCGCAGTGGCTGCAACAGACCCGCGGCCTGCGGGCCGGCCATATCCAGATGTCGGTGGACGTGCTGGTGGTGCTCACCGCGTTTGCGGTGGTGCCGCCCGAGCGCGTGTTGCAGTCGGTGCTGGGCGCCGTGGCCATCGGCGCCATCCTCACGCTGAACCACCGGCCGGGGCGTTACCTGGGCGTGTAGCGCACACAGTCAATGCGACGGAGACTTCGGGAACAAGACCACCCCGGGCAATCCTTCGAAGTGGGCGTCGCAGGTGAGCAATTCGGCGCCGCGTTGTACCGCCGTGGCATACACGATGGCATCGGCCGTGGCCAGCTTGTGTTGGCGGTGCAGATCGGCTGCCCGCAGCGCAGTGGCCGTGTCGAGCGGTGCGACCTGGCACTTCATCGTGTAGGCGATCACCTGATCGGCCTGCGATTCACCGAGTTCGCGCCACAACCATTTGGACAGCTCCAACTGCACGATGGTCGGCACGACACACAGGTCTTTTTCAGGAATTTCCTTGGCGAGCTTCTTGCCGATCGGCGAGGCAATCAGCCATTCGATCCAGGCCGAGGTGTCGACCACGCGCAAAGGCGCCGCCATCAGTAGCGGTCCTTGCGGTCCCGGAATCCCGACGTACCCGCGCCTTTGGCGATACCGGCGAGTTGTTTGAGTTCGGGCACCGGCATCACCAGCACGCCCTTGTCCTTGGGAATGAACACGAACTCCTGACCCGCCTTCCAGTGCAGTTCGTCGCGAACAGCCTTGGGAATGGATATCTGAAATTTGCTGGAGAGGGTGGCGGTGGCAGACATGTCTGGCTCCTTGTTGATCGATCGCTGAATGGTAAGAATATACCAAGCGACGTCAACATGCAGTTGGTCTACCCCGGCAGCGGAATCCACTCCTGGTTGTCGTCGGGTGGCAGCGCAAAACGCCCCGCCGCCCAGTCGGCCTTGGCCTGCTCGATGCGGTCCTTGCGCGAGGACACGAAGTTCCAGAACACGTGGCGCTCGCCCAGCGGCTCGCCGCCGAAGACCATCAGCGTGCTTTTGGTGCGCGCGGTGATCACCGCGTCGGTGTCGCTGCCGAAGACCAGCAGCTGGCCGGGCTCGTAGGTCTCGCCGGCGTGTTCGATCTCGCCGCGCGCCACGTACACCGCCTGTTCGCTGTAACCGCCGGGCAGGGCCAGGCTGGCGCCGGCCTGCCATTCGGTGTGCAGGTAGAACAGTGGCGAGTGCGTCTTCACCGGGCTCGTCATGCCGTAGGCCTCGCCCGCAATCAGCCGTATCCAAACGCCGTCCCGCTCCCGCACCGGCAGGTCGGCTGCGGGATAGTGCACGAAGGCGGGGTCGGTTTCTTCGTCCTTCTCGGGCAGGGCCACCCACAGCTGCATCAGCTCCAGGCCGCCGCCCGCGAACGAGTCGGGGTGCTTGAAGCGCTCCGAATGAGAGATGCCGCGCCCGGCCGTCATCCAGTTCACGTCGCCGGGGTTGATGAGCTGGTCGACGCCCAGGCTGTCGCGGTGATGCACCTGGCCGCTGAGCAGATAACTCACGGTCGACAACCCGATGTGCGGGTGCGGGCGCACATCGGCTGCGCGCGTGTCTTCGGGCGCGATCGTCACCGGGCCGGCGTGGTCCACAAAGATCCACGGGCCGACCATGCGGCGCCTGGCATACGGCAGCACGCGCCGCACTGTGAGGCCGTGGCCCAGGTCGGCAGAGCGCGCGGTGATGACCATTTCAAGCATCTTCTTCTCCTGTTCAGGCGGTCGCGGGAATGCGACCCATGCGACCGCTTTGAAAGTCCGTGAAGGCCTGGTGGATCTCGGCCTCCGTGTTCATGACAAACGGGCCGTAGCCCACCACCGGCTCGTCGATCGGCTCACCGGTCAACCAAAGCACGGTGCTGTCTTCCAGCACCTCCAGCGACACATCCTCACCGTCGCGCGAGAACACGGGCAGGTTCGCTGCCACCACCTCCTGGCCATTGTCCAGGCGCAACCGCCCGCGCAGCACCAGCGGGGCGGTGGTGTGCCCGGCCGGGGCTGGCAAGGTCACGGTGTGGCCGGCCTTCAGGCGCAGGTCCCACACCTGCATGGGCGTGAAGGTGTGCGCCGGGCCCTTCGCACCGAGCAGTTCGCCCGCGATGATGCGCGCCGTGCCGGCACCCTCGGGCAAGGACACCTCGGGAATCTGCTCGCGCGTGATGCCCTGGTAGCCCGGCGCGGCCATCTTGTCGCGCGCCGGCAGGTTCACCCAGAGCTGCACCATCTCGAACGCGCCGCCGGTTTTGGCGAAGCGTTCGCCGTGGTATTCCTCGTGCACGATGCCGCTGGCCGCCGTCATCCACTGCACTTCACCGGGGCCGATGGTGCCGCCGCCGCCGCTGGAATCGCGGTGCGAGACCTCACCCTCGTACACGATGGTCACGGTCTCGAAGCCACGGTGCGGGTGCTGGCCCACGCCGCGTTGCTTCGTGGTGGGCTCGAAGCGCGTGGGGCCGCCGTAGTCGAGCATGAGGAAGGGCGAGAAGCGCTCGGGCCGGTCGTTGTACGAAAACATGCTGCGCACCGGAAAGCCGTCGCCGACCCAATGGCCGCCGGCGCTGCGCTGGATGAAAGAAACGGTTTTCATGGGGGTGTTCTCCTGTTGAAGGTGCACTGTACCGGGCCAGCGCTGCCGTGATAAGTCGGTAAGATCACAAATCATCTTTCAATGAGCTGAACAATCCCGTGAACCCGCAGAACCCCGACCTCAACGACACGCTGGTGTTTGTGCGCGTGGCGCAGGCCGGTGGCTTCAGCGCCGCTGCCCGGCTCATGGGCATGCCCACCTCCACGCTGAGCGTGCGCGTGTCACGGCTGGAGCAGCGCCTGGGTGTGACGCTGCTGCAGCGCACCACCCGCCGCCTGCACCTGACCGAAGCGGGTCAGGCCTACCTTGCGCAGGCCGCGCGCGGGCTCGAAGACATCCTGCAGGCCGAGGCGCAGCTCGACGCCGGCAAACACGAGGCCCAGGGCCTGCTGCGCATCACGCTGCCCATCGACATGGGCGACGACCAGCTGCTGGGCATCCTCAGCAACTACCGCGCGCGCCACCCGGGTGTGGCGGTGGAGCTGGTGTTTTCCGACGCCCGCCTCGACCTGGTGGCGCAGGGCCTGGACCTCGCGCTGCGCGCCGGCGAACTGGCCGACTCCAGCCTGGTGGCGCGCCAGATCGGCCAGGCGCGCTGGGCACCGTTTGCTCACCCCGACTACCTGGCGCGCGCACCGGCGCTGCGCACACCCAAAGACCTCACGCAGCACGCCACCCTGTGCTTCAGCCCGCTGGGGCGCGACAGCTGGACGCTCACGCGCGGCAAGACCCGCGCGCAGGTGCCGCTGCACTGCGCGTTTGCCGCCAACGACATGCGGCTCATCCGCCAGCTCGCGCTCGACGGCCAGGGCGTGGCGCTGTTGCCCGACTACGTGTGCCGCCGCGAGGTCGACCACGGGCATCTGGTGCCGCTGCTGCCGGGCTGGCACGCGCGCACCGACCCGATCCACCTCGTCTACCCGGGCAAGCGTTTCGTGCCGGCCAAGCTGCGGCATTTCATCGACGAGGCCGGGCCTGCCCTCTCGGCACTTTTCGAGCGCTGAGCGGTAAGCTTCGCTCCCCATGCGCATCGAACACCTCCGCCAAAGATTGGCCGCCCTCGGCGCCAACCCGCGCCACGCACAGCGGGTGCTGCGCCTGTGGTCGCAAGCCTTGCCGCAGAACAGCGGGCGGCGCGAACTGTCGCACTTTCTCCCTGCGACGCTGGTGGCAGCACTGCCCGAAGTGGCCAGCGAACTGGCGGGCTTGGCGGTGCTGCAATCGCAACACCCGGGCGAAGACGGCTCCGCCCGCCTGCTGGTGGCGCTGGCCGACGGCCAGACGGTGGAGAGCGTGCTGCTGCCGCGCGACGGCCTGTGCGTGTCCACGCAGGTGGGTTGCGCGGTGGGCTGCGTGTTCTGCATGACCGGCCAGAGCGGCCTCATCCGCCAGGTGGGCAGCGCCGAGATCGTGGCGCAGGTGGCGCTGGCGCGCACGCTGCGGCCGGTGAAGAAGGTGGTGTTCATGGGCATGGGCGAGCCCGCGCACAACCTGGACAACGTGATGGACGCCATCGACCTGCTGGGCACCGTGGGCAACATCGGCCACAAACAACTGGTGTTCTCCACCGTGGGCGACCCGCGTGTGTTCGAGGCGCTGCCGCTGGCCCGCGTGAAACCAGCGCTCGCGCTGTCGCTGCACACCACCAAGGCCGGGCTGCGCGAACAGCTGATGCCCCGCGCGCCGCGCATGACGCCCGACGAACTGGTGGAGGCCGGTGAGAAGTACGCGCGGGCCACCGGCTATCCGATCCAGTACCAGTGGACGCTGCTGGCCGGCATCAACGACGGCGACGACGAGATCGAGGGCATCGTGCGTTTGCTGCACGGCAAACACGCCATCCTCAACATGATTCCGTACAACACCGTGGACGACCTGCCCTACCAGCGCCCGAGCTGGGAACAAGCGGCCGACATCGCACGCCGCCTGCACCGCCGCGGCATCCTCACCAAGCTGCGCCAGTCGGCCGGGCAGGATGTGGAGGGTGGGTGTGGGCAGTTGCGGGCTCGGGCGGAGCGGCCGGTCCGTCGGGTCGTGCCGATCCAGCCCGTGCCGCTCAATGCAGCGTCAACGGCCGTGACGTCGTCTTGACCCGCACGACCGCTGCACGCGGCTCGTAAGGCGCGGGGGTGGCGCCGCAGATGTCGGCGGCGATGGCCCGGGCCTGGCGGGCGATCGGTTCGATGAAGCGGCTGGCTTGGCCGTTGATGGCGATGCAGTCGCCCATGGCGTGGATGTGGACGTTGCTCGTCTTCAGGTTCGCAGCGTCCACGGCAATGCCGTTGTCCCATTTCAAATCGGCGCTCTGCGCCAGACGCGGCGGCGTGCTCAGGCCGGCGGCGGCGATCACCTGGTCGGCGGCGAAGCGCTGGCCGCAGGTGGTGGTGATGCGGTAGCGGCCGCTGATCTGCTCCAGCTGCGCCACCTGCACACCGCCCACAAAGCGGATGGCGAGGTCTTTCCACGCGTCGAGCAGTTGTGTGCCCGCGCCCTCGGCGCTCCAGCGCGCGAGTGGCTCGGTCTGCACGTCGAGCAGGGTGATGCGGTGACCGCCGAGCGCAAGGTCGTTGGCGAGCTCGCTGCCGATCAGGCCGGCGCCGACGATGGCGATGTCCTTGGGTGTGTCGCCGAGTGCGGCGCGCAGCTTCTGGTACGCCGCCAGGTGGTTGATGCGCCAGCACAGGGCGGCGGGCAGCGTGGGTGGCAGGGCGGCTTGTGCGCCGTGGGCGAGCACGAGGCGGTCGTACTTCAGGTTGCCGCGTGTGGTGCGCAGCTGCCGGGTGTCGGTGCAGATGCGCACGGCCTGCGTGTGGCTGATCAGGCGCACGTTCAGGCGGGCTGCGGCGGCCGCGCCGCTTTCCTTGACCATGGCCTCCAGCGCCGTGCTGCGCGCCATGGCGATGGACAGCATGGGCTTGTCGTACACGTCGCCCGCGCAGGCCGTGACCACGGTGATGGGCAAGGCGGCGTCGAGTGCGCGCAGGGCTTCGGCCATCTGCCAGCCGGCGCGTCCGGCGCCGACGATGAGCACACCGGCCGCGCCGCGTGTGGCCACCGGGGCGCTGTGGGTGATGCCGGCGCGCAGGGCGTCCAGGCTGGGTGGTGTGTAGGGCGTGAAGTCGGCCTTGGTCACACCGCACAGCGGGCAGGCCCAGTCGTCGGGGATGTCGGCGTAGCGCGTGCCGGGGGCCAGGCCGCCGTCGGGGTCGCCGTCGGCCTCGTTGTAGATGTAGCCACAGGCGTCGCAGATGTACTGCTGCCAGGGTGCGAGGGCCTGCACCGCAGCGGCGATCGTGTTCAGCGAGGTGTTCATGCCGGCATGACCTCGGCGGACAGCCGCGCCATCTCTTTGCGCAGGTGTTTGATGGCGGGCGTGACGATGGCGACAAAGTGCGATTCGCGCACGCGGCGCTGCACGGCCGAGCTCATGAGGTAACCGCGTGCGCCCTGGTGCAGCAGGGCCGACTGCGCGGCGCGCAGCGACAGTTCGGCGCCGTGTGCACGTGCGTCGAGCACGTCGATGAAAAACTCCACCGAGGGGTTGAACGGGGTTTCGGCCAGCTTCATCACACGCGCGCTGAGCGCGTCCAGCTCGGCCTGCAGCGCGTCGGGCCGGTCTTCCAGAAACTGGTTCACATGGCCGAGCTGCGCTTCAACTTCCCAGATGGAGTCGATGGCGCCCTGCGTGACGCCCACCGCCATGCCGCACTGGAGCATGACGAAGGCGGCGCGGATGCGCGCGATGAAGGGTTTGGCCGGTTCGGCCATGACCTCGTCGGCGCCGATGAACACGTTGGTGAGGCGCAGCGCGTAGGTGCCCGTGCCTTCCATGGCCGAGAAGCTGGGGCATTCGCGCAGCTCCATGCCGGGGGCGTTGCAACGCAAGAGAAACATGACCTCGCGCCCGGCGGGCTCGTCACCGTTCATCACGGCCGCGAGCACACCGCAGGCGTGGTCGGGCCCCAGGTTGCTCACCCAGGGCAGCGAGCCGTTGACGAGGTAGCCGCCCTCCACCGGCGTGGCCTTGAGCAGCAGGCTTTCGATCTGCGCGTAACTCTTCATGGGGTTGGACATGCCGGTACCACCCAGCGTGGCGCCGCTGGCGTGAGCGGTGAGCGCATCGCCCATCAGCGCGGGGTTGCCCGAGGCCTGCATGTACAGGCCACACACCGCCTGGCACCACACCATGAATCCGGTGGCGCCGCACACGCGCGAGACCTCGGCCATGGCGCGGATGGCCAGGCCGTAGTCGGCACGGCCCACGGGTGCGTCGAGGTGCGCGCTGAACACCCCGAGCGCGCCCAGCTGTTGCAACACGTCGCGCGGGTAGAAGCCGTCGCGGTCGCAGGCCTCCACCACGTCGGCCAGCGGCCCCTGCGCCACGGCGCGCACCGCGGCCAGCAGCTCGTTGGACGACGCTTCTTGCGTCAGCTCGCGGGGCAGATCGTTCGGGTTCATTCAAGCTCCAACAAGAGGGTGGGCCCTTCGACAGGCTCAGGGCGAACGGTGAGGTGATCGGGGTGACTTCGCCCCTTCCCCCTCTGGGGGAAGGTTGGGATGGGGGCCAGCGCGCCGACACCGCAGCTTCACGCGAGCCCCCACCCCTGCCCTCCCCCAGCGGGGGAGGGAGCAAAACACATCAGGCCAGCGCGATCTCGAACGGGATCGGGTTGCGCATGCTGTTGGCCACCGGTGAGTAGAAGTTGGCGTGCTTCACGATCTCGTCCAACACTTCGCGCGGCGCATCGCCTTCCACCACCACCTTCACGCGGATCGCCTGAAAGCCCATCTCGGCCGGCAGCTTTTCCAGCGCGCCACCGGCGCCCCACGCCGCGGGGTTGCCGATGTCGCCTTCCATGAAGACCTCGAGCTTGCTGAGCTTCACGCCCTTCCAGGTGGCCACCGCGGTGATGCCCACCGCGAGACACCCGCCCAGGCCCGACAGCACGATCTCGCCGGGCGCCGGGGCCGTGTCTTCGCCGAAGAGGTGCAGCGGCTCGTCCACCACCACCGGGGCGTGGTTGCCCACGGTGGAGAGCGAACGGTACTGCCCCTCCATGACGGTGTGGACCTTGTTGGTGCCACGGCTGGCGGGGTTGGCCTTGCCCTTGGCCGCGAAGGCCGCGAGGCCCTCGCTGTCGATGGGGCGCAGGTAGGCCTTGACGGTGGTCACAGGCTCGAGCGTGTCGGTAGCGGACATGGTGTCTCCAGGTGTTCAGGAATCAGGGAAAAGGGATCAGGCGGCCAGGGCCAGCGCGGGCTTCTTGGTGGACTTGGCGATGGGCAGACCGGTCTCGATCGGCAGGCTCTCGTCGCGCGACCACTCGTTCCACGAGCCGAAGTACATGCGCACGTCGGAGAAGCCGGCCTGCTTGAGCGCCAGGAAGGTGTTGGACGCGCGCGCGCCCTTGAAGCAGTAGAGGTAGATGGTGTCGTCGGTGGTGATGCCGGCGGTGGCGCACTCGGCCTTGACTTCGTCGGGCGTCTTGAACACCGGGCCTTGGGCGGAAGGCTTCATGAAGCGGTACCACTCCAGCCACTTGGCGCCGGGCAGGCGGCCTTTGCGGGGCGCGAAGTCCTTGCCGTAGGGCGACGACGATTCGCCGATCCACTCGTCGATGTCGCGCACGTCAAGCAACACGGTGTCGGTGCCCAGCGCGGCCTTCACATCGTCTTGCGTGAGCATCACGTCGGCCGTGGGCAGGTCGCTCGGGAAGGTGGCGGGCGTGGGTGTGGCGGCCGTGGTGGAGATGGGCAGGCCGGCGGACTTCCAGGCGCTGAAGCCGCCGTTGAGCACCTTGATCTTGGGGTAGCCCAGCCAGGTGAGCAGGTAGTAGCCGCGGCACGACTGGCCGTAGCCGCTGTTCATCGCGTCTTCGTAAAACACCGCCGTCTCTTTGCCCGACAAACCGGCCGCGCCCAGCGCTTCGGCAAACGCGGCCTTGAGCGCCTGCAGGCCTTCGGGTGTGGAGGTGGCGAGATACGTGAACACTTCGCGCAGGTTCACGGCACCGGGAATGTGACCGGCGGCAAAGGTGTCCGCGTCACGCGTGTCGATGACCACAACGGGTTCGGACGACTGCAGCGCAGCAAGCTGGGCGGGGGCGATCAGGGTGGCTTCAATGCTCATGGAGACCTCGCGGAAGTGGCGGAAGGCGGGATTGCCTGAGGTCTCTAGCGCAACCTGCGTGCCAGGGGGGGCGCGGAGGTGTGTCAACGCTTGAAGGGCGTTGAATTTGTTGGGTTTATTGGGGTTGGGGTGGAAGTGCTCTCGCGGCGGACGGCGCCTGGATACGCCACTGTGTCGACACAATGTCGACACAGTGTTGGTTGCCTTTTGGCACTACGGGCGGGTATACGGGCCGGGAAGCGCAGATCCTTAAATTCGACTCGAAGCCGGCACCCACCGCAAACCCCAATCGGTCAATCGCAGAAAAGCACGCGTTGCAGCTTCGCTCATAGTATCCGTGGCTGTAGGATTTCATGGTTTACTTCCATCCGTACCAAAATGAGGTTTAAGGTCGCAAGATCTTTGATCTAGTTGCGCTTTTCGGCGCCGACATGGTTGGAGTAACTTGTAATTCTTGCTGGTTCATTGATATTGCAAATCACGAATACAGCTCAATTAACTTTGTCTAGGAAACATGTAATGAGTGCACTCGACCATCTGCTGAAGTACGTTAGAACCGGTACCGCAGAGGGAGACCGGCCCTTCTTAGGCGAGATATTTATCGCACCAACTCAGTTCACGCAACTCTGTGCCATCGAACCTGGAGGTATGAGAATACTCGTAGGAAATAAGGGGATTGGGAAAAGTGCCATCGTCGAATGGATCGATAAAGTCGCTAAATCAAAGAAGCTGCCAAGCCTTCTCATTCGGCCCGATAACATATCATCCAAAGACACACCAACCTCGCTTGATATCGGCTCTCTGAAACGCTTCTATTACGAGGTCCTGCTTCGAACAGTTGGGGCTCAAATTGGCTCGCAACTCAAGGGGATGCTGAAGGGTTCAGCAGCGAAACTGCACAACGAGGCGCGGCAGCAGGGACTTGCGGAAGAAGACTTCATTCAAAAATCACTAGAGCTCATTTCAGCCATCTCATTGCCTGCAGCGAAAATCAACGGTGTACAGTTTGCAAAGGAATTGGCTGGAACCAACTCTCCTCATGCATTGATCAAGGCAGTCAATTTGCAGCTTCTCTCGTCAGGGAATGTCTTCTATCTCCTAATTGACGATACTGATCAGTTAGCAGCACCGGATCAACCAGCACATTTAAATAGGATTTGGGCGCTTCTGTTGGCGGTGAGGCGCCTGACAGGGGAATGCAGCGCCGTCAGGGCGATTGTCAGTCTTAGATCAAGCGTGTGGACTCGGCTCACCAGTGAGAGTCAAGGTCAAAGAGATCAAACCGATCACATGCGTGGACTCGTGATTCCCCTCTTGGCTGACGATAAGCTTATGCAAAACATCATAAGGAAGCGGTTGGAAAGTGCGGCGAAAGATGCCGGGAAAACACGTGTCGATCCTTACACAGTCTTTTTTAATGGGGCCACGATGACATTGCCGTCGAGTGATGAGCGCCGGTCGTGGGACTCATTTATTGCGAAGTCGGCTCGCGAACGCCCGAGGGATGCCATCCAGCTCATCAAAAATATGTATGGCGCGGCCAAGCAAAGAAATACTTCTTTAATTGGGAGCGATGAAGCAGGGATGGCAATGCGAGTTTACTCTTCGGAGAGAGTCGATGATGTAGTCAATGAATTCTCACTGGATTGCAAGAACATTCGCGAGATCATCAACACTTTCGCCGATTCTGATTTTGAATCTGACTTTGAAAAATTGCGACGACACCTGCTGACCGTTCCAAGCATTGCATCAATACAAATCCGCGGAGCTCAGCTTCGCCCAGATGTTGATGATGATGCAGTAGCGATATTGCGCCTCCTACACGAAACAGGCTTCCTTAATCCACGTGTAGTTGACAACACCATGCCACGAGGCTTCCGTCATATCCTTTTCCATGATGACTCTAATTTCGTTAAGCTTGCAAACTGGAACTTTATGCAGGGAGCACGATGGGAGATTCATCCTGCATTTCGAACATATCTAATCGGTGTCAAACAAGCTCAATTGGCGAAGCTGACGCCCGCGAGGCAAATTGGTGGCCCAAAGGGTTGAACTGAAACAGGAGCACTTACCCCAGATATCTGAAGCAAGCTTCTTTTTTTAGATGTTAACCGGCTGATTTCGATCTGAGCAAGACCGCTCCTGAGCGATGAGAGACGGATCTTCCCGATCAACCTAACCGACGAAAATGTGCGCAACCTGTCTGCGCGGCTATCGGCTGACGAAATCGTCCGCGTCCAGCGCCGGTGGCCGCAGCAAATCCTCGTCAATCCCCATCACCGCACTCGCCCGCTCCACCGCGCGCCACAGCAGGGGCGGCATCTTCAGGATCTCGTCGGGGGTGTCGGCCTGGGCGATCCAGCTGCTGATCTGCTGGTGCTCGTCGGGGGTCAGCAGGGCCAGGTTCAGCATTTCGTCGATGGTTTTCATGGCGGCTTCTCGCAAATCGGGGTCAATGGCGTCGATGCTGTCACACATCCGTTACGCCGGCTGTCCGTTCCACGGTTCAACCCCACCCTTCAGCGCAGCCCGGCCTTGCGCAGCCGGTAGCTGAACTGCCGCAGCGTGAGGCCCAGGCTTTGGGCGGCCTGGGTCTGGTTGCCCTGGTGGCGCTGCAGGGCGTCTTGCAGGGCCTGCGGGCTGTGGGAGCGGGCGCTCTGGTAATCGCGCACGTTGCCGGCGGGCAGGGGCAGCGCGGGTGGGGGCTCGGTGGCGGGCAGCGGCGTGAGCGACTCGGGCATGAAACGCTCCAGCGCCACGGCGGTCACGCGGGGGTGGTCGGTGAGCAGCACCAGGCGTTCGATGAGGTTGCCGAGTTCGCGGATGTTGCCGGGCCAGTCGTGCGCTTCCAGTCGCGCCATGGCCTCGGGCGCCAGGTGCACGTTGCGTTCGTGGGCCTGGTTGGCGCGGTTCACAAAATGCAGGGCCAGCGCGCGGATGTCTTCGCGCCGCTCGCGCAGGCTGGGCAGGCGGATCGGGATCACGTTGAGCCGGTAATACAGGTCTTGCCGGAACTGCCCGGCCTGCACGTCGCGCGCGAGGTCGCGGTTGGTGGCGGCCACCAGGCGCACATTCACCTTTTGCTCGCGCGTGCCGCCCAGGCGCACCAGCGTGCCTTCTTGCAGGGTGCGCAGCAGCTTGCTCTGCATGGCCAGCGGCAGTTCGCCGATCTCGTCCAGAAAAATGGTGCCGCCGTTGGCCTGCTCAAACCAGCCGGCGCGCGCGGTGTTGGCGCCGGTGAAGGCGCCGCGCTCGTAGCCGAACAGTTCGGACTCGAACAAGGTGTCGGGGATGGCCGAGCAGTTCACCTTGATGAAGGGCTGGTCGTGCCGGCCGCTGGCCAGGTGCACGGCCCGGGCAAACAGCTCCTTGCCGGTGCCCGACTCGCCCAGCAGCAGCACCGTGGCCTGCGACTGCGACACCCGCTCCAGCTCGCCCAGGGCCTGCAAGAGCGCGGGTGAGCGGCCAATGAGTCCGTAGCGCGCGGTGCTGGTGTCGAGCGCGCGGGCCAGGGCGGCGTTGCGCTCTTCGAGCTGGCGGGTTTCTTCGGCCACCAGCTGTTCCAGCTGCAGCAGCCGCCCGGCCAGCGTGGCCAAAATGCGCAGCACGGCCAGGTCGTCGTTCAGATGGCGCTGGCGGCTGCGGATGCGGTGGCAGGCCAGCACACCGATGGTGGCGCCGTTCACCTCGATGGGCAGCGCGATGAAGGCCACCGTCTGCGGCGGCAGCTGGCTGCGCGGCACGCAGCGAAACAAAAAAAGCGGCTCGGCGTCCACGTCCTGCACGATGGCGGGCAGGCCGGTCTGCAGCACCCGCCCGGTGATGCCCTCTCCCCAGCGGTACACGCCGCTGGCCACCTGCCCGGCGGTGAGGCCGTAGGCGTGGCGGATGGAGGCGGTGCGCTGGTCCCGGGTCTGGCCGGGGACGCCTTCGTCGGCCAGCACCATGCGGCCCCGGTTCAGGCCGAGCAGCTCGCTCATCAGGTGCAGCATCTCGCGCAACACAAAGGCCGGCGCCAGGCTGCGGCCCACCAGCTTCATCACCTCGCGCATGAGCAGCAGCTCCTGGGCGTGCCAGTCGGTGCCGGTGTGGTCGGGGTCGGTGCGGTGGGGCATGGGGAAGGTCAAGCAAACATCGCACCACGGCTGCGGCTTGGCCCTGCGATGAAAAAGCTTGGTTTTCTATACACGTGGTGTTTAACATGCATAGAAAATTCAATTTTTTATACAAATAAAAGGCCTCGCCAACCACGATGTCAACTCTGAAGCCCCTTGAACACTTGGACCCGGCTCGCTTTGACACGCCAGCCATCCTGAAAAAACTGGCCAGCAGCAGCCGGCAACTGGCCGAGCTCAAAGGCTTGGCCGCGTCGATTCCCTACCAAGGCATCCTCATCAACACCCTGGGTCTCCAGGAAGCCAAGGACAGTTCGGAGATCGAGAACATCGTTACCACGCACGACGAGCTGTTCAAGGGCGATGTACACCCCGACGCCTTTGCCGACCCGGCCACCAAGGAAGTGCTGCGCTACCGGCAGGCGCTGCGCTTCGGCTTCGATCAGGTGCGCACCAGCGGGCTGCTCTCGGCCAACCACATCGTGGGCATTCAGGCTGAACTGGAGCGCAACAACGCGGGCTTTCGCAAACTGCCGGGCACGGCTCTCAAAGACGGCGGGGGCCAGACGGTCTACACGCCGCCGCAAGACCCGGCCGAGATCGTGGCTCTGATGAGCGGCCTGGAGCGGTTCATGAATGACGACGCGCTGTTCTCGGCCGATCCGCTGATCAAGATGGCGCTGATGCACCACCAGTTCGAGAGCATTCACCCGTTCTACGACGGCAACGGCCGCACAGGGCGCATCCTCAACGTGTTGTATCTGGTGAAAGAAGGCCTGCTGGAGATTCCGGTGCTGTACCTGAGCAGCCACATCGTGCAGACCAAAGCCGACTACTACCGCCTGTTGCAGACGGTCCGCGACAACGACACCTGGGAAGACTGGGTGCTCTACATGCTGCAAGCGGTGGAGATCACGGCCCGCCAGACGGTGACGACCGTGCAGGCGATCAAGGCGGCCCTGTTCGACTACAAGCACCGCATCCGCAGCGGCTACAAGTTCTACAGCCAGGACCTGATCAACAACCTGTTCATGCACCCGTACACCAAGATCGAGTTCGTGCAGCGCGATCTGCAGGTGTCGCGGTTGACGGCCACCAAGTACCTGGAGGCGCTGGTGGACGGAGGCTTCCTCGGCAAACAGAAAGTGGGCCGCAGCAATTACTACGTGAACACGGCACTCAATGGCATCTTGCTGGCGCAACATCAGGCCGCCCGCTGAGGTCATCTCTGGCCTGCGCAGCACCAGCAGCTAAAATCCAACCCTCTCAAGGAGCGCTGCAGCGCCACCGGCCCCCAAGGGTTTGCGTGTGCGTCAGGCTTGAGTGGGCATGAACAGGCCCAAAACGGCGCTCACCAGTCTGTTGTCTGAAGAACCGCCTTGGTGAGCCCCATGTCTGCATCTGCCTCCGTTTCCCCGTCTTCCCCCGTTTCCGTGCCGCCCATGCTGCTCTCCGGCCTGGAGCCGCTGCGCATTGGCGCCGACAGCCTGTTTGTGAACGTGGGCGAGCGCACCAACGTCACCGGCTCCAAGGCCTTCGCCCGCATGATCCTGAACGGCGAGTACGAGCAGGCGCTGGCTGTTGCGCGCCAGCAGGTGGAAAACGGCGCCCAGATCATCGACGTGAACATGGACGAGGCCATGCTCGACAGCAAGGCCGCCATGGTGAAGTTCCTCAACCTGATCGCGGGCGAACCCGACATCGCGCGCGTGCCGGTGATGGTGGACAGCTCCAAGTGGGAGGTGATCGAGGCCGGCCTGCGCTGTGTGCAGGGCAAGGGCGTGGTGAACTCCATCAGCATGAAAGAAGGCGTGGACGAGTTCAAGCGCCAGGCGCGGCTGGTCAAGCGCTACGGCGCGGCCGCCGTGGTGATGGCGTTTGACGAAAAAGGCCAGGCCGACACCTACGAGCGCAAGGTCGAGATCTGCGAACGGGCCTACCGCATCCTGGTGGACGAGGTGGGCTTTCCGCCAGAAGACATCATCTTCGACCCCAACATCTTCGCCATTGCCACCGGCATTGAAGAGCACAACAACTACGCGGTCGACTTCATCAACGCCACGCGCTGGATCAAGCAGAACCTGCCGGGCGCCAAGGTGAGCGGCGGCGTGTCCAACGTGTCGTTCAGTTTCCGCGGCAACGACCCGGTGCGCGAGGCGATCCACACCGTGTTCCTGTACCACGCGATCAAGGCCGGCATGGACATGGGCATCGTCAACGCCGGCATGGTGGGCGTGTACGACGAGCTCGAACCCGAGCTGCGCGAACGGGTGGAAGACGTGGTGCTGAACCGCCGCCCTGACGCCGGCGAACGCCTGGTGGAGGTGGCCGAAAACGCCAAGGGCGCGGCCAAGGACGACAGCAAGAAGAACGAGTGGCGCGCGCTGCCGATCCGCGAACGCCTGAGCCACGCGCTGGTGCGCGGCATGAACGACTTCATCAGCGAAGACACCGAAGAAATGTGGCGCGAGATCGAGGCTGGGGGCGGGCGCCCGCTCAACGTGATCGAAGGCCCGCTCATGGACGGCATGAACGTGGTGGGCGACCTGTTTGGCCAGGGCAAGATGTTCTTGCCGCAGGTGGTGAAGAGCGCACGCGTGATGAAACAGGCGGTGGCCCACCTGCTGCCTTACATCGAGGCCGAGAAACTGGCCCAGGTGGCGGCCGGCGAAGACGTGAAGCCCAAGGGCAAGATCGTGATCGCCACGGTGAAGGGCGACGTGCACGACATCGGCAAGAACATCGTCACCGTGGTCCTGCAGTGCAACAACTTCGAGGTGGTGAACATGGGCGTGATGGTGCCCTGCCACGAGATTCTGGCCATGGCCAAGGCCGAGGGTGCCGACATCGTGGGCCTCTCGGGCCTGATCACACCCAGCCTGGAAGAGATGCAGTACGTGGCCGGCGAGATGGAGAAGGACGCGCATTTCCGCGAGAAGCAGATTCCGCTGCTGATCGGCGGCGCCACCTGCAGCCGCGTGCACACCGCGGTGAAGATCGCGCCGCACTACAGCGGCCCGGTGGTCTATGTGCCTGATGCCTCGCGCAGCGTGGGCGTGGCGCAGGGGCTGTTGTCGGACCAGGCGGCGCAGTACATCGCCGATCTCAACGCCGACTACGACAAGGTGCGCACCCAGCACGCGAACAAGAAGCAGGTGCCGCTGTGGCCGCTGGCCAAGGCGCGCGCCAACAAGACGCCCATCGACTGGCGCGCTTTTGAGCCGAAGAAGCCGCGCTTCATCGGCAAGCGCGTGTTCAAGAACTTCGATCTGAACGAGATCGTGAAGTACATCGACTGGGCGCCCTTCTTCCAGACCTGGGACCTCGCCGGCCCCTTCCCCGAGATCCTGAAAGACGAGGTGGTGGGCGAAGAAGCGCGGCGCGTGTTCAGCGACGGCAAGCGCATGCTGCAGCGCCTGATTGAAGGCCGCTGGCTCAGCGCCAGCGCGGTGGTGGGCCTGTACCCGGCCAACAGCGTGAACGACGACGACATCGAGCTCTACACCGACGAGAGCCGCCGCGAGGTGGCGCTCACCTGGCACGGCCTGCGCCAGCAGACCGAACGCTTCGAGGTGGACGGCGTGATGCGGCCGAGCCGGTGCCTGGCCGACTTCGTGGCGCCCAAGGGCGTGGCCGACGACTACGTGGGCGTGTTCGCCGTCACCGCCGGCCTGGGCGTGGAGAAGAAAGAGAAGCTGTTCATCGACGACCACGACGACTACTCCGCCATCATGCTCAAGGCCCTGGCCGACCGCCTGGCCGAAGGCCTGGCCGAGTGCATGCACCACCGCGTGCGCACCGACCTCTGGGGCTACGCGGCCGACGAGGCGCTGAGCAACGAAGACCTGATCAAGGAGAAGTACCAGGGCATCCGCCCGGCGCCTGGTTACCCCGCCTGCCCGGACCACTCGGTCAAGCGCCCGATGTTCGAACTGCTGCAGTGCGAAGACATCGGCATGGGCCTGACCGAAAGCCTGGCCATGCTGCCGGCGGCCAGCGTGAGCGGCTTCTACCTGAGCCACCCTGAGAGCGCCTATTTCAACGTAGGCAAGATCGGCGAGGATCAGGTGGCCGATCTGGCGCAGCGCAGCGCGGTGGCCGAGAAAGAGCTGCAGCGCTGGCTGGCGCCGAATCTTTAAGCTTGTTTCAACCCTGCCTGGAACCGAACACCGCCCTGTGGGTCAGTTTTCGGGAACCTTTCTTCACTTCAACCGACATTGAACACATGAACGCGATCAACAACCTCTTCAACCAACCCCGCTTGGGCGTGATCCTGCTGCGCTGGACGCTCGCCATCCTCATGATCTTTCACGGCTGGGCCAAGGTGACCGGCGGCGTGGGCGGCATTGAGGGCATGCTGGTGGCCAAGGGCCTGCCCGGCGCACTGGCCTACGGCGTGTACCTGGGCGAACTGATCGCCCCGCTGTTCCTGCTGGTGGGCGTGTGGGTGGTGCCGGCGGCGCTGGTGATCGCGATCAACATGGCGTTTGCCCTCGCCCTCGTCCATGCGGGCCACTTCATGGACATCACCAATACCGGCGGCTGGCGCCTGGAGTTGCAGGCGTTCTTCTTGATGACTGCGCTGGTGGTGGCTTTCACGAACAAGCTGGGCCCCAACAAGGGGTGATGCACCCCCTGCTCTGCCTCAGACATTCATGATGGAAACCGACCGGGCATTCAGGTAGGCCTCCATCGCCTCAGGCCCGCCCTCCGAGCCGTAGCCCGAATCCTTGATGCCGCCGAACGGCATTTCGGCCGAGGGCATGGCGGGCATGTTGACCCACAGCATGCCCACCTCGACGCGGCGCGCCAGCAGGTCGGCGTTTTTCAACGAACGCGTGAAGGCGTAGCCGGCCAGGCCGAAGGGCAGGCGGTTGGCCTCGGCAATCGCTTCGTCCAGGGTATTGAAGCTGCGCACCGCGGCCATGGGGCCGAAGGGCTCGTCGTTGAACACGCGCGCGTCCAGCGGCACGTCGGTCAGGATGGTGGGCTGCCAGAAGTTGCCGGCTTCACCGATGCGCTCGCCGCCGGTGGCCAGCGTGGCGCCGCGCTCCACGGCGTCTTTGGTGAATTCGGCCATGGCCGTCACGCGGCGCGGGTTGGCCAGCGGGCCCATCTGCGTGCCTTCGGCTGAACCGTCGCCCACCGAGAGGCCGGCGGCGTGTTTCACCAGCGCGGCCGAGAACTCCCTGGCAATGCTCTCGTGCACCAGGAAACGCGTGGGCGAAATGCAGACCTGGCCCGCGTTGCGGAACTTGGCGCCGCCCGCGGTCTTCACGGCAAGTGCCACGTCCGCGTCTTCGGCCACGATCACCGGCGCGTGCCCACCCAGCTCCATGGTCACGCGCTTCATGTGCTGGCCGGCCATGGCGGCGAGCTGTTTGCCCACCGGCGTGGAGCCGGTGAAGGTGATCTTGCGGATGACCGGGTGCGCGATGAGGTAGGTGGAGATCTCCGACGGCGTGCCGTAGACCAGCCCCAACACGCCGGGCGGCAGGCCGGCGTCGGCAAAGGCGCGCACCAGCTCGGCCGGCGCGGCCGGGGTTTCTTCGGGCGCCTTCACGATCATGGAACAGCCCGTGGCGAGCGCCGCGGCCAGTTTGCGCACGACCTGGTTGACGGGGAAGTTCCACGGCGTGAACGCGGCCACCGGGCCGACCGGGTCCTTGAGCACCATCTGGCGCATGGCGAGGTTGCCGCGCGAGGGCACGATGCGGCCGTACACCCGCAGGCCTTCGTCGGCGAACCATTCGATGATGTCGGCCGCGGCCATGGCCTCGCCCTTGGCCTCGGCGAGCGGCTTGCCCTGCTCTTGCGTGAGCAGCGCGGCAATGGCGCCGGCGCGCTCGCGCATCAGCGCGGCAGCGGCGCGCATGACCTTGGCGCGTTCGATGGGCGGCTTGTCGCGCCAGATTTCAAAGCCTTTTTGCGCGGCGTCCAGCGCCAGGTCGAGGTCGGCCTGGCGTGCGTGGGCCACCCGGCCGATCTCTTGGCCGGTGGCCGGGTTGAACACGGCCAGCGTCTCGCCAGCGGCGGCGTCGCGCCATTGGCCGTGGATGAACAGTTGGGTGTGGGGGTAGCTCATGGTGTCTCCTGCTTCAGATGGGGGAAGCCGGAAACCATACCAGTTGCATCGCGGCACCACAGGACAAGGTCATGTGGCGCGCGGCCCGTCTCCTGTCAGCCGCCCGGTGTGACCACCCGCCGGTACTGCACCGCTTCGGCGATGTGCGCCACGCCCACCGTGTCGCTGCCCGCGAGGTCGGCGATGGTGCGCGCCACCCGCAGGGCGCGGTGGGTGCCGCGCGCGCTCCAGCCCAGGCGCGCGGCCGCGGTGTGCAGGAACTTGACGGCCAAGGCTTCGGCCTGGGCGTGTTCGTCGAGCGCGCGCCCTGCCAGGGCCTGGTTGGCCGAACCCTGGCGGGCCTGCGCACGGTCCCTCGCCGCGGTCACACGCTCGCGCACGCAGACGCTCGATTCGCCCGGCTGGTGGGTGCACAGGTTCTCCGGCGGCAGCGCCGGCACCTCCACGTGCAGGTCGATGCGGTCCAGCAGTGGGCCGCTGAGCTTGGCCTGGTAGCGCGCCACCTGGTCGGGTGTGCAGCGGCAGGCACGGGTGGGGTGGCCCAGAAAGCCGCAGGGGCAGGGGTTCATGGCGGCCACCAGCTGAAAGCGCGCCGGGAACTCGGTCTGCATGGCCGCGCGCGAGATGCGGATGTGCCCGCTTTCCAGCGGCTCGCGCAGGGCCTCCAGCGCGGCGCGGGGAAATTCGGGGAGTTCGTCGAGAAACAACACGCCGTGGTGCGCGAGCGAAATCTCGCCCGGCCTCGGCGGCGAGCCACCCCCCACCAGCGCCACCGCGCTGGCGCTGTGGTGCGGCGCGCAGGTGGGCCGCTGTCCCCAGCGCGCCAGATCGAACCGCCCGGCCAGCGAGGCCACCGCTGCGGATTCGAGCGCCTCCAGCGTGCTCATGGGCGGCAACAAGCCCGCAAAACGGTGGGCCAGCATGGACTTGCCGGACCCGGGCGGCCCGGCCATCAAGACGCTGTGGCCACCAGCGGCCGCGATCTCCAGCGCGCGGCGGGCGGCGCTCTGGCCTTTGACGTCGGCCAGATCCGCCAGCGCAGGCGCTTCCCCGATCGTATGCGCCGAAAGCCGCGCCCAACCGCCGTCGTCGGGCGGCTCGGCCGTGGATGCGCTCTCGGGGAGAAAGCGGGCAATCACATCGAGCAGGTGGCGCGCCCGGTAGACCCGGGCCTGTGGCACCAGCGCGGCTTCTTCGGCGCTGCCCGGCGGCAGCACGAGCCGGGCGTTGCTGGCGTCAGGGCCGGCGTCGCGGTGCAGCGCCAGGCTCATGGCGAGCGCGCCGCGCACCGGGCGCAGTTCACCGCCCAGGGAGAGTTCGCCAGCGAATTCCCAGTCAGCCAGCCGCGCCGCGCTGATCTGCCCGCTGGCCGCCAGGATGCCCAGCGCAATGGGCAAATCGAAGCGGCCCGAGTCCTTGGGCAGGTCGGCCGGGGCCAGGTTGACCGTGATCTTCTTGTTGGACGGAAATTCCAGCCCCGCGTTGGCGATGGCCGAACGCACGCGTTCGCGGGCCTCTTTCACCTCGGTGTCTGCCAGGCCCACGAGGGTGAAGCTGGGCAGGCCGTTGGCCAGATGCACTTCCACCTGCACCGGCCTGGCGTCCAGCCCGAGCAGCGCGCGGCTGCGCACCAATGACAGTCCCATGGCGATTCACTCCCTGTTTCGGTGCGCGATGTCCACCTTTTCGGACGGACGCACGGTTTTGTGGAAAGGCACTTGTTTGGTGCGCACCCTCGGGGTGCGGCGCCGCGGTGTGGGTCCAACCCGGTTCAGCGGCGGCTCGCGGAGCTCACCGACACACGTTTGTTCCCGCGCTGGCGACTGTAGTGAGCGTGGAAGCCCGCAACCCCAGGGGGTAGGGATGCCGTGGGTTGGCATATTCCCTGCTAGGTCTTGTAAGCGATTGATTCGAAGCGTGGTCCGCCATGCCGCAGTCAGCCCACCGCGATTGGTTTGCTTCCGGGCATGCCGAACTCGTTTCCACCTCGGTGTCGGCCATCCGGTCCCATCACCCTCCTGTTCAAGAAGAGGAATAGCAGCATGAAAATGGTTTCAGCCATCATCAAGCCGTTCAAACTGGACGAAGTGCGTGAAGCACTCTCCGGCATGGGCGTGCAAGGCATCACCGTGACCGAAGTCAAGGGCTTCGGCCGCCAGAAGGGCCACACCGAGCTGTACCGCGGCGCGGAATACGTGGTCGACTTTCTGCCCAAGGTCAAGATCGAAGCGGCCGTCTCCGACGACCTCGTCGATCGCGTGATCGAAGCCATCGAAGGTGCGGCACGCACCGGCAAGATCGGCGACGGCAAGATTTTCGTCACCTCGCTCGAACAGGTGGTTCGCATCCGCACCGGCGAGACCGGCAAAGAAGCGCTCTGATCATCGCCACTGAACAAGAAAGATCACAGACATGAAAAAACTGATTGCAACCCTGCTGCTGGGCGCCGGCCTGGCCTTTGCAGGCCTGAGCGCCACCGCGCAGACCACGACCGAAGCGCCTCCCGCTGCCGCCGCAGCGCCGGCTGCCGATGCACCCGCTGCCGCCCCCATGGCTGTTGAAGCCCCGGCTGCTGCCACCGCCGCCCCGGCCGAGGCAGCGCCTGCTGAAGAAGCGGTCAAGGAAACCATGGACAAGGGCGACGTGGCCTGGATGATGGTCTCCACCATCCTCGTGGTGCTCATGGTCGTGCCCGGCCTGGCCCTGTTCTACGGCGGCCTGGTCCGCAGCAAGAACATGCTGTCGGTGCTGATGCAGGTGATGGTGGTGTTCTCGCTGATCGTCGTGCTGTGGGCCGTGTACGGCTACAGCCTGGCGTTCGGCGGTGAAGGCCTGATCGTTGCCAACCTCGACAAGGTCTTCCTGATGGGCATCACGCCCGCCACGCTGGCCGCCACCTTCACCCCCGGTGTGATGATTCCCGAGCTGATCTTCGTTGCCTTCCAGGCCACGTTCGCCGGCATCACCTGTGCGCTGATCGTGGGCTCGTTCGCCGAGCGCATGAAATTCAGCGCTGTGCTGCTGTTCTGTGCCCTGTGGTTCACCTTCAGCTACATCCCGATCGCCCACATGGTCTGGGGTGCCGGTGGTTACTTGTTCGACAAGGGCGCGCTGGACTTCGCTGGTGGCACCGTGGTGCACATCAACGCCGCCATCGCCGGTCTGGTGGGTGCCTACATGCTGGGCAAGCGCATCGGCTACGGCAAGGAATCGATGGCGCCTCACAGCCTGACGCTGACCATGGTCGGTGCCTCGCTGCTGTGGGTGGGCTGGTTCGGCTTCAACGCCGGCTCCAACCTGGAAGCCAACGGCGGCGCCGGCCTGGCCTTCATCAACACCCTGCTGGCCACGGCCGCTGCGGTGCTGGCCTGGTGTGTCGGTGAAGCGCTGTCCAAAGGCAAGGCCTCGATGCTGGGCGCTGCGTCCGGCGCTGTGGCCGGTCTGGTGGCCATCACCCCCGCTTGCGGCTCGGTGGGCCCCATGGGCGGCATCATCATCGGCCTGATCTCCGGCTTCCTGTGCCTGTGGGGCGTGTCCGGTCTCAAGAAGATGCTGGGCGCCGACGACTCGCTGGACGTGTTCGGTGTGCACGGCGTGGGCGGCATCGTGGGCGCGCTGCTCACCGGCGTGTTCTCGGCCGGTTCGCTGGGCGGCATCAAGGGCGACGACTACTCCATCGCCAGCCAGATGGTGGTGCAGGCCGAAGGCGTGCTGATCACCCTGGTGTGGTCGGGCATCGTGGCCTTCGTCTGCTACAAGATTGTGGACATGATGGTGGGTCTGCGCGTCTCGGAAGAAGCCGAACGCGAAGGTCTGGACATCACCGCTCACGGCGAAACGGCTTACAACCGCTGAGTCCTGCAGGTCTCACCGCGCGGTGTGGCTGGTTCTTCAACGAAGGCCCCACCGCGCAGTTGCCGAGATTCTCCTGTGGAAGTTGAACCCGCGTGGCCAACCGGCACGCGGGTTTTTTTGTGCCTGACGAGTTCTTTATAGTTACTGCGTTTTCACCGCAGCAACCTGGAGGAACCCATGAGCCACGCTTCCCTGTCCCGCACCGTGATCGCCTTGTCCGCCTTCTTCGTGCTTTGCGCACAGGCCGCGGGACCGAACCCGTCCGGCAGCCCACGCAAACCCACCTCGGTGAAGTTTCACAAGGCGCCGTCGGAAGAAAGCCCCGCAGCGCGGGAGAAGCGCCTGCAGCGCGAGTGCAAAGGCCGGGCGAATGCAGGCATGTGCCTGGGCTACACAAGATAAAAGCCAGCCCCCACGCTCCGCCGCTTCGCGGATTGCTGTCCCCGGGGGCCGGCTTGCGCCGGTTCGCAGTGGGTTTGCATTCCCGCATGCAAAAAAAATCAAAGTCTCGCGAAGCCCCGGCGACTACCATCGTCCGGATGCAAGCCAGCACCACCGAACACCCCGGCCACCTGATCGATCAGATTCTGCAGGCTGGCGCCGACCGCCAGCCCCTGCGCATCGTCGGCGGCAACACCAAATCCTTTCTCGGCGTGCCCACCCCGGGCACCGAACTCTCCACCACCGACTGGTCGGGCGTGGTCAGCTACGAGCCGACCGAACTCGTCATCACGGTGCGCGCGGGCACGCCGCTGGCCGAGGTCGAGGCGCTGCTGGCCGGGCAGGGCCAGTGTTTTCCGTTTGAACCCCCGCGCTTCGGCCCGGGCGGCACTGTGGGCGGCATGGTGGCCGCGGGTCTGGCCGGCCCGGCGCGGGCCACCGCCGGCTCGGTGCGGGACTACGTGCTGGGCGCACGCTTCATCAACGGCCGCGGTGAACTGCTGACCTTCGGGGGTCAGGTCATGAAAAACGTGGCGGGCTACGACGTGAGCCGCGTGATGGCCGGCGCCATGGGCACGCTCGGCGTGATCAGCGAGGTCAGCCTCAAGGTGCTGCCGGTGGCGCTGGCCGAGGCCACGTTGGTGTTCCCCCTGGGTCAACACGACGCGCTGGAACAACTGCACCGCTGGGGTGGCCAGCCACTGCCGATCAACGCCAGTTGTTGGGTGAAGGATGAGACCGCGGCGGACGCGCCCGAGCTGCTGTTCGTGCGTCTGCGCGGCGCCGTGGCCGCGGTGGAAGCGGCCTGCGAGCGCATGGCGCGCGAGGCCGGTGGCACCCGCATGGACAACGCACAGGCCGGCCCCGACTGGGACGCCTGCCGCGACCAACGCCTGCCCTTCTTCGACGCCCCGTCGCCCGATGTGTGCCTGTGGCGCCTCTCGGTGCCGCAGACCGCGCCCGTGCTCGCGTTGCCGCACGCGCAGTTCATCGAGTGGCAGGGCGCGCAGCGCTGGCTGTGGGCGCCTGCGTCGGCGGCCGCCGAGCTGCGTGCGGCGGCCAGCGCAGTGAACGGCCACGCCACCCTGTTCCGCGCCGGTGCCGATGGCGCGCCTGGCGTGCCGCGCTTCCAGATGCAGGGCGCTGCGCTGCAAAGCATTCAAGCCCGCTTGATGGAATCGTTCGACCCCGCCGGCATCTTCAATCCAGGTCGCATGGCCTGACCTCTCATGCAAACCCAGCTCTCCCCCGAATACCAGGCCCGCGCCGACGGCCGTGCGGCCGAGGCCATCCTGCGCAAGTGCGTGCACTGCGGTTTCTGCACCGCCACCTGCCCCACGTACCAGCTGCTCGGCGACGAGCTCGACGGCCCACGCGGACGCATCTACCTGATCAAGCAGGTGCTCGAAGGCGCCGAGCCCACGCGCAAGACGCAGATGCACCTGGACCGGTGCCTCACCTGCCGCAACTGCGAGACCACCTGTCCCAGCGGCGTGGACTACGGCCACCTCGTCGACATCGGGCGCCAGCTGGTGGACGAAAAGGTGCCGCGCCCGGCTGCCGAGAAAACCGTGCGCTGGCTGCTCAAGGAGGGCCTGCCCTCCCCGCTGTTCGGCCCGGCCATGAAGCTCGGCCAGTTGGTGCGCCCGCTGTTGCCCGCGTCGCTGCAGAACAAGGTGCCCGCGCCCCGCAACGCCGGCCGCCTGCCCACGCGCACGCATGCGCGGCGCGTGCTGCTGCTGGCAGGCTGCGTGCAGCCGGCCATGATGCCGAGTATCCACAGCGCCACCGCGCGTGTGCTGGACGCCGCCGGCATCCAGGGTGTGCTGGCGCCGGCTGCGGGCTGCTGCGGCGCGGTGAAGTTCCACCTCAACGACCAGAGCGGTGGCATGGCGCAGATGCGCGCCAACATCGACGCCTGGTGGCCGCTGGTCGATGGCCCGGATGCGGTGGAAGCGATCGTGATGAACGCCTCGGGCTGCGGCGTGACGGTGAAGGAATACGGCCACATCTTGCGCGACGATCCGGCCTATGCCGCCAAGGCCGCGCGCATCAGCGAACTCACACAAGACCTCAGCGAGCTGCTGCCCGCGCTTGTGCCTGCGCTGCGGTCCCTGCTGAAGCACGCACCCGATGCCTCGCGCGTGATCGCCTTCCACCCGCCCTGCACCTTGCAGCACGGCCAGAAGCTCAAGGGCGGTGTGGAGCATCACCTCGCCGCGCTCGGCTTCACGGTGCAGGTGGCCAAGAACGAAGCCCACCTGTGCTGCGGCTCCGCCGGCACGTATTCGGTGCTCAACCCCGAGATCGCCTACGAGCTGCGCGACCGCAAGCTCGGTCACCTGGGTGAATTGCAGCCCAGTGTGATCACCAGCGCCAACATCGGCTGCATCACGCACCTGCAAAGCGGCACCACCACACCGGTGCGCCACTGGGTGGAAGTGCTGGACGAGGCGCTGACCACGCCATGATCCCTGCGCTGGCCACGCTGCTGGTGTTCCAGTTGCTGGGCGAAGCGCTGGTGCTCGCCACGGGTGCGCCCATGCCCGGCCCGGTGGTGGGCCTGGCCCTGCTGCTGTTGACGCTGGTGTTGCGCCCCTCGGTGCTGGGCGCCATCAAGCCCACCGCGCAGACGCTGCTGCAGCACCTTTCGTTGTTGTTCGTGCCGGCCGGTGTGGGCGTCATGCTGCACCTGCAGCGCCTGGGCAACGAAGCGCTCGCGATCGGTGTGGCGCTGGTGGTGAGCACCCTGGTGGGGCTCGCGAGCGCGGCGCTCACCATGGCGTGGTTGATGAAACGGACCCAACGATGACACCCGCGCTGCCTCTGCCCGGCGCGCTCGCCGACATCTGGGTCTACCTCTCGGCCACGCCGCTGCTGGGTCTCACGCTCACGCTGCTGGTCTACCACGGCGCGTTTTTGCTCTACCAGCGAAGCGGCTTCAACCCGCTGGCCAACCCGGTGGCCATCGCCATCGCGGTGCTGGCCACGCTGCTGTGGGCCACCAGCACGCCCTACGCCACCTATTTCGAAGGCGCGCAGTTTGTGCACTTCCTGCTCGGGCCGGCCACGGTGGCCTTGTCCATCCCGCTGTTCGAACAGCTCCCCCGGCTCAAGCGCCTGTGGCTGCCCATCGCGGGCGCGCTGGTGGTGGGCACGCTGGCGGCCACCGTCACCGCCATCGGCGTGGGCTGGGCACTGGGTGCGTCCAAAGCCACACTGGCGTCGCTCGCACCGAAGTCGGTCACCAGCCCCGTGGCCATGGGCATTGCGGAGAAGATCGGCGGCATCCCCTCGCTCACTGCCGTGCTGGTCGCGGCCACCGGCATCATCGGCGCCGCCAGCGCGCGGTTCTTGTTCGACGCCTTGCGCATCAAAGACCCGGTGGTGCGCGGCTTCGCGCTGGGCACGGCGGCGCACGGCATCGGCACCGCGCGGGCGTTTCAGGTGAGCGAGGAGATGGGCGCTTTCGCCGGGCTGGCCATGGGCCTGTCGGCGCTGTTCAGCGCGGTGGCACTGCCGCTGGTGGCGGGGCTGCTGCTGCGGTGGGTTTGACGACCCGCCGCGTTCAGTCGCTCAGCAAGGCCTCGACGATCGCTCCGCTGTAGCGGCTGGCCACCTCGCGCAGGAAGCGCGGGAAGTCCACGTGCGCCGCGTCGTCGGCGCGGTCGGAAATGGTGCGCACCACGGCCAGCGGCACGCGGTAGTCGTGACACACCTGGGCAAAGGCCGCGCCCTCCATTTCCACCGCCAGCGCCTCGGGCAGCTCGCGGCGCAGGGCCTCGCTCTCGGCGGTGGTTGACACAAAACGATCACCGCTGATCAGCAGGCCCTGGTGGCACCGGGGCGCGTGCAGGCCGAACGCGCTGCGCACCGCTTCAGGCAACTGCGTGGGCAAGGAGCGCAACACGCTTTCGCTCGCGCGCAGCAATTGCGCAGTGAGCGCCGCATCGGCGTCAAAGGTGGAGCGGCCATAGCCGGGGACTTCGTGGCGCGCAAAGAGTGGCGAGGCGTCCATGTCGTGCTGCAGGAAGTGCCGCGCCACCACCACGTCACCCACGTTCACACCCGGTCGCACACCACCGGCCACCCCGGTGAACACGATGCGTTGCACGCCGAAGCGCTCGATCAATGCCGTGGCGGTGGTGGCTGCAGCCACCTTGCCGATGCCCGAGAGCACGGCCACCACGTCGTGCCCGTGCAGGTGGCCGCGCCAGAAGGTGCGTCCGCCCGCGGTCTGCTGTTGCTCGTCGGGCATGAGCGCCAGCACAGCGGCCAGCTCCTCGTGCAGCGCGCTGACGATGGCGGTGGGGCCTCCCACTATTTTTTGTCGCGCAGCTCGCGACGCAGGATCTTGCCCACCGGCGTCTTGGGCAGCTCGGTGCGGAACTCCACCACCTTGGGCTGCTTGTAGCCGGTGAGGTTGGCCTTGCAATAGTCGCGCACCTGGGCTTCGGTCAGCGCCTCGTCTTTTTTCACGATCACAAGCTTGACCGCCTCGCCCGACTTGTCGTCGGGCACACCGACCACGGCGCACTCCATCACGCCAGGCAACTGCGCCACCACGTCTTCCACCTCGTTGGGGTAGACGTTGAAGCCGCTGACCAGCACCATGTCCTTCTTGCGGTCGACAATTCTGAAGTACCCGCGCTCGTCCATCACGCCCACGTCGCCGGTCTTGAAGTAGCCGTCGGGTGTCATGACCTTGGCGGTCTCGTCGGGCCGTTGCCAGTAGCCCGCCATCACCTGCGGTCCTTTGATGGCGATCTCGCCAGGCTGGCCCATCGGCACCTCGACGCCATCGTCGTCGAGGCACTTGAGCCAGGTGTTGGACAGGGGCAGGCCGATGGTGCCGCTGAAGGCGGTGCTGGTGGTCGGGTTGCAGGTGGCCGAAGGGCTGGTCTCTGACAGGCCATAGCCTTCGCAGATCGGGCAGCCGGTTTTCTCCAGCCAGAGTTTGGCCACAGCGCTTTGCACCGCCATGCCGCCGCCCACCGAGACCTTGAGGTTGCTCCAGTTCACGGTGTTGAACTCGGGGTGGTTGGCCAGCCCGTTGAACAGGGTGTTGACCGCGGGGAAGCTGTGGAAGGTGTGCTTGCCCAGCTCTTTCAACACCGCGGGCAAATCGCGCGGGTTGGGGATCAGGATGTTCAGGGCCCCGGTGCGCATGCCCAGCATCATGTTCACCGTGAACGCGAAGATGTGGTACAGCGGTAAGGCGCACACGCTGGTGGGCTGCTCGTTCTCGGGCACACGGCTCATGGCCGGCTCGTTCCAGGCGTCGGACTGCAGCAGGTTCGCGATCACATTGCGGTGCAGGAGCACGGCGCCCTTGCTCACGCCGGTGGTGCCGCCGGTGTACTGCAGCACCGCCATGTCGTCGGGTTTGATGTCGGGGCGCTTGAGCGTGCCGCGTGTGCCCTTGGCAATTGCGTCGTTGAACCGCACGGCCTGCGGCAGGCTGAAGGCGGGCACCATCTTCTTGACGTTGCGCACCACGTAGTTCACCAGCGCGCCCTTGAGCAGACCCAGCTGGTCGCCCATGGACGTGAGCACCACGTGTTTCACCGGCGTGTTGGCGATGCACTGCTGCAAGGTGCTGGCGAAGTTCTCGATGATCACAATGGCCTTGGCGCCCGAGTCCTTGAGCTGGTGCTCCAGTTCACGCGGCGTGTACAGCGGGTTCACGTTCACCACCACCAGGCCCGCGCGCAGGATGCCCGCGACGGCCACCGGGTACTGCGGCACGTTGGGCATCATGATCGCCACGCGGTCGCCCTTGACCAGACCCAGGCCCTGCAGGTAGGCCGCAAACGCGAGCGACAGGCTGTCGGTCTGCGCAAACGTGATCTGCTTGCCCATGAAGCTGTAGGCCGGCCGGTTCGCGTATTTGCCGAAGCTCTCTTCCATGAGGTGCACCAGCGAGCTGTACTGCGCCACGTCGATGTCGGCGGGCACACCGGGGGAATACGAGCCCAGCCAGGGACGGTCGGCCGTTGATGCGGTCATGCATGATCTCCAGAACTTGGTATTGAAAACAACCCGCCATTGTCGGGCTGCGTGGCATGGCGGGGCCTCGTGTTTTTCCCTTACGACTTTCTGACGACTGGACGCAGAGTCGCGTCCAACGAAGATTGCTTGCTACAAAAACCAAGGGGCCGGCATGGCAGCCGGCCCCTTTGACAGAAAACCTTCCGGCACATGGCCGGGGCCGTCATTCGATGGCTTTGGTCATGTCCTCAACGACCTTCTTCGCGTCGCCGAACACCATCATGGTCTTGTCCATGTAGAAGAGTTCGTTGTCCAGACCCGCATAACCCGCGGCCATGGAGCGCTTGTTCACGATCACGGTCTTGGCCTTGTAGGCTTCGAGGATGGGCATGCCGTAGATGGTGCTGCCCTTTTGCAAGGCGGCGGGGTTCACCACATCGTTGGCGCCCAGGACGATGGCCACGTCGGCCTGGCCGAATTCACCGTTGATGTCTTCCATCTCGAACACCTGGTCGTAAGGCACCTCGGCCTCGGCCAGCAACACGTTCATGTGGCCCGGCATGCGGCCCGCCACCGGGTGGATGGCGTACTTCACTGTGATGCCTTTTTCGGTGAGCTTGTGCGCCAGCTCCTTCACCGCGTGCTGCGCGCGCGCAACGGCCAGGCCGTAGCCGGGCACGATCACCACGGTCTCGGCGTTGCCCAGCACGAAGGCCGCGTCGTCCGCGCTGCCGCTCTTGACCGGCCGCGCTTCGGCTTTGGCGCCACCCGCCGTGGCAGCCTCACCGCCGAAGCCGCCCAGGATCACGTTGAAGAACGAGCGGTTCATGGCCTTGCACATGATGTAGCTCAGGATCGCGCCCGAGCTGCCCACCAACGAGCCGGCAATGATCAGCATGGAGTTGTTCAGGCTGAAGCCGATGCCCGCTGCCGCCCAGCCCGAGTAGCTGTTGAGCATGGACACCACCACCGGCATGTCGGCGCCGCCGATGGGAATGATGATCAGCACGCCCAGCACAAACGAGAGCGCGATCATCAAGAAGAACGCAGGCCAGTTTTCGGTGAACGCAAAGAACACGCCCAGACCCACCGTGGCCAGACCGAGCACCAGGTTGATCATGTGCTGGCCGGAGAAGGTGACCGGTGCGCCCTGGAACAGACGGAACTTGTACTTGCCCGAGAGCTTGCCGAAGGCGATGACCGAACCGCTGAAGGTGATGGCGCCGATGGCCGCACCCAGGAAGAGTTCGATCTTGTTGCCGAAGGGAATCGGCACGCCCTTGGCGACGATGCCGAAGGCGTAGGGCTCGGCCACCACGGCCACCGCGATGCAGACCGCCGCCAGACCGATCATGCTGTGCATGAAAGCCACCAGCTCGGGCATCTTGGTCATCTCGACCCGATTGGCCATGATGGCGCCGGCGCCACCACCCACCACAAGACCCACCAGCACCCAGACCATGCCCTCGGCCTTGCCACCGGAGAGCTCGACGATGAGCGCGGCGGTGGTGAGGATGGCAATCGCCATGCCGGTCATGCCGAAAACGTTGCCGCGGATGGACGTGGTCGGATGGCTCAGGCCTTTGAGGGCCTGGATGAAACAGATGCTGGCCACCAGGTACAGCAGGGTCACCAGGTTCATGCTCATTTGTGCGCTCCCTCAGCGGCCACAGGCGCCTTGCGTTCCTTCTTCTTGAACATCTCCAGCATCCGCCGCGTGACCAGGAATCCACCGAACACGTTGACCGCAGCCAGCGCCACCGCCAGCACACCCATGGTCTTGCCCAGGTTGGTCTCTGTCAGGGCCGCTGCGAGCATGGCACCCACGATCACGATGGCCGAGATCGCGTTGGTCACGGCCATCAGCGGCGTGTGCAGCGCGGGCGTGACGTTCCACACCACGTGGTAGCCCACGTAGATGGCCAGCACAAAGATGATGAGGTTGAGAACGGTGGGGGATACGGCTTCCATGGTCTTGTCCTTGGTGTCTCGTTCAGCTCTTGCGTTTCACTTCACCGCCCTGCGCCATCAGGCAGGCCGCGACGATGTCGTCTTCCATGTCCACGTGCAGCGCGCCGTCCTTGTTGACGATGAGCTTGAGGAAATCGAGCACGTTGCGCGCGTACAGCGCCGAGGCGTCGGCGCCCACCATGGCGGCCAGGTTGGTCTCGCCGACGATGGTCACGCCGTGCTTGACCACCGTGCGGTCGGTCTCGGTGATCGGGCAGTTGCCGCCCACACCATTGGCGCCCTTGCCGGCGGCGATGTCCACGATCACGCTGCCCGGCTTCATGGACTTGACCATGTCTTCGGTGATGAGCACCGGCGCGGCTCGACCCGGAATCAGGGCGGTGGAAATCACCACGTCGGCCAGCGCCACGCGCTTGGCGACCTCGGCCTTCTGCCGCTCCAGCCAGCTCGGCGGCATGGGCCGGGCGTAACCGCCCACGCCTTCGGCCGCTTCTTTCTCTTCGGCCGTCTCGTACGGCACATCGATGAACTTGCCGCCCAGCGATTCGACCTGTTCCTTCACGCTCGGGCGAACGTCGGACGCTTCGATGACCGCACCCAGGCGCTTGGCCGTGGCAATGGCCTGCAGGCCCGCCACACCCACACCCAGAATGACCACGCGAGCGGCCTTGACGGTGCCGGCCGCCGTCATGAGCATGGGGAAAAAACGCTGGTAGTGGTGCGCCGCGAGCATCACGGCCTTGTAGCCGGCGATGTTGGCCTGCGAAGACAACACGTCCATGCTCTGCGCGCGGGTGGTGCGCGGTGCGGCTTCGAGTGCAAAGGCGGTGAGGCCGGCTCGCGCCATGCGTTGCAGGCCTTCGGCGTCGAACGGGTTGAGCATGCCGACCACGGTGGCGCCCGGCTTCATCTGGGCCAGCTCGTTGTCGAACGGGGTGCGCACCTTGAGCACCAGGTCGGCACCCAGTGCGCTGGCCGCGTCGGTGATCTCGGCCCCCACCGCGGTGTAGGCCGCGTCGGTCACGCTGGCGGCCAGGCCGGCCCCGGACTGCACGCGCACCGTGTGCCCCTGGGCCACGTATTTTTTGGCCGTCTCGGGCGTGACGGCCACTCGGGTTTCGCCCACTGTGGTCTCAGTGGGTACGCCAATCATCATGAACGTCTCCTCGCTCGCGGGTTGGGGAATCAGCTGGCAAGCTTAACTGAAGGTCGCCGCCCGGGCAGGCGTGGGTGAACTGCCTTGGCCCGACCGGCGTGCACGGTCATTCGTTGGGAGGCGCCAACGGCACCAGCAACTGAAAGCAAGTGCCCCGCCCGACCACCGAGCGCAGGCTCAGCTGGATGTCCAGCAGGAGGGCACACCGACGCACGATGGACAGCCCGAGCCCCAGACCCGATTCACCCGACTGTGCGGCACCGCCCCTGAAGTATTCCTCGAAGACGGCATCCTGTTCTTCGGGTGCGATGCCTGGCCCGGTGTCCCAGACCTGCAGCAGCAGGCCCGTGCGACGCACGCGGCACGACAGCAACACACCACCCCGCTCGGTGTACCGAATCGCATTGGCCACCAGATTGCACACCATGCGCTGCAGCAACATGGGGTCGCTCCTCACCCAAGCGACGCAAGGGGTGACGCGCCAATCGAGATCGCGTTGCCGCGCCAGCGGTTCGAAGAGCAACTCAACTCGCTCGAGCATCTTCTGCACGGAATGGCGTGTGATGGAAGGTGTGAGATCGGCGCGATCGAGCTGAACCACCATGGCCAGGGAACCCAGCAGGTCGTCGGCCAACTGCATGGCCGAGCGGATTTGCGCGAGCGGCGCGTCCAGCTGGGGGGCGGCCGGCGCATCCACCAGGCTCTGCATGGCCAGCCGCATGGCATAGAGCGGTTGCTGGATGTCGTGCGTCACCGTGGCCATGAAGCTGGACTTTTCAGCCAGGGCACGCTGGGCTGCGTCGTGTCTGACAGTCGCAGCGGTCCTGTCGGCAAAGGCTCTTTCCTTGGCCAGACGATCCGAGCGTATCCGGTCGGCCAGCGCGAACGACAACAGAACCAGTTCGAGCGAAGAGCCCATCATCATGATGTTGGCCAGCACAGGATGGTGAGGAAAGGCCCCGAGCCGGAACAGGGCGAACAGGGCGCCCGCCAGAAACAGGGTGACCCAGGCCAGGGCGAAATACTGCGCGCCGGGCCGGCGTGCGCGCACCGCGTCCCACGTGATCAGCGTCAGGAAGACGACCGTGAGAAAGCCGGCCGGGCCCAGGATGTACCCCGCGATCACGTTGTCCAGAAAAGGCAGCCCCAACAGCACGACCAGCCAGGCCCCAGCACTGCCGCGCAACCACCGGTCGATGCGTGGCGCGGCCTGGCGCGTCTTGAGAAACGCGCGCACGAACAACATCGCCAGCGCGGCCGAACAGGCGATGGCCAGGTTGTTGATGAACGTGCTGGAAGCTGCCCACGCGGGCCACACCCACTGCGCACCCAGTCCGGTGTTGGCCAACTGGCTCAATGTCAGGGCGAGGACGCACCCAAGGTAATGGAGGTAAACACGCTCGCGTATGAGCAGGTAGAGAAACAGGTTGTAGGCAAACAGCCCCATCACCAGTCCGAAATACAGACCGGACAACACTTAGCGCACCTGATCCGCTTGCCAGAACGCCCGGGGTCGCCACAGGCTCACGGGAACGTAGAAGACGCCGCGTGAGTGCACGTGCATGTACACCGTGTATTCGGTGCCGGCTTTCAGCGCAAGCTGTGACAGCAGGAAGGGATGCACTCGAACGGCGTCTGCGCGTCCAGGCGATGCGTTGCCGCCGCTCCAGCGCGCCACAGTCTGGCCGTCGAGCAACACGAGCACATCGACCCGGTCAAGATGTGGGTTCGCCACCACCCAGAGCCAGTCGCCCCCGCCCGTATCGCCGGTGTTGAGGGTGGTCCTGGACCACATGTGCGCCTCACGGGTACCGAAATTGTCACGGTTCCATCGCCCGTTCAGCGGTGTGAACCCGGCGCCCGGTGGTGGCTTGGTGGGCTGCCAATCTCCTGCGCCGTCAACAAGAAACTCCAGCCGGTCGGTGAGGGACAGCGCGTCGACCTGGCTCGTCAAGGAGACGACAGGCCGCGTCTGGGCAGAAACTGGCGACCATCCCAGGCACGAGGCACTCACCAAGACCATCCAGCGAATCGCCCACGACAGGTGGGACACGCCCCATCCACGCCATGTCATAGATCCACCCCGTTTGTTTGACTTTTGCCGCCTTGTCTGCTTCTTTTGTAATTTAAAAGTGCGACTTTTCGAGGATACCGCCCGGTTTCTGCCCTGACAAGCATTTCAGGCCACCACCTGATATCAATAATGCATGGATGAATACACGATGGAAACCCAGTGTCACCGTGGCGGCCGTCATTGAGCGCGATGGCAGGTATCTGCTGATTGAAGAACACACGCCGGAGGGACTGCGCCTGAACAACCCGGCAGGACACCTCGACCCCGGAGAGAGCCCGGCCCAGGGAGTGGTGCGCGAAACGCTGGAAGAAACCACCCACCGGTTCACGCCCACGGCGCTGGTGGGCGTGTACCTCTCGCGGTTTCAGCGGGCAGGTCAGAGCCCCGCAGACGACGAGGACATCACATACCTGCGGTTTGCCTTTTGCGGAGAGCTGGGGAATGCGGTGCCGGGGCTCAGTCTGGACACCGGCATCGTGCGCACGCTGTGGCTCACGCCCGACGAAGTGCGCGCCAGTGCCGCGCGACACCGCAGCCCGCTGGTGCTGCGCTGCATGGAAGACCACCTCGCGGGCCTGCGGTACCCGATGGATCTGGTGCAGACCGATGCGTCGGTGATGCACAACCCGCCTCGCGGCTGAAGCCGTCCCGGTCGCGGCAGGCAGGGCCCGCACCGCAGGTGCAAGCCAAGATACTGCCTGCGGGGTATGGGCGAAAGCACGGGCCAAAAATAGCATCGTGCCCGTACTGCAACTGGTCAGGTTGGCGCTCGTCAGGGGTCACCCTGACAGCCCCTGACCCCCATGACCACCCCCACCAAACCCCGCGTCCTGTGTGTGGACGATGAACCCGGCGTGCTGCGCTCGCTACACGCCTTGCTGAGCGACCGTTTCGACGTGTTCTCCGCCACCCATGCCGACGAAGGCCTGGCGCTGATGCGCCACAGCGGGTTCGACGTCGTGATCAGCGACCAGCGCATGCCCGGCATGCCCGGCATGCCCGGCACCGAGTTCCTGGAGCAGGTCAAGGAATTGTCGCCCCAGACCATGCGCCTGTTGCTCACCGGCCATGCCGAATACACCGACGTGCTGCGATCGGTCAACGACAGCGAGGTGTTCCGGTACATCCACAAGCCCTGGGACAACCAGCACCTGCTGGACATGGTGACCTACGCCGCCACCGTGGCGCGGGAAGTGCCGCTGCGGCGGCCCGCGACCCGCCACACCAACCCCGTCGCCCAGGCACCGACGGACCCGGATCTTCGGTTCGGCAGCGACATTGAAGCCGTGTTGCTGATGGACGAGGACCCGACCACCGAGCACCTGCTGCGAACGGCGCTGGGGCAGGACATGCTGCTGCTGTGGGCGCGCAGCCCGGGCGAAGCGGTGAGCCTGATGCACCGCCACAAGGTGGCCGTGATCGTGGCCGACACCCACTCGGGCACCAGCGCAACGCTGAACCTGATCCGCGCCGTGAAGCGCAGCAGCCCCAACATCGTGGCCGTCATGCACGCTGCCGACTGCGACAGCGCCACCATCGGCCGCCTGATCAACGAGGGCCAGATCTTTCGCTTCATGTCCAAACCCGCCGGGCCGGCCTGCATGGGCCGGACCATCCAGGCGGCCCTGGAGAAGCACCGCCAGCTGATGGCGCAACCATCGAGCGTCGCGCGCCACGCGCTCGACATCTCCCGCCTGGCGGCCTTTGCGCGTTCCCGACACGATCCTGTGGATGGTGTGCCATCCGCCGCCCGGGGCTGGATGGCGTGGGCCGAACCCGCGCCGCTGGCCGTGTCCGGTCGGCTGTGGTCCCGGCGCTCGGGCATGCGCTGGCTCAGGCGTCTGTTGCGCCACACCTGAATCCTCTGCGGCGGGCGCGGCGGGCGCTTTGGCATACAGTTGAGCGGCCCCAACTCACCCGCTCAGCGCCCATGAATCTGCCCCTCACCGCGGCCAGTGGCCCTTCATTCCCGGGCGCCCTGCCCCCCGACGACGCGCTGCGCGAGGAGCTGCACAACGAGGTGCATGCCAGGCCCTCGGCACGCATCCACTTGCCCGCGCTGATCGTGTTCGTGGCGGTGCTCAACGAGGGTGTGAGCCGCGAGCAGGAATGGACCCACCTCAAGCAGTTGCCCGGGCAGGACGATCTGACGCTGGAGCAGATGCAGGGCAACTTCCTGCGCCTGCGGCTGAACGAACACACGCTGAAGTGGGAGCGCCACACCGAGTTCACCCGCTACTCCATCGTGCAGCACCTGCCCGAGGGCGCCGGGCTGGGCGCCACCGACCCGGTGCTGCTGGACAAGCTGGTCACACCCCCCGGATGGTTGCGCGGCATTCCCGGGCGCACGGTGGCCGCCATCAAGCTCGTGATGCTGCATTGCGAGCTGCCCGAACAAACGCCTGCAGCGCAGGCCAGGCTCATGGAGCCGGCCCAGCAGTGGTTTGGTGGACGCACCGTGGTCGCCTCGCAGATCGGCGGCGGGCATTCCTGGGCCCTGACCGATTTCCGCCTGCACCCCTCGGGCTTCGAGCGCATGCTGGTGCTCACGCCACCGGGCACCACCGACACACGCGCCGGCCGCATTTCTCAGCGGCTGCTGGAGCTGGAAACCTACCGCCTCATGGCCCTGCGGGGCCTGCCGGTGGCCAAGACACTGGGGCCCACCTTGAGCGCGGCCGAAGCGCAGCTCGCCACCATCACCGCGCAACTCGAGAACAAGTCCACCTCCGAACAGGAACTGCTGGACCAGCTGGTCTCGCTGGCGGCCCGGGTGGAGCGCGCCACCGCCGAGAACACCTACCGCTTCGCCGCCACGCGCGCCTACGACGCGGTGGTCACGCAGCGCATTGCCGAACTGCGCGAAAAGCCGATTCCGGGCACGCAGACCATCGGCGAATTCATGCAGCGCCGGCTCTCGCCGGCTATGGCCACGGTGGCGGCCAGCGCACAGCGCCTGACCTCGCTGTCAGAACGTGTCTCGCGCACCAGCGCGCTGCTGCGCACACGGGTCGACATCGTCACCGAAGCGCAAAACCAGGAGCTGCTGGCCAAGCTCACGCGCGGGCAGGAACTGCAGCTGCAACTGCAGGCGACGGTGGAAGGCCTGTCGATCGCGGCCATCTCGTACTACGTGATCAGCCTGCTGCTCTACATCGCCAAGGGCGCCAAGGCGGCGGGCCTGCCGATCCAGCCGGAGATGGCGGCGGGTGCGATGGTGCCGCTGGTGCTGTGGGTGGTGTGGCGCACCACGCGGCGCATCCATGCGCGCCTGAATGCACCGTCGAAAGCGCCTTGAGGAGGCTCAGGCGCTGGCCGCGTCGGTGGTGATCACCCCACCCCCCAGGCAGACCTCGCCGTCGTAGATCACCGCGCTCTGCCCCGGCGTCACGGCCCATTGCGGCTCCTTGAACCGCAAGTCGAACTGGCTGTCGCCTTGCGGCTGCAGCGCACACGGCGCGTCGGCCTGGCGGTAACGCGTCTTGGCGCCCACCTCGCCACCCTGCGGCGCATGGCCAGCCACCCAGCTCACGTCCTGCGCGCTCAGCTTCAGCGTGAGCAGCCAGGGATGGTCGTGACCCTGCACCACCCACAAGGTGTTGCTCGCCATGTCCTTGCGCGCCACAAACCAGGGGGCGTGGTCGTTGCCCCCCTTCTGTGCGCCCTTGGCCTTGACGCCACCGATCCCGAGCCCTTGTCTCTGACCCAGCGTGTAGAAGCTCAGTCCCACGTGCTGGCCCAGCACCCGGCCCTTTTCGTCCTTGATCGGACCGGGCTCCTTGGCGATGTAGCGGTTGAGGAAGTCACGGAACGGCCGCTCGCCAATGAAACAGATGCCGGTGCTGTCCTTCTTCTTCGCGTTGGGCAGCTTGATCTCGGCCGCGATGCGGCGCACCTCGGTCTTGGGCAGCTCCCCCACCGGGAACAGCGTCTTGCTCAGCTGCGCCTGGTTCAGGCGGTGCAGAAAGTAGCTCTGGTCTTTCAGCGGATCGAGTCCCTTGAGCAACTCGAACGACCCGTTGCGCTCCCGCACCCGGGCGTAGTGGCCGGTGGCGATCTTCCCGGCGCCCAGGCGCATGGCGTGGTCGAGGAAGGCCTTGAACTTGATCTCGGCGTTGCACAGGATGTCGGGGTTGGGCGTGCGCCCGGCCTGGTACTCGCGCAGGAATTCGGCGAACACGCGGTCCTTGTACTCGGCCGCGAAGTTGACGTGTTCGATCTCGATCCCGAGCACGTCGGCCACGCTGGCGGCGTCCACGAAGTCGATGTTGGACGAACAGTATTCGCTGTTGTCGTCGTCTTCCCAGTTCTTCATGAAGATGCCGATGACTTCATGCCCTTGCTGCTTGAGCAGGTACGCACTCACCGCGGAGTCCACGCCACCGCTCAATCCCACCACCACACGCTGCTTGTTTGCCATGGACTCGATTATCCCAGCCAGCCACATGGCCCCGCGCGTCGCGGGGCTGTCACTGGAGCGTCATGCCGTCGACGTACGCTGCAGCCGGCACGCCTTGCGCATGTCGCCTTGACAAGCCCCGCGGTTGGACGATAGTGGCGCTTTTCCTGTCACTCCCGGTCCATCCCGTCGTCACGCTGTTTTCATTGTCCCGTCACCTTTGAAAGTGAGTCCACCATGAACCGTTCCTTCCACCGCATTGCCCTGGCCACGCTGGTCCTGTGTGTGACCACCGGCGCCACCGCCCAGGACAAGACCCTGCGACTGCTCACCTGGGGTGGCTACGCCCCCAAAGAGGTGGTGGAGCAGTTCACCAAGGAAACCGGCATCAAGGTCGAGGTCACGCTCTCCAACAACGAAGAGATGATCTCCAAGCTGCGCGCCACCGCCGGCGCGGGCTTCGACCTGGTGCAGCCCAGTCAGGACCGCATCGCCGGCCCGCAGACCGAGTTCAAGATCTACAAGGCGATGGACCTGAAGAAGATCAAGTCCGAGCTGTTCATCCCGTCCATGCTGGACGCCACGAAGAAAAACACCACCGTGGCCGGCAAGGTCTATGGCGTGCCGCACATCTGGGGCACCGACGGCCTGGTGGTCAACACCAAGACCTCCAAGGCCACCGACTACGCCGACCTGTGTGCGGCCGAGAACGCCGGCAAGGTCAGCATGCGCCTGAAGCGCCCCACGCTGATCGCCATGGCGTTTGCCTCCGGCAAAGACCCGTTTGCGCTCTACAACAACCCCAAGGCCTACACCGCGCTCATGGACGACATGGGCAAAAAACTGGCCGAGTGCAAGAAGAACGTGAAGTTCTACTGGGACGGCAAGGACCAGCTGCTCGCCGGCATCCGCTCGGGTGAACTCACCACGGCCATGATGTGGGACACCGGCGGCTGGGAACTGAACAAGGCCAACCCGGACATCAAGTTCGTGGCGCCGAAGTCGGGCGCGCTGGGCTGGGTCGACACCTTCGCGCTGCCCGCCAAGGGCCGCAACGACGAAGCCGCCTACGCCTGGATCAACTTCAACATGCGCCCGGAAGTCGCTGCCAAGGTGGCTGGTGCCGCGGGCAACTTCACCGCCAGCAAAGGCGCCGACCAGCTCGCCGACGCGACACTCAAGAAGCAGTTCGCCGAAAGCTTCCCCGACGCGGCGCTGAAGAACATCAAGTGGTACCCGCCGGTGCCGGCCGGCATCGAAGACATCGAGGGCCGCGTGCTCGACCGCGTCAAAGCCGCCCAATAAACGGTGCCCACACCCGGCACCGCCTCCCCCGGCGACAACGATCTCGAGGTGCTCGCCGTCGACAAACGCTATGGCGCGTTTGCGGCGGTGCAGGCCTTGAGTTTCAAAGTTCGCCGTGGCTCGTTCTTCTCCATCCTCGGCCCCTCGGGTTGCGGCAAGACGACGCTGCTGCGCATGATCGCGGGCTTCATCGCGCCCGACAGCGGCGACCTGCGCATCAAGGGTGCGTCCATGCTGGGCGTGCCGCCCAACCGACGGCCGGTGAACATGGTGTTCCAGCACCTGGCGCTGTTTCCCATGATGAGCGTGGGCGAGAACATCGCCTACGGGCTGGAGCGCCGCGGCCTGAAAAGTCCGGCCGTCAAGGCCAAGGTCACCGACATGCTGCAACGCGTGGGCCTGCCCGGCAGCGCCGACAAACGCATCGACCAGCTCTCGGGCGGGCAGAAGCAGCGCGTGGCCATTGCGCGCTCGCTGGTGCTGGAGCCGACCCTGCTGCTGCTCGACGAACCGCTGGGCGCGCTCGACCTGAAACTGCGCGAGCACATGAAGGTGGAGCTCAAGCAGCTGCAGGCCGAGATCGGCACCACGTTTGTCTACATCACGCACGACCAGTCGGAGGCGCTGGTGATGTCGGACCAGGTGGCGGTGATGAACCAGGGCCGGTTCGAGCAGGTCGGCAGCCCGCAGCAGCTGTACTACCAGCCCGCCACGTCCTTCGTGGCGGGGTTTGTGGGCAACAACAACCGGTTTGAAGGACGGGTGGAGCAAGTGGACGGTGCCCAGGTGCAGTTGCGCACCGGCAGTGGCATGGCGCTGTGGGCGCAGGCGGTGGGCAGCATCGCCGCGGGCCAGGCCGCGGTGGTCTTCGTGCGGCCCGAGGCCATCGAAATCGGCCGCAGCCCACGTGAGCTGCCGGCTGGCGACCCGGCCTGGAGCGCGGTGGTCGACAGCGTGCTGTTCGACGGCGGCAACTCCACCGTGCAGGTGCGCGAGGCGCGCAGCAACACGCCCCTGCACATCGCACTTCCCCTCACCGGGCGCCTGGCCGACCTGAAGGCGGGCGAGACGGTGCACTTCGCCTACCAGAGCGCGCAGGCCTGGTGTTTCGCGGCCTGACGACTCCATGAGTGAAAGCAGCCACCGCCGCTTCTTCCTCGGGGTGCTGCTCGCGCCGGCGCTGCTGTGGTTGCTGGGCCTGGTGATCCTGCCGCACGTGGAGCTGCTGGTGCTGTCGCTGCAGGCGCGCACCGGGCCGGGCGAATACGCGCTCAGCCTTGAGCAGTACCGCACCTTCGTGGACGAGCCGCTGTACTGGAACACCTTCGTGCGCACCGCCACGCTCTCGGTGCTGGCCACGGTGCTTACTTTGTTGCTGGCGTTTCCCGCCGCCTGGTACATCGCCAAGGTGGCGCGCGGGCGCGCCAAGACGGTGCTGCTGGTGCTGTGCCTGCTGCCGTTCTGGGTGAGCGAAATGGTGCGCACGCTGGGTTGGCTGATCCTGCTGCGCGAGACCGGCGTGGTCTCCAGCCTGTTGCAAGGCCTGGGTCTGGCCAGTGCGCCGGTCGAGCTGCTCTACCGAGACAGCACCATCCTGGTCGGCCTGGTCTACGCCTCGCTGCTGTTCATGGTGATCCCGCTGGTCAACAGCCTGGAGAGCCTGGACGACAGCCTGATCGAAGCCGCCTATGACCTCGGCGGCAGCACCGCGAACATCGTGCGCCGCATCGTCATTCCGCACGCGGCGCCCGGCATCGCGGCCGGGTGCATCGTGGTCTTCATGCTGTGCCTGGGCAACTACCTCACGCCCACGCTGCTGGGTGGCAAGAACTCGCTGTGGTTCACCGAGCAGATCTACACCCAGTTCATCACACGCTTCAACTGGAACCAGGGCGCGGCCTTCGGTTTCCTGTTGCTGTTCCTGTCCACCGTGCTGGTGTGGTTGGGCCTCAAACTCACGGGCCAGCGTTTCGGTGCGGTCATGAAAACCTGATCCGATGATCCCCAGCCTGCCCCGACCGTTGGCACAACGCATTGGCCTCAACGCCTTCGTGCTCGCGTTCTTCGTGTTCCTGTTCGTGCCGCTGGCCGTGGTGGCCATCTTCGCGTTCAACAATGCGCCCTACCCCACGCCGCCCTGGTTGGGCTTCACGCTCGACTGGTTCGTGGCCGACAACGACAGCCGCACCGGCCTGCTGTTCGACGCCGAATTGATCCAGAGCCTGGGCACCAGTGCGTGGGTGGCGACCTGGGTCACGGTGCTCTCGGTCGGCGTGGGCACCTGCAACGCTTTTCTGCTGGAGCGTTTCGACTTTCCCGGCAAGAACGCCATCGCCTTGCTGAGCATGTTGCCGCTGGTGATCCCGGGCGTGATCCTGGGCATCTCCATCCTTGCGTTCGCCAGCCGCATCGCCAACTTTGCCGACGAGACCTGGGGCCTGGAACTGGACTTCCTGCGCCCCGGTCTGCCGCTGGTGATCCTGGGGCAGTTCTGCTACATCGTCACCATCGCCACGCTCACCATCTCGGCCAGCCTGCGCCGCTTCGACCGCACCCTCGAAGAGGCCGCCTACAACCTCGGCGCCAGCCGCGCTGCGGTGCTGTGGACCATCACCCTGCCGTACCTGCGCCCCAGCATGATCGGCGCGGCCGCCATGGCCTTTCTCATGTCCTTCGAGAACTTCAACACCACGCTGATGCTGGTGGGCTCCGACTCGCCGCTCACCGTGTTGATGTACAGCCGCATGCGCGAAGGTGCCACACCGGTGCTCAATGCCATCAGCCTCTTCCTCATGATGGCCTCGGCCCTGCTGGCGCTGATGCTGTTGTGGCGCAAGGCACCCGAACGCGCCGAAGGCCATTGAGCCTCTGCGTTACCGCTGCTGACATCCGTCACAAAGCGGTTTAAGCCTCATTTCAAGTTCGTTCGTTTCAATGCCTTCACCAGCAACCGCTGGCATCGAAACACAAGGAAACGAATCATGAAATCTGTTGTTCTCTCCGCGCTTCTTCTCGCCGTGGCAGGCGCCGCCGTGGCAGGCCCTGCCTGCAACGCGCCCAAAGAAAAGTGGATGCCCGAGGCGGCGTTCAAGAAGGATGTGGAAGCCCAGGGCTACCAGATCAAGACCTTCAAGGTGAGCAAGGGCCAGTGCTACGAGATCTACGGTACCGACAAGGCCGGCAAGAAGGTCGAGATCTACTTTGATCCCGTGAGTGGCAAGGCCATCGAGCAGAAGTGAGCACCGTTGCGTCCAGGCGGGTCTGGGACCCGCTGGTCCGCGTCTTCCACTGGTCGCTGGTGGCCTGCGTGCTGCTCAACCTCCTGGTGGTCGACGACGGAGAAGACCTGCACCAATGGCTGGGCTACGCCGCTGCGGCCTTGGTGGGTGTGCGTGTGGTGTGGGGCTTCATCGGCCCGCGTCACGCGCGTTTTGCCGACTTCTTTCCGACACCGCGGCGCGTGGTCCACCACGTGCGCGCGCTGCTCGGCGGCGCCAGCGAACACCACTGGGGCCACAACCCGCTGGGGGCCTTGATGGTGTTCGCCCTTCTGGCCATGGTGCTCATGCTCGGCCTCACCGGCTGGATGCAGACGCTTGACCTCTTCTGGGGCGAAGAGTGGCTGCAGGATCTGCACGAAGGCCTGGGCGAGTGGCTGCTGCCCATGGTGGGCCTGCACGCGGCGGCGACCATCGTCATGGGCCGCATCGAGCGCACGCGGCTCGTCAAGGCCATGGTCACGGGCGTGAAGGAACGCTACTGACACCTTGGGGCCGCGGGGCTGCGTGGCACACTCCCCGCATGTCCCCGAGCGTGCATCCCAACGAGGTGGAGTTCACCGCCATCCGCGCGCAGGGCGCGGGCGGGCAGAACGTGAACAAGGTGTCCAACGCGGTGCACCTGCGTTTTGCCGTGCACGCCTCATCGCTGCCCGAGGCGATCAAGGAACGCCTGCTCGCGCTGAGCGACCACCGCATCACCACCGAGGGCGTGGTCGTCATCAAGGCGCAGACCAGCCGCAGCCTGGAGCAGAACAAGGCCGAAGCACTCGAGCGCCTGCAAGCACTGGTGGACAGCGTGGCCACCTTGCCCAAGGCGCGCAAGGCCACCAAGCCCACCTTCGGTTCGAAGCAGCGCCGGTTGGAGGGCAAGGCCACGCGCTCCACCGTCAAGCAGTTGCGCGGTCGCGTGCGCGGACTCGACTGAACTCCCCAACGATGGCTTCGCTTAAGGTTTTTTTACGATTCCTTTAAGCGCTATTTAGCAGCGCGGGCCGGGCTGGATTCCTAGACTTGTTTTCCATGATTCGCGGCACATGGGGTGCCTCGGTCATCACGAGACAAGCCGGGCAACGCCCGCCAAAGGAACCACCATGCAATCCCACGCCATCGAAATCGCCCACGTGACCGCCGCCGCCCGCACCGGCCTCGGCCGCTTCAACCTGTACGCCGGCATCCACAAGGCGCTGCGCGCCCTGATGACCGACACCTTGCTCACCGTCGGCCGCGCCGACCCCGGCGACGCCGCCGATGTGAACCACGCCGTCACCCGCGTCGTTGAACTCATGAACCTGTGCACCAGCCACGTCAACCACGAGAACAACTTCGTGCACCCTGCGCTCGAAGCGCGTTGCCCCGGCGTCTGTGGGCCGATCGCGCAAGAACACGACGGCCACCTGCACCACATCGCCCACCTGCGCGACGCCGCTGTGTCCCTGTTGAAGACCGAAGCCGGCGAGCGCGAACCCGCGCTGCAGGCCCTCTACCTGGCGTTGGCGCTGTTCGTGGCCGACAACTTCCAGCACATGCACGCCGAGGAGACCGTGCACAACAGCGCGCTCTGGGCCGCCTACAGCGATGCGGAGTTGGTCGGCATCCACGACGCCCTGCTGGCCACCATTGAGCCAGCCGAGATGATGCTGGTGATGCGCTGGATGCTGCCGCAGCTGAACGCCCCCGAGCGCCTGGAGGTGATGCAGGGCATGCGCGCGGGTGCACCGGCACCGGTGTTTGAAGGCATGCTGACCGGGACGCAGGGTTTGCTCAACCAGCGCGACTGGGCCAAGCTCGCGCGCGGCCTCGGTCTGCCGCCCGTGCCCGGTCTGGTCACGGCCTGAGTTCGCGGTTCAGGCCGCCACGTCTTCCAGCTCGACCGGGCCGTTCGCCTCGAAACGGAAGCAGCCGCGCCCGGTCTTCTGGATGCGCAATTGCGGGCACTGCTCCGCCAGGCGGCGGTGCAGCAGCAGCAACCGGGCTTCGAGGTTGTCGGCCACATCGGGCAGGCGCAGGGAGCTGTCCAGCCGCAGCTCGCGGTTGGTGAACTCGCTGCGGCCTTGCTGACCGTCGCGCAGCAGCTTCCACAGGATGGCGCCGGCCACGCCCTTGATCAGGTAGGCGTTGTTGATGAACACGCTGTCGTTGCTGCGGTAGTGGCGCACATGCAGCGCCGGGCCCAACGCCGTCGCTGGTGGCGTGTTCGTCGAGGCGGCCTGCGTTTCGTCCTCGGTGCACGGTGTCTCGGCTTCCTGCATCAGGTCGATCGCAGCACCCAGCTGGCCGCCGAGCGCCACCAGCAGGTCTTCGTCCTCGAAGCTGAACTGCATGTCCAGCGGGCTCTCGACGAACAGCACACCGACCACGCGCCCGGCGGACTGCAGCGGCACGGCCAGCTGGCTGTGCGGCTCGGGCAGGCCGGGATAGGGAATGTCGGTGTTCTGCGGGCACGCGTCGCCCAGGCTGTTGCGCATGGCACGGCTGTAGAGGTAGGCGCTGGTCATGTGCATGATGCGCACCGGCGTGCATTCGCGCGCGGCCACGCCGATCACGCCGTCGCCCAACGCGATTTCCGAACCCACGCCGGAGGTTTCATAACCGCGGCTGGCCACGGTGTAGAGGCGCTGCGTGGTGGTGTCCAGGATGAGCACCATGGCGTGGCGCACCGCAAGGTCCTGCGTCAGTGTGTCCAGCGTCGCGTCGAGCGCGGCGCCCAGGCTGCGCGCGGCCGAGAGGCGCGCACTGCCGCGGCGCATCACCGCGAGATGGTTGGGCCTCGGCGGTGGCGGTGGCAAGGCTTCGGCCAGGGGTTCCTGCGGCAGGCGCTCGACCTCGATCACCGCGTGGATGTCGGACCCCCGCAAGCGGAACACATCGGCCATGCCGGTGTGCGAGGCAATGCCCGCCAGTTGCGCTTTCATGCTCTCGAACACCGGGCCAGTCTCTTCGGTGCGCAGGTAACGCAAGTGCAGCCGGTAGAACACCGCGTTCAAAGGATTGAGCACCAGCAGCGTGGAGCGCGGGTTGGCCAGCAGGTTCTGGCGCGTCTTGTTGAAGAACTGGAACGACAGCGCGACATGGCCCTCGTCCACGTAATGGACCTGAGAGATGTAGGCCACGTTGGGCGTGCCGTCGGCCGCGCAGGTGGCCATGATGGCGGGGATGGCGCCTTCCAGGCAGGGCCGCACTTCGCCCAGGTCCACGGCGGGCAGGGGCAGCGCGGCCGTCATGCAGCACCCGTGATCGGCTGGCCGGCCTTGGGGCCGGGTGTCTGGTCAAACGCCAGCTCGGGTTCGAATTCGATGGCCACCAGGTCGTCGAGGCGGTGCGCCAGCATGGCGCGTGCATACACCGCGCCAAAGCCGATGCGGGTGAGCTCGCCCTCCATGCCGCGCAGGTATCGCTGCAGCGCGGGCACATCGGCGTCGGTGGCTTCGCGCAGGCGGGCCGAGCGGGACTTGAGCTGCACCGTGCGGTGCGTGCTGGGCTGGCTGAACACGGCGGCCAGCCGGGCGCTGCGGGCCACGTCGCGCAGCAGCCGGGTTGACTGGCTGCGGCACACAAACACGGTGATGTGCCGTCCACCATCGCCGATGTGGCTGCCCACCGCGCGCATCACGCTGGGTGTCAGGTCGGCGCCGCAACTGCTCACGATCACGGACACCCCCCCGTCCATCATGGCCAGGTGCTCGGTTGACAACAGGGTCGGCGCGGGGGCGGAGGGCATGTCGGGGCGGGCTGGGATCGCTCTGGATGATAGCCACGCCACTGTGTGCAGCCAAGGGCCGAAGCGCGGCTATTTCATCGCTTCGCTGGGCGCGCGGCTGTGCTCGTTGTTGGTGTCCACCAGCAGGCGCAGCAGCTTCATGAACTCGGCGCGCTGGCGTTCGCTCAAGGGCCCGAGGATCAGGTCTTGTGCGCCCAGCATGGCCGGCACGGCTTCGGCCAGCAGTTGCACGCCGGCGTCGGTGAGCGCGAGCTGGCGAGCACGGCGGTCTTCGGGTGCGGTCTTGCGTTCCAGCCAGCCGCGGGCTTCCAATCGGTCGACCACGCCACCGGTGGTGGAGGCGTCGAGCGCGATGGTGCGCGCCAGCGTGCGCTGGTCGATGCCGGGGTGGTTGGCCACGGTCTGCAGGGCGGCGTATTGCACCGGTGTGATGCCGATGTCACCCAGCTCCTGCAGGAAGATGCCCACCGAAATCTGGTGCAACCGGCGGATGTAGTGGCCAGGCTGGTGGTCGATGTCGACGGCGGGTGGGCTGCGTTTCATGGCGATGGAAGGTGTTGCGGGAATCCTAGCACCGCCCATACAATAAGTACACTGATCATCAGCATGCGGCCCATCTAGAGGAGACACCCATGACAGCAACACCTTCCAGGCTTCCTGTGCTGGTCGCCGGCGGCGGCATCGGCGGCCTGGCCACCGCCCTCGCCCTGGTGCGCCAGGGCTTTCGTGTGAAGGTGCTGGAGCAGGCGGCCGAACTCGGCGAGATCGGCGCCGGCATGCAGCTCGGCCCCAACGCCTTTCATGCCTTCGATGCGCTGGGCGTGGGCGAGCAGGCGCGCAAACGGGCCGTGGTCACCGACTTCATGGTGATGCACGACGCCATCGATGAATACCAGGTCGGCAAGATCCCCACCGGCGAGGCCTTCCGTCAGCGCTTCGGCAACCCCTACGCGGTCATTCACCGGGCCGATGCACACATGTCCCTGCTCGAAGGCGTGCAGGCCAGCGGGCAGATCGAGTTCCTCACCTCCACCCGCGTGACGCGCGTCGAGCAGGACGCCGACGGCGTGACCGTGCACGACCAGCACGGCAACACCCACCGCGGCCTCGCGCTCATCGGTGCCGACGGCGTGAAGTCGGTCGTGCGCCAGCAGTTCGTGGGCGACGAGGCGCGCGTGACCGGCCACGTGGTCTACCGCGCGGTGGTCGACAAGGCCGACTTTCCCGAAGACCTGCGCTGGAACGCCGCCAGCATCTGGGTCGGGCCCAACTGCCACCTGGTGCACTACCCGCTGCGCGGCGGCGAGCAGTACAACGTGGTCGTGACCTTCCACAGCCGCGAGCAGGAGGTTTGGGGCGTGACCGAAGGCAGCCAGGCCGAAGTGCAGGGTTACTTTCAAGGGCTGTGCCCCAAGGCGCGCCAGCTGATCGACCTGCCCAAGAGCTGGAAGCGCTGGGCCACGGCCGACCGTGAACCGATCGGCCAGTGGAGCTTTGGCCGCGTCACGCTGCTGGGCGATGCGGCCCATCCGACCACGCAGTACATGGCGCAGGGCGCGTGCATGGCGATCGAAGACGCGGTGACGCTGGGCGAAGCCTTGCGCGTGCACGGCAACGACATTGAGAAAGCCTTCGACCTCTACCAGCGATCGCGCGTGGCGCGCACCGCGCGCATCGTGTTGAGCTCGCGCGAGATGGGCCGCATCTACCACGCCAAGGGCGTGGAGCGGCTGGTGCGCAACGACCTGTGGCGTGGTCGCAGCCCCGAACGCTTCTACGATGCCATGGAGTGGCTGTACGGCTGGAACGTCCAGACCTGCCTCGCCCCGCACTGACCACAGGAGACACCATGAACGACCTCGGACGACTCGAAGACCTGCCCGCCGACTACGTGGCCGAGCTGCGCGCGCTCAACCTGGTGCCGCTGTGGCCCAGCCTGCGCGGCGTGCTGCCGCCGACCATTCCCACGCGGCAGACGCAGGCCACGCACTGGCCCTACAAAACCATCAAGCCGCTGCTGCTCAAGGCCGGCGAGCTCACTCCGATCGAAAAGGCCGAGCGCCGCGTGCTGGTGCTGGCCAACCCGGGCCACACGCTGGAGAAGATGCAGGCCAGCGCCGCCATGTACCTCGGCATGCAGTTGCTGATGCCCGGCGAGTGGGCGCCCAGCCACCGCCACACGCCCAACGCGGTGCGCATGGTGGTCGAGGGCGAAGGCGCCTGGACCACGGTGGACGGTGAACGCTGCCCCATGAGCCGCGGCGACCTGATCCTCACGCCCACCGGCCTGTGGCACGAACACGGCCACGACGGCACCGAGCCGGTGATCTGGCTCGACGTGCTCGACCTGCCGCTGGCCTATTACCTGGAGGTGAGCTACCACCTCAACGGCGCGCGTCAGGACACCAAACCCGGCCAGGGCGACCGCGCCTACGCCCGCGCCGGCGTGGTGCCCACGCCCGTGTTCGGCCGCAGCGGCAAGCGTTACCCCATGCTGCGTTACCCCTGGGCCGACGCCAAGGCCGCACTCGTTTCGCTCGCGGCCGACCGGCCCGACGTGGACGCGGTGCAGGTGACCTATGTGAATCCCGAAACCGGCGAAGACGTGGAGAACATCCTCGGCTTCCACGCGCTGATGCTGCGCCCAGGCCAGACGTTGAAGCTGCCTGCACGCTCGCCGGCCGTGGTCTACCACGTGATCGAAGGCGCGGCGCGCGTGGCCACCGAGGCGAAAGGTTTCGACCTCGTGGAAGCCGACACCTGCTGCATCCCCGGCTACACCGCCACCACCCTCACCAACGCCTCGGCCAGCGCGCCGGCGTTTCTGTTCATCGCCGACGAGTCGCCGCTGCACCGCAAGCTCGGCGTGTACGAAGTGCGCCCCGACAACCAACCCTCCATGCCCTGATTCCATGACCACCTACCTCTTCCCACCGCCTCCCGTTGCCGCCGTGCCCGTGCGTGGCCACACCGGGCTGTTCCCCGTCAACCGCCTGTTCTTCGTCGGCCGCAACTACCACGCGCACGCGGTGGAAATGGGCAAGCCAGTGGACAAGTCGGTCGAGCGGCCGTTCTACTTCACCAAGGCGCCGCAGACGCTGGCGATCTCGGGCGCCACCACGCCCTACCCGAGCGAGACCGCCAACTACCACTTCGAGATGGAACTGGTGCTGGCGATCGGCAAGCCCGGCTTTCGCGTGAGGGCCGACGACGCCCACGAGATCATTTACGGCTACGCCGCCGGCCTGGACATGACGCGGCGCGACCTGCAACTGGTGGCGCGCGACAAGGGCCGCCCCTGGGACCTGGGCAAGGACGTGGAGCACTCGTCGGTGTGCAGCGAGATCGTGCCCATGCCCGGTGTGGTGATCGAGCGTGGTGGCATCGAGCTCTCGGTCAACGGTGCGGTGAAGCAGAAGTCCGACGTGGACAAGCTGATCTGGAACATCCGCGAAATCATTGCCGACCTCTCGCTCTTCTACCACCTGCAACCCGGCGACCTGATCTACACCGGCACGCCCGAAGGCGTGGGCGCCGTGTTGCCGGGCGACCAGATCTCCGGCTCGGTGGAGGGTGTGGGCCGTGTCGCGCTGACGGTCGGCCCGAAGGCCTGAACACGCTCCCGGTTCAACCCGGGTCCAGGCCCCGGCGGCGCATCATGTCGGCGCTCATGGCCTCCAGCGCCTCCGGCGACAGGCCAGCCTTCGCAGCCGGGTAGACCAGGCCGTCTTCGTCGAGCAAGTGGCGGTCGTACAGGCGCGTGAAGCCGGTCAGTGCGGCCTCTTCCGGTGCGCTGAAGTGGGCCCAGCCAGCCGGTGGCGCCTGCGTCACCGAGGCGAGAGCGGCCCGCGCCGCCACCCAGGCCGCTTCCATGTCGCGGTGGTCCTGCTGCAGGCGCTGCACCACCTGCCGCAGCACGGCATCACTGCCCGCCAGCAGGGGCGGGAACACATGCCGTTCCTCGTCTTCGTGGTGCAGCGGCGCGGCCTCGTCGAAATAGCGCATCACGTCGCGCGCGGCGTCGGCCACACTCTCGTCCCAGCCGCGCACCAGCACGTGGTGCTGCAGCCTCGCCAGCAGGGCCAACATGCGTTCAACGCGTTCGTGGCAGACGCCCAGCATCTCGAACGGTGCCTCGAACCCGGCCGCGGGCGCGCGGTGCCCCGGCAGGGTGACGGACGACAGCGGGATCGAGCTGGCCATGTCAGCCCAGGGCCACAGCCTCACCTCGCGGGTTGAACGGAATGAAGGCGTGCAGCTGGCCCTGGCGGATCGCCTCCACCATGTCCTGCAGTGGTTGTTCGGCTTCGGCGCTCCCGGGCTGACGCCCGGGTGTGCCGGCGAGTGCGGCGGCGAACACCATGCCCCAGGGCTGACCGAAGGCTTTGGCCTCCTGCACCAGCTGGTCGAACGAGTGGAGCTCGTCCAGCCCTTTGTCCACGCACATCTGCGGCACCAGCGCGCCGCCCTCGCCGCGCTCGAATTCGAGGCGCTGGGCCGGCGTCGCGTCCTCGGGCAACTCGACACCGGCGAACACGAACAGCAGGCGCTGCGGCAGGGATTGGCTGCGCGCAGCGCTCAGCAAGTCGTCGAAGGTTTGAATGTTCACGGAGTCTCCAGATTCATTGGGTGGGGATCGGCGCGGGGCCGAGCGTGCTGCAGTAGTCGGCCACGGTGGGACGCGTGCGCGCGGGCCGGCGCGCCGCCACCGTGCCCACGCTCAGGAAGCACAGGGCCTGTTCGCCCGAGTGCAGGTGAAAGCGCTGGCGCAGGGCCTGCGAGCCCAGCGCCTTGCCACTCGTGAGCGCGGAGCCATAACCCATGGCGGTGGCCATGAGCAGCATGTTCTGCACCGCGCAGCCGGCCGAGAGGATGCGCTCGGCCAGGTCCACCGCCGCATCACCACGAACGCCATCCACCACGACCAGCAGCAGCAGGGGCGCGCGGTGCGCCTTCTCGCGCGCCTGGTCCAGTTGTTCGGGCGTGGCGCTGGCGTCGCGCTCGCGCAGCGCCTGCGCGAACACCTCGGCCAGCGACGCGCGCTCGCTGCGCGGCACGATCACAAAACGCCAGGGCAGCAGCTGGCCATGATCGGGCGCGGCGGCAGCCGCACCCAGAAGCGCCTGCAACTGGTTCGCGTCGGGGCCGGGGGCCAGCAGGCGTTTGGGCAGCACGGTCTGGCGCGCGTGGATCAGGTCGGCCGCGGCGCGGGCGCACTCGCGTTCCACCGTCTCGGCCTCGCCAACCAGCTGCGGCATTCGCGTGAGCAACACGGTGTTCATCCGCACACCCCGAGGTGGCCGCACTGCGTGCAGTAGTCACACCCGTCCTTGCGGATCACCGCGTGCGCGCCGCACTCGCCGCATTTCTTGCCCGGCATCATCCCGGGCGTGGCCTGCACCACCACCGGTGAGGGTTGTCCCGACGAGGGCGTGACGCCCGCGCGCTGCGCGATCAGCGTCTGCACCGCGTAGGCGATGGCCGCCACTACCGAGTCGTGCCACATCGGCACATGGGTGCCGTCGGCCTTCTGGTGGGTGCCCATGCGCACGGGGCCGCGGTCCCACACCACCTTGCGCATGTCGCGCAGGGCACGCTCCAGGAAACCACCGCGCGCCGCCAGCGAGAGCAGGCGCATGCTGGACGACACCCACTGTTGCGACTCGCCGCTCTGGCCCACCGGCATGAAAAATTCGATCGCGCGCTCCACCGTGCCCGCACCGTCGGCCGTGGGCACCGGCAGGAACGACACCAGCAGGTACAAGGTTTGATGGCCCTCCTGCGTCCAGTACTCGATCTTGTCGGCCACCGCCGGCAAGGCACCGGGCGGCCGGCTCTCGATGACCGTGCGCATAGGGTCCACCGTGGCCACGCTGGCGGTGGTTTCCGGCGTGGGCCCGGTGTCGAGCACCGAACCCAGGATGGCGTTGGGTCGGTAGGTCGCCAAACCCTTGAGCTGCGCGCGCCAGGCCTGCTGGTACAGCCCCTTGAAATCGTCGTACGGATAGTCGGCCGGCACGTTGACCGTCTTGGAAATCGCGGTGTCCACAAAGGGCTGCACCGCCTCCATCATGGCCAGGTGGTCGGTGGCCGGCATGGCCAGCGCGTTCACGAAGTACTCGGGCAGTTGCGCCATGTCGCCGCCGAGTTCGCGGTAGAGGCGCCAGGCGTGGTCCTCCACCGCGTAGTCGGTAGTGGTGCCGTCGGCCTCGCGCTTCTTGCGCCGGTACATCCAGGAAAACGGCGGCTCGATGCCGTTGGACGCGTTGTCGGCAAAAGCCAGGCTGACCGTGCCGGTGGGCGCGATGGAGAGCAGGTGGCTGTTGCGAATGCCATGGGTGCGGATGGCGTCCTGCAACGCCTTCGGCAGCCGGCTGGCGAACGTGCCTTCAGCGAGATACCCGTCGGCATCGAACTTCGGGAAGGCGCCCTTCTCCTGCGCCAGCGCCACCGAAGCCGTGTAGGCCGCGTCGCGCATGCGCTCGGCGATCTGCGCGGCCAGCGCGCGGCCTTCTGCGCGGTCGTAGCGCACGCACAGCATGGCCAACGCATTGCCCATGCCGGTGAAACCCACGCCGATGCGCCGCTTGGCCGCCGACTCCTCGCGCTGCTGCGGCAGTGGCCAGAAGGTCACATCAAGCACGTTGTCCAGTGCACGCACCTGCAGCGCCACAGCCGCCTCGAAGGCCTCGAAGTCGAAGCTGGGCAGGCCGCCGAAGCCGAAGGGGTGGCGCACAAAGCGCGGCAGGATCACCGGGCCGAGGTCGCAGCAGCCGTAAGGCGGCAAGGGCTGCTCACCGCATTGCCCTGTCACCAGGCCATTGAAAATCACGGTGTTGTGATCGGCCTGGGTGGTGTCGAAGACAGCTTCCTGGCCGGCGGGCACGATGGCGGCAATCCGGCTCGCGAACCGTTGGGTTTTGCGCAGCACCTTGTCGGCCACCCATTCGCGGTACCGGGCTGTCTTGTAGTCAAGCAGGAAACCGATCTCGCTCATGAACTGCTCGCGCGACTCGCCGTCCAGAATGAGTTCGTATTGGGTCTTGCACGCGTAGTCGGCCTGTCCACCCTTGCCGTTGGGCATGGCCTTGACGGTCGCTTCCCTGCGCAAACGCACCCGGCTGAACACCCCGAAGTTGGCCAGCAGCACCTGCACGTCTTTCAGCAGTTGTGGGTAGCTGGAGCTCAAACGGATGGAGCAACTCTCGCTGGCGCTGGAGATATTGACCGTGCCGTCGGTCTGGTAGAGGGCCCTCAGATAAGCCTTGACGCAGGCCTCGTTGCCTTGCCAGACCACCTCGGGTACCCGGAGCTTGGTGTCGCGCGTGAAACCCAGTGCTTCCAGGGCGCGCGCCAGCAGCACAGAACGAATGAACACGTGGTTGCGCTCTGCAACAGCCACGGGCGTGACGCAATAGGTCCGCTGCGTTCGCGACAAACTCGCGATCATGGCGTTGACCGTGGTGGTCACCCGCTCGGCGAGTTCGCGCTCCTGGTTCCAGAGATTGATGCACACCACCTCCTGCCCTTTCCCGCGGTGGGTGAAATGGCCGTCGCCCGTGATCAGGCCGAGCAGCAGGCCCAGTTCTTCGCTGCCCTGCTGACCAAACTGGCCCTTACCGGACTGCACCCACAACTCGTCGCCGACCTTCAGATCCGACAGCTTGAGCTTGCCGCGTGCGGTGTAGAAATCGTGCCAGGCCGTGGCCTTGATCTCGTGGCCGTCTTCGGTGGTGAGCTTGAACACATCGGCCAGGTGGGCGGTCATGAACGCGGGCTTGGCCGGGCGGATGTCGACGCCCCGCCCCTCCCGGCCCAGCGCCCGGCGATCCACGGTGGTTTCCAGGGGCAGTCCGCTGTTGTAGAGGTCGCCAATCCGCACCAGCCCGTGTTGTGTCGCCAGTCGGGTGTCGGCCGTCACGCAAGGGTTGGTCGCCTCGATCGATTCGCAGTAGCGCAGGTTGTTGTCCTGCTGGATGTGGTCGAGGAACAGGATGCCGGGTTCGGCGAAATCGTAGGTGGAGCGCATCACCGTGTCCCACAGCTCGCGCGCCGGCAGGCTGCGGTAGACCCACAGGCCGTCGGCGCGTTGGTGGGCGCCCTGGGCCAGGAGCGCTGCGCCGGGGCGGGCGCGGTGCACCAGCTCCCAGGGCTGGTCGTCGGCCAGGGCGCGCATGAAGGCGTCGCTCACGCCGACCGACACGTTGAAGTTGTTCCAGCGCCCCGGTGTGCGCTTGGCGGTGATGAACTCCAGCACGTCGGGGTGGTCGATGCGCAGCACACCCATCTGCGCACCGCGCCGCGCGCCCGCGCTCTCCACCGTGGCGCACGACTGGTCGAACACGTTGATGTAGCTGCACGGCCCCGAGGCCAGCGACGCCATGGTTTTCACCTCGGCGCCGCGCGGGCGGATGCGCGAGAAGTCGTAGCCCACGCCACCGCCCCGGCGCATGGTCTCGGCGGCTTCGCGCAGGGCTTCGTAGATGCCGGGGTAACCGCCGTCGTCCAGGCCCTGGATGCAGTCGCCCACGGGCTGCACGAAACAGTTGATCAGCGTGGCCTGGATGGCGGTGCCGGCCGCGCTCATGATGCGACCGGCACCGATGGCGCCGGCCTGCAGGTTGTCGAAAAAGCGCTGCTCCCACAGCGCGCGATCGGCCTCGGGTTCCACCCAAGCCAGTGCACGCGCCACGCGGCGGTAGATGTCCTGCTCGCTGGTCTCGCCGTCCTTGAGGTACTTCTCCTTCAGCACGTCCAGCGTGATGGGTTGCTGGCCGATGGCGGTGCTGGCCGATTTCAGAGCGTCGCGTTTCATGTTCGGGTGTTCCAGATTAAGCCAACGAAGGACGGACACCGCCCAGCAGCCATCGCATGAGGTCCTGCACCGGACGGATCTGCTGGCCGAACGGCAGCACACCCGCGCCCCGGAAAAACAGGCCCTTCTGCGCGTCGCCGTCGAGCGCGTGACCGAGCTGTTGGTCGATGCAGAACTGCCCCATCTCGCCCTTGCCGTCGCGCAGGCCGCAATGGGCCAGGCAGTCAAACGCCATGTTGCACTTTTTCTTCACATGCGCAACCGCCTTCAGTCGCGGCTCCAGGCGCAGGTATTTGTCCAGCCAGGGCGTGCGCACGGCGCGGGCGGGCAGGCCGGCCACGCTGATGAACTCCACCAGGTCTTCGGGCCGGGCCTCTGCCAGCACGCGTTTGAAGGCCGCATCGGCGTCGCACTCGGTGGTGACGGCGAAAGCCGTGCCCAGCTGCACCGCGCTGGCGCCCAGGGCCTGCAGGCGCAGGATGTCGTCGCGGCTGCCGATGCCACCGGCGGCGATGAGCGGTATCTCGCGCTCGATGCCGGCGCTCTTGAAGAACTCCAGCACCTGCGGGATCACCACCTCGAAATCGAACCGCGTGTCCTGCAGGTCGGCCACCTTGGCCGCACCGAGGTGGCCACCAGCCAGCCGGGGGTGTTCGATCACGATGGCGTCGGGCAGGCGTCCCTTTTTCTCCCACTTGCGCACCACCAGCTGCACGCCGCGCGCGTCCGACAGGATGGGGATGAGCGCGGTGTCGGGGTGGTCGCGCGCGAGCTCGGGCAGATCCAGCGGCAGGCCCGCGCCCACCACCACCGCGTCGGCGCCGCTGTCCAGCGCCTGGCGCACGTACTGCTCGTAGGCGCTGAGTGCCTTCATCACGTTGACCGCGACCAGGCCACGGCCTTGCGCCAGGGCTTTGGCACCACGGATCTCGCGGTCCAGCGCCACGAGGTTGGCGGTGTCGATGCGTTCGCGCGCGTCGGGCTCCTTGTCCAGGTGGGCGGTGGCGACCATCAGGTCGGGGTGGCGCCGGCGCAAGTCCACCGCCGAGACCGTGCCCACACCACCGAGCCCGGCCACGGTGCCCGCCAGCGAAGCGGCCGACACACCCACGCCCATGCCGCCCTGCACCACCGGCAGCAGCTCGCGCCCGCGCAGGTGCCAGGTGCGCAAACCGCCCGTGCGGGCCAGGGTCTGCAGTTCGGCCGCCAGCGTGTCGCGAGCTTCAGTAGCTGATGACTTGTCCATCGTGTTCCACATAAGGTTGGTACGGCCCGGTGCCGCTGTTGGAGGCTACCGAGGCCGCGACGAAGTCACCTTGCTGTGCATCAAACACATGCACTTCACCGTCTTCGATCACGTAGTGCCAGCCGTGCAGGGTGAGCCGGCCGGCCTCGACCTCGCGCCGCACCATGGGGTAGCCCATGAGGCGTTCGAGCTGCAGCACCACGGCGCGCTGCTCGGTACGGCGCATCGACTCGGCGCAGGGCTGCACCGGCAGCAAAGCCTCGTCGATCAGCTTGAGCCACGCGGTGAGGGCCACGGCCTCGGCGGGCGCACCTTCGTAGGCGGCGCGTATGGCGCCGCAATGGCTGTGGCCACAGATCACGATGCGCTCCACGTGCAGGCTGAGCACGGCGAACTCGATCGCGGCCATCGTTCCGTGCAATCCGTGCGACTGGTCATGCGGTGGGACGAGGGCGCCCACGTTGCGCACGATGAAGAGTTCACCCGGGCCGGCCCCCGTGAGCAGGTAGGGCACGAGGCGTGAATCGGAGCAGCCGATGAACAGCGTCTTGGGGTGCTGGCCCTCGGCCACCAGATCCTGAAAGCGCTGCTGGTGGAGCGGGAAGTAGTCGGAGCGGAAATGCCGCAGGCGCAACAGCAGCTCGTCCGCTGAAGCACCTGTGGCGGGAACGTTCATTGCACGAGTGGGGTGTCGGCCCCTTCCAGTTCCACGCCTTCAACGTCCGCCTGACCCACCAGCAGCTGAATGTACTGGCGCAACGCCGTGGCCTGTGACTGCAGGGCCAGCCGCGCGCCGATCTGCGCCTGCAGCTCGGCGAACTCGGGCAGACGCCCGGGCTCGCGCTCCAGCACCTCGACGATGTGCAGGCCGAAGCGGCTGTGCACCAGGCGCGGGTGCAGGCCCAGGGCCTGGATGGCGTCGTTCTGCAGGAACAGTGCCTTGGCCAGCTCGGGCGCGCACTCCTGGGGCGTGATCCAGCCGAGGTCGCCGCCCTGCGCGCTCGACGGGCAGTTGGAAAGTTCGGCCGCGAGCTGCGCGAAACGATCGATGGCCACGCCCTGGCGCGGGAGTTCCAGCAGCGCGGCTTCGGCGCGCTGGGCCAGCGCGTTCACCGGCACACCCGGTGTAACCGCGAACAAGATGTGCCGCACGTGCAGCGCCTGTCCCACCACAAAGCGCGGCTTGTGCGCCTCGTAGTGGCGCCGGCATTCCTCGACGCCGGGCTCGGGCGAGTGCACTTCGGCTTCGAGCAAGGCCTCGATCGCGCGGCGCGTGGCGTCGTCGGGCTCGGGTGCGGCGAGACCGGTGAAACGCGGCAACAGGCCGACGCTCACCGCCTGTTGGCGCAGCAGCTCGGTGCAGGCACGTTCGCGCAAGGTCTGCTCGTCCAGCGTCTCGCCGGCTTCGTGCAGGGCGATGCCGTTGATGCTGGCGATCCCGGCCGGGGCCGCCGCAGCGGCCTCGGGACTCTTGCAGGCGCAGGCGCTGCTGCCGCAACCCGAAGAGGTGGAAAGGTCTTGGTTCATGGGGTGCTCCCGTGGGTGGGGTGGATCAGCGGGGCTGGGAAGGGTGGGCCGGGTTCGTCGGGTTGGCCGGCACGCCCAGGCGGCGGCTGCGTACCACCTGGTAAGGCCGCACCAGGTAGGCCACGCTGGCGAAGCCGCTCCACACATGCACGAGTCGCGAGAACGGGAATAGCAGGAAGATGGTCATGCCCAGCACCATGTGCACCTTGAAGGGCCAGTCCAGCGCGACCAGGGCGGACGCCTCGGGGCGGAAGGTGACGATGCGTTGCGCCCACTCGGCCAGCACCAGCATGGCGCTGCCGTCCGAGTGCGAATACGAGTACGGCAGCGTGATCAGTCCCAGCACCAGCTGCACCCACAGGATGATCAGGATGGCGAGGTCGGTGCGGTGGCTGGTCAGGCGGATGCGCGGGTCAAAAATGCGCCGGTGCAGCAGCACGGTCAGGCCCACGAAGCAGATGACGCCGGCGGTGCCACCCGCGTAGATCGCCAGCCGCTGCTTGGTCGCAGCCTCCATGAAGCCTTCGTAGAAGAAGTGCGGCGTGAGCAGGCCCACGGCGTGCCCGAAGAACAGGAACAGGATGCCGATGTGGAACAGGTTGCTGCCCCAGCGCAGCTGGCCTTTGCGCAGCAGCTGCGAGGAATCGCTTTTCCAGGTGTACTGGTCGCGGTCGAAGCGGGCCAGGCTGCCCATGAAAAACACGGCCAGGCAGATGTAGGGATACACGCCGAAGAGGAAGTGGTGCAGTGAGGTCATGCCTGTGCTCCTGATGGGGATGAGGGGTGACGGCCGGTGGCCGCCTTCACGATGCGGATCGGTTGGGGCTGGCCGGGCTTGGCCTGGCCTTCGGTGGAGCAACCGCCGAACACCGCGGGCTCGGCCCAGCTCTCGTCGATGCCGGGGTCGGCCGCCACCGGCACCGGCTCGGCTTTCTCACCCGCGATCTCGAGCACGGCGGCCAGCACGCTGGCGTACGGACTCTCGCGCTTGAGCAGTGCACTGAAGATCACCCGCACGATGTGTGCGCTCTCGCCGAGGAACTCACGCGCCACCGCAGCGGGCTGGGTGGAGGCGAATTCGAGCAGCACGCTCAGGTGGTCCGGCAGCTCGGCCGGGCCGAAAAAGAGGCCGGCTTTCTCGTAGGTCTGGATCAGGTCGATCATGGCCGGACCCCGGTCGCGCGAATCGCCGAGCACGTGTTCGAAGAGGTGCAGCGCGGTGCTGCGACCGCGGTCGAACAGCTCCACGTAGTCGGCCTCGACGTCGAGCGCCGGCTGCTGGCTCAGGTGCACCAGCAGGGCATCGAGCTCGGTCAGGCGCGCGGGCGGCAAGGCGGCCTCGGCGCGCAGCGCGTCGCGCAGTTCGCCAGCGTGCTCGCGCAGCTCGGCGGTGGGGTAACGCAGCAGGTGGGCGAGCACACGCAGCGTGTGCACGGCGGGCTTGGGTGTGGTGGAGAAAAGTCCCATGTCAGACCCCCGCCTTGATCGGAATCGTGCGCTTCTTCTCGCTACCAAAGAGACTCGTTTCCGTCTGCCCTTCCGAGCAGCCGTTGCCGAAGGTGAAGCCGCAGCCACCTTTGATGTTGAAGGTGTTCTCGGCGTATTCGCGGTGGGTGGTGGGAATCACGAAACGGTCCTCGTAGTTGGCAATCGCCATGGTCTGGTACATGTCCTCGACCTCGCGCACGCTCATGCCCACCTGGTCAAGCACGTCCTGGTTGATGACGCCGTCCACGTGTTTGGCGCGCTGGTAGCTGCGCATGGCCAGCATGCGTTCGAGTGCGCGCACCACCGGCACGGTGTCACCGGCGGTCAGCAGGTTGGCGAGGTACTTCACCGGGATGCGCAGCTGGCTCACGTCGGGGATTTCACCGTTGCCACCCAGGTGCCCGGCGTTGGCCGCGGCGGTGATGGGCGAGAGCGGTGGCACGTACCAGACCATGGGCAGCGTGCGGTACTCGGGGTGCAGCGGCAGCGCCACCTTCCAGTCCACCGCCATCTTGTAGACCGGGCTGTGGCGCGCGGCCTCCAGCCAGTTGTCGGGGATGCCGTCGGCGCGCGCCTGTGCGATCACGGCCGGGTCGTGCGGGTCCAGGAACAGGTCGATTTGGGCCTTGTAGAGGTCCATCTCGTTGGGCACGCTGGCGGCTTCCTGGATGCGGTCCGCGTCGTACAGCAGCACGCCGAGGTAGCGGATGCGGCCCACGCAGGTTTCGCTGCAGACCGTGGGCTGACCTGCTTCGATGCGCGGGTAGCAGAAGATGCACTTCTCGGCCTTGCCGCTTTTCCAGTTGTAGTAGATCTTCTTGTAGGGGCAGCCGCTCACGCACATGCGCCAGCCGCGGCACTTGTCCTGGTCGATCAGCACGATGCCGTCTTCCTCGCGCTTGTAGATCGAGCCCGAGGGGCACGAGGCCACACACGCCGGGTTGAGGCAGTGCTCGCACAGGCGCGGCAGGTACATCATGAAGGTGTTCTCGAACTCCCCCACCATGGCCTTCTGCGCCGCCTCGAAGCCGTTGAAGTTGGCGTCCTTGCTGCGTTTGGCGAACTCGCCGCCCAGGATCTCTTCCCAGTTCGGGCCCCACTCGATCTTCTCCATGCGCTTGCCGGTGATCAGGCTGCGCGGGCGCGCGGTGGGCGTGTGCTTCATCTCCGGAGCCGACTGCAGGTGGTCGTAGTCGAAGGTGAAGGGCTCGTAGTAGTCGTCGATCTCCGGCAGGTGCGGGTTGGCGAAGATCTTCATCAGCAGTTGCCACTTGCCACCCTGCTTGGGCACGATCGAGCCGTCGGCGCGGCGCGTCCAGCCGCCTTGCCACTTTTCCTGGTTCTCCCACTCTTTCGGGTAGCCGATGCCGGGCTTGCTCTCCACGTTGTTGAACCAGGCGTATTCCACCCCGGGGCGGTTGGTCCAGACGTTCTTGCAGGTGACCGAACAGGTGTGGCAACCGATGCACTTGTCCAGGTTGAGCACCATGCCGATTTGTGCGCGTATTTTCATGATTCAGGCTCCTTCGGATCGACGGGTGTTCAAGGGTTTTCGCCTTGCGATTGGTAGGCGCGGATCAGGTGGTCGTCGGCCGGTGTGTCGAGCCAGTCCACCTTGTCCATCTTGCGCACCACGACGAATTCGTCGCGGTTGGTGCCGATCGTTCCGTAGTAGTTGAAGCCGTAGCTGAGCTGCGCGTAGCCGCCGATCATGTGGGTCGGCTTGAGCACGATGCGCGTGACCGAGTTGTGGATGCCACCGCGCACACCGGTGATCTCCGAGCCCGGGGTGTTGATGATCTTTTCCTGCGAGTGGTACATCATCACCATGCCCGGGTTCACACGCTGGCTGACCACTGCCCGCGCGGCCACCGCGCCGTTGATGTTGAACAGCTCGACCCAGTCGTTGTCCTCGATGCCGGCACTCTTGGCGTCGTCTTCGCTCAGCCAGACCACGGTGCCACCCCGGTTGAGGGTGAGCATCATCAGGTTGTCACTGTAGGTCGAGTGGATGCCCCACTTCTGGTGCGGCGTGATGAAGTTCAGCACGATCTCCGCGTTGCCGTTGGACTTGATGTTGTGGATGCCCGAAGTCGCCTTGAGGTCCACCGGCGGACGGTAGCTGCCCAGGCCTTCGCCGAAGGCAATCATCCAGGGGTGGTCCTGGTAGAACTGCTGGCGGCCGGTGAGGGTGCGCCATGGAATCAGTTCGTGCACGTTGGTGTAGCCGGCGTTGTAGCTCACCGTCTCGCTCTCGATGCCGCTCCAGGTCGGGCTGCTGATGATCTTGCGCGGCTGCGCCTGGATGTCGCGGAAGCGGATCTTCTCGTCTTCGCGGTGAATCGCCAGGTGGGTGTGGTCGATGCCGGTCTGTTTGCCGAGTGCCTCCCAGGCCTTCACCGCCACATGGCCGTTGGTCTCGGGGGCGAGTTGCAGGATCACCTCGCAGGCGTCGATGTCGGTCACGATCTTCGGCATGCCCTGGGTCACGCCCTCGTCGAGCGTGGTGCCGTTGAGCTGGCCGAGTTGTTCCACCTCGGTGCCAGTCTTCCAGCCGATGCCCTTGCCACCGTTGCCCAGCTTGTCGAGCAAGGGGCCAAGCGCCGTGAAGCGTTTGAAGGTGTTGGGGTAGTCGCGTTCCACCACGGTGATCTGCGGCGCGGTCTTGCCGGGGATCAGGTCGCAGTGGCCCTTGCGCCACTCCTTCACGTCAAAAGGCTGGGCCAGTTCGCCGGGGGTGTCGTGCATGATGGGCGTGAGCACCACCTCTTTTTCCACCCCGAGGTGGCCGACGCAGACCTCGCTGAAGGCCTGCGCAAACCCCTTGTAGATCTCCCAGTCGCTGCGGCTCTGCCACACCGGGTCCACCGCCGCCGACAACGGGTGGATGAAGGGGTGCATGTCGCTGGTGTTGAGGTCGTTCTTCTCGTACCAGCTGGCGGTGGGCAGCACCACGTCGGAATACAGGCAGGTGGTGCTCATGCGGAAATCGAGCGTGACCAGCAGGTCCAGCTTGCCTTGGGGCGCGTGTTCGTGCCACACCACTTCGTCGGGTTTGGCTTCGTCGCGGCCGAGGTCCTTGCCCTGCACGCCGTTTTCGGTGCCCAGCAGGTGCTTGCAGAAATACTCGTGGCCCTTGCCGCTGGAGCCCAGCAGGTTGCTGCGCCACACGAACATGTTGCGCGGCCAGTTCTGCGGCGCGTCCGGGTCTTCACAACTCATGGCCAGCGTGCCGTCTTTCAGCGCGCGCACCACGTAGTCCTTGGCGTCGAGCCCGGCGGCGGTGGCGTCTTTCACCACCTGCAGCGGGTTGGTCTTTAGCTGGGGGGCGCTCGGCAGCCAGCCCATGCGCTCGGCGCGCACGTTGAAGTCGATCATGCTGCCGCCGAACGCGGTCTTGTCGGCCAGCGGGCTCACGATCTCTTCCATGCCGAGCTTCTCGTAGCGCCACTGGTCGGTGTGCGCGTAGAAGAAGCTGGTGCTGTTCATCTGGCGCGGCGGGCGCGACCAGTCGGTGGCAAAGGCCAGCGGCACCCAGCCGGTTTGTGGACGCAGCTTTTCCTGGCCCACGTAGTGCGCCCAGCCGCCACCGCTCTGGCCGATGCAGCCGCACATCATCAGCAGGTTGATCACGCCGCGGTAGTTCATGTCGGCGTGGTACCAGTGGTTCATGGCCGCGCCGATGATCACCATCGACTTGCCGTGTGTCTTGTCGGCGTTGTCGGCGAACTGCTGCGCCACGGTGATGACCTGGTCGCGCGGCACGCCGGTGATGCTCTCCTGCCAGGCCGGGGTGTACGCGGCGTTGTCGTCGAAGTTCTTCGCCCCACTGCCCAGACCGCGGTCGATGCCGTACTGCGCCACTTGCAGGTCGAACACGGTGGCCACCAGGGCATGGCGCTCTTCACCGGCCTTGCCCAGGCGCAGGCGCACGGCCGGCACACGGGCGTGGTTGATGCTGCCGTTCTGCGCATTGGCGGTGAAGTGCGGCGCGGCGTTGCCACCAAAGTAGGGGAAGGCCACGTCCACCACCTGGGTGTCCTGCTCACCGTCCTCGATCACCGAGAGCTTGAGCTTCACATCGGTGTCGCTGCGGGCTTCCTTGGGCTGCAGGTTCCACTTGCCTTCGTCGGTGCGCCCGGCCTCACCCCAGCGGAAGCCGATGGAGCCGTTGGGCAGCACGGCGCGTCCTCCCGTGTCAAAGGCCACGGTCTTCCACTCGGGGTTGTTCTTCTGGCCGAGCTGGCCGTTGAAGTCGCTGGCGCGCAGGTAGCGATCGGGCACCAGGGTTTTCGTTCCGTCGGCGAGCGTGTGCTCCTTGAGCATCACCAGCAGCGGCAGGTCGGTGTAGCGGCGCGCGTAGTCGTCGAAGTAACTGCTGCGTGGCTTGCCGCCGTCGGGAAAATAGAAGTTCTTCAGCACCACATGGCCCATTGCCATCGCCAGCGCGGCGTCGGTTCCCTGCTTGGGGTGCAGCCAGAGGTCGGAGAGTTTGGCGACCTCGGAATAGTCGGGGGTCACCGCCACCGTCTTGGCGCCCTTGTAGCGCGCCTCGGTGAAGAAGTGGGCGTCGGGCGTGCGCGTCTGCGGCACGTTGGAGCCCCAGGCGATGATGAACGAGCTGTTGTACCAGTCGGCCGATTCGGGCACGTCGGTCTGCTCGCCCCACACCTGCGGGCTGGCCGGCGGCAGGTCGCAGTACCAGTCGTAGAAGCTCATGCACACGCCGCCAATCAGCGAGAGGTAGCGCGAGCCGGCGGCATAACTCACCATGCTCATCGCGGGGATGGGCGAGAAGCCGATGATGCGGTCGGGCCCGTGCTGCTTGATGGTGTAGACGTTGGCCGCGGCGATCAGCTGGTTGACCTCGTCCCAGGTGCTGCGCACGAAGCCGCCCATGCCGCGCACCTGCTGGTAGTCGCGGCGCGCCTCGGGGTTCTCGACGATGCTGGCCCAGGCGTCCACCGGGGTTTTGGCCACATTCAACGCCGCACGCCAGCGCTCCAGCAGGCGCCCGCGCACCATGGGGTACTTCACGCGGTTGGCGCTGTAGAGGTACCAGCTGTACGAGGCTCCGCGTGCGCAGCCGCGCGGTTCGTGGTTGGGCATGTCCCAGCGCGTGCGCGGGTAGTCGGTCTGCTGGGTTTCCCAGGTGACGATGCCGCCCTTGACGTAGATCTTCCACGAGCACGAGCCGGTGCAGTTCACGCCGTGGGTGCTGCGCACGATCTTGTCGTGCGCCCAGCGGTTGCGGTAGGCGTCTTCCCAGGTGCGGTCTTCGCCGGTGGTCTGGCCGTGGTTGCCCGAGAAGTTTTCGCGCGGCAGCGAGAAGTGGGAAAGGCGGTCGAGGAAATGGCTCATGGAAATGCTCCGTGTGACAGCGATGCAGGGGATGCGGGTATGGGTGGAACCGGGCCGGTCAAGGGTTCTTGATCTCCGCGCCCTTGCGCAGGTAGAACCACCAGTTCAGCACCAGGCAGACGGCGTAAAAGATGGCGAAGCCGTACATGGCGTATTGCGGTGTGCCGGCCTTGATCTGCGCGCCGATCACCACCGGCGCGATGAAGGCGCCGTAGGCGGCCACGGCCGAGGTCCAGCCCAGCACGGGGCCGGCCTGCTGGCGGTCGAAGATGACGCCGATGGTGCGGAAGGTCGAGCCGTTGCCGATGCCGCTGGCAAAGAACAGCACGATGAACAGGCCGATGAAGGCGGGGAAGTACTGCTCGGGTGTGGCCGAACCGTAGGCCTGCATCATCACGTAGCCCACCGCGGCGGAGGCCAGCACCATCACGGCCGAGATGACCTGGGTGACGATGGAGCCACCCACCTTGTCGGAGATCCAGCCGCCGATGGGTCGCACCGCGGCACCGACGAAGGGACCGATCCAGGCGTAGGTCAGGGCCGAGGGGGCGTTCGGGTTTTTCAGCGTGTGCGTCATCACGCCGGCCGCATCGGCCACGTGCTGGAAGCCGAAGATCACCGTGATGGCCAGCGGCAGCACCATCGAGAAACCGATGAAAGAGCCGAAGGTGACGATGTAGAGCGCGGTGAGCGACCAGGTGTGCTTGTTGCGGAAGATCGCGAACTGCTTGGCGACGTTTTCTTTCATGGCACCGAAGGCGGCCACGCGCATCATGAGCAGCGCAAGAATGATGTCCAGCGGGATGGCGACCCACATGTTCAGGATGCCCAGCCCGGTGGGGGCCGGCAGGTACAGCCAGAGCATGAAGATGGCCGGGATGAAGGCCAGGGTGTAGAGGTAGGTGACCTTGGCGAACGCGACCAGCGGGTTTCCGGTGTCGGGCGACACGGTCTTGAGGTTGTTCATGCCGAACCAGGCCAGGATCGACAGGGGCACCAGCGAGATCACCCAGGCGAAGCCGGCGTTCTGGATCCAGGTGGGCGTGCCGGCGGCGATCTTGCCGAAAATCCAGCCGCTGTCCTTCACCAGCGTCATCGCCTCACCGCCGAAAGCGCCGAGCAGGGGCAGGGTCATCACCAGCGGGATGACGATCTGCATCGTCGTCACGCCGAAGTTGCCCAGGCCGGCGTTGAGGCCCAGCGCCGTGCCCTGCAGGCGCTTGGGGAAAAAGGTACTGATGTTGGACATCGAGCTGGCGAAGTTGCCGCCGCCCACCCCCGACCACAAAGCGAGCAACTGGAACACCCACAGCGGCCACTCGGGGTGCTGCAGCGCAAAGCCGGTGCCGATGGCCGGGGCCAGCAGCATCGCGGTGGTGAGGAAGATGGTGTTGCGCCCGCCGGCGAGGCGCACCAGGAACGACGCCGGGATGCGCATGGTGGCGCCCGAGATGCCGGAGATGGCGGTGAGCGTGAACAGCTCGGCCTGGGTGAAGGGGAAGCCCAGGTTGAGCATCTGCACCGTGATGATTCCCCACATGCCCCACACCGCAAAGCCGCAGAGCAGCGCGGGCACGGAAATCCAGAGGTTGCGGTAGGCGATGCGCTTGCCGGTCGTGTTCCAGAAGGTGTCGTCCTCCGGGCGCCAGTCGACAACGTCGGGACCGATCTTGTGTGTGTTTTTCATGGTGTTGTGAACCGACGCGTGGGGTCAGCTTTGAAGAGAAAAGGGTTTGGCGTTGGCGCCCATGACCTCGGTCTTGCGCACCTCGGTCCAGTACATCCAGATCAGCGACACCCAGACCACGCCGTACATCAACATGAAGGCGCTCGAGCGGATGCCGGTGAGGTCCATCAACACGCCGAACAGGATGGGCAGCACGAAGCCCCCCAGGCCACCGGCCAGGCCGACGATGCCGCTGATGGCGCCGATGTTCTTCGGGTAGTCGTCGCTGATGTACTTGAAGACGCTGGCCTTGCCGAAGGCCCAGGCGATGCCCAGGATGAACATCAGCGCGGTGAAGAGGTAGACGTTGAGGCCGATGTGGAAGGTCTTGGGGCCGTCCACGGTGGCCACGGTGAAATCGGTCTGCGGGTACGACAGCAGGAACAGGCAGATCCAGCTCACCCACAGCACCCACCAGGTGACCTTGTGCGCGCCGAACTTGTCCGACATCACGCCACCCACCGCCCGCAACACGCCACCGGGCAGCGAGAAGCAGGCCGCCAGCAGCGCGGCCACGCGGATGTCCAGACCGAACTCGCCCACGTAGTACTGCACCATCCACAGCGAGAGCGCCACGTAGCCGCCGAAGACGATGCTGTAGTACTGGCAGTACTTGAGCACCTTGGGGTCCTTGAGTGCCTTGAGCTGGTCCATGAAGGACACATTGCTCGGCACCAGGTGGTCGGGGTTGCTGTAGGTGAACAGCCAGAACAGCACGACCGTGCCCAGCATGATGGCCGCGTACACCTGCGGCACCATGGTCCAGCCGAAGGCCACCAGCAGCACGGGGGCCACGAACTTGTTGACCGCCGCGCCCGAGTTGCCTGCACCGTACACGCCCATGGCCATGCCCTGGCGGTGCTTGGGGAACCAGCGCGCCACATAGGGTGTGCCGACCGAGAACGAGCCGCCCGCGAGACCGACAAACAGGCCGATGGTGAGGAAGTGCCAGTAGGCGGTGGCGTAACTCATGAGCCAGATCGCAGGCACGGTGATGGCCATGAGGATGGTCATCACGATGCGGCCACCGTAGCGGTCGGTCCAGATGCCCAGCGGCACGCGCACCAGCGAACCGGTGAGCACCGGCGTGGCCATGAGCAGGCCGAATTGGGTGGAGTTGAGGTCGAGCGCCTTCTTGATCGGGATGCCGATGACGCCGAACATCATCCACACCATGAAGCACACGGTGAAGGCCAGTGTGCTGACGATCAGCACCGACCAGGCTTTTTTGTCGTTGTTCAGTTCAGAGGCCATGATGTCTTTCTCCACGCGGGGCATGGCAAGACTGTCGGCGCTGGGCGCGCCGGTGGCTATCCGCCTCCCGGGTGGGCTGCGGGACTCTGAAGAACGATGGTGGAAGGACGCCGGGCGTCCGGAAGAACTAGGGCGGCGCTTTTGTGGCCGTCAGTTGACCAGCATCAATGCACGAGGACGATGGTGACCAGCACGCTGGCGTCTTCCACCGCGAGCAGGCCATGCGGTACACCGCCGCGCAAGAAGAGCAGTTGCCCGGCCTGCAGCCGCTGCACGCCTTCGGGCGTTTCGAAGTCGATCACGCCTTCGAGGCACTGCACGGTGATCTCACCCGGCACCTGGTGCATCGGCATGCCCTTGCCCAGCGGCAACCGCAGCCGGATGACCTCGAGCTGCTCGGACTTGAACAGCGCCACCGACTGCGTGCTGAGCGCATCGCCGCCCTGGTTCATGAGATTGGCGATTTCGCCGGAGTCGAGGTGGTGCAGGGCCATGGAAATCTCCTAGGTGGCGTGACGGGCGGCGAACACCGCTGCCTGCACGCGCGAGGTGAGGTGGAGTTTGCGCAGGATGTGCTGCACGTGGATCTTGACCGTGGTCTCGGCGATGTCGAGCTGGCGGGCGATGTGTTTGTTGCTGTCGCCGCGTGCGATCAGGTGCAGGATCTCGAGTTCCCGGGTCGACAGCGAAGCGAGTTCGGCGTCCGAGGAGGACGGGGGTGCGGCGGTGGTAGCGCCCTGGCCGTTGGCGTCTGGCTGCGCGCGCAGGGCCGACACCAGCTTGGTCGTCATCTCGGGGCTCACCACCGATTCGCCGTCCATCACCTTGACGATGGCCTCGCACAGGTGGTGCGATTCCACCGTCTTGAGCAAATAGCCGTCGGCACCGGCCTTGAGCGCGGCCACCAGGTCGGCCTCGTTCTCGCTCACGGTGAGCATGAGCACGCGGCTGCCCGGTGCGGCCTGGCGCAGCGCGGGGATCGCGTCCACGCCCAGCACGCCTGGCAGGTGGTTGTCGAGCAGGATCACGTCGGGCCGCTGGCGCGCCACGCAGCGCAGCGCCTCGCCCACGTCACCCGCCTCGCAGGTCACCTCGAAGCGTGGGTCTTGCGAGAGCAGGGCCATGAGCCCGCGGCGGAACAGGGAGTGGTCGTCGACCACCAGCAGCTGGATGGGGCGTTGTCGGGTGTCGGTCATGGAACCATTTGCTCGGTGGCGGGTGCGGTGATCGGACTGGCCGCGATCGGATGGGGCGGCAAGGTCAGGGAGACGGTGGTGCCCTGTCCGGGCTCGGAGACCACGTCGACCCTCGCACCAATGAGGGCGGCGCGCTCGCTCATGATCTTCAGCCCCACGTGGGAGGCATCGGGTGCATCCAGCGCATCAAAGCCCGTGCCGTCGTCGCGCACGCGAAACAGCCAGTGCGAACCCTTCACAACGTCGAGCTGGACGTGGCTGGCCCCGGCGTGCTTGCGCACGTTGGACAGCGCTTCCTGCAACACATGCAGCACCTGCACCTGCACATCGGCCGGCAGCGGAAGGCCGTGGCCTTCGACGTGCAGCTTCGCGCTCAAGCCGGTCTGGTGCTGGAACTTCTGAAGTGTCTCCTGCAGCGCGCGCTCGATGTCGTCGGTGTTGGTGCGGGTGCGGAAGTGCACCAGCAGTTCGCGCACGTCGTTGATGCTCTCGCGCAGGCCTTCGTCGAGCTCGTCCAGCGTGCTCATGACCCGCGTGTCCTGGCCCTTGCTCGCCGCGTTGCGCAGCAGCTGCACCTGGATCTTCAGGAAGGCCAGCGACTGCGCGATGGAGTCGTGCAGTTCGCGCGCGATCAACGCCCGCTCCTCGCCCACCGCCGCCTCGCGCTCCAGCGCCGCGGCGCGCAGGCTTTCCAGCGCATTGGCCAGGTGGCTGGCCAGTGCGTCGAGCAGCTCGGTTTCGCCAGCACTCAGGCTGGTCTGCGAGCGGTAGAACAGGTTGATCTCGCCGATGAGGCGCTGCTGCAGGCGCACCGGCACGCTCACCAGCGTCTCGAAGCCGGCACGCACGCAGTGGCGCACCTCCACCTCGTCGTGGCTGCGAATGGGAATCACCCGGGTGCGCGCATCGGGCTGGAGGTTGCCGCAGGCGCAGGCTCCGGCCAGCAGGCTTCGCTCCTCTTCCACCATCTCCTGCGGAAAGCAGTCGGAGGCCAGCATCAGGTAACGCTGGCTGGCTTCGTCGCTCCAGCGCACCGCCACCGCGTCGGCCCTCACCACCGCACGAACGCGCTGGGAAAAACCGCGCGAGAGCTCTTCGATGCTGCCAGCCTGCGCCATGAACGCACTGACCTCGTACAGCGTCTCCAGCCGCGATCGCTGCGCCTCGATGTGGCGCGTCTTGGTCTCCACCTGGCTCTCCAGCCCGGCATACATCGACTGCAGCGTGGAGGCCATGCGGTTGAAGCCTCCGGCCACCTGACCGAATTCGTCGAGTGTTTCGACCTCCACACGCGCCTTGAAGTCGCCAGACTCCAGACGGCGCAGACCCTGTTGCAAACGGGCCAGCGGGTTGATGACGTACATGTAGCCGGTGTAGAGCATCACCACCGCTCCGCCGATCGCCAGTGCCATCATGAGGAACTGGAACAGGTTGAGGATGGCGGTGAAGCCCGCGAGCTGGTGCTCGATGGCGAGCACCAAGGCATCGATGGCTTCCACAAAGGTGCCGGCCGCGGCCAGGGCTTGCGCCGGATCGGGCGGCGTGTCCTGCAGCCAGAGCGGGCGCTGGTTCTGCCACAGCGCCTCCACGGTGGCGAACTCGCGGCCCACCGCGTCGTCCCAAGGCACGAAGAGGGGACGGCTGGCATCCCCCCGGCGCAACAAGTCCAGGCTCTGGTCGAACTGCTGCACCAGCGCCGCAACCTCCCCCGGCGGAGGATCGGCCTGCGCCACGCTGGTGAGCCGCCAGGTCTGCATGCGCATGCGTCCGGCTTCGTTCACCGCCGCCGCGCCGCCTTCGAGCTGCCAGGTCACCCACAGCGTGAGGCCGATGGACGCGAGCGCGACCAGCAGCAAGCCGGCGCCGATGCGCACCAGCTTGGTCGACAGGGAAGCGGTGGACACCATCGGGCGAGGTTAGCGGCTTTCGCCGCCGGCAGATACCCGCGTGCGACGGGCTGCAACCTCGGGCGGGCGTGGCAGGCCGGGCAGAAAGTGCACCCGTTGGCCGCGCGCGCCCGGCGCCGGTGCGATCAGGTCGGCCAGGGTCACACCGTCGAGCACCTCCAGGTAGCGTTCCATGGCCTCGCGCAGCGCGGTCTTGAGGCGGCAGTGGCCGTCAAGGCGGCAGCTGTTGTGCTCGGCGTCGAAGCATTCCACCAGCGTGAAGTCGCTCTCGGTCTGGCGCACCACCTCGCCCACCACGATGGTGTGCGCCGGCTGGAGCAGGCGCAGGCCACCGCCGCGCCCGCGCGTGGTCTCCAGCAGGCCCAGGCCGGAGAGCGTCATCACGATCTTGGTGAGGTGGCTGCGCGAGATGCCGTGCGCCTCGGCGATTTCACCCACGGTGGCACGCTGCTCACGCTGTTCGCTGGCAGCGCAGTACATCAGCACGCGCAGGCTGTAGTCGGTCCATTGGGTCAGTCGCATCGCGCATCCTCCTCATGACCGATGTCCGTGTGGATGGTCTGAATATTCATGTTGCCTGCATTTTATGCCTTAATATATTCATACCACATGAACATTCAAGGACCTCGACTATGAACACCACCTTCGCCCCCGCCGACACCCTGGACCGCGCCCTTCAGCCCATCGGACAGATCGCCGTCGAACTGCCGGGCTCCACCGCCGTCTTCCGCCGCCTCAAGCTCGACTTCTGCTGCGGCGGTCAGATCCCCCTCCAGCTGGCCTGCGACAACAAGGGCATCGACGTGGACGCGGTGCTGGCCGAACTCGCGCGGCTGGACCGACCCGACGGCCCGACCGTTCCGCAGGCCCCGGCCGAGATGATCGACCACATCCTCACGCGCTACCACGCGGTGCACCGCGAGCAGTTGCCCGAGCTGATCCGCATGGCGCGCCGTGTGGAGGCGGTGCACCGCGAGCACCCCGATGTGCCCACGGGTCTGGCGGAGCACCTGGAGGCCATCGAGACCGAGATGCTGGAGCACATGGCCAAGGAAGAGACCATCCTGTTCCCCATGCTCAAGGCGGGCGGGCGCGGCATGGCCGTGCACCCCATCGGCGTGATGAGGGAGGAACACACAAGCCACGGCGAACAGCTCGATCGCCTGATGGCGCTGACCCACGACGCCACGCCTCCCCAAGGAGCCTGCAACACCTGGCGCGCGCTGTACACCGGCATTCACCAGTTTGCCGACGACCTGATCGCGCACATCCACCTGGAAAACAACCAGCTGTTCCCGCAGTTCGAACCTACGCGCGCGGCCTGCTGCTGAGGCGTTCCGAGGGTGGGAGCGGCTATGCTGGAGGCGACCTCCACCCGACCGACCGCACCCAAACCTCCATGCCGACACCGGACATCGCCTGGGCCTACCCGCTGCTGCTCAAGACGCACCTCGGCCTGGTCGTGGCCAGCGTGGGCTTGTTCTCCGTGCGCGCACTCGCCGCGCTGCAGGGCCAGGGCTGGCCGTTGCGCCCAGGCTGGCGCCGCGTGAGCGAGGGGGTCGACACCGCGTTGCTCACGGCCGGCGCCGGCCTGTGGTGGCTGCTGCAGCTCAACCCGCTGCAAACGCCCTGGCTCGGCCTCAAGCTCGGCCTGTTGGTGGTCTACATCGGGCTGGGAACGGTGGCCATGCGCAACGCCGCGTCCACCCCGGTGCGTGCGCTGTGCCTGCTGGCGGCCTTGCTGTGTGTGGCCTTCATGGCCTCGATCGCACTCGCGCGCCATCCGCTGGGCTGGTGGGCCCCATGAGCCTGCACCGCTCGCGCGTGGTGCGCTGGCTGCTGTGGCTGGCCGGCAGCGTGTCGCTCGCGCTGGGTCTCATCGGCGTGGTGCTGCCCGGCCTGCCGACCACGCCGTTCATCCTGCTGGCCGCCGCCTGCTACGCCAAGGCCTCGCCCCGGCTGCACGGCTGGCTGCTCAACCACCGGTTTCTCGGTCCCATGGTGCGCGACTGGGAGACGCACCGCAGCCTCACGCGCCGCAGCAAGACCGTGGCGCAGGTGAGCATGGTGTTGATGGTGGGCCTGTCGGCGTGGGGATTGCGCGACCGGCCGGTGGTGCTGGTGATCGTGCTGATCGCTGCACTCATCGGGGTGCTCGTTGTGGCGCGCATCCCGACACGCAAGCCCTCTGTCTGAATCAGCCCTGCGCTCTGCGCGCCAGCACCTCAAACGCCGGCAGCGTCTTGCCTTCCAGCACCTCCAGAAACGCGCCACCGCCGGTGGAGATGTAGCCCACGTCCTTCTCGATGCCGTACTTGGCAATGGCCGCCAGCGTGTCGCCCCCGCCGGCGATGCTGAAAGCGCTGCTCTTCGCGATGGCCTCCGCAATGACTTTGGTGCCGTTCTCGAAGGCCGCGAACTCGAACACACCGACCGGGCCGTTCCACACGATCGTGCCGGCCTTCATCAGCTGCTCGGCCAACCGGGCCGCGGTCTGGGGTCCGATGTCCAGGATCAGGTCGTCGTCGGCCACATCGGTGGCGGCTTTCACGGTGGCCACGGCGTCGGCGCTGAAGGCCTTGGCGGTCACCACGTCGGTGGGGATCGGCACCTCGGCGCCGCGCGTCTTCATGGCGTCGATCACGGCCTTGGCCTCGTTCACCAGGTCGGCTTCGGCCAGGCTCTTGCCGATCTTCAGGCCCGCCGCGAGCATGAAGGTGTTGGCGATGCCGCCGCCCACGATGAGCTGGTCGACCTTGCTGGCCAGGCTTTTCAGGATGGTGAGCTTGGTGCTGACCTTGCTGCCCGCCACGATGGCCACCAGGGGGCGCTTGGGCGCAAGCAGCGCGGCAGCGATGGCGTCCATCTCGGCGGCCAGCAGCGGGCCGGCGCAGGCGATGGGGGCGGTCTCGGCGATGCCGTAGGTCGTGCCTTCGGCGCGGTGCGAGGTGCCGAAGGCGTCGTGCACAAAGATGTCGCACAGGGCGCCGAGCTTCTTGGCGAGTTCGGGGCTGTTCTTCTTCTCACCCACGTTCAGGCGGCAGTTCTCCAGCAGCACCACCTCACCGGGCGCCACCGAAAAATCGCCGTCGACCCAGTTCGCCACCAGGCGCACCGGGCGGTCCATCAGCGCCGACAGGCGTGCGGCCACCGGCTGCAGCGAGTCTTCGGGCTTGAACGCGCCTTCGGTGGGTCGGCCGAGGTGGCTGGTGACCATGACCGCGGCGCCCGCGTCCAGCGCCATCTGGATCGCCGGGATGCTCGCGCGGATGCGGGTGTCTTCGGTGATGCGGCCCGTGTCGTCCTGCGGCACGTTGAGGTCGGCCCGGATGAAGACACGCTGGCCCTTGACGCGGCCACTGGAGCAAAGATCGGAGAAGCGGATGAAGGACATGGTGCGGTGCAGGTGGGTGGGTGACAAACCCATGCATTGTAGAAAGCCCTCTCGCGCGAAGCCCTGCCACAAACCCTCGGGAGGCGGGCGCTTCAGCTGGCAGGTCGGCGGGCTTGCTCACCGGTGCGGGCGTACGCGGCCACGCAGGGCGCGAGGATGTCGAGCGACAGATCGTGCGCCTTGGTTTGCACATCCATCAATCCCAGCACCGAATGGAACAGGTGGTCGTGCGAGATCGCCTTGTCGGCCTGGGCCCGCAGGCACGCTTGTCCCACACCGCTGCGCTGCTGCAGGCTGGGCGAGAGCCAGGCCACCATGGGCACATGGGTCTGCTGCTGCGGTGCCATGGCGTACGGCAGGCCGTGCAGGTACAGACCACTTTCACCCAGCGACTCGCCGTGGTCGGACAGGTAGATCAGCCCGGTCTGGAACGCACCGGCCTTCTCTGTCGCCTTGAGCCACTGCAGCGACCGATCGAGGAAATGGTCGGTGGTGGCGATCGAGTTGTCATAGGCGTTCACCAGCTGTTCGGGCGGGCAGTCGGAGAGCGTGATGCTGGTGCACTCGGGCATGAAGGGTTTTCGGTCGGGGGCCGAGCGCTTGAAGTAGGCCGGGCCGTGGCTGCCCATCTGGTGCATCACCAGCACCACACCGCGCGCGCGGCGCACCGGGTCGAGCGCGGCGATGCGTTCGTCCAGGCCCACCAGCATGGCGGAGTCCAGGCACTCGCCACCGTCACACAGGCCGGGCAGTTTCAGCTCCAGCGTGCTGGCGTTGGGCACGCGGGCGCACACGCCCTTGCAGCCGGCCTGGTTGTCGATCCACAGCACGGCCAGGCCCGCGCGTTGCAACACATCGAGCAGGTTCTCGTGCTCGGGCATCTGGTCGCCGCCCTGCTGGCGGGTGAGTGGTGAAAACAGGCAGGGCACCGAGACCTTGGTGTTGGTGCCGCACGATTGCACCTGGCTGAAGTTGACCAGGCCTTCGTTGGCCTGCCAGCGCGCGAGCGCCGGCGTGGTGTTTCGCCCGTAGCCGTTGAGACCGAAGTTCTGCGCGCGCGCGGTCTCGCCCACCACCAGCATCAACAGCGGTGGTTGGCTCTGTCCGCTGTAGCTCGCACCGAGCTGGGCGTCTTCGCCCACCGGCTTGAGGGTCTGCACCTGGCGGGGCAGCTGGTCCACCGCCAGGCGGCTGGCTGCGTACACGGTGTTGACGGGGTTGACCATGTAGCGCAGTTCCTTGTGGTTGCGCATGAGCGAGGCCAGGTCCTGGTAGGTGAGCAGGGTGGCGCCCACCACCGCGACCACCCCGATGAGCGCGCCCAGCGCGTTGCGCCCGGTTTGCGGCAGCCAGCTGCGCATGGCCAGCGGCCGGCGCCAGATCACCCACAGCGGCAGGCCCGCGACCAGCAGCACGGTCAGCGGCAACGCCCACGACATCAGATCGCGCACCTCGCGCACATCGGTCTGCACCACGTTGGCCAGCATGGTCGGATCGATCACCGCGCCGTACTGCAGCATGAAGTGGGTGTTGAACGCGCTCACCAGCACCAGCACGGTGGCCACCGGGCGGAACACGCGTGGCCAGGCCAGCAGCGAGAGCAGCGCGGCGGTGATGCCCAGCACCACCACGCCAAAGCCGGCAAAGAGGGCCAAGCCCTGCATGGGCGAGTTGGCCAGCCCGTTCACGCGTTGCCACAACGGCAGGTTGCCAGCCACGGCCAACCACAACGACAGCAGCCACACGGCGTGAGCGGGCCGCCAGGTCGGGCGTCCAGGCTGATTGGCAAACGGCGGTGCCAGGGAAAGATGCGAAGACATGGGCAAAGCTTCAGGAGCCGGCACATGCCGACCCACCCAGCTTCACGCTCGCGCGTTAAGTGATCCTTATGGCGCCGGACGCGGCCAGCGCAGCGTGAAGCGTGTCGTCATGGGCGCTTCGCCGGTGTCGCGTTGCAGCGTGGCGCCCAGCTGCTCGGCAATGCGCTGAACCAGGCGCAGGCCCAGCCCCAGGCCCGATGGGCCGTGCGCCGGCTCGGGCGCAGGCGCATCGGCACGCTGGCCATCGTCGCTGACCGACACGCCGGACTCGCGGCCGGTCTGCCAGACCGACACCAACACCTGCGTGCCCGCCGGCGTGTGGCGCAGGGCGTTTTCGATCAGGTTGCGCAAGGCCAGCTCCAGCAGCATGGGCTGCAGGTGCAGGACCACCGGCGCCTCGGGCTGCTCCAGCGAGAGTTTGTGGCTGCGCTCGTAGCCCTCTTGCGCATGGGAGGCGATCAGTTCTGCGGCCACATCGCCCAACGACACATCCCTCCAGGCCTCGCGGCCCGAGCCGTCGCGCTGCGCGCGCGCGAGCTCCAGCAATTGCGACAGGATGTGGCCGGCCCGCAGCGCGGAGGCCTCCAGCTGGGCCAGGCGCTCTGGCGTGGGTTCGTGCTGCGCGGCGCTGGCCTGCAAGGAGAGCGCGGCCAACGGCGTGCGCAACTCGTGCGCCACGTCCGACGCAAATTCGCGCTCGCGCCGCGCCTGCGTCTGCAGCGAGTCCACCAGGGTGTTGATGGCGTGCACGGTGCTGGAGAACTCGTGGAAGCGGTGTGCCGTGTCCAGCCGTTGGCCGGCCAGGCCGTCGAGCGTGGCCACGTCGTGCGAGAGCCGCACCAGCGGACTCAGGCCGTGCCGCAGCGCCCACCACAGCAGCAGCGCCACCAGCGGCAGCACCAGCAGGGCCGGCCGCGCGAGCTTGAGCGCCATGTCTCGGCCCAGGTCCACCCGGTGGTCCATGTCCATCAACACGGCCACAAAGTCGGCCGCGTGTTCGTCTTGCCCCGGGGCGGCATACATGCGCCAGCGCACCTCGCCACTGCCGGTTGTCTGCACCCGGTTGGAGAAACCGCGCTCGGGCGGCTCGGTGATGCCAAGGCTGCCGGCGAGCTTGTGCGTGTCGGTGAACAGCTGGCCATCGACCCAGTGCAGCACGGCCACGTCCTGCACGTAGGCCCGCGCCCGGTTGGATGCGATGGGTTCGGGAATGGACAGGGTCTTGTCGGGCTCGACCGAGAGCCACAGACGCGCCACCGACTCCAGCTGCCCGTCGGTGATTTCTTCGGCCTCGTGGTGGCCGGTGTACCAGGCCACCAACAGCAGGGTGGTCCACACCACCAGCAAGGCGCCGACCACCCAGCTCCACAGGTAGCGCCACAGGCTGGGCAGGCGCGCGTGCGGTGCCGATGCCGTCATGCGGGAGGGTTGTGTTGCGGCACGAAGTAGCCCACGCCGCGCACGGTCTTGATGAGCGACTCACCCAGCTTGCGCCGCAGGTGGTGGATGTGCACTTCGATCGCGTTGCTCTCCAGCGCTTCGCCGAAACCGTAGAGCGACGATTCCAGACGCGACTTGGACAGCACCTGCGGCCGCGCCTGCAGCAGGGCCATCAGCAGGGCAAATTCCTTGCCGCCCAACGGCACCAGTTCACCGGCTCGCAGCACAGTGTGAGACGCGGGGTCCACCACCAGGTCGCCGTGTGCAATCACCGGGCTGCTGCGTCCGCTGGCACGGCGCAGCATGGCGCGCAGGCGCGCCAGCAGTTCGTTGGCATCGAAGGGTTTGACGATGTAATCGTCGGCGCCGCTGTCCAGGCCGCTCACGCGGTCGCTCACGCCGTCGCGCGCGGTCATGATCAGCACGGGCAGATCGTTGTGCGGCAAGGCGGTGCGGCCGGCCACCGGCGGGGCCTGGCGGCGCAGGCGCGCCAGCAGATCGAGCCCGTCGCCATCGGGCAGTCCGAGGTCGAGGATCAACACGTCCACCGGCTCCACCGACAACACATGCCACGCCGCTTCCAGCGTGCCGCACACGTCCACCGCGTAGCCGGCCTGCTTGAGTGAAGCCTGCAGGCCGCTGGCGATGCCGGGGTCGTCTTCCACCACGAGTGCGCGCATTGTTGGAACGGACACCGGGTCCGCTGTTGGAGGGAGGCTTTCATTATTGGGGATGCCGCTTAAGTCGCACTTAACGGGAGCCGCTCACAGTGGCCTCATGCGCCGCTCCCGCCCCACCGCCTGGCTGCTCGGCCTGCTGGCCTTCACCCTGCTCTGGGACGCATCGGGCCTGGACACGGCCGTGATGCAGGCGATCGGATCGCCCCAGGGTTTTGCGCTGCGCGATGCCTGGCTGCTCTCGGCCGTGCTGCACGACGGCCTGCGCCACGCGATGACCGTCGCCTGGCTGTTGTTGATCGTCTGGTCCCTGTGGCCCGGGCTGCGCCTGCCCAGACGCGAGCGCTGGCTGGTGGTGGCGCTGGCGGGCCTGTCGCTGCTGGCGGTCAACCTGATCAAGAACGCCAGCCTGACCAGCTGCCCGTGGGACCTGCGGACGTTCGGCGGCAGCGCCGAACACGTGTCGCACTGGGCCCGGGGCCTGGTCGACGGCGGCCCCGGGCGGTGTTTTCCGGGCGGCCATGCGTCCAGCGGCTTCGCGTTCATGGCGCTGAGCCTGCCGTGGCTGCTGCCACCTGCTGCAGCACGCCGCCGGGTGGTCGGCCTGCGCTGGCTGGCCGCCGCGCTGTTCATCGGCTTGCTGGCGGGTGCGGTGCAGACCGTGCGCGGGGCACATTTTCCGAGCCACACGCTGTGGACCCTTCTGATCTGCGGCGGTGTGTCGTTGGTCGGCTGGTATGCGGCGGATACGATCCGCCGCCGGGCCGCCCCAAGGCGGATCAGCCCCCTCGGGGGGCAGCGACCCGCGCAACGGCGGAGCGTGGGGGCAAATGTTTCACCAGCCCAGGCCAAGGCGCAGCGGCAAGTACACCGCCATGCCGCACACGATGGTGCCCAGCACGCCGCGCTTCCAGAAGAACCAGGCCATGCCGGCGGCAGCGGCGTACAGGCGTGCGTCTTTCAAGGTGGTGATGAGCGCGCCCTGGCTCATCACGATCTCGGGCACCACCACCGCAGCCAGTGCCGCGATGGGCGCGTATTGCAGGCCGCGCTGCGCCCAGTGGGGCAGGCTCCAGGGCTTGCTGGAGATGAAGAAGAAGCCGCGCGTGATCACGGTGATGCAGCCCAGCAGCACGATGGTCAGCAACGTCCAGGGATCCACATCAAACACGTTGTGCTCCCTGGCCCGGCACATCGGGCCTGAGTTTTTCCAGCACCAGGCAGATGGCCACGGCACTGGCAATCGCCACCAGGATGTTGAGCTTGAGCGGCAGCGCCCAGGCCGCCACCGCCGCCGCACCCGCCACACCGGCCGAGACCATGCGCAGCTTCGACGAAGCGAGCGAACACAACACGCCCAGCAGCGCGAGGATGCCGGCAAAGCCCAGGCCCCAGGCCACGGGAATCACGTTGGTCAAGGCAATGCCGGCCAGGCTCGCACCCATCCACGCCACGTAGTTCACCGCGCAGTTGCCCATGAGGTAGGCCTGCTGCTGCGCCAGTTCTTCGGGGTTGGCACCGGGGTGTGGATAGCGACGCGCGAAAAACACATAGCTCAGATCGCCGGTGATGTAACCCTTGATCAACCGCTCGTGGCGCGGCAGGTGCACGAGGTAGGGCCGCAGGTGCGCGGAGAACACGACAAAACGCAGGTTCACGCAAAACGCCGCCGCCAGGATCACCCACAGTGGCGCGCCGGCGGCGATCATGGGCACGGCGGCCAACTGGGCGCTGCCGGCATAGACGATGAGCGTCATGAGCACAGCCTCCAGCGGCGACAGGCCCGACTGCACCATGGCCACACCGGTCATGAGGCCCCAGGCCCCGATGCCCATGGCCACCGACACCTGGTCGCGCACGCCTTCCCAGTATTCGGGGCGCTCCCGGTACTTGCGACGGTAAAACATCAGGCACCCGCCTTGGACGAGGGCTCCAGCACCTGCCCAGGCACCAGGGGGAAGCCGCGCAGGAAATCCGCCACCGGCAGGCGCTTGCCGCCCGCGCGTTGCAGTTCGGTGAGCACCAGCACGCCCTCGCCCGTGGCCACGCGGATGCCGTCGACGCCCACCGCCAACACCTCACCGGGCGTACCGCCCGCGGCGTCTTCGGCGTGGGCCGCCCAGACCTTGATGGCCTCGCCCGCCAGCGCGGTGGCCGCACCCGGAAACGGGTTGAATGCGCGCACCCGCCGTGCCAGCAGCCCGGCGGGTGCGGTCCAGTCCAGCGCCGCCTCGGCCTTGTCGATCTTGTGCGCGTAGGTCACGCCCTCGTCGGGCTGCTTCTGCGCGGTCAGGCCGCCGCAAGCAGCGATCTCCAGCGCTTCGACGATGAGGCGGCCTCCGAGCACGGCCAGGCGGTCGTGCAGGCTGCCGGTGGTGTCCTCTGCACGGATCGGCAGGCGTTCGGTGAGCAACATGTCGCCGGTGTCCAGCCCCGCGTCCATCTGCATGATGGTGACACCAGTCTGGGTGTCACCCGCTTCGATGGCGCGGTGAATGGGCGCGGCGCCGCGCCAGCGCGGGAGCAATGAAGCATGAATGTTCAAACAGCCGAGACGGGGCACGTCCAACACCCACTGCGGCAGGATCAGCCCGTAAGCGGCCACCACCATCACATCGGCCTGCGCCGCTTCAATGGCGTCGCGCGCAGCCGCCGCCTCGTCGGGGTACTTGCCGTCCAGACGCAGGCTGCGCGGTTGCGCCACGGTGATGTGGTGCTGCAGCGCGAGCTGCTTCACCGGCGAGGCCTGCAGCTTCATGCCGCGGCCGGCCGGGCGGTCGGGCTGGGTGAGCACCAGCGGCACCTGGAAACCGGCGGCCAGCAAACGGGCCAGCGCCACGCTGGCGAATTCCGGCGTGCCGGCAAAGATGAGTTTCATGGGCGAAGGTCGAGACCGAACAAAGGCCTCAAGCCTTCATGGCCTCCCGCTGGGCCTTGACCATCTTGGACTTGATGCGCGTGCGCTTGAGCGGCGAGAGGTATTCCACGAACACCTTGCCCATCAGGTGGTCCATCTCGTGCTGGATGCACACGGCCAGCATGCCCTCGGCCTCGATCGTGCGCTCGACGCCGGTCAGGTCCTGTGCGCGCACGCGCACCGCCAGTGAACGCTCCACACCGTCGTAAATGCCGGGCACCGAGAGGCAGCCCTCTTCGCCCTTGCGTGTCTCGGGGCTGGCCCATTCGATCACCGGGTTGACCAGCACCATGGGCTGGTCCCGCGTCTCGCTCACGTCGATCACGATCAGGCGCTCGTGCACATCCACCTGGGTGGCGGCCAGACCGATGCCGTGTGCGTCGTACATGGTGTCCAGCATCTGCTGGCTCAGCGCGCGGATGCGCTCGTCCACCGCTTTCACCGGACGGGCCACGGTGTGCAAACGGGGATCGGGATAACAAAGGATGGTCAGCAGTGACGGCGGATTCATGGAAAAAGCGGGCGATCGGGGGCCTGGGAAAGAACTGTCCAATGTACCCGGGCGACGGCTGGCGGCAAGCCGGGGACGAGCGGAATGTGCTGTCGCCATTTTCGCCACTTTTGCCACGGCGCGTGAAAGGCCCCTGCCATAAACATTGCCTAATCAAAGGCTTGGGCGCAAAATCAAATGCGATTTGTCAAGACACGAGCGCCACCCGGGGGGCAGCTGTCGTTTCCCGGAAACGTTCCAGAAATGTTCCAGGAAATGCCCGCTGACAACCGGCCATCGCCGCCCCAGGGGCCACCACATGCCATTGAAAAAACGCTTGCTTGCCGATGTCCAGTTCACGCGCCCCACGAGCCCGCTTCGGCCGGTGGTTTGCGCGGTCGCCCTGATCGCTGCCGCCTTTGCGGGCACCGTCTCGGCACAAAACTTCCCCATCACCTCCGGCCAGCGCGCCACCGCCAACCAGGTGGCGCAGACGGGTGTGCCGCTCTCCGAGCTGGCGCCCAATGCGCCCGACAGCTACACCATCAAGAGCGGAGACACCTTGTGGGCGATCTCCGGCATCTTCCTCAAGACGCCGTGGCGCTGGCCCGAGCTCTGGGGCATGAACCTGGACGACATCAAGAACCCGCACCGCATCTACCCGGGGCAGGTGCTGTACCTCGACAAATCCAACGGCCGCGGCCGCCTGACCACACGTGCACCGGGCAGCGGCGACACCGAGACCGTGCGTGTCTCGCCGCGCACCCGCTACGAAAGCCTGGGCGACACGGCGATTCCGCCGGTCAACCTGCAAGCGATCGAATCGTTCCTGACCGAGCCGCTGATCGTCGACGAAGCCACCTTCTCGCGCGCACCCCGCATCGTGGCCACGCAGGAAAACCGCGTGTTGCTCAGCCGCGGCGACCGCGCCTATGCCCGCGCCCAATACATCGACGGGCCACAAGGTGAACCGCTCTCGGTGATCGACGGCAAGTCCACGCAATACCGCGTCTTCCGCAACGCCACACCCCTGCGCGACCCCACCACCAACCAGATCCTGGGATACGAAGCCCAGTACGTGGGCAAGGCGAGCGTGGTCACGAGCGAATCCACCCGCAACGCGGTCGGCCCCAACGGCCAGACCGTGACCGAGCTGGTGCCCGCATCGATCGACATCGTGGCGGCGAAAGAGGAAATGCGCATCGGCGACCGGCTGCTGCCCGAGCCGCCGCGCGAGCTCACCAACTTCGTGCCGCGTGCGCCGCAAGGCATCCACACCGGCCAGATCGTCTCGGTGTACGGCAACGCGGTGAACTTCGCCGGTCAGAACCAGGTGGTCACGATCAACCGCGGCACCGAACACGGCATCGAGCGTGGTCATGTGCTGGCACTGCAGCGCGAGAGCAACCTGGTGACCGACAGCACCGACACCGCGCGGCCCCAGCTGCGCCTGCCGGGTGAGCGCAACGGTCTCATGATGGTCTTCCGCACCTTCGACAAGGTGTCTTACGCCCTGGTGCTGCAGATCACCGACGGCGTCAAGGTCGGCGACCGCTTCGTCAATCCATAACGGCGATGCAGCGGCAGGAGCTGGCCGCCTGGGTGCGGCTGCTGCTCACGCCGGGCGTGGGCAAGGAAACCGCCCGCAAGTTGCTGGCCGCCTTCGGCCTGCCTGAAGCCATCTTTGCGCAGCCACTGGCCGCCCTGCAAACCGTGGTGGGGCAGGCAACGGCATTGGCCCTGCAAGAGGTTCCCGACGATCTGGACGTCCGGGTTGAGCAGGTGTTCAGCTGGTTGGCCGAGGGCACCCAACGGCATGTGCTGACCCTGGCCGACCCGCGCTTTCCGCCCGACCTGCTGCAGATGGCCGATCCGCCGGTGCTGCTGTACGTCATGGGCGATCTGGAGGTGCTCTCTCACCCGCGCCGCCTGGCCATGGTGGGCAGCCGCAACCCCACACCTCAAGGCGAAGCCAACGCACATCAGTTCGCCCGAGCGCTCGGCCAAGCGGGCGTGTGTGTCGTGTCGGGTCTGGCGCTGGGTGTCGATGGTGCGGCCCACACCGGCGCACTGGAAGGCGGCGCGCCCACCATCGCGGTGGTGGGCACCGGACTGGACCGCGTCTACCCCCGGCGCCACCTCTCGCTGGCGCACCGCATCGTCGCGCACGGCGCCATCGTCAGCGAATACCCGCTCGGCACGCCGCCGCTGCCGGCCAATTTTCCGCAACGCAACCGCCTGATCGCCGGCCTGTCGCAAGGCACGCTGGTGGTCGAAGCCACGCTGCAGTCGGGCTCGCTCATCACGGCGCGGATGGCGGCCGAACAGGGACGCGAAGTGTTCGCGATTCCAGGTTCGATCCACGCACCGCAGTCGCGCGGCTGCCATGCGCTGATCCGCCAGGGCGCCAAGCTGGTCGAGTCCGCGCAAGACATTCTGGAAGACCTGCGCATCGTCGAGCCCCGCACACCCGACACCCCTGGAGAAGCGGTCTTTGAAGGCGAAGAGGCAGACCAGCTGCTGAAAGCCATGGGCTTCGAGCCCGTCAGCCTGGATGCCTTGCAAGCCCGCACCGGCCTGGACACCGCCCACCTGCAGGCCCGCCTGCTCGAACTGGAGCTGGACGGCTCGGTGGGTCGCCTGCCCGGCGGCTTGTTCCAGCGCCTGGGTCAGGCCTGAACCTCAGGCGTCCCGCACGTGCGGGTTGTGCCGACGCTCGGCGCCGAAACTGCTCTCGGGCCCGTGCCCTGGAATGAACACCGTGTCATCGCCCATGGGCCACAGGCGTTCCTTGATGCTGCCGATCAATTGCGCGTGGTTGCCCTGCGGGAAATCGGTGCGGCCGATGCTGCCGGCAAACAGCACGTCCCCCACAAACGCACGCTTCGCCTCGGCCGAGTGAAACACCACGTGCCCGGGGGTGTGGCCCGGGCAGTGGCGCACCTGCAGCACGCTGTTGCCGATCTGCACCGTGTCGCCATCGGCCAGCCAGCGCGTGGGCGTGAACGCGCGCGCGGGCGGAAAACCGAACATGGCGCCCTGTTGCGGCAGCCCGGTGATCCAGAACTGGTCGCCCGGGTGCGGGCCGATGATGGGCAGGCCGAGCTGCTCGGCCAGGTCGGCCGTGCCGCCCGCGTGGTCGATGTGCGCGTGGGTGAGCCAGATCGCCTTGAGCTGCACGCCCAGGCGTTGCACCTCGGTCAACAGGCGATCGAGGTCACCACCCGGATCGATGACGGCGGCGTCTTTCGTTTCATCGCACCAGACGATGGAACAGTTCTGGGCAAAGGCGGTGACGGGAACGGTGAGGTAGCGCAGCATGGAAACGGGTCTCGGGCGGGTGGCAACAGCGCCCAAGGTTAGCCGCTGTCAGGCCATCTCTGGCGCGAGCTGACGCATCGCCTGGTGGTGCGTCAGGAACACCTCGCCGCCGAGGTCGTGCAGGAAGTGGGTGTCCTTCAGGCGGTCCATCACCGGGCCCTTGACCTCACTCAGGTGCAGGCGCACACCGGCATCGCGGAGGCGGTGATTGATGGTCTCGAGGCTCTCCAGCGCGCTGGCGTCGATGTCGTTGATGGCCGAGCACTGCAGCACCACATGTTGGAGCGCGGGGCGCGAGGCCACGGCGTCGTTGATGCGGTCTTCGAGCGCGCGCGAGTTGGCGAAGTACAGGCTCTCGTCCACGCGCAGACCCAGCACCTGCGGGCTCACCGCCACCGCGTGGCGCAGCACGTTGCGGAAGTGTTCGGTGCCCGGCACCCGCCCGACTTCGGCGATGTGCGGTCGGCTGGTGCGGTGCAGGTACAGCGCCAGCGACACCGCCACCCCCACCACCAGACCGAGCTCCACGCCCTGCAGCAGCGTGACCAGCAGGGTGGCCAGCACCGCCACGAAGTCGGCCTTGGAATAGGCCCAGGTCTTGCGGAAGATGCCGAAGTCCACCAGCGAGAGCACGGCGACCACGATGGTGGCGGCCAGCGTGGCCTGCGGCAGGTAGTACAGCGCGGGCGTGAGGAACAGCGAGGCCAGCGTGATGCCGATCGCGGTGAACACACCGGCCGCGGGCGTCTGGGCGCCGGCGTCGAAATTGACCACCGAACGTGCAAACCCCCCGGTGACCGGGAAACCGCCGGTGAAGGCCGCGCCCAGGTTGCTGGCGCCCAACGCCACCAGTTCCTGGTCGGGCTCGATGCGCTGGCGGCGCTTGGCCGCGAGCGTCTGCCCGACCGAGACCGACTCCACAAACCCCACCACGCTGATGAGCAGCGCGGGCACCAGCAGCGCTTGCCACAAGCCCAGGTCGAACAGGGGCAAGGTCAATGGCGGCAGGCCTTGCGGCACCGTGCCCACGATCTTCACGCCCTGGCCCTGCCACTGCAGGGCCCAGGTGAGCCCCGCCGTCACCACGATGGCCGCCACCGGCCCGGTCTTGGCGATCACGTCGGCCGCGCGGGCTTGAAGCCCAAGCCGCACGAGCAGGGGCTTGAGGCCGCTGCGCACCCAGAACAGAAACGCCACGGTGGCCACACCGATGCCCAGTGTGAGCAGGTGGGTGCGGCCCAGCTGAGCCATCAGCGACTGACCGAGTTCGAGCAGGTTGTGGCCTTCTGCCTTCACGCCCATCAGGGTCTTGAGCTGGCTCGCGGCAATCAGCAACCCCGAGGCCGAGATGAATCCCGAGATGACCGGGTGGCTCAAGAAGTTGGCGAGAAAACCCAGCCGCAACACACCCATGAGCAGCAACAAGGCGCCCGAGAGAAAGGCCAGCGTGATCGCCACCGCCCAGTATTCGGGCGTACCGGCCACAGCGTGCTGCCCGATCGCGGCGGCCGTCATGAGCGAGACCACCGCCACCGGCCCCACGGCGAGCACGCGGCTGGTGCCGAACACGGCGTAGAGCAGCAGCGGCGCCACGCTGGCGTACAGGCCCACCTCGGGCGGCAGGCCAGCGAGCATGGCGTAGGCCAGGCTCTGCGGAATCAGCATGACGGTGACGATGAGTGCGGCCACGCCGTCGCCGAGCAGCGTGTCGCGGTTGTACTGGCGGCCCCACTGCAGCACGGGCAGCAAGGGCAGCCATTGACGCAAGAGGGCAGTCATGGGGGTGTTGTCAATGCGTGGCTTGCGGGCGGTGCAAGCTGCGCTCGGCCAGCTCGTACAGCGCCATGCCCACGACCATGGCCGCCACGAACACCGCGGCCTTCACCTCACCCGAGGCCATGGACACGATGCCCGGGCCCGGGCAGAAACCCGCCAGGCCCCAGCCGGCGCCAAAGGTCAGGCCGCCGAGCACCAGGCGCTTGTCGATCTGGGTGGATTTGGGCAAGTGCAAGGCGCCCCCCAGGAAGTTGGTGGTGCGCTTGCGGGCCAGGGCAAAGGCGAAGAAGCCCACGGCGATGGCGCCGCCCATGACGAAGGCCAGCGACGGGTCCCAGGTGCCGAACAGGTCCAGGAAGCCCAGCACCTTGGCCGGGTCGGTCATGCCGGAGAGCAACAGGCCCAGGCCAAAGAGCAGGCCGACGAAAAATTCGGTGATGCGGTGCATGTGGATGCTCCTCAAAGAACGTGGCGAACCACGAAGACCATGGCAAAGCCCGCGCCCATGAAGGCCAACGTGGCCACCAGGGAGCGCGGCGACAGGCGCGAGAGGCCACACACGCCGTGGCCACTGGTGCAGCCAGAGCCGTAGCGCGTGCCCAGCCCGACCAGCAAACCGGCGGCCACGATGGTGGCAAAGCCCGCGTCGATGGTGGGCGCCTTGACGAAGCCGGCCGGTGCGAGCAGGCCATAAACTAGCGGCGCGGCCAGCATGCCCAGCAGGAAGGCGATGCGCCAACCGGCGTCGCCCGACTTCGGCGCGAGCAGGCCGCCCAGGATGCCGCTGATGCCCAGCACCCGGCCGTTGACCAGGATGAAGAACGCCGAGGCCACGCCCAGCAGAATGCCGCCGGACAACGAAGCCCAGGGGGTGAAGTGGGTCCAGTCGATGGTCATGATTTTTTCCTTGGTGTGCCGCAAAACTGGGCGTACAGAACCTGCATCACGGCCAGCGCGCGCGGGCTGTCGAGCAGGTAATAGATGTTCTTGCCGTCGCGGCGCGTGCTCACCAGCGCTTCTTCGCGCAGCACGGTCAGCTGTTGCGACAGCGTGGGCTGCACGATGCCGAGCAGCTCCTCCAGCTCGCCCACGCGGTGTTCGCCCTGCGAGAGCTGGCACAGGATGAGCAGGCGGTCCGGGTTGGACAGGACTTTCATGAGCCGACAGGCATCGGCCGCAGCGGCCTGCATGTCTTCAAGGTCGAGGGTTGCGTTTTTCATCGCGGGGTTTCTCCAGTTCGTCAATGCCGCACAGTCTATTGAATAACAATCTATCTGTCAATAGATTGTTAGACCTTTGCGGGGAACCGGTCGATGACCGCCAGGCCGCCCCCGACGGGCGCCTTCAGTGCGCGGCGGTGCCGGCGCTCTCGGTGGGCGGGTGCCGCATGCGCTTGATGTCGCGCTGCGGCGGCGCGCCGAACAGGCGGCTGTAGTCGCGGCTGAACTGCGATGCGCTCTCGTAACCCACGCGCGCCGCCGTGCTGCCCGCGTCCAGCGCCTGGTGGAGCATGAGGTGGCGCGCCTGCTGCAGCCGCAGATGTTTCTGGTATTGCAGCGGACTCATGCCGGTGAAGTGGCGAAAGTGCAACCGGAAGGTGGACGGGCTCATGTGCACACGCGCGGCGAGTTCGTCCATCAGCACGTCGTGCACGTAGTTCTGCGTGAGCCAGGCCATGGCCTGGGCGATCTGGTGGCTGGGCGAACCCGCCGACACCAGCTGGCGCAGGTAGGGCCCGTGCGGACCGGACAGCAGCCGCACCATGATCTCCTGCTGGATCAGCGGCGCCAGGCTCGCCACCAGCGCGGGCTCGTCCAGCAGCCGCACGAGGCGGATGGCGGCGTCGAGCAAAGACGCGTCCAGTGTGGTCAGCGATATGGCGCGCGGCGCTTCTTCGCGCGGCACGGGCGGCAGCTCCATCTCCGCCGCCTGCTGCATCAGGGCGCGCGCGTCCAGCGCGAGGAACAGGCACATGAACGGCCGTGCCGCGTCGGCCCGCGTGACGTGCGCCACCACGGGCAGGTCGGCGGTGATCAACAACGACTGGCCCATGCCGTAGTCCAGCACCTGTTCGCCCACGGTGACCTGTTTGCCGCCCTGCGCCACCACGGCCAGGCCCAGGCCGTAGATGCAGGGCATGGGATCGGTCTTGCCGCTGCGCCGGTGCAGCGAGAGCTGCGGGATGGCGGTGCTGTGGTCGCCATCGATTCGGGCAATCCGGCCGATGTCGTGGGCGAGGCGTTCAATGGACATGCCCGACTGTAAAGCCGGTGAATTCGGGCTCAACCCCTCAATTCGGAAAAACATCGGAAAAGGCAAAACAAGCGTCAAAAACGGCAAACGCTTTCGACGCCTGGCCCCGACACTTCCCGTCACCGATCCCTTGCAGATCCCCGCCCACCCCACGGAGAACCGATCCCATGAACACCCTCAACGTCAACGGCAAAAACCACACGGTCGACGTCGACCCCGGCACCCCCATCCTCTGGGCCCTGCGCGACACGCTGGGCATGACGGGCACCAAGTTCGGCTGTGGTGCGGCACTGTGTGGCGCCTGCACCGTGCATCTGGACGGCCAGGCCATCCGCTCCTGCATCACACCGATTGCAGCGGCCGAAGGCAAGAAGATCACCACCATCGAAGCGGCCACCAACGGCAGCGACCGCGTGGGCGCGGCCGTGCACAAGGCCTGGGTGCTGCACGACGTGGCGCAGTGCGGCTACTGCCAGAGCGGTCAGATCATGAGCGCCACGGCCTTCCTCAAATCCCTGCCCAAGGGCAAACAACCCACCCCTGCCGAGATCGACTCGGCCATGGCCGGCAACGTGTGCCGCTGCGGCACCTACGCCCGCATCCGCGCCGCCGTGACCGACGCCGCCAAAGCCATCGCCTGAAGGAACCCACCATGCTGAACCACATCGATCCCGCCGAACTGCCGCGCGCCCTGCAACACATGCTCGACCGCGAGCAGGCCCGCGAACCCGCCACCCTGCCACGCCGCAGCTTCCTGAAAGTGGTGGGCGCCGGCGGCTTTGCGCTCGGCACCTTCCCGCACCTGGCGTCCGCACAAACCGCCCCGGCGGCCGCCGGCCTCAAGCCCACGGAACAACCGCTGGCCTTCGTGCAGATCGCGCCCGACGGCTGGGTCACGGTCACCATCAACCGGCTCGAGTTCGGCCAGGGCGTGCAGACCGGCCTGCCCATGATCCTGGCCGAGGAGCTGGACGCCGACTGGTCCAAGGTGCGCAGCCAGCACGGCAACGCCGACGCGGCCTACCTGGACCCGCTGTACGGCATCCACCTCACCGGCGGCTCCACCGCCATCAAGCACAGCTACACGCAGTACCGCGAACTCGGCGCACGCGCCCGCGCCATGCTGCTGTCGGCGGCGGCCGCGCGCTGGAACGTGGACGTGTCCACTCTGCGCACGCAAGCCGGCACCGTGATCGGCCCCGGCGGGCGCAAGGCCGGCTACGGCGAACTCGCCCAGGCCGCCATGGCGTTGCCCGTGCCCGAGAAGGTCGTGCTCAAGGACCCGAAAGATTTCCGCATCATCGGCAAGCCCACCTCGCGCTTGGACGCGCGCGCCAAGAGCAGCGGGCAGCAGGACTTCGGCATCGACGTGCGCCGCCCCGGCCAGCTCACCGCGCTGGTGGCGCACCCGCCGGTGTTTGGCTCGAAAGTGAAGACCCTGGACGACAGCGCGGCGCGCGCCGTCAAGGGCGTGAAGGCGGTGCTGCGTGTGCCGCTGGACCGCGGCGCCGAGGGCGTGGTGGTGATCGCCGACGGCTACTGGCCCGCCAAACAAGGGCGCGACGCGCTCCAGCTGACCTGGGACGACTCGGCGGTGGAGAAGGTCGACAGCGCGCGGCAGCGGGTGCAGTACCGCGAGCTGGCCAAACAATCCGGCCCGCGCGCGTTCGACGCCGACATGGCGCCGCTGGCCAACGCGCCGCGCACGATCGAGGCCGAGTTCGTCTTCCCCTACCTGGCGCACGCTCCCATGGAGCCATTGAACTGCACGGTGCAGCTGTCTGAGGGCCGCGCCGAGCTGTGGGTGGGCACCCAGTTCCCGGGCGTGGATTCGGCGGCGGCGGCTCGCGTGCTGGGGCTCAAGCCCGAGCAGGTCAAGATGAATGTGCAGATGGCCGGTGGCGGCTTCGGCCGGCGCGGCCTGCCCAGCAGCGACTATGTGGTGGAAGCCTGCGAGATCGCCAAGGCCGCGCGCGCGGCCGGCATCAACGCCCCAGTGCGCATGGTCTGGAGCCGCGAGGACGACATCAAGGGCGGCTACTACCGTCCCATGCACCTGCACACCGCACGCATCGGCTTCGACGAGCGTGGCAACGTGCTGGCCTGGGACCACGTGCTGGTCGGCCAGTCCATCGTCTCGGGCACCTTCTTTGAAGGCGGCATGGTGAAGAACGGCATCGACGCCACCGCGGTGGAAGGCATGCGCGAACCCTACGGCCTGCCCATGCGCCTCACCGTGCACCACCCCAAGGTCAACGTGCCGGTGCTGTGGTGGCGCAGCGTGGGCTCCACCCACACCGCCTTCGTCATGGAGACGCTGCTCGACGACATCGCGCGCGCCACGAAACAGGACCCGGTGGCCTACCGCATGCGCCTGTTTGGCGACAAGCACCCGCGCCACCGCGCCGCGCTGCAGCTCGCCGTGGACCAGAGCGGCTACGGCAAGAAACAGCTGCCCGCCGGGCGCGCCTGGGGCGTGGCGGTGCACGAGTCGTTCAGCTCGGTCGTGGCCTACGTGGTCGAGGCCTCGGTGAAAGACGGCAGCCCGGTGCTGCACCGCGCCACCGCCGGCGTGCACTGCAACCTGGCCGTGAACCCGAAGAGCGTGGAAACGCAGGTGCAGGGCGCGGCCGTCATGGGCCTGTCGATGTGCCTGCCCGGCTCGGCCATCACGCTCAAAGACGGCGTGGTCGAGCAGAGCAACTTCGGCGACTTCACCGTGGCGCGCATCACCGACATGCCCGAAATCAACGTGCACGTCGTGCCCAGCGCCGATCCGCCCACCGGCATCGGTGAACCCGGTCTGCCACCGCTGGCGCCCGCGTTTGCCAACGCCATCGCGCAGCTCACCGGCAAGCCGATGCGCGAGCTGCCGTTCAAGCTGGCCTGAGGCCGCGCCGTGGAAGACCTCGACACCCGCGTGCTGCGCACTGCGGTGGGCTGGCACACCGCCGGCCTGCCGGTGGTGCTGGTGACGGTGGCGCGCACCTGGGGCTCGTCGCCCCGACCGCCGGGCTCGCTCATGGCCATCAACGGCCGGGGTGAGACGGTGGGCTCGGTCTCGGGCGGCTGCATCGAAGACGACCTGATCCACCGCATCCGCGAAGGCGGTGTGCAGGCGGCCTGCGCCACCGACACGCCGGCTGTGCTGCGCTTCGGCATCTCGGCGGACGAGGCACACCGCTTCGGCCTGCCGTGTGGCGGCACGGTGGAGCTGGTGCTGGAGCCCGTGTCGGCGCGCAGCCGCCTGGACGAATTGCTGAAAGCCTGCCTGGCGCGACGCAGCACCGAGCGCGTGCTGAACCTGACCACGGGCGAGGTGACGTTGAGCGAAGGCAGTCGCGACGGCCTGCCGCGTCTCGACGAGCAGCACCTCACCACCCACCTCGGGCCGCAGGCGCGGCTGATCGTCATCGGCGCGGGCGACCTCTCGCGTTTTCTGTGCCAGATGGCGCTGGGCCTGGGCTTCGAGGTCATCGTGTGCGACCCGCGCGAAGAGAGCCGCGCCAGCTGGCAGCTCGACGGCGTGGTGCTCAGCCACGAAATGCCGGACGACCTGATCCTGCGCCTGAAGCCCGATGCACGCACCGCCGTGGTGGCCGTGACGCACGACCCCAAGCTCGACGACCTGGCGCTGATCGACGCACTGCAGTCCGACGCCTTCTACGTGGGCGCCATCGGCTCGCGGCGCCACAGCGAACTGCGCAAGACGCGGCTGCACGAACACTTCGACTTGTCGCACGACACGCTGAATGCGCTGCACGGACCGGCCGGCCTCTACATCGGCAGCAAGACCCCGGCCGAGATCGCGCTCTCGATCATGGCGGAGGTGGTGGCGGCAAAGAACGGCGTGGGCGCGGCCACCGTGGTGCCCGTGGCGGCGGGCAAGGCCCGGGTCGATCAGCCGGGGCGCGAAGCGTTCACGGCACCGGTCTGCGCAGTCTGAGGGTCACAGGCTCAGGTCGTACCCGATCGTGATCGGCGCGTGGTCGCTGAACTTCACGTCCTTGTAGATGTGTTCCGTGCGCGCCAGCGCCGCCAGCGCCGGCGTGGCCAGGTGGTAATCCAGCCGCCAGCCCACGTTGTTTGCATAGGCCTGGCCGCGGTTGCTCCACCACGTGTAGCAGGCATCGGTGGTGTCGGGCTGCAGACGGCGGTACACGTCGACCAGGCCGCCGTCGGTGAGCAGCGAGGTCATCCAGGCGCGCTCTTCGGGCAGGAAGCCGCTGTTCTTCTGGTTGCTGCGCCAGTTCTTCAGGTCGGCCTGCTGGTGGGCGATGTTCACGTCGCCGCACAGGATGAATTCGCGCTCGCCCTTGAGCGCCATCAGGTGCGGGTGGAAGGCCGCCAGAAAGCGGTATTTGGCCTCCTGGCGTTCGGGGCCGGATGAACCGCTGGGAAAGTAGGCGCTGATCAGCGAGAGCTTGCGGCTCGGTGTGTCGAAGCGCAGTTCGGTGTAACGACCTTCGGCGTCGAACTCCTCGCAACGGAAGCCGGTGACCACGTCGCTGGGCTCGTGCCGGGTGTACACGCCCACGCCCGAGTAGCCCTTTTTCTGCGCAAAGTGGAAGTGGCCGCGCAGACCGGCGAGGTGCTCGAAACGGCCGGCCACGTCCAGCTCCTGCGCCTTGACCTCCTGCACACAAATACAATCCGGCTGGTGCGCGGTGAGCCAAGTCTCCAGGCCTTTGGTGGTGGCGGAGCGGATGCCGTTGAGGTTGAGGCTGGTCAGTTTGAACAAGGAAACCCCGATGGTGTTGGATACAGGCGCGGCCCATGCGGGCGCCCCGGACGCTGCGCTGGCGCAGGAATTCGTGCAATTTTGTGTGGATGCCGGCGTGCTGCGCTTCGGCGAATTCAAGACCAAGGCGGGGCGACTATCGCCCTACTTTTTCAACGCCGGCCTGTTCGACGATGGCGCCAAGCTCGCGCGGCTCGCGCAATTCTATGCAAAGGCCCTGATCGCCAGCGGCGTCGAGTTCGACATGATCTTCGGCCCGGCCTACAAAGGCATCCCGCTGGGCGCCGCGCTCGCCATCGAGCTCTCGCGCCTGGGCCTGAACGTGCCCTTTGCCTACAACCGCAAGGAGGCCAAGGACCACGGCGAGGGCGGCACGCTGGTGGGTGCGCCCTTGCAGGGCCGGGTGCTGATCGTGGACGACGTGATGTCCGCCGGCACCGCCGCGCGCGAGTCCATCGCCCTGATCCGCGCTGCCGGCGCCACGCCACACGCGGTGGCGATCGCACTCGATCGCCAGGAGAAGGCCACCGAGACCGGCCCGGACGGCTCGGTTCGAGACGTGGATCACAGTGCGGTGCAATATGTGCAGCAACAGCTCGGTCTGCAAGTTTGTGCAATTGCCACCTTGGCGGATTTGCTGCAGTATCTGAACGTTCACACCGGGGGGGAGCTCGATGCGCACCGCCAGCGGGTGCAGGCCTACCGCCTGCGCTACGGTGTGAACTGACACCCACACCATGAACCCTGCCCGCTCCTTGACCTCTTTTCTGCCGAGCGCCCAGCGGCTGGGCGTTTGCGCGCTGGCGGCCAGCGCGCTCTGGGGGGCAACAGCCGGTGCACAGACCCAGGGCATCTACACCTGTGTCGACAGCAAAGGCCGGCGCATCACCTCCGACCGCCCGATCGTGGAATGCCTGGACCGCGAGCAGCACAAACTGGGCAACACCGGCATCGTGCGCCAGGTGGTGCCACCCAGCTACACCGCCGACGAGCGCGCCAAGCTGGAAAACAAACAACGCGCCGAAAACGAGATCAAGGCCCGCGCCGCCGAAGAGAAACGCCGCGAGCGAGCCCTGCTGATCCGCTACCCCAACCAGGCGGTGCACGACAAGGAGCGCGCCGAAGCCCTGGCGCAGATCGACGATGTGATCGCGGCCGTGAACAAGCGTGAAACGGCGCTGGTGCAGCAGCGCAAAGAGGTCGACGCGGAGATGGAGTTCTACCAGTCAGACCCGAGCAAGGCGCCGTTCTGGCTGCGCCGCAAGCTCGAAGACAGCGAGAAGCAGATGGTGGTGCAGAAGCGTTTTCTGGAAGAACAGGCCCAGGAAAAGCTGCGCATCAACCAGCGCTTTGACGAAGAGCTGGGCAAGCTGCGGCAGCTGTGGTCGCCCTCGACGGCGGCGAACAACGCAGCCACGCTCAAGCGTTGAACCCCGCCGCCTCCCGCGGCGACTCCCTCACTGAAGTTTCTGGCGCAGCACGTCGTTGACCTGCTGCGGGTTGGCCTTGCCCTTGCTGGCCTTCATGACCTGACCCACCAGCGCGTTGAAGGCCTTTTCCTTGCCGGCGCGGAACTGGGCCACGTTCTCGGCGTTGGCGGCCATCACCTCGTCGATGATCTTTTCCAGCGCGCCGGTGTCGTTCATCTGCTTGAGGCCTTTGGCTTCGATGACGGCGTCCACGTCGCTGCCATCACCGGTCCACAGGGCGTCGAACACCTGCTTGGCGGCGTTGTTGCTGATGGTTCCGTCGGCGATGCGCCCGATGAGCGCGGCCAGTTGCGCGGCGGTCACGGGCACCGCAGCCATGTCCCCCTCGTCGGCGTTGAGCCGGCGCGAGACCTCGCCCATGATCCAGTTGCTCACCAGCTTCGCCTGCCCACTGGCTTTCGCGGCCATCTCGAAGTAGGCCGCCATGGCCGGGCTCTGCGTGAGCGTGGTGGCGTCGTACTCGGGCAGGCCGTAGTCGCGCACCAAGCGCTCGGCCATCTGGCGCGGCAGCTCGGGCATGGCGGCGCGCACCTGCTCCACCCAGTCGCGCGCAACCACCAGCGGCGGCAGGTCCGGGTCGGGGAAGTAACGGTAGTCGGCCGCGTCTTCCTTGGTGCGCATGGCGCGCGTCTCACCCGTGTCGGGGTCGAACAGCACCGTGGCCTGCTGGATCGTGCGGCCATCCTCGATCTCCTCGATCTGCCAGCGCACTTCATAGTCGATCGCCTGCTGCATGAACTTGAACGAGTTCAGGTTCTTGATCTCGCGGCGCGTGCCCAGGAGTTCGCCGGGCTTGCGCACCGACACGTTGGCGTCGCAGCGGAACGAGCCTTCCTGCATGTTGCCGTCGCAGATGCCGATCCAGGTGACGATCTTGTGCAGCTCTTTCGCGTAGGCCACAGCCTCGGCGCTGGAACGCATGTCGGGCTCGGTCACGATCTCCAGCAGCGGCGTGCCGGCGCGGTTGAGGTCGATGCCGCTCTGGCCGATGAAGTCCTCGTGCAGCGACTTGCCAGCGTCTTCTTCGAGGTGCGCGCGCACCAGACGCACGGTCTTCTTTTCATCGCCGAGGAAGAACGACACCTCGCCACCCTGCACCACCGGAATCTCGAACTGGCTGATCTGGTAGCCCTTGGGCAGGTCGGGGTAGAAGTAGTTCTTGCGCGCAAACACGCTCTGTTCGGCGATGTGTGAACCCAGCGCCAGCCCCAGGCGGATGGCGAGTTCCACCGCGCCCTGGTTCATCACCGGCAGCGTGCCCGGCAAGGCCAGGTCCACCGCGCAAGCCTGCGTGTTGGGCTCGGCACCGAACGCCGTGGGTGCGCGGCTGAAAATCTTGGACTGTGTGGCGAGCTGGGCGTGGGTCTCGAAGCCGATGACGACCTCGTAGCCTTGAACCAGCAGGGATTTTGTTGTGTTGCTCATGATCAGAATCCCGAGGGCGAACGCGCATGCCAGTCGGTGGCCTGCTGGAAAGCGTGCGCGGCGTGCAGCAACTCGCCCTCCTTGAAATAGTTGCCCACGAGCTGCAGGCCCACCGGCATGCCACCGGCGCCAAAACCCGCCGGCACGCTCATGCCGGGCAAACCGGCCAGGCTGGTGGAGAGGGTGTAGATGTCGGCCAGGTAGTTGGCCATCGGGTCGTCGCTCTTCTCGCCGATCTTCCAGGCGACGGTGGGCGCCACGGGGCCGGCAATCAGGTCGCAGCGCTCGAAGGCGGATTGAAAGTCCTGCGCGATCAGGCGGCGGATCTGCTGGGCCTTGAGGTAGTAGGCGTCGTAGTAGCCGTGGCTCAGCACGTAGGTACCGATCATGATGCGGCGCTGCACCTCGGGGCCAAAAGCCTCGCTGCGCGACTTTTTGTACATGTCGAGCAGGTCGTCGTATTTCGCGGCGCGGTGACCGAACTTCACGCCGTCGAAACGGCTCAGGTTGCTCGACGCTTCGGCGGGCGCAATGATGTAGTAAACGGGGATGGAAAGTTCGGTGCGGGGCAGCGAGATGTCGACCAGCGTGGCGCCCAGCTTTTCATATTCGGCCAGTGCGGCGCGCACGGCGGCCAGCACGTCGGGCGCACATCCTGCACCAAAAAACTCGGCGGGCAGACCGATGCGCAGGCCCTTGAGTGGTTGGGCGGCCGTGGCACCTTCACGCGGGCGCGTGATGGCCGCGCTGTAGTCCTCGGCCGGGTGGTCCAGGCTGGTGGAGTCGCGGTCGATGTCGGGGCCGGCCATAGCGGTCAGCAGAGCCGCGCAGTCGGCCGCGCTGCGCGCCATGGGGCCGGCCTGGTCGAGGCTGGAGGCAAACGCCACCATGCCGTAACGCGAGCAGCGCCCGTAGGTGGGCTTGATGCCGGTGATGCCGGTGAAGCTGGCGGGCTGGCGGATGGAGCCGCCGGTGTCGGTGCCGGTGGCGGCCGGGATCAGGCGCGCGGCCACGGCCGTGGCCGAACCGCCCGAAGAACCGCCAGGCACGCGCGTGGCATCCCAGGGGTTGTGCACCGGCCCGAAGGCCGAGTTGTCGTTGCCCGAGCCCATGGCGAATTCGTCGCAGTTGAGCTTGCCCAGCGACACGGCGCCCTGCGCGCCCAGGCGTTGCACGACGGTGGCGTCGAACGGGCTCTGGTAGCCAGCAAGCATCTTGGAGCCAGCGGTGGTGGGGAAGTCTTTTGTGACGAAGATGTCCTTGTGCGCCAGCGGCACGCCCAGCAGTGGCGTTCGTTCGCCAGCCGCGACGCGCGCGTCGGCCGCCCGGGCCTGGGCCAGCGTGGCGTCTTCGTTGAAGGCGAGGTAAGCACCCAGGGATGCAAACTGCTTTGCGCGGGCCAGCAAATGCTGCGAAGCTTCAACGCTGCTGGTCTGCTTCTCTGCAATGGCGGTGGCGAGCTCCAGCACGCCCATGTCGTGGATGGCCTTCATTCGATCACCTTGGGCACGAGGAACAGGCCACGTTCGACGGCGGGCGCGCTTTTCTGGTTGGCTTCGCGGTTGTTGGGCTCACTCGCCACGTCGGGGCGCAGGCGCAGCGACACATGGTCGATCACGGCCGTGGGGTGGGCCAGCGGCTCCACGCCGGTGGTCTCGACCGCGTTCATCTGCTCCACGGTGTCGAAGAAGCCGTTGAGCTGGGTCAGCATGCGTTCGCTTTGCGGCTCGGTGAGCTCCAGCCGCGCCAGGTTGGCAATGCGGCCGATGTCGGACAGGGTCAGGGACATGTCGAGGTGGTTCCGGAAGTTGGGATCTGCGGTGCCCCCAAGAGCGGTCGAAGGCGCTGAAACGCCGTGTAAATCGCAGAAATGGGGCCAGCTTGCGTGCAGTTGTGCACAGGGGATACGGTATTATCCAAGGTTTAACGGCAGACCCCGTGCCGCCACGGTTTTTGCCTTGGAATCAAACACTTAGAACCGATGTCCGGCCTACCTTCTGGCTCCATCCCAGGTCCCGCATTCGGCCTCACTTCCGGCTTGGAGCGCGCCATGCCACGCCCCGGCCCCACAGGATCCATCCACCATGTTTGAAGCTTTCCGTCGGCAATTCTCGACCGACCTGGCCATCGACCTCGGCACCGCCAACACCCTCATTTACGTCCGCAACAAGGGCATCGTGCTGGACGAGCCCTCCGTGGTTTCGATCCGCCACGAAGGTGGGCCGCAGGGCAAGAAGACCATCCAGGCGGTGGGCCACGAAGCCAAGGCCATGCTGGGCAAGGTGCCCGGCAACATCGAAGCCATCCGCCCCATGAAGGACGGCGTGATCGCCGACTTCACCGTGACCGAGCAGATGCTCAAGCAGTTCATCAAGATGGTGCACCCACGCTCGATGTTCAAGCCGAGCCCGCGCATCATCATCTGCGTGCCCTGCGGCTCCACCCAGGTCGAGCGCCGTGCCATCCGCGAATCGGCCCTGGGCGCCGGCGCCTCCGAGGTCTACCTGATCGAAGAACCCATGGCCGCGGCCATCGGCGCCGGCCTGCCGGTGTCCGACGCGTCGGGCTCCATGGTGGTCGACATCGGCGGCGGCACCACCGAGGTGGGCGTGATCTCGCTGGGCGGCATGGTCTACAAGGGTAGCGTGCGCGTGGGCGGTGACCGCTTTGACGAAGCCATCATTGCGTACATCCGCCGCAACTACGGCATGTTGATCGGCGAGCCCACCGCAGAGGCGATCAAGAAGCAGATCGGCTCGGCCTTCCCCGGCTCGGAAGTCAAGGAGATGGAAGTCAAGGGCCGCAACCTGTCCGAGGGCGTGCCGCGCAGCTTCACCATCTCCAGCAACGAGATCCTCGAAGCCCTGACCGACCCGCTCAACAACATCGTGACCGCGGTGAAGATGGCGCTGGAGCACACGCCGCCCGAGCTGGGCGCCGACATCGCCGAGCGCGGCATGATGCTCACCGGCGGCGGCGCACTGCTGCGCGACCTCGACCGCCTGCTGGCCGAAGAAACCGGCCTGCCGGTGCTCGTGGCCGAAGAGCCGCTGACCTGCGTGGTGCGCGGTTGCGGCATGGCCCTGGAGCGCATGGAGCGCCTGGGCACCATCTTCACCAGCGAATAAGCGCGCGCCGCACCCCGGCGCACCCGCACACGCACCACCAGAGCCACCCCGAGCGTCATGCCACTGGGCACCCTGGACCGCACCCCGCCCCCCTTCTTCAAGCAGGGCCCGTCGGCCCTGTCCAAACTGGTGGTGTTCAGCGCGCTTGCGCTGTTCCTCATGGTGGCCGACCTGCGCTTTGAAGTGGCGCGCCCGGTGCGTGCGTCCATCGCCGCGGCGCTCTACCCGGCGCAGTGGCTGGTATTGCAGCCGGTGCAGGCCATGGCGGGTGTGGGCGGGTATTTCGCCTCGTTGCACAGCGCGCAGCAAAGCGAAGGCGAAGCGCTCAAGCGCCTGGCCACGCAGGCCGACCGCACCCTGCAACTCGAACAGATGCAACTGGAAAACCGGCGCCTGCGCGACCTGCTGGCCATGCGCGAGCGCACCGGAACGCAGGCCATGGGCGCGCAGGTGCTGTACGACGCGGCCGACCCGTACTCGCGCAAGATCGTGATCGACCGCGGCCAGACACAGGGTGTGCAGGCAGGATCGCCCGTGATCGACGAGAGCGGGGTGCTCGGTCAGGTCACGCGCGTGTACCCGCTGGTGTCCGAGGTGAGCCTGCTGATCGACCGCGACATGGCGATCCCGGTGCTCAATGTGCGGACCGGCGTGCGCAGCGTGGCCTACGGCCAGCCCTCGACCAAGGGCGACGGCATGGAGCTGCGCTACACGCTGGCCAGCGCCGACATCGCCGAAGGCGACCTGCTCACCACCAGCGGCGTGGACGGCGTGTACCCGCCCGGCCTGCCCGTGGCCCGGGTGACCCTGGTGGCGCGCCAGGCCGAGTCGTCCTTCTCGCGCATCGAGGCCGAGCCGCTGGCGCAGGTGCAGGGCGCCTTGCACGTGCTGGTGCTCACACCGGCAGGCGCGTCCTTGCCGCCCTCGCCCTTGACCGACGCGGCCCGCGCGCCCGCCGTGGTCGACCGGCCCGGCACCCGGAGCAACGCGCCATGATCATGCGCCCCGGCCAGCAGCTGCTGCTGCCCGCCAACCCCGCCTTCATCTGGTTCAGCCTGCTCAGCGCGCTGATGTTCAACATGCTGCTGAACATGGGTCTGTGGGGCCGCTCGGCGTGGGTACCGGACCTGCTGGCGGTGACGCTGGTCTTCTGGGCGGTGCACCAGCCGCTGCGCATCGGCGTGGGTGTGGCGTTTCTCTTTGGTTTGGCCATGGACGTGCACCAGGGCGCCCTGCTCGGCCAGCATGCGCTGGCCTACACCGTGCTCGGTTTCCTGGCGATTTCCATGCACCGCCGCCTGCTCTGGTTCGGCGTGCCCAATCAGGCGGTGCAGGTGCTTCCGCTGTTCGTGGCTGCCCACGTGCTGGAACTGCTGGTGCGCATGGCCTCGGGCGGCAGCTTCCCGGGTTTGACCTACTTCATCGCGCCGGTGCTCGAAGCCATGCTGTGGCCGGTGGTGAGTGTGCTGTTGCTCGCCCCACAAAGGCGCGCCCCCAACCCCGACGACAACAGACCGCTATGAAAGCCCCCACGCTCCGCCGCTGCGCGGGTCGCTGCCCCCCGAGGGGGCTGTTTCGCCTGGGGGCGGCCCGGCGGCGAAACTTCTTTCACTGGCTTGAAGTCAAGTCCCCATGACCGAACTGCGAAACGTCGAAGCCGACCTGGCTCAGTTCCGCACCCGCTTGCTGGTGATCGGGCTGGCGGTGGTGTTTGCGTTTGGCCTGGTGGCCGCGCGCATGGTCTACCTGCAGGTGGTGCGCCACGACGACTTGTTGGCGCAGGCCGAGAGCAACCGCACCGCGGTGCTGCCGGTGGTGCCCAACCGGGGCCAGATCGTGGACCGCAACGGCCGGGTGCTGGCCACCAACTACTCGGCCTACACGCTGGAGATCACACCGTCCCGCGTGCTCGACATGCAAGCCACCATCGCCCAGTTGGGCGAGCTGGTGGAAATCTCCCCGCGCGATCAGCGCCGTTTCAAGAAGCTGCTCGAAGAGTCGCACAGTTTCGATTCGCTGCCGATCCGCACCCGCCTCACCGACGAAGAAGTCGCCCGCTTCACCGTGCAGCGTTACCGCTTTCCCGGGGTGGACGTGCGCGCGCGTCTGCTGCGCCAATACCCCAATGGCGAAACCGCCAGCCACGTCATCGGCTACATCGGGCGCATCAACCAGCGCGAGAAAGAGTCGATCGCCGACTGGGCCGAAGAGGACCAGGCCAACTACCGCGGCACCGAATACATCGGCAAGCTCGGCGCCGAACAAAGTTACGAACAGACCCTGCACGGCACCACCGGCTTCGAGCGCGTGGAAACCTCGGCCGGCGGCCGCGCGGTGCGCTCGCTGGCCAACACACCCGCCACCCCCGGCGACACCGTGGTGCTGTCGATCGACATCCAGCTGCAGAAGCTGATCGAAGACATGTTCGGCGAGCGGCGCGGCGCGCTGGTGGCCATCGATCCGCGCACTGGCGAAGTGCTGGCCTTCGTGAGCAAGCCCACCTTCGATCCAAACCTCTTCGTTGAAGGCATCGACGTGGAGAACTGGCGCGCGCTCAACGAATCGCTGGACAAGCCGCTGCTCAACCGGGCCCTGCGCGGCACCTACCCACCGGGCTCGACCTACAAGCCCTTCATGGCGCTGGGCGCGCTGGAGACCGGCACCCGCGCGGCGCAGACCGTCATCAACGACCCGGGCTTCTGGATGTTCGGCAGCCACCGCTTCCGCAGCCACGGCGACGGCGGCCTGGGCGCGGTGGACATGAAGCGCAGCATCGTGAAGTCGAGCAACACCTACTACTACTCGCTGGCCAACGAGATGGGCGTGGACGCCATGCACGACTTCATGAAGCCGCTGGGTTTCGGTCAGATCACAGGCATCGACCTGCGCGGCGAAGTGCGCGGCGTGCTGCCCAGCCAGGAATGGAAGCGCAACGCCTACAAGCGCCCGGACCAGCAGCGCTGGTACCCCGGCGAGACGATCTCGCTGGGCATTGGCCAGGGCTACAACAGTTTCACCATGGTGCAGCTGGCCCATGCCATGGCCACGCTGGCCAACGGCGGCGTGAAGCACGCACCCCACCTCACCATGGCCACCGAAAACGTGATCACCCGCGAGCGCAAGCCCCTGCCCAACCCTCCCGCGGTGAACCTGGGATACAAGCCCGAAAACGTGCGCGTGGTGCTCGAAGCCATGCAGGCCGTGACCACCGAGGGCACCTCCACCCGCGTGTTTGCCGGCGCCGGTTACGCCAGCGGCGGCAAGACCGGCACGGCGCAAGCCGTGACCATCGGCCAGCGCGACCGCTACGACGCGCGCAAACTCGAAGAACACCAGCGCGACCACGCGCTGTACGTGGCCTTCGCCCCGATCGACCAGCCCCGCGTGGCCATCGCGGTGGTGGTGGAAAACGCCGGCTTCGGCGCCGCGTCCGCCGCGCCGATCGCGCGGCGCGTGTTCGACTACCTGCTGCTCGACCAGTACCCCAATCCGCAAGACCTGGCGGCGGTGAGCGTGGGGCAGGCGTCAGCCCCGATGGGCACGCCGCTGAAAGCCAGCGCGATGCCGTGGCCACCGGAGGCGGCGAGCCCCGCAGCGCCCCGCGTCACCCCCTGATCCACGCATCAAAGGTCGTTTTCAGGATCAGCGCCGACACCACCACGATGAAGGCGATGCGCACAAAGCCGCTGCCGTGCTTGAGCGCCAGGCGCGTGCCCAGCAGGCTGCCCACCACGTTGGCGATGGCCATCGCCAGCACGAAGTGCCACCACACATGGCCTTTCCAGGCAAACAGCATCAGGGCCGCGAGGTTGGTGGCGGTGTTGATGAGCTTCGCGCTGGCGCTGGCGTGCAGGAAGTCGTAACCCAGCCAGCGCACGAACAGGAACACGAAGAAGCTGCCGGTGCCCGGGCCGAAGAAGCCGTCGTAAAAGCCGATGATCAAAGCGAGCACACAGGCGGCGGCGGCTTCCCGCCGGCCGCTGAAGCGCGGGGCGTGGTGGCGGCCCAGGTCCTTGCGCGCCAGCGTGTAGGCCAGCACACCCATCAACACCAGGGGCAAGGCGCGGCGCAAAAAGTCGGGCGATATCACCGTCACGGTCCAGGCGCCGGCCATCGAGCCGGCAAAGCCCACGGCCGCCGCCGGCAGGAGCGCGTGCCACGGCATCTTGACGCGCCGCGCGTACTGCAGGGTGGCCGCCGCTGTGCCCCACACCGACGCGCCCTTGTTCACGCCGAACAGCGTGGCCGGGTGGGTGGTGGGAAACATGGCGAACAACGCGGGCACCAGGATGAGGCCACCGCCGCCCACGATCGAATCCACGAAGCCGGCGAAAAACGAGGCCAGCGAAACAAGCAGCAATTCCATGAAAGCGATTGTCGCTGCCACGCGAAGACGAAAAAAAACCGACCCACAGGGGTCGGTTTGAGGAATCTGGCATCTCTGGGGACGCTGAAACACGTTTTTGGATTTGTGGACTGGGTTGTCTCCTCGGTCCCCCGCGGTCACCAGCGCAGTGCGCTTGAGCGAGTGCATGCACTGTATCGGCTCGCACCAGCGGTGTGCACCCGGGCTTTCCCTTGGCCGGGACAACCCTTGGCACAGTTGATGCAGTGGGCCCGGGGTCGTTGGAAACAGGTAACAAAATGCACCAGAACCGTGTGACCGCCTTCTTTCATCCATCCATCCACCAGAGACACCGCCTTCCCTCCACCGCACTGATCGCCGCGCTGCTCGGGCCGGTGACGGCTGCTGCCCAGACCGCCCCCGCCGCGCCCGCGGCACCGGCGCTCACCTCACCCGGGCTGGTGGCGGCCAGCTCGATCTCGGGCGCCGACACCGCCTGGCTCATGGTGAGCACCGCGCTCGTGCTGCTCATGACGCTGCCGGGCATCGCGCTGTTTTACGGCGGCATGGTGCGCCGCTTCAACGTGATCAACACCATGGCCAGCGTGGTGGGCATCGCCGCTGTGGTGAGCCTGCTGTGGTTTGGGGTGGCCTATTCGCTGGCGTTCACACCGGGGGGCGCTCTGGGTGGCTTCATCGGTGGCGTGGAGCGCATGGGTTTCTCGGGCATGGAGTTCCTGGGTTCCACCTCGCAGGTGGCCGTGAACCACATTGCCAAGCACGTGCCCGAATCGGTGTTCGCCATGTTCCAGCTCACCTTTGCCATCATCACCTGCGCCTTGGTGGTCGGTGCGTTGGTGGAGCGCATGCACTTCGGCGCGTTGCTCACGTTCACCGGCCTGTGGCTGCTGCTGGTGTACGCGCCCATCGCCCACTGGGTGTGGGAGCCGGGCGGCTGGCTGGCGCAATTGGGCGCGCTCGACTTTGCCGGTGGCGCGGTGGTGCACATCAACGCGGGCGCCGCGGCACTGGTCTGCGCCTACGCGCTCGGCCCCCGCGAAGGCTATGGCCGCGAGCCTTTCATTCCATTCAACCTGGGTCTCACGATGGCCGGCACCGGCCTGCTGTGGGTGGGCTGGTTCGGCTTCAACGCCGGCTCGGCGCTCGCTGCCGACGGCCGTGCGGGTCTGGCCATGGCGGTCACGCACATCGCGGCGGCAGCCGGCGCGCTTTCCTGGATGGCCGCCGAGTGGCTGGCGCGCAAACGTACCTCGTTGTTGGGCCTGTGCTCGGGCGTGGTCGCGGGTCTGGTGGCCATCACGCCGGCGGCGGGGTTTGTCACACCACGCAGTGCGCTGATCATCGGCCTGGTGGCCGGCGTGGCCTGCTACTGGGGCGCCACGGCACTCAAGCGCAAGCTGCGCGCCGACGATTCGCTCGATGTGTTCGGCGTGCACGGCGTGGGCGGCCTGGTGGGCGCGCTGCTCACAGGTCTGCTGGCCGACCCGGCCATTTCGGGCGTGGAAGCCAGTTTCCTGTCGCAGGTGATCGCGTGTGTGGCCGTGCTGGCCTACAGCTTGGTGATGACCGCCCTGGTGCTGTGGATCACCTCGCGCTTCACCACGCTGCGCGTGCGCGAGTTCGAGGAGCGCGCGGGCCTGGACGTGTCGCTGCACAACGAACAGCTCGGCCACTGAAGGCCGCACCCCATGCCCGCCAACGACGTCTTTGCCATTGCCGCGCACCTGCACGTGCTGCTGCGGCGCAAGACCGGCCGCGTGACCGACACCGAGTGGCTGGCCAGCAATGTGGACTACGCCCGGGAGATCGTGCGTTTCACGCGCGAGAAGGCCACCACGGACGAACACGCCGACCTGCTGGCCCTGGCCGACAAGCTCGAAGCCGCCATCCCGCTCATGTCCGCGCCCGCGCGCAAACCCTTGCTGCAGGCTGCGGCCGACACATTGAAGGCGGGCCAGGTGAGTGCAGACACCGCCCAGCGCGCGGCCACCCCCCGATCGGGTGGCTTCGCCAACTCGGTGCCCGGCCACCCCAGCGGCTTCATCGAGTCGACGCTGATCTCGGCCTTTGGCGGGCCGCGCAAGGAAGGCGAAGACCCGGACGCACGCTACGTGGGCGGCATCCGCTGATGCCTTGAGGCACCAGGCATCGCGGTGAGAATCGCCCGATGCCGTTCTTCAAAGACCTCAACCTCTCGGCCGCCACCGCCGGCTTCGTCGCGGTGCTGGTGGGTTTCACCAGCTCGGTGGCCATCGTCTTCCAGGCCGCGCAGGCGTTTGGCGCCACGCCGGCGCAGATCACCTCGTGGATGTGGGCGCTCGGCCTGGGCATGGGCCTGTGTTCGGCCATTCCGTCGCTGGTGCTCAAGCAGCCGGTCATGATCGCCTGGAGCACGCCGGGCGCGGCGGTGCTGGCCACGGCGGGTCTGGCGGGCGGCTTCTCCATGGCCGAGGCCATCGGCGCGTTCATGGTCTGCGGCGCGCTCATCACACTGGCGGGCGCCACCGGCTGGTTCGAGCGTGTGATGAACAAGATTCCGATGGCGCTGGCTTCCGCGCTGCTGGCCGGTGTGCTGGCGCGCTTCGGCCTGCAGGCCTTTGCCGCCGCGCAGACCGCATTGGTGCTCGTGGTGCTGATGCTGCTGGCGTATTTGCTGGGCCGGCGGCTGGCGCCGCGTTATGCGGTGGTGATCACGCTGCTGGTGTCGGTGGTCCATGTGGTGCTGCAGGGCCAGTTCAACGCCGGCTCGCTCACGCTGGAGCTGGCCCGACCGGTGTTCACCCTGCCGGACTTCACACTGGCCGCTTTCACCAGCCTGGCGCTGCCGCTGTTCGTGGTCACCATGGCCTCGCAGAACCTGCCCGGCGTGGCGGCGATCCGGGCAGCGGGCTACAACATGCCGATCTCCAGAATCATCACGCTCACCGGCGTGGCCACGTTGCTGCTCGCGCCCTTTGGCGCCTTCGCGCTCAACCTCAGCGCCATCACCGCCGCCATCTGCATGGGCCCCGAGGCGCACCCCGACCCGAAGAAGCGCTACACCGCCGCCGTCACCTGTGGCGCCATCTACGTGCTCATCGGCCTGTTCGGCGCGGCCGTCACGGGTCTGCTGATCGCCTTCCCGCGCGAACTGGTGCTGGCGATTGCCGGCGTCGCGCTGCTGGGCAGCATCGGCGGCGGTCTGCACGCGGCCCTGAAGGACGAAACGCACCGCGAAGCCGCGCTCATCACTTTTCTCGTCACGCTTAGCGGCGTGGTGATTGCCGGCATCGGCTCGGCCTTTTGGGGTGTGGTGGCCGGCGCCCTCGCGCTGTTTGTGCAACAGTACGGCCTTCGTCCGAAAAGCAAGCCATGAACATCCTCGTTGTCGCCGACCCGCTGGTCACCTTCAAGACCTACAAAGACACCACCTTCGCCATGATGCGCGAGCTGCAGAAACGCGGCCACACGCTGGCCGCCTGCGAGCCGCAGCACCTGCAGTGGCAGACCGGGCACCCGGTGAGCGCGCTGGTGCGCCGCATCGAACTCACGGGTGCTGCCGACGACTGGTACCGCGTGCTGCACCAGGGTCGCGAAGCCCTGCACACGTTTGACGCCGTGCTCATGCGCAAGGACCCGCCCTTCGACAGCGAGTTCTTCTACGCCACGCACCTGCTGGAGCAGGCCGAGCGCGAGGGTGCAAAGGTGTTCAACAGCCCGCGTGCGCTGCGCGACCACCCGGAAAAACTCGCGCTCATGGAGTTCGCCCAGTACGCTCCGCCCACGCTGGTGACGCGCTCGCCCGAAGCCATCCGCCACTTCCACGCCGAGCACAAGGACATCATCCTCAAGCCGCTCGACGGCATGGGCGGCATGGGCATCTTTCGCGTCGGGCCTGACGGCATGAACCTCGGCTCGATCACCGAAACGCTGAACCAGGGCGGCGCCACCAGCGTGATGGTGCAGGCGTATTTGCCCGCGATCGTGGACGGTGACAAGCGCCTGCTGCTGATCGGCGGGAAGGTCGCGCCCTACGTGCTGGCGCGCATCCCGCAAGGCACCGAGCTGCGCGGCAACCTGGCGGTGGGTGGCAAGGGCGTGGCCCAGCCGCTGAGCGACACCGACCGTGCGATCGCGGAAGCCATCGCGCCCACGCTGGCGGCGCGAGGTCTGCTGCTGGTGGGCCTGGACATGATCGGCGACAAGGTCACCGAGATCAACGTCACCAGCCCGACCTGCTTCCAGGAGATTCAGCAGCAGACCGGGTTCGATGTGCCGGCGATGTTTGCGGACGCGCTGGAAGCGGCAATGGCATGAGCGAGGACGACGACGCGGCGACCGCAACGCCTGGCCAACCCAGGAACCCCTTGCACGGGTTGACGCTGGAGGCCATCGTCACCGCGCTGGCCGACCACTACGGTTGGGAAGAACTGGGTCAGCGCATTCCCGTGCGCTGCTTCAACGTCGACCCCAGCGTGGGATCGAGCCTGAAGTTCCTGCGCAAGACACCCTGGGCGCGCGAGAAGGTCGAAGGCCTTTACCTCTTCATGCTGCGCGAAGAGCGCCGGGCCGGTCGGGGTTGACGAGCGCTGCGGGGCTCAGTGCACCGCCGCCTTGGAAAACACGTTGAGCACCACCACGCCGGCGATGATCAGGCCCATGCCGAGCAGGCCGGCGAGGTCGATGCGCTGCCCGTAGAGCAGCCACGCCACCGCGGTGATCAGCACGATGCCCAGGCCCGACCAGACCGCGTACGCGATGCCCACCGGCACGCTCTTGAGCACCAGCGACAGGCAGTAAAACGCCACGCCATAACCCACCACCACGATCAGCGACGGTGCAAGTTTGGTGAAGCTTTCGCTGGCCTTCAGAGCGGTGGTGCCGATCACCTCGGCCACGATGGCCAGTCCGAGCAACATCCAGGCATTCAATCGGTGGTCTCCTTGGGACGCGTGGTTTCGGGAACCCGGACTCTGCCACAGGAGCGGGCCCCCGTCTGCTCGCTTCACGGCACAAACTCACCGGCAGATTCGGTAGGGCCCCTGGTCCAGGTGGAAGTGGTCGCGGTGGGCGGCGTTGTAGTCAGGACCCAGCGTGCCCTTGAAGAAGCGGCATGCGCCATCGCGCGCCTCGCGCAGAAAAACGCCTTCCGCGCCTCCAACACCCCAATGGTTCACCAGGCTGATGCGCCGGCCGTTGTCCAGGCGGACACCCGCGACATCAAAGGCGTTGGCGGTGGCATGCTGGCTGCGCCGCTCGCCTTCTCCGCTGGCACCGCGCACATTGCGGCAGGCGTAGCTGCCGAAATGTTCGACACGCGCCACCGGATGGCCGAAATGCGCCTCTGCAGCGGGTTGCAGGGCATGGCGCTCCCACATCGCCAGCGACAGCGCCGCGCTGCAGGTGAGCGTGAACGCGGGCGCAAAACGCGCATCGTCCACCCGCACGGCGGCAGCCCAGCCACAGCCGTCGCCCGTTGCGTTGTCGGGCACGGCGGTGTGCTTCAAGTTCGAGGCCGCCAGCGCGACACTGCACAGGGCCGGGTCGGCCGCAGTGCGTTGCAGCCGGTAGCCCCGGAGCCAGTGGTCGGGCTCGGCCACCCGCAGCGGCGCCCATGGGTTCCAGTGCGGCGGTACATCGACGCGGCCGCTCTGCACGGCCCACGCCAGCAGGCCGGCGGCAATGAGGAGGAGGGCGAACAAGCTGCGGACCATCCGGCCCATGGTGACACGGTGGTTGGTCAAGCCGGCGCGCAGGGGCAAAATCGCCCGGCACGCCCGCTGTGGGCGGGAGGCCAACGATGCGGATGCTGAAGTTCCTGGGTGTGGTGGCGGTGGTGTTGCTGGTGGCGGGGGGGCTCGCCGTGACCGCCAGCTGGGCACCCGACCGCCCCCTGGCCTCCCTCAAGGCCCGCTGGGCCGCAGCGCCCTCGCAGTTCGTCCGGATCGGCGGCATGGACGTGCACCTGCGCGACGAGGGTCCGCGCGAGGACCCGCTGCCCATCGTGCTGGTGCACGGCACCTCCGCCAGCCTGCACACCTGGGACGGCTGGGTCGAGGCCCTCAAGGGAAAGCACCGCGTGATCCGCGTCGACCTGCCCGGCTTCGGACTCACCGGGCCGTCGCCCGACGGCGACTACAGCCTGCCCGCCTACTCGCGTTTCATCGTGCAGGTGTTGGACCGGCTGAACCTGCAACGGGCGGTGCTCGCGGGCAATTCGCTGGGAGGCGCGGTGGCGTGGAAGACCGCCGTGGACCACCCGTCGCGCGTGGTCAAGCTGGTGCTGGTGGACGCCGCCGGCTACCCGATGGAGGCGCAGTCCGTCCCCCTGGGTTTCCGGATCGCGCACATCCCGGCACTCGCCCCTCTGATGCGCAATGTGTTGCCCCGGCGCCTGGTCGAATCGAGCGTGCGCAACGTGTACGCCGACCCCGCCAAGGTCACGCCCGAGCTGGTCGACCGCTACTTTGAACTCACCCTGCGCGAAGGCAACCGGGAGGCGCTGAGCGCACGCCTGAAAGCGGGCAACGAGGCGTTCACCGCGCAGATCGCGCAGATCAAACAGCCCACGCTGGTGCTCTGGGGCGCGCAAGACCGGCTGATCCCGCCGTCGCAGGCGCAGTACTTCGCCCGCGACATCCAGGGCAGCCAGGTGCAGGTGTTCGAGGGCCTCGGCCACGTCCCGCACGAGGAAGACCCGGCGCGCACCGTGGCGGCGGTGCAGGCGTTTCTGAAGAAGTGAAACGCCTGGCCCGCGCCGGCGGGCCGCCGCGACACCCCGGTGCAGCTTCAGAGCTTCTCCGTCTCCCCCACCTTGGGCTGCCACTTCATCAAGCGCTTTTCGATCCTGCCCACCACCGCGTCGAGCACCAGCGCAAAGCCGGTGAGCACCACGATGCCGGCCATCACGGTGTTGATGTCGAAGCTGCCTTCGGCCTGCAGGATCAGGTAACCCACGCCCTGGCTGGACCCCAGGTATTCGCCCACCACCGCGCCCACGAAGGCCAGGCCCACGCTGGTGTGCAGTGAGCTGAAGACCCAGCTGGTCGCGCTGGGCAGGTACACGTGGCGCAGCAGCTGTTTCTGGCTCGCGCCGAGCATGCGTGCGTTGGCCAGGATGACCGGGCTCACTTCCTTCACGCCCTGGTAGACGTTGAAGAACACAATGAAGAACACCAGCGTCACGCCCAGCGCCACCTTGCTCGCGATGCCCAGGCCAAACCACACCGCGAAGATGGGCGCGAGGATGATGCGCGGCATGGAGTTCATGGCCTTGATGTAAGGCTCCAGGATGGCCGAGGCCATGGGCGAGAGTGCGAGCCACAAGCCACCGCCCAGGCCGCCGAGCGCGCCGATGCCAAAGGCCAGCACGGTCTCGGTGAGCGTCACGCCCAGGTGTTTGTAAATGTCGGCGTCGGTGACGAACCAGGCCCAGATGCGCTCGGCCACGCGCAGCGGTTCACCGAAGAAAAACGCGGCCTGGCGGTCGTTCTCGAACATGAAGTTCGGCAACAGGCCAGGCGTGGTCATGGCGTACCAGAACACGATGAGCGCAACGAGCAAGCCCAGCTGCCACGCGCGCAGGGTGCTGGGTTGCGGCTTGATGAGATTCCACATGGCTCAGGCCACCTTGAGTTGTTGCTGGTAGCCCTTGAGCACCTCTTCGCGCATCACGGCCCAGATGGCGGCGTGCAGTTCGATGAAGCGGGCGGTGGTCTTGATCTCGGCCACGTCGCGCGGGCGCGGGATGTCGATGGTGAATTCGCCGATGGGGTGGCTGGCCGGACCGGCGCTGAGCACCACGACGCGGTCGCTCATGGCGATGGCTTCGTCCAAGTCGTGCGTGATGAAGAGCACCGCCTTCTTCTTCGCCGCCCACAAGTCCAGCACTTCGTTTTCCATCAGCTGCCGGGTCTGGATGTCGAGCGCGGAAAACGGTTCGTCCATCAGGATGATGTCGGGGTCGAGCACCAGGGTCTGCGCCAGGCTCGCGCGCTTGCGCATGCCGCCGCTCATCTGGTGCGGGTAGCGGTCGCCGAAGCCGCCCAGGCCCACGCGGCGCAGCCAGTCGTCGGCCTGCGTCTTTGCGTCGGCGTCCGAGGCGCCGCGAAACGACAGACCCGCCATCACGTTGCCCAGCGCGGTGCGCCAGGGCATCAGGCTCTCGGTCTGGAACATGTAGCCCGCGCGGGTGTTGATGCCGGCCAGCGGTTCGCCGAACACGTTCACCGTGCCGGTGCTGGGCGACAGCAGGCCGGCCGCCACGTTGAGCAGCGTGCTCTTGCCGCAGCCCGTGGGGCCCACCACACTGACGAATTCACCAGCGCCCACGGTCAACGTCACATCGCGCACGGCGGTGTAGCGTTGACCGGGGTCGTCCTTGCTGATGAAGGTGCAGGACACGCCCTGCAGATCGATCGCCGGACTCGTCACATCAGCCCTTCGGGTACTTGGCGTTGGCCTTTTGCACGAAGGCGTTGGTGTACACCGCGTTCAGATCCAGCTTGGCCGCGGCGATCTTGTCGTCCACGCTCGCCAGTGCGCGAAACGCCGTGTCGGCACCCTTGGCCGGGAAGCTGCCGTCGGGCGACAGCGCGCCCTTGGCGGCCATGAAGGCGTCGATGTAGACCGCGCGGTCCCCGAGCAGGAAACCCTCGGGCACCACCTTGATGATGTCGCCCGGGCCGGCGGCCTGGATCCATTTGTTGGCACGCACCATCGCGTTGGTCAGGGCCTGCGCGGTGTTGGGGTTCTTGTCCAGGAAGGGCTGGGGCGCATACAGGCAGCCCGCGGGCATGGGACCACCGAACACCTTCTCGGACTCGGCGACGATGCGCGTGTCGGAAATGACCTTCATGTCGCCCGAGCGTTGCAGCAGCGTGACCACCGGGTCGAGGTTGCTCATGGCGTCGATCTGGCCCGAGCGCATGGCGGCCACCGCCCCACTGCCCGCCCCCACACCGACGATGCTCACGTCGCTCGGCTTCAGACCGGCCTTGGCGAGCACGAAGTTGACCATCACGTTGGTGGAGCTGCCCGGCGCGGTCACGCCGATCTTCTTGCCCTTGAGGTCGGTGATGGTCTTGTAGCCGGCCATGGTCTTGGGATTGAAGCCCAGCACGATCTGCGGTGCCAGGCCCTGCAGCACGAAGGCGCGCATGGGCTGGCCCTTGAATTGCATGTTGACCGTGTGCTCGAAGGCACCCGAGACCACGTCGGCGCTGCCACCCACCACCGCGGCCAGTGCGCGCGAGCCGCCCGCGAAGTCGGCGATGGTCACATCCAACCCCTCGGCCTTGAAGTAACCCAGCTGCTCGGCAATGGTGAGCGGCAGGTAGTACAGCAGGTTCTTGCCGCCCACCGCGATGGTGACCTTGGGTTTCTCCAGGCCTTGCGCGAATGCGAACGGGGGCAGCACTGCCGCGGCAATGCCACCGGCCACGAGGTGTCGTCTTTGCATGGGTTTGTCTCCTTCGTTGAGGGGTTGGGCGACGGGTCGCGCGGGGCGTCCGTGCTCGATGCATGGTAGCCCGGGGGAGTACCCGGTGCCACCCGGGAAATCACGGCAGTGGCAGACCGTCCACAAACACCTTGAGTTCGTCGGGCTTGAACGAAGTCCACTGCTCGTTGCTGGTCAGCGGGGTGGTCACCACCACGGCAGCGCGGTCGCCCGGCTGGTTGAGGTCGGCGAAGTTCACCGTCCAGTCCTGGTCCATCAGCGTGGCTTGGGCGAACGGGTGCTGGCGCACCAGCCAGTGCAGCCTGGTGCTGCAGTGCGCCCACAGCGCTTCACCGTTGGAGAGCAGGAAGTTGAAGCTGCCGAAGCGCCGCACCTGCGGCAAGAGTTCCTGCAGCGTGAGGGTGAGCTCCTGCACGCTGGGCAGGCCCGCGTGCGACTTGGCCAGCTCCTGCATCAGCCAGCAGAAGGCGCGTTCGCTGTCGGTCGTGCCCACCGGGCGGAAGTGGCTGTGCAGATTGGGGAAATAGTCCTTCAGGTCACCGTTGTGTGCGAACACCCACTGGCGTCCCCAGAGCTCTCGCACGAAGGGGTGTGCGTTCTCCAGCGACACCTCGCCAATGGTGGCCTTGCGCACGTGGGCAATGATGTTGCGGCTCTTGAGCGGGTAGCCCTGCAGGAAGTTGGCCATGGGCGACTGCGCTGCACTCGCGTGGTCGACAAACAGGCGCAGGCCCTTGCCTTCGAAGAACGCGATGCCCCAGCCATCGGCGTGGTGGTCGGTGTTGCCACCGCGCTGGCAGAAGCCGGTGAAGCTGAACGATGCGTCGGTGGGGGTGGCGCAGTTGAGACCGAGAAGTTGGCACATCAGAGGATTGTGCCCCCACGCTCCGCCGCTGCGCGGGTCGCCGCCCCGGGCTGGGCCTGCCTTGGGGCGGCCCGGCGGCTGGCCCGTTGTGCCCCCAAGCCTCGCACGAGAGGAGAGATCAAGTGAAACCCATGCTGCGGGCCTCGCGCACCTCGGGCTTGATGCGGTGTTCGGCTTCGAGCTGGGCCATGAACTCGTCGGGCTCGAGCGCTTCGGCGAGGATCTCCACCTGCCGCTTCACCGCGGCAAAGTCACCGGGGCACAGCTGGTCGAGCTTGAGGAGGCGGGTGGCGTGTGCCGCGTCCAGCCGCGAGGCATCACCCCCAAGCGCCTCCACCACAAACATGGTCTCGCGCTGCTCCGCGGTGAGTGGCTTGAAGCGGATCTTGAACGTGAAGCGTCGCAGCGCCGCCTGGTCGATGCTGTCCATCAGGTTGGTGGTGCAGATGAAGATGCCGGCGAAGCGCTCCATGCCCTGGAGCATTTCGTTGACCTCGGTCACCTCGTAGGTGCGCTGCGCGCCACGGCGGTCCTGCAGAAAGCTGTCGGCCTCGTCGAGCAGCAGCACCGCCTTCTCGGCCTCGGCCTCACGAAACATCGCCGCCATCTGCTGCTCGGTCTCGCCCACGAACTTGCTCACCAGGTCGCTCGCGCGGCGGATCATCAGCGGGCGTTCGAGCTGCTGCGCGAGGTGCTCGGCCAGCGCGGTCTTGCCGGTGCCGGGCGCACCGTGGAAACACAGGCACCCATGGCCCCGCGCCTTGAGCGCAGCGATCACGCGCGGCAGCTCGTAGCGCGACTCCACGTTGAGCATGTCCAGGCTGTACTGGGTGACGCTGGGCCGCTGCACCAGGTCGGGCTTGCGGCCCAAGGCGAGGTCGGCATTCTTCAGTTGCCGTTCGATGAGCTCGTCGAGCATCGGAGCCTGGGCGGTGCGGGACTTGGCGCTGCGGCGAGCCGCCGGTTTGACAGGGCTGGCCGCCAGCTCGGCGAACCGCACCGCGGTGCGGATCTGCGCCGGCGTGAGGCCCTTGCGTTCGGTGAGTCGCGCCACCAGCGCGTCGGACACGGGCGCCCCTTCGAGCGTCTTGCGCACGAGCTGTTCGCGCGCGCCCGGCGGAGGGCTTTTGAGTTCGAGGTGGTAGGCGAAGCGGCGGCGAAACGCCGGGTCGATCTGCTCGATGCGGTTGGTGACCCAGATCGTGGGCACGGCGTTGGTCTCCAGGATCTGGTTGACCCAGGCCTTGCCGCTGACACTGCCGGTGTGCGACGCCGCCACGTGCTCGGCGCGCGCCATGATCTGCGCGGCCTCGCTGGAAATCGGCGGGAACACGTCTTCCACCTCGTCGAACAACAGCGCCGAGTGCGCCGTGCCTTTGAGGAACACCTGGGCGATCTGCAAGGAGCGGTAGCGGTCGCGGCCCGAGAGCGCGTTGCCGTCGCGGTCGGCGTATTCCACCTCGAACAATTCCAGGCCGGCGGCCTGCGCGACCACGCGCGCGAGTTCGGTCTTGCCGGTGCCGGGCGGGCCGTACATCAACACGTTCACGCCAGGTTCCTTGCGCACCACGGCTTCGCGCAGCAGGCCGCAGAGCAGGCGCACGTCTTCGCCGACGTAGTCGAAGTCTTTCGGCGTCAGCGCCGAGCGCGCGGCCGGGCGGGTGAACACCGCCATGAGTTCGCTTTGTGTCCGGTACTCGCGCATCAGCACCGGCGGCAGCTTTTCGCTGACCTTCATCAGGTCGGCCAGGTCGGTGATGTTGTGTTCGGATATGAGGTTTTCCACCATGCCGATGCGCTCGAGCCGCGAGCCCGCGCGCAGCGCCTCACCGACCTCGCTGGCTTTCACACCGGCCACGTCGGCGATGGCCGCATAGGCCTCGGGCGCGTTGTTCACCTTGAACTCCACCAGGATGGAGCGCAAGTCGCGCTGGTAACGCGCGAGCGTGCCGTAGAGCAGCAACGCGCGCTCGGCGCGGTTGAGCTGCAACAGGCCGGCGAGCGCATCGATGTTCTTCTCCACCAGCGTGGACTGTTTCTTGAGCGCGTGGCTGAGCCATTCGCCGGTGACGGCGAGCACCGCGAGCAGGTCCTTGGGCGATTCCTTGGCGTACTCGTCCAGATAGAAGAAGAGCGTGCCTTCTTCGTAGGGGCCGCGCCACACACCGTAGCGCTCCATGAAGGCCGTGGTGGCGAGCGCGTTGTGGCCGCTCCAGAGTTCGTTGTCCTTGCAGCGGCGCTCCAGAAACTCGCGCAGGCGGGACAGCACGGTGAGCGGCCACACCAGATGGCGGCCGGCGAGCGAGAGCAAAGTGTTGAGGTCGCGCCGCACGTTGAAGCGGGGCCCCTGGCGAGCCGCCAGGGTGAGCACGAAGTGCGAGCACATGAGGTCGAGCACGGGGGCCTGGCGCAGGCCGTGCGGGACGAACACGCGGCCCTCGCCCACCAAGGGCGCGCGGCCCTCGCGCGGGTCGGTCGGGGTGCGGCCTGCGGTGACCGCAGGCTGCACGGAACGCTTGCTCATCCAGACACCTCCAGAACGTGCTTCCAGTGACGCCGTACCGGGACATCCGGTATTCAAATGGACCATAACCCAGCTTGATGATTCATGGAAGTGAGTGATGGTCGGTGTTTGTGGGATTTGTCCGGCTTTAACCCCGCACGCCCCGCCGCCGCCCGGTTCACAATCGCGCGATGCTGGAACTCAAAGACATTCAAGCCGCCGCCGCCCGCCTGAGCGGCCATGTGCTGGACACACCGTTCGTGGAATCACGCACCATCTCGCAGCTCACCGGCTGCCAGGTGTTCCTGAAATTCGAGAACCTGCAGTACACCGCCTCGTTCAAGGAGCGCGGTGCCTGCAACAAGCTCGCGCAGCTCGGCGCCGACGAGCGGGCGCGTGGCGTGATCGCCATGAGCGCGGGCAACCACGCACAGGGTGTGGCCTACCATGCGCAGCGCCTGGGACTGCGGGCGGTGATCGTCATGCCACGCTTCACGCCGGGTGTGAAGGTCGAGCGCACGCGCGGTTTCGGCGCCGAGGTGGTGCTGCACGGCGACACGCTGGACGAGTCGCGCACCCACGCGCGCGACCTCGCGGCCCGCGAAGGCCTGGTGTTCGTGCACCCCTACGACGATGAGGACATCGTGGCCGGGCAGGGCACGGTGGCGCTGGAGATGCTGCGCGAGCAACCCGACCTCGACACGCTGGTGGTGGCCATCGGCGGCGGCGGCCTGATCGCCGGCATGGCCACGGCGGCCAAGGCGATCAAGCCGGGCATCGAAATCATCGGCGTGCAGACCGAACGCTTCCCCGCCATGGTCAATGCGATCAAGGGCACGCACCTGCCGCAAGGCACGAGCACCATCGCCGAAGGCATCGCCGTGGGCACACCGGGCGTGATCACCGAGGCCATCGTGCGCCGGAAGGTGGACGACCTGCTGCTGGTCGACGAGGGCGACATCGAACAAGCCATCGTGATGCTGCTGGAGATCGAGAAGACGCTGGTGGAAGGCGCAGGCGCGGCCGGCCTGGCCGCGCTCATCAAACACCCGCAGCGCTTTGCCGGCAAACGCGTGGGCCTGGTGCTGTGCGGCGGCAACATCGACCCGATGCTGCTGGCCTCCATCATCGAACGCGGCATGGTGCGCGCCGGCCGGCTGGCGCGCATCCAGGTGAACGCGCGCGACGTGCCGGGCAACCTCGCGCGCATCACCGCCACCGTGGCGGACGCGGGCGCCAACATCGACGAGGTGCACCACCAGCGCGCCTTCACACTGCTGGCGGCACAGAACGTGGCCATCGAGCTGGTGCTGCAGACGCGCGGGCGCGAACACATCGCGCAGGTGATTGAACGCCTGCAGCGGGCGGGATTCGAGACTGCGTTGCTGTGATCGAAAAGCCGCCCTCCCTGTTTGAAAGACGAACGCATGAGCGCACCTGAAACCACCCCCGTGTCCGTTGAATCGCTGCAAGCTTTGTTGTCGGCCTGGTTTGCACCCTGGGTCCAGGCCCTGGGCCTGCAGGTCGAGTCGTTTGCAGACGGTGTGGTCACGCTGCGCCTGCCGCAGAACGACCAGCTCTCCCGCGTGGGCGGCATGTTGTGCGGCCAGTCCATGATGTCGGCCGCCGACACCGCCATGGTGCTGGCCATCGTCACCCAGCTGGGCGACCATCGCCCCATGACCACGGTGCAGCTCAACACCAGTTTCCTCAAGCCCCTCTCAAACCAGGACGCCCGCATCACCGCGCGCGTGATCCGGGCCGGCAAAAGCCTGGTGTTCGGCGAAATCGACATCGCCGGCGCCACCGATGGGCGCAGCGTCTGCCGCGCCAGCACCACCTACGCCTTGCTGTGAATGGTCTGCCTTAAAATCGCCGGAGTTTTTGAACCACCCCGCGGAGAGCCTCATGTCCCAGCACGACCACCACACCCCCAGCGACCAGCCCCAAGACGTGGTTGAGTCCATCGTCCCCATGATGCCCATCGTGCTCCCCGTCGCCGGCGGCGTGCTCATGTTCCTGCTGGCCTTCATCGCCGTCTTCATGGCCTGACGCGCCCGCCTGCAAAACGGCCGCCTGCCCCCTGGGGGTGTGCGGCCGTTTTGCTTGGTGAAACGGGCGTTGGGCTCAGACTGTCCAATGCATCACGTTATGCGGGTTTTGCATGTAACCAGTTCGTAACCCGGCGCCCGGTTTCATAAAATCGGGACCAAGGACGACACACGGACCGAGCCGCGGGCACACCGACCCGCCCCTTGTCCCTCTTGCCGGCGGGCGCCAACCGCCTCCCGGCCACCGCGCCGACCACCCTTTCAAGCACAAGGGACCCCCGACAGCCGCCCAGCTGCATGCACTGCAGCCCGCGGCTGTCGGCGTCTCTGGTGCGCACCGGTTATCAACTTCTGGAGTCTTTTCCATGAACTCTCCCGTGATGCAGGGCCTGACCCTCAACACCCCGTCCTATGTGAAGAACGCCCGGCTGATCGCCTGGGTGGCCGACATGGCCGCCCTGTGCAAGCCCGACACCGTGGTCTGGTGCGACGGCAGCGACGAGGAATACGCGCGCCTGTGCGAACAGCTGGTGAGTGCCGGCACGATGAAGCGGCTCAACCCGGTCAAGCGCCCGAACAGCTTCCTGGCCTGCTCCGACCCGTCGGATGTGGCCCGCGTGGAAGACCGCACCTTTATCTGCTCCGACAAGCAGGAAGACGCCGGCCCGACCAACAACTGGAAAGCCCCGGCCGAGATGCGCGCCACCCTGCAGCCGCTGTTTGACGGCTGCATGCGCGGTCGCACCATGTACGTGGTGCCGTTCAGCATGGGCCCGCTGGGCAGCCCCATTGCCCACATCGGCATCGAGCTCTCCGACAGCGCCTACGTGGCCGTCAACATGAAGCTCATGACCCGCATGGGCAAGGCCGTGTTCGACGTGCTCGGCACCGACGGCGAGTTCGTGCCTTGCGTGCACACGGTGGGCGCGCCCCTGGCCGCTGGCGAAACCGACACCAACGGCTGGCCGTGCAACCCCACCACCAAGTACATCGTTCACTACCCTGAAACGCGCGAGATCTGGAGCTACGGTTCGGGCTACGGCGGCAACGCGCTGCTGGGCAAGAAGTGCTTTGCGCTGCGCATCGCCTCCACCATGGGCAAGCGCCAGGGCTGGCTGGCCGAGCACATGCTCATCCTGGGCGTGACCAACCCCGAAGGCAAGAAGTACCACGTGGCCGCGGCCTTCCCCAGCGCCTGCGGCAAGACCAATTTCGCCATGCTGATTCCGCCCAAGGGATTCGAGGGCTGGAGCGTCACCACCATCGGTGACGACATCGCCTGGATCAAGCCGCACGCCGACGGCCGCCTCTACGCGATCAACCCCGAAGCGGGCTATTTTGGTGTGGCGCCTGGCACCAACACCCTGACCAACCCGAACTGCATGGCCAGCCTGGACCGCGACGTGATCTTCACCAACGTGGCCCTGACCGACGACGGCGACGTGTGGTGGGAAGGCATGAGCGAGGCCCCCGCACACGCCATCGACTGGCAAGGCAAGGACTGGACACCACAGATCGCCAAGGAAACGGGCGCCAAGGCCGCGCACCCCAACGCGCGCTTCACCGTGGCCGCCACCAACAACCCCGCACTCGACCCGGCCTGGGACGACCCGGCCGGTGTTCCGATCGACGCCTTCATCTTCGGCGGCCGCCGCTCCACCACCGTGCCGCTGGTGACCGAAGCCCGCAACTGGACTGAAGGTGTGTACATGGCCGCGACCATGGGCTCGGAGACCACCGCCGCCGCCTTCGGTGCGCAAGGCGTGGTGCGCCGTGATCCGTTCGCCATGCTGCCGTTCGCCGGCTACAACATGAGCGACTACTTCCAGCACTGGCTGGACCTGGGCGCAAAACTGCAAGGCCAGGGCGCGAAGTTGCCCGGCATCTTCTGTGTGAACTGGTTCCGCAAGGACGAAGCCGGCAAGTTTGTCTGGCCCGGTTTCGGCGAAAACATGCGCGTGCTCAAGTGGATGATCGACCGCCTGGAAGGCCGTGGCCAGGGCACCGAACATGCGTTTGGCGTGAGCCCGCGCTATGAAGACATCCACTGGGACGGTCTGGACTTCTCCACCGAGCAGTACAAGACCGTCACCCACATCGACAAGGCCGCCTGGACGCAGGAACTCGCGCTGCACACCGAGCTGTTCACGCAGCTGGCCCATCACTTGCCACGGGAACTCGAGGAGACAAAAGCAAACATCGAGCAGCGCCTGGCCGCCTGAGGCCGGCGACCCCGAAACGGTCGGCGGCACGATCTGCCGTTGACCGGGACACCGCCCGGATCAAGACGTCCGGGCGAAAAAAAAGCCACCGGACCCGGTGGCTTTTTTGTGCGCAGACCCTGGCCGGGTCGGCGGATCAGGTGATCACAGGTAGCGGTTGTGCATGTGGCGCGCAGCACGGGCCTGACCCAGGCGTTCCCAGTACGAAACCTCCGGCGCGGCGATGGTGGCGGTGGCAACCGGCAGGCCCAGGGGCGCCAATGCCGAGTCGAACGAGGTCGCCGGCTCATCCTGCTCGGCACGCGTGCGGGCCAGGGTGAGTTCGCTCATCAGGCGTGGATCTTGGCGGGCCATTTCCCACAGGCGGGTTTCGGCGCGGGCTTCGGCCATCGACTCCGACCAGCTGTCCAGCACCACGATGCCGCGGCGGGCCATGCGACGGGCCGAATCGGCAAACAAGGCCAGACCCGCAAACACCACGACCCACAGGAACACCCAGGCCAGCAGGAGGTGGCCGTCGGCCCAGGTGCTGATCACACGATCGGCGAGGACAACCATGGCCGCAACAACAGCGGCCAGCAACATGGCGGCCAGGCCGCGGGAGCCATCAACGCGCTTGGGTTGGTGGTGGCTGGAGGGGGCGCGGCGCAGGCCGATCGAAACAGAAGAAGGTGTGGATGCAAGGGTGCTCATGGCGGGCTCCTGAGAAGGAAGGAATGTCTTTTGGACACCGCAATACTAGGGTTAACCCGAATTCTTCGCCAATTTATCTTTGTGATGTCTTACATTCACACGGGTGATAAACAGCCTGAACTTTCGCAACCTCGACCTGAACCTGCTGCGGGTCTTTGACGAGGTCATGACCGAGCGCAACCTCACCCGCGCTGCCCACAACCTCGCCATGACCCAGCCGGCGGTGAGCAATGCGTTGCGCCGGCTGCGCGAGGTGGTGGGGGACGATCTGGTGCGCCGCTCGGGCTACGGCGTGGAACCCACGCCGCTGGCGTTGAGCCTGTGGCCCTCCATTCGGGACGCGCTGCACCTGCTGCGCGAATCGCTGGCCCCGGGCTCCTTCGACCCGCTGACGGCCCACAACGCCTTTGTGCTGGCCATGGCGGACGCCACCGCCGCCAAGCTGGTGCCCGGCCTGATCGACATCTTCGAAGCCGAAGCGCCCGGCGTGAATCTGCGCGTGCTGCCGTTGACCACGCGCGATCCGCGCGAACTGCTGGAGAGCGGCTCGGCCGACCTCGCCATCGGCCACTTTCCCGGCGTGCTGGCCGAACTCGGCGCCCTGCACCTGCAGGAAAACAACCCGCAGTTCCTGCACCAGCGCCTGTACGACGGCGAATACGTGGTGGTCATGCGCAAGGGCCACCCGCTGGCCGGGCAGCCACTGAGCCTGGACGCTTACTGTGAGGCGCGCCACCTGCTGGTGAGCTTCTCCGGGCGGCCCTTCGGCTTTGTGGACGAGTCGCTGGCCGCCCTCTCGCGCCAGCGGCGCGTGGTGCTCACCGTCAACCAGTTCTTCACCGCAGGGCGGGTGGTGGCCACCACCGACCTGCTCACCGTGTTGCCTCGCCACTTCGTGGGCGCCACCGGCATGGAACACGAACTTGCCCTGCTCGACCTGCCGTTGCCGGTGCCCCCGGTGCACGTGGACGCGCTGTGGCACCGCCAGGCCACCCACAACAGCGGCCACCGCTGGCTGCGCGAAGCGGTCGAGCGGGCATCGGCGATCGGGTTTCGCGTGGTCGATGCGGCCACGCACGCTGTGGCACGGCGCGAGTCAGCCGATTCCGCATGACGGGCTGTCGGACAATGGCCGCATGAAGATCCAACTGCTCAGCGACCTGCACCTGGAAGCCAACCCCGACTTCGTGCCCGTGCCGGCGCCCGGGGCCGACCTGCTGGTGCTGGCCGGTGACATCGGTTCCTACCAGACGCGCCGGGACGGCAGCGTGATGAACGAGCCGGACTGGGGCCTGCAGCGCTTCTCGCCCTTGCCGCAGTACGCGGGCTGGCCCGCGCCGGTGGTGTTTGTGCCCGGCAACCACGAGTACGACGCGCTGGACGTGGACCAGGCCCACGAAGAACTGCGAAAGGCTTGTGATCGACTGGGCATCCAGTGGCTGGAGCGCGAGAGCCTGCACATGCAGGGTGTGCGCCTGATCGGCACCACGCTCTGGAGCGACTACGACGCATTGGGAGAGCATGCACCGGAGCCCACGCCCGCACGGCACAGCCGTGCCGGAGCCGTTCAAAAACCGCGCGCGCCCGACCCGCTCACGCACCGACTGCGCCAGCGCGAAAAAGCGTTTCGCGCCGCCAACCACTACCTGCAGAAAATGAACGGCCGCCGGCACGGCCGCCTGTTCGATGCCGAGGCCATGCGCGCACTCGGACTGGACTGCCAGGCCTGGCTGCGCGAGGCCTTGGCCGAGCCGTTCGACGGCCCCACGGTGGTCATCACCCACTTCGCGCCCACGCTGCACAGCATGGACCCGCGCTACGGCATGAGCCCGGGTACCGCGGGTTTCTGCAACGGGCTGGACGAGCTGCTGCCGCTGGCCGATGTCTGGCTGCACGGCCACCTGCATTGCCCGACCGATGTGCAGGTCGGGCGCTGCCGCATCATCGCCAATCCCCTGGGCTACCACGACAAGAACGAACAGGCGGGCTTTGTGCCGACACGCTGCATCGAGGTGAGCGCACGCGGGCTCGCTCCGGCCGAGCCGCAGCCCGTTTGAGCCAGCGCAAGGAAATGGCCCACGATGCCCCTAAACTCGCCTGAACCCTAACGAACCTCCAAGGAGACCTTCATGAAGATCCTGCTCGCCGTTGATGGCAGTGCTTACACCAAGAAGATGCTGGCCTACCTCGCCACGCACGACGAGATGTTCGGCAACAACAACACCGTCACGCTCATCACGGTGCAGTTGCCCCTGCCTCCGCGTGCACGCGCTGCCGTGGGCGCCGACGTGGCCAATGGCTACTACGCCGACGAGGCGACCAAGGTCACGGCTCCCGTGGTCAAGTTCCTCAAGCGCCACGGCATGGAGCCCAAAGTGGTGAGCAAGGTGGGCTCGCCGGGCGAGTTGATTGCCAAGGTGGCCAACGACGGCAAGTACGACCTGCTGATGATGGGCTCGCACGGCCACAGCGCGCTGGGCAACCTGGTCATGGGCTCGGTGGCCACCAAGGTGCTGGCGCATTGCGGCGTGCCGGTGCTGCTGGTTCGCTGAGAGCGCTGGCGCAGACAACAAAGGCCGCTATCGCGGCCTTTTTTTGTGCGCGTCGAAGGCTTGCGGTCAGCGCGACTTCAATCCGTCAAAACAGGTGCTGAGAACCATCTCGATGATCTCTTCGGCGCTGTGCTGGCCCGAGCCCTTGAGGAAACCCAGCACCGGGTCGCAGGCGCGCGCATACAAGGTGTAGAGCACGGCAATGGGAGGCAGCTTGTTGTTGAGGCTGCCGTCGGCCTGGGCCTGGGTGATCCACTGACCCAGCCGCTCGCTCACGTCCATGAGGCCATCGACATATGCCTTGTTCGTGGTGAGCGAAGCCCGCAGGCTGGAGTTTTCGCTCGGCAATGAAGGCATTTCGCCCGCCAGCTGCACCTCCATGGTCCAGCGGGCCACGGCCCGCAGCTGCTCGATCGGTGCCCGTTCGGGGTGAGCTTCCAGACTGTCCAGAAAGGCACGGGCCCGGTCCATCACCCGCACCATGGCCGCTGCCGCGAGGTCTTCCTTGCTGGGGAAATGTTTGTACAGGCTGGCTTTGGCGATGCCCACCTCGGCCGCCACCTCGTCCACCGTCATGGCGTCGAAGCCCTTTTCGGCCAGCAAGCGGTTCACCGCCGAGACGATGGCGTCTTCACGGGCCAGGTGCATCTGCTGGCGAAAGCTGCGTTTCTGGGGAGTGTCGGTGGGAGATTTTTGGACTGCGCTGGTCATGAACAACCTTTTGATACGTCTCGGATTCTGCCCGATATCGACGGGGTCGTCGATAACCCTACCGCAAAGTAATGTTACATACTAATAAGTCCATTTTGAAACTTGCTCGTAACACGCCAGCTCACAGCACGGGCACGGCCCACCAGCCGGGTGCTTCTGCTCTTGACTTTCCCTCCATTTTTCCAAGGACCTCACCATGAAGAAAACCCTCATCGCATCTTTGCTGGCCCTCGGCGCCCTCGGCTCGGCCCAGGCCGCCGACATCGTCGACACGGCCGTGGCCGCCGGCTCGTTCAAGACCCTGGTCACAGCCGTTCAAGCCGCCGGCCTGGTCGACACGCTCAAGGGCCCAGGCCCGTTCACCGTGTTTGCCCCCACCGACGAAGCCTTCGCCAAGATCCCCAAAGCCACGCTGGACGCGCTGCTGAAAGACAAGGCCGCGTTGACCAAGGTGTTGACCTACCACGTGGTGCCCGGCAAGGTGATGGCCAAGGACGTGAAAGCCGGCATGGTGAAAACCGTGCAGGGCAGTTCCATCACCGTGGCCACCATGGGCGGTGTGAAGGTGGACGCGGCGAATGTGGTCAAGACCGACATCGCGGCCGACAACGGCGTGATCCACGTCATCGACACCGTGATCATGCCCAAGTAAGCGGGCGCTCGCTTGCATCAAGCCCCGCTTCGGCGGGGCTTTTTGTTGTCAATTCGCCGGGCGCAGGTTGTCCGCAGCCGCGGTGCGCAAGGCCTTGCTCAAGGCGTCCAGCACGTCCGAGCTCAGGTTCCAGCAGTGCCAGTACAGCGCCACCCCGAGCCGGTGGCGCGGCGCCAGATTGACCAGTTCGCCCGATTCGATCAGCTCGCGCACCCGCAGCTCGGGCAGGACGCTCACCCCCCAGCCGGCCTGAACGGCGCGCACCTGGCCTTCGCTGGCCGGAACGAAGAGTTGCTTGAGCATCACGCGCGGCAGACCGAAGGCCTTCATCACGAAGCCGTGCTGCAGGTTGTCCTTGCGGTTGAAGGCCACGAACGGCACCTTGTGAAAGTTGTGGGCATTCAGACCTTTGGGCAGGTGCTGCGCGGCAAAGTCGGCACGCGCCACGGCCACGTAGTCCATGCAACCCAGCGCTTCCATCTTGCAGCCGCGCAGCGCCTGGCCGAGCGAGGTGACGCAGCCCAGCACCTGACCTTCGCGCAGCCACTCGTGGGTGAACTCCTGGTCGTCGGTGATGATTTCGATCGGCAGGCCGTTCTGCGCCAGGGCGTCCAGCGCGGGCAGCGCCCAGGTGGCGATGCTGTCGGCGTTGATCGCCACCGAAATGCGCTCTTCCTCGCGGCCGCTGCCGGTGGAGCTGGGCGCGAGTTCCTTGAGGTCTTTTTCCAGGTCGGCGCGCAGCAGCCGCATCATCTTGGCGTGCTTGAGCATGAGCTGGCCGGCCTGCGTGGGCTTGAGCGGGCGGCTGCGCACGATCAGCACGGTGCCCACCTGTGCTTCCAGGGCCCGCAAGCGCTGCGACACCGCCGACTGCGTGATCGACAGGCGCTGCGCAGCGCGCTCGAATCCACCCTCTTCAATGATGGCGGCCAGGCATTCGAGGGCGTCGGGATCGAAGGTGCTCATGGGTGCTCGCTGGTCATATAAGCAGATCTGATGCCCAAAATTTTAGTTTAATTCCGCTTCACTTCGAGACCGCTTCTTTCGATACTGCGACCAGTTTCATTCCTTTGAGGAGCAGGTCATGCAGGTCACCATTCTCGGCGCGGGCATCATCGGCGTCAGCACCGCGTGGCACCTGCTGGAGCGTGGCCACGAGGTCACGCTGGTCGACCGCCAGCCCGACGCCGCGCTGGAAACCAGCTTTGCCAACGCGGCACAAATCTCGGTGAGCTACTGCGAGCCCTGGGCCAACAAGGACGCGCCGCTCAAGACCTTGAAGTGGATGTTCTCCGACGAGTCGCCGCTGCTGTTCCGCCCGCAGCTCGACTGGGCGCAATGGCGTTGGGGTCTGCAGTTTCTGGCGCAGTGCAACGACGCCGCGTTCGAGCGCAACGTGGCGCAACTCGTCGCTCTGGGCTCCTACAGCCACGCTGCGCTCAAGTCCGTGGTGGCCGCCACCGGCATCGACTACCACCGGCTGGAGCGCGGCATCGCCCACTACTACACCGACCAGAAGTCTTTCGACGGCGCTGCCGAAGCCGCCGCCGTGATGCAGCGCTTCGGCGTCAAGCGCCGCGTGGTATCGCGCAACGAATTGCTGTCCATCGAGCCCGCGCTCAGCGCCTTTGCCGACCGGATTGTGGGCGGCACCTACACCCAGAGCGACGAGTCGGGCGACGCACGCAGCTTCACGCAACAACTCGCCCAGCTGTGCGGCCAGCGCGGCGCGCGGCTGATGTTCGGCCACGACATCGAGCGCCTGGACAGCGACGGCCGCGAGATCCGCGAGGTGCGGGTGCGCGACCGCCAGAGCGGCACCGTGCGGGCGCTCAAGGCCGACGCCTTTGTGGTGGCCTGCGGCTCGTACACCACGCCGCTGCTCAAGTCCGTCGGTGTGACTGTGCCGATCTACCCAGGCAAGGGCTACAGCGCCACGCTGCCGCTGCTCAAGCCCGGGCAGGCCCCCAGCGTGAGCATGATCGACGACCAGCTCAAGATCGCTGTCTCGCGCCTGGGCAACCAGCTGCGCGTGGCCGGCACCATCGAGCTGGGTGGGTTTGACCTCTCGCTGGACACACCGCTGGCAAAAAAGCGCTGCGAGATGCTGGTGCGCCGCATCGAGCAGGTGTTTCCCGGTGTGGCCGACACGCGCACGCCCGAGCAGGGCGGCGATCCGCAGTTCTGGTGCGGCCTGCGCCCGGCCACGCCGACCAACATCCCGCTCATTGGCCGTCTGCCGCTGAAGAACCTCTGGATCAACGCCGGCCACGGCACGCTGGGCTGGACCCACGGCGCGGGCTCCGGCAAGGCACTGGCCGAGCTGATCAGTGGCGAACAACCTGCAATGGACTTCGGCTTTCACGGCATGCCCGCGCAAGTACACCGCGCAGCCCGGCACTTCAGCGTCGCCCCGCCACCCAGCCGGGCCTGAGCGCCCGGTGACTCAGGCCCGCGCCTGGGCCACCACCTCGTCAAACATGGCGCGCGCGGCGATGGACAAGGCCCGCGCCTTGTGGCGTGCCAGCACGATCGGGCGTCGCAACTGTCGGTCGCGGATCGGGATGGCCTTGAGCCGGTCGCGGCGAAAGTGGAACAAGGTGAGCTCGGGCACCACGCTCACACCCAGCCCCTGCGCGATCAGCGCGGCCAGCGTGGCGAGGTGCTCCACCTCCAGACCATGCGGCGGTGCTGCCAGCATCGCGGGCTGCGCCTGCAGGTGCTGGCGCACGCTGCTGCTGCGCGCCAGGTGCATCATGTCGGCGCCCGCCACCTGCAGCAGGCTGACCGAGCTCTTGTCCGCCATGGGATGGTCGTCTCGGCAGACGAAGAAGAACTTCTCCAGCCGCAGCACCATGCACTCGAACTCGCGCAGGTCTTCGCCCGAGGTGATCGCCATGTCCACGCGGCCCTCGCGCAGCATGGACAGCGCCGGGCCTGCCAGCGAGTCGAACAGTTCGACCTTGATCTGCGGATTGGCCGCCCGGTAGCGGGCAATCACCGGCGGCATCCACTCCGCCGCCACCGAGGGCAGCGCAGCCACCGCCACCCGGCCCACCCGGCGGTGGGCAAGATCCTGCAAGCCGGAGAACGCGTGCTGTACATCGGCCTGGATGCGGCGCACCTCTTCGGCAAACACCTCACCTTCGGGCGTGAGCGTCACGTGGCGGGTGGACCGCTCGAACAGCCGCACGCCCGCGCTGGCCTCGATGCGGCCGATTTTCTGGCTGAACGCGCTCTGGGACAGGTTGCACCGCTCCGCCGCGCGGGTGAAATGTTGAACCTGTGCCAACGCGATGAACGCGTCGAAATCGCGCATCGAAACGTTGATTGATTTCATGGATGAATCCGACCTTTTTTTCGATCTTACCGGTCGACAGCGACGTTTGATCATGCGGGCCAAGTTGCCGTCGAACGGCCTTCATTGCCCCCGTTCCCGTCCACCCACCGGAGAACCCCCATGGCCGGGAGCGCTGCCGGCCCCGGCGACTGACCGAGCACATGGCGGCGCGCATCTGGCGTCCGTGCGGCATGGCGTTCGACGCTTGAACCGTGACGTGCAGTTGCCGAGCCCGATCCGGCAACTGCGGCGGGGCTGAAGAACTCAGGGCCGCAGCCGCTCCACCATCCAGCGCTGCAGGTCCATCCACATCTGGCGCATCTCGCTGTCCAGCGGCGCGCGAAAGGCGTTGGGCAGTTCGATGGTGACGACCGGCATGCCGCGGTGCACGCCGCCGTAGTTGCCCAGGCTGCCCGGAAAGATGCCCACCTGGTCGAGGTAAAGCCGCCCGAGCTTGGGCGGTGGTGCACCCGGTCCGTCGAAGTCGAGCACGCCGTAGGGCGCGTGGATGCTCACGATGAGGTGCGGCTGGAAGCGCGCCATCTCGTCGTGCAAGAAACGCGACTCCGGCTCCGACAGCGGGCTGGGCCCGGGCCAGCGGCGCGGGTCCTTCCTGGTGCGCTGTTCCCAGTACACCTTGGCATCGCTGGCCCAGTTGGGCGTGGGGAAGTTGCGGTTGAGGTCCACACCACGCGCGTTCATGCGCCTGGAGGGCCGCGCCAGCAAACCGTCGGGGTTGAGCACGGGAATGAAGCGCCAATGCGCGTCGGCCGGCTCCTTCAGTGCGTGCTGTATCCAGTGCAGCGCGACCGAGGCCGATGACATCTCGTCGCCGTGCATGGCCCCAACCACCAGCACACGCAGGCGCGCCTGGGGCGCCACCACGTCGCGCGCGTACAGCGTGCGGCCCTGCGACGAACGTCCCTCGGTGGCCACCAGTTCGGCCGCATCGCACAGCGCACGGCCCATGTGCGGCAGGCGGGCCGACAGGTGCACGCACGGCGGCGCGCTGGCGGGCACGGTGGTTCGGTGGTGAGGCGGTCCGCGCAGAGGCGACGCGGCCTGCGCAGCGCTGGTGCAGAGCCACCCCGCAGCGAGCACGGCGAACACGGCCCAGGCAGACAGGCGGTTCGCGGGGGACAAAGGGGGGCAATGCATCACGGCATTCTAGGGACGGTACCGCACCAAGGCACCGATCACCGAGAATCCACCCACCACCGTTCCACGCACCTGCCCCCGATGCCTTCTGACCGTCCCACCGCCCTCCAGGCCCGCGCGCCCGATTTCTCGGCGCTCGAGTTCCGCGCCTCGCTGGGCATGTTCGCCACCGGCGTGACCATCGTCACCGCGCGCACCGACAGCGGCGAACTGGTCGGGCTCACCGCCAACTCGTTCAACTCGGTCTCACTCAATCCGCCGCTGGTGCTCTGGAGCCTGGGCCGATCGGCCGGCTCCATGGCCGCGTTTTCCAATGGCCGCCACTACGCCATCAACGTGCTCGCGGCCGACCAGCAGGCGCTGGCCGAGCAGTTCGCCGCCAAGGACACCGACCGCTGGGCCGGCGTGGCGTTTCGCGAAGGCGGCAACGGCGCGCCCTTGCTCGAAGGCGCCGCCGCGTCGTTCGAATGCTTCAACCGCAGCCAATACGCTGAAGGCGACCACGTGATCTTTGTGGGCGAGGTGGAGCGCTGCAGCCACCGTGCCGAGGCCTCACCGCTGCTGTTCCACGGCGGGCGCTTCTACACCGAACACCCGCTCTGACCGGCGCGCGCACCAGCGACAGGGCGCCGCGCACGACCTCGCGACAATGGGCGGCATGACCCCGCCCACCGCACGCAAGAACCACCTCGACTCCCTCGCCATCACGCTGCTCGTGGTGTGCTGTGCCTTCTGGGGTTTCCAGCAGATCCTGATCAAGGACACGGTGGGCGAGGTGCCACCGCTCTGGCAGGCGTCCCTGCGTTTCTGGGGCGCGGCCGTGCTGATCTGGGCGTGGTGCGCGACGCGCGGCGTGCCGCTCTTCCAGCGCGACGGCACGCTCAAGGCCGGACTGCTCGCGGGTTCGCTGTTCGCGGGTGAATTCGCTTTCATCTACCTCGGACTGATGCACACCACCGCCTCGCGCCTCACGGTGTTCCTCTACACAAGCCCCTTTGTGGTGGCCCTGCTGTTGCCGCGCGTGGTGCCGGGCGAGAAGTTGCGGCGCATCCAGTGGGTGGGCCTGGTGATCGCGTTTGCCGCGGTGGCGCTGGCCTTTGGTGAAGGCTTCATGCACGGCTCGCCGGTGGCCGGCGCCTGGCTGGGCGATGCCATGGCACTGGCGGCGGGCGTGCTCTGGGGTCTGACCACGCTGACCATCCGCGCCAGCAGACTCGCCACCGCGAGCCCGGAGAAAACACTGTTCTACCAGGTCGCCGTCACGGCGGCGGTGGCGCCCTTCATTTCGCTTGCACTTGGTGAGGTGTGGTCGCTCGACTACTCGGCGCGCGCCTGGGGTTCGCTGGCCATCCAGACGGTGGTGGGCGCGTTCGCGAGCTACCTCACCTGGATGTGGATGCTGCGCCACTACCCGGCCACGCAGATGTCGACCTTCACCTTCCTCACGCCGGTGTTTGCGCTGGTGTTCGGCGTGGTGCTGCTGAGCGAGCCGCTCACGCTGCAGCTGGTGCTGGCGTTGGTGGGTGTGGCCGTTGGAATTGTTCTGGTGAGCAAGCGGTAGCCCCCCCCACGCTCCACCGCTTCGCGGGTCGCTGCCCCCAAGGGGGCTGATTCGCCTTGGGGCGGCCCGGCGGCGAATCGCACCGACCCGATCAGCTCTTTTTCGACAAACCCAGGCGCTCAATCGTTTTCTTCTCCGCCTCGAACGTGCGCGCCGCATAGGCCGTGTAGTCGGCGGTGTTCATGTAGATCGTGGGCTGGTAGAACTTGTCGAAGGTGGCCTTGACCTCGGGGTCGTCCAGCGTGGACTTGAACGCGTCGTGCAGCACCTTCACCACGGCCGGGTCCATGCCCTTGGGGCCGCCGATGCCGAACGGCGATTCGCTGATGGTGTCCCAGCCGCTTTCCTTCACCGTGGGCACGTCGGCAAAGGCCTTGTTGCGCTCACGGCCCAGCGTGGCCAGCAGGCGCAGCTTGCCGCTCTGCACATGCGGTGCAAATTCGGTGGTGCCGCTCATCATGCGGATGTGGCCCCCGAGAATGGAACTCATGATTTCCGCCGAGCCCTTGAACGGAATGGGGTTGAGCTGGATGCCCGCCTTCTCGCTGAACTCTTCAATCGCCAGATGCGGCGTGGTGCCGGTGCCGGTGTGGCCGTATTCGAGCTTGCCCGGGTTGGCCTTGGCGTAGGCCACCATCTCCTTGAGCGTCTTGAACGGCGCCTCCGCCGTGCAGGCGAGGCCGAAGGTGTAGCCGGTGAGGCAGACGATGTGGGTGATGTCGGTCACCGGATTGAAGGGCATCGGCTGCATGTGCGGCAGACGGTAGATGCCCAGCGGCAGCTGCGTGAGCGTGTAGCCGTCGGGCTTGGCCTGCACCATGGCGCTGGCGCCCAGCGTGCCGCCCACACCGGGCTTGTTCTCGATCACCACCGGCACACCCAGGGCCTTGCTCGCGCTCTGGGCCAGTGCCCGCATCACACCGTCGCTGCTGCCGCCGGCGGGCCAGGGCGCAATGAGGGTGATGGGGCGCGAGGGAAACTTGTCTTGCGCCCACGCCCCGCTGCTGAACAGACCCGGCGCGGCCACCGCGGCGGCGCCGCTGGCAGCCAGGGTGAGCGCCTTGCGGCGGCTGACAGAACGGTCGGTGGGCTGCATCGCGCGTCTCCGGTGTTTGGCTGGGCCTCCAACTTAGCGCAAGGCCGGCGTTGCCGACAGCGGGTTAGCCCGAAGGCCGGGTTCTCAGGCGCCTTGGCGGCGCAGGGCGAAATCCACGTACCAGTCCAGGCAGCCCGGATTCGCCATGGCTTCCTTGTTGATCACCTTCTCCAGCGGCTGCCCCAGCAGCAGCTTCTTGATCGGCAACTCCTGCTTCTTGCCCGAGAGCGTGCGCGGAATCTCGGCCACCTGGAACACGTCGTTGGGCACGAAGCGCGGCGAGAGCGCGGTGCGGATGCTGTCGGTGATGCGCGCGCGCACCGCGTCGTCGAGCAGCACGCCTTCACGCAGCACCACGAAGAGCGGCATGTAGCTCTCGCGGCCCAGGTATTCCAGATCCACCACCATGGAGTCCATCACCTCGGGCAGCGATTCGACCGCGCTGTAGAGCTCGCTGGTGCCCATGCGCAGGCCGTGGCGGTTGATGGTGGCGTCCGAGCGGCCGTAGATCACGCACGAACCGTCGGGGTGGATGCGCAGCCAGTCGCCGTGGCGCCAGACGGCGCCGGCTGCGTTGTCGAGGTCACCACCACCGGGCTTGCGGCCGTGGCCGGCGGGGTAGCTGTCGAAGTAGCTGCCGAGCAGACGCTTGTTGTCGACGTCACCCACGAAGTACAGCGGCATCGACGGGATGGGTTGCGAACACACGAGTTCGCCCACCTCGTCGATCACCGGCTGGCCTTGTTCGTTCCAGGCTTCCACCGCACAACCCATGAGGCGGCATTGCATGCGGCCGGGGGTCTGTGGCAGGTCGCGGTTGCCGCCGATGAAGGCGCCGGCGAAGTCGGTGCCGCCACTGATGTTGCACCACCAGATGTCGCCCCCACGCTCCCCCGCTGCGCGAGGTCCGCTGCCCCCCGAGGGGGCTGATCCACCTTGGGGCGGCCCGGCGGTGGATCGGTCTTCTGCTGCCCATACCTTGCGGAACTGCTCCGTCCCCCAGTTCTGCGCATCCTCCGACAACGGCGACCCGGTGGTGCCCAGCGCGCGCACCGCCGACAGATCACCACAGGTCGACAGGTCCACGCCCGCCTTGAAGCAGTTGGCAAAAAACGCCGCGCCCGCGCCGAAGAAGGTCACGCCCTGTTCGGCCGCGAAGCGCCACAGCGTGGTCCAGTCGGGCTTGTCTTTCGATCCACCGGGGTTGCCGTCATAGATCACGCAGGTGGTGCCGCCCAGCAGGCCGCCGGTCTGCGCGTTCCACATCACCCAGCCGGTGGAGCTGTACCAGTGGTAGCGCTCGCCCCAGCTGTTGGGTTCGTAGCTGCAGCCGATGTCGTTGTGCAGGATCTTGAGCGCGAGCGCCACGATGGTGGTGCCACCGTGGCCGTGCACGATGGGCTTGGGCAGGCCGGTGGTGCCGCTGGAATACACGATCCACAGCGGGTGGTCGAACGGCAGCCAGAGCGGTTCGAACTGCGCGACTGCGGCGTCCATGCGCGACGTGGCTTCAGCGAAATCGGTGCAGGGCGCGGCGGCCCGCAGCGCGCGTTCTGCGGCTTCGGCCGCGTCCTCGGCGTCGGCCGCCAGGTTGGTCTGCAGCACCACATGGCGCACCGTGGGCAGGGCCGCGCGCAGCTCGGCCACCACGGCCTGGCGATCGAAGTCGCGCCCGCCGTAGGTCACGCCGTCGCAGGCGATCAGCACCACCGGTTCGATCTGGCGGAAGCGGTCGAGCACGGCGTGGGTGCCCATGTCGGGCGCGCACAGGCTCCACACACCGCCGATGCTCACCGTGGCCAGAAACGCGACCATGGCCTCCGGGATGTTGGGCAGGTACGCGGCCACGCGGTCGCCGGGCTGCACGCCCTGGGCCTGCAGGTGCAGCGCAAGCGACGCCACCTGGCGGCGCAACTCGGGCCAGCTCATCTCCACATGGCGGCCCTTTTCGTTGCGGCTCACGATGGCCATGAAGCCGGCCTCGTGCGCGGGCTGCACATGGCGGAACACCTGCTCCACGTAGTTCACCTGCGCGCCCGGGAACCACCGGGCCCCAGGCATCACGTTGCGCTCCAGCACCGCGGTGTGCGGCGTCGGCGAGTGCATGTCGAAGTAGTCCCAGATGCTTTGCCAGAACGCTTCGAGTTCGGTGGTCGACCAGCGCCACATCGCCTGGTAGTCGTCGAAATGCAGGCCGCGTTGATCGGCCAGCCACTGCTGGTAGAGCCGGATCTGTGGCGTGAAAGGGGGTGGATTTGTCTCGTTCATGTCGTTGTCCTTTTTGGCCAGCAGGTTAACAGCGCGGTTCCCTTCCGTGGTGCCTGCGGGCCTCGGGTTTGTACGGGTGTTCAATATTTTTGTACGGCCGTTCAATGTCTCCCATGCCCAGCGAACCCAGGACCGCCGCAGCCGCAACGCGCACCCGAAAGGGCGCCACGGCTGTGCGCAGCCCGCAGCGGCCCGACCGGCAACAAGCCATCCTGTCCGCAGCCGAAAAGCTGTTTGCGCGCAACGGCTACCACGCGGTGACGATCCGCCAGATTGCCGAAGAGGCCGGTGTGCCGCTGGCGCTGGTGGCCTACTACTACGGCCCGAAACACGAGCTGTTCCACGCCATCTTCGCGCACTGGAACCAGACCATCGAAGAGCGCCTGGCCGCGCTCGACTCGGCCTCGCACGATCCCGCGGACCCGCAGACGCTCACGCGCATCGTGGAGGCTTTTGTCGGTCCGGTCATCAAGCTGCGCGCCAGCCCCGAGGGGCACCACTACGCCCAGCTGGTGGGCCGCGAGCTCGCCTACAACAGCCAGGAAGCCGATCGCGTGCTGCGCGATTTCTTCGACCCCATGGCCCACCGCTTCATCGATGCGCTGCACGCCGCACTGCCCCACGCCACACGGGCCGATGTGGCCTGGGGTTACCAGTTCGCGCTCGGCGCGCTGTTGCACCACCTGGTGGACGACCGGGTCGCACGCCTGTCGCTCGACGTCAACCAGCCCGGCGATCCCGCCGCCAGCGAGCGCCTGGTGCGCTTCATCGTCGGCGGCCTGCGCGCCGCCTTGCCCGTCCCGACCCCAACCCGTTCCGCCATCACCACGAGGAGACAGAGATGAAAAGACGCACCGCCCTGGCCGCTCTGGCCGCTGTACCGGCCGCCATCGGCCTGCCTGCGTTCGCACAAAGCGCGACCAGGATCGTGTTCGGCTACACGGCCGTGACCGACTTTGCCTCGGTGTTCATCGCGGCAGAAAACGGCTACTTCAAGAAGCGGGCGCTGGATGTGGAGCTCAAGTTCATCCCGATCAACTCCACCATCCCGGCCGCGGTGCAGGCCGGCTCGCTGCAGATCGGCGGACCCACACCCAGCGTGTTCCTGCAGTCGGTCGACGGCGGGCTGGACCACGTGGTCGTGGCCGGTGGCGGCGTGACCTCCAAGACCATCACCGGCTTCGGCCTGGTGGCCAAGGCCGGCAGCGGCATCCGCACGGCCAAGGACTGCGTGGGCAAGAAGATCGGCGTGCCCGGCCTGGGCGCGTTTCTGCACGTGACCTTTCGCGGCTGGCTCAAGACGCAGGGCGTGGATTTCAAGACGGTCAACTTCGTCGAGGCGTCGTTCCCGCAACACGGCGACCTGCTGCGCGGCGGTTCGGTGGATGCGGTGGTCAGCGCCGATCCGTTCATGAGCCGCATCACCGACAGCGGCATCGGCTACGTGGCGTCGTACTACTCGACCTTCCTGCCCGAGAACCAGCCCACCATCATCCACACCGCGCGGCGCGACTGGGTGGCGCAAAACGCCGGCGCGGCGCGCGCCTTTCGCGAAGCGGTGCAGGAAGCCGCCGCCTTCATGCAGCAGCCGAAGAACAACGACGCCGTGCGCGCGGCCATCGGCAAATACATCAAGCTGCCACCGGAAGTGATTGCGAAGATCCAGATCTCGCCGCCCGGGCCGGTGGTCACCGAGAAGCAGCTCACCTACTGGGTCGACCTCATGAACGACCAGGCCATGCTCAAGGGCCAGCCCAACGTCGCCAGCCTGATCGCGAAGTGAGCGTGGCCCACCCATGACGCCCGCGGCCGACACCGTCCTGCACTTCGACCAGGTGGCCATCACGCTGGGTGGTCGGCAGATCCTGTCGCCGGTGGACCTGTCCATCCGGCGCGGCGAGTTCGTCTGCGTGATCGGTCCCTCGGGCTGCGGCAAGACCACGCTGCTGCGCGCCGCCGCCGGCTTCGTGGCGCCCAGCGGCGGCAGCGTGCAACGCCAGGGCAAAGCCATCACCGGCCCGAGCCGCGAAGTGGCGTTTGTGTTCCAGGACTACGGGCGCGCCCTGCTGCCCTGGCGCACGGTGCAGGCCAACGTGAGCCTGGCGCTGGAAGCGGCCCAGGTGCCGGCGGCCGAGCGGCCCGGGCGCATTGCGCGCGTGCTGCAGACGGTGGGCCTGGGCGCGCACGCCGACAAGTTTCCGGCCCAGCTTTCCGGCGGCATGCAGCAGCGCGTGCAGATCGCGCGCTGCCTGGCGCAACAGCCCGACGTGATGCTGATGGACGAACCCTTCGGCGCGCTCGACGCGATGACGCGCGAGACGCTGCAGGACGAGCTCGCGCGGCTGGTGCGCGAGGAAGGCCTCACGGTGATGTTCGTCACCCACGACCTGGAGGAAGCGCTGTACCTGGGCGACCGCGTGATCGCGCTGCGCAGCAACCCCACGGCCGCGCTGCCCAGCCTGGCCGCGCTGATCGAGGTGCCGCTGCCGCAACCGCGCGATCAGTTGAGCACCAAGGAACACCCCGAGTTCTTGCGGCTGCGCCGCGAGCTCTACCACTACCTGGGACATTGAATGAGGGCCCTGGTCTTCCCGGCCGCGCTGCTCGTTGCGCTGGAGCTCTGGGCCCGCACCACCGGCCAGGGCAGCGACGCCATCGCACCACCCAGCGCCGCGGTTCTCGCCTTCGGTGGCGCGCTCATGGACGGCTCGCTGCTGGAGGCCACGGCCTTCACGCTGGGCAGCGCCGCGCTGGGCCTGCTGATCGGTGCGCTCGGCGGTTTGTTGCTCGGCACGCTGCTGGGCCTGTCGCGACGCGCGGGGCAGTGGGGCTACCTGAGCGTGGAAGTGGCGCGCCCGATTCCGTCGGTGGCGCTGATCCCGCTGGCCATGCTGGTGTTCGGCTTCGGCCTGCGCATGGAGGTGAGCGTGGTGGCCTTCGCCTGCCTGTGGCCCATGCTGGTGCTCACGCAGGCGGCGGTGCTGCAGGTGGAGCCGCGCCTGCTGGAGGTGGCGCGTGCGTTGCAGCTGTCGCCGCTGCAGCGCTTTGCCTGGATCGTCGGGCCGGCCATCGTGCCGCGCCTGTTCGTGGCGCTGCGCCTGGGTGTGGCGATTGCGTTGGTGGTCGCCGTCACGGTGGAGATCGCGGCCAACCCGCACGGCATGGGCTACGCGATGATGATCGCGCAGCAAAGCCTGGACCCGGCCCTCATGCTGGCCTGGCTGGCCTGGATCGGCGTGGTGGGCTACGCCATCAACGTGGGCGCGCTGGCGCTGCAGCGGTGGGTTGCGCGCCGCATGGGGGAGCAAACCGCATGAACCGACTCAGCACAAGCATGGTCGCGTTGGGCAACGCCGCCGGCTCCGTTCTCGTGCTCGGCGCCTTCATCGCCCTGTGGTGGGCGGCCAGCACCAGCGGCTGGGTCAACCGCGCCTTCCTGCCGACGCCGCAGGCCACGCTGGCGAGCCTGGTGCAAGGCCTGGCCGGCGGAGACCTCGCGGCCTACACCTGGGCCACGCTGAGCCGCATGGTCACGGGCTGGGTCCTGGCCAGCGCGCTCGGCATCTCGCTGGGTGCACTCATCGGCAGTTCGGTGCGGGCCCGCGAGTGGATCGCGCCCACGCTCGAATTCATCCGCCCGCTGCCGGCCTCGGCCGTGATGCCGCTGGCCATTGCGCTGTTCGGCCTGTCGGGCAACATGGTGCTGGCGGTGGTGGCCTTTGGTGCCATGTGGCCAGTGCTGCTGGCCACGCTGCATGGCCTGGCGAATGTGCACACGCAGTTGCGCGAGGTGTCGCGCTCGCTGGAGCTGGGCCATTTCAACTTCGTGCTCAAGATCGGCCTGCCCAACGCCATGCCCGACATCCTCGCCGGCATGCGCCTGTCGCTCACGGTCTCGCTCATCGTCTCGGTGGTGGGCGAAATGATCGCCTCGCAGGCCGGACTGGGCCAGGCCATCCTGCTGGCCGCGCGCTCCTTCCAGGCCAGCGATCTGTTTGCCGGCATCGTGCTGCTTGGAGCCCTGGGCTTCGTGAGCAATGTGTTGCTCGCCCTGGCCGAGCGCCGCCTGCTGCGCTGGCAGCGTTCCTGATTTCAAGCCCCTCTGGAGACCACCATGCCCCGCCGTTTTGTCGACCTCTCGATCTACCTGGAAAACGACGTGGTCAGCGACCCGCCCGCGTTCGCGCCCAGGATCCAATACTTCACGCACGAGCACACGTTCGAGCAGATCGAGCCCTTCTTCCCCGGCTTGAAAAAGGAAGACCTGCCCGACGGCGAAGGCTGGGCGGTGGAGCTGGTGCAGCTCTCCACCCACAACGGCACGCACCTGGACGCGCCCTACCACTTTCACTCCACCATGGACCAGGCGCTGGGCGATAAGAAGCCCGCGATCGCGATCCACGACGTGCCGCTGGAGTGGTGTTTCCAGCCCGGCGTGAAGCTGGATTTCCGCCACTTCGCCGACGGCTACGTGGTCACGGCCGACGATGTGCAGACCGAGCTCAAGCGCATTGACCACACCCTCAAGCCATTGGAGATCGTGGTGGTGAACACGCGCGCGGGTTCGCGCTACGGCCACAACGATTACGTGGCGTCCGGTTGCGGCATGGGCTACGAGGCCACCATGTATTTGCTGGAACATGGCGTGCGCCTGACCGGCACCGACGCCTGGAGCTGGGACGCGCCCTTCGTGCACACGGCCCGGAAATACGGCGAGACGAAAGACGCCTCGCTGATCTGGGAAGGCCACAAGGCCGGGCGCGACATCGGCTACTGCCACCTGGAGAAGATGCACAACCTGGAAGCCTTGCCGGCCAACGGGTTCTTCATCAGCTGCTTCCCGCACAAGATCCGCGGCGCTTCGGCGGGCTGGACACGTGCCGTGGCCATTTTTGACGACGCCTTGCAAGCCACAGCGGCATGAACACCATGGAACTCAACCACACCCACGACCCCGAAGCCCGCAGCTGGCTCGAATCCGCCAACGCCGCAGGCACCGACTTTCCGATCCAGAACCTGCCCTTCGGCGTGTTTCGACGTGCCGGCAGCAGCGAGGCCTTTCGCGGCGGCGTGGCCATTGGCGACCAGGTGATCGACCTGGCGTCCATCGCGCGCGAAGGTGCGGTGTCAGGCCTGGCCGCACAGGCCGTGAACGCCTGCACCGGCGACGCGCTCAACGACTTTCTGGCCATGGGCCCCGACGCATGGCGCGCGCTGCGCCATGCGCTGTTCGACCTGCTCAAGGCCGGCGCCAGCGGGCCCGGCGCGCAAGCGCTGCGTGCCAGCCTGGTGCCGCAGGCCGGGGCCGAGATGCGTGTGCCCACGCGCGTGGGCAACTACACCGACTTCTACACCTCCATCCACCACGCGCGCAACGTCGGCCGTGTGATCCGGCCCGACGACCCGCTCACACCCAACTTCCAGTGGATGCCCATCGCGTACCACGGCCGCGCCTCCAGCGTGGTGATCAGCGGCACACCGTTCAAGCGCCCTATGGGCCAGGCAATGCCGCCGGGCGCAAGCGCCCCGGTGTACGGCCCATGCCGGCGGCTCGACTACGAGCTGGAACTGGGCTTCTACGTCGGCCCGGGCAACGACATGGGCCAGCCGATTCCCATCGCCGAGGCCGAGCAGCACATCTTCGGCATGTGCCTGCTCAACGACTGGTCGGCGCGCGACCACCAGTTCTGGGAAATGGCGCCGCTCGGCCCCTTTCTCGGCAAGAACTTCTGCACCACCGTCTCGCCCTGGATCGTGACGCTGGAAGCGCTGGCGCCCTACCGCGTGCCCTTCGCCCACCCGGCCGACGAACCACAACCCCTGGCCTACCTGGACAGCCCGGCCAACACGGCGCACGGCGGCGTGGACGTGCAGCTCGAGGTGCGCATCGAATCGCGCCAGCACCGCGAACGCGGCATCCCCCCCGACCGCCTTTCAGCCACCAGCTTTCGCCACCAGTACTGGACCATCGCGCAGATGGTGGCGCAGCACAGCGTGGGCGGCTGCAACCTGCAGCCTGGCGACTTGCTGGGCTCGGGCACCATCTCGGGCCCCACGCCCGATGAGGCCGGCGCCATCGTGGAGCTCAGCCTGGGCGGGTCGCGCAGCATCCCGCTGCCGGGCACAGGCGAGGCCCGCACCTTCCTGGAAGACGGCGACGCCATCGTTTTGCGCGGCTGGTGCGAGAAGCCGGGCGCAGCGCGCATCGGGTTCGGTGAAAACCGGGGTGAGGTGCTGCCCGCCATCAGCGCCTGAGCGACCCTTCGGCTGCGGGCCGGCACGGTCTTTGCAGGCACAATCCCAGCCGGCCGCAGGGCCTCCCACCACCCACCTCAAGGAAATTCCATGGGCCTGTTCAGCTGGACGGAAAAACCGTCCACCACTCTCGACAACGGCGGCGTGATCGCCCCCGACGAGCGACTTCCCTGGCCGCAGACCAGCGTGATGGGCGTGCAGCACGTCATCGCCATGTTCGGCGCCACGGTGCTGGCCCCGCTGCTCATGGGCTTCAACCCCAACGTGGCCATCCTCATGAGCGGCATCGGCACGCTCATCTTCTTCTTCATCACCGGCGGCAAGGTGCCGAGCTACCTCGGGTCCAGCTTTGCCTTCATCGGCGTGGTGATCGCCGCCAGCGGCTACGCAGGCCCCGGCCCCAACGCCAACCTGGGCGTGGCCCTGGGCGGCATCATCCTCTGCGGCCTGGTCTACACCGTCATTGGTTTCATCGTGCACGCCACCAACGTGAAGCACACCAAGTCGCGGCCCATGGCCGGCATGGAAGTGGACGAGGTGGACGAAGGCGTCGCCGTGCACTGGATCGAGCGCCTCATGCCGCCGGTGGTCACCGGCACCGTGGTCGCCGTGATCGGCCTGAACCTCGCGGCCATCCCCATCAAGAACATGGCGCCCACCGGCTTTGACGCCTGGATGCAGGCCATCACCTTCATCAGCGTGGCGCTGGTGGCTGTGTACGCACGCGGCATGACGCAGCGCCTGCTGATCCTGGTCGGCCTGATCGCGGCCAGCGTGGTCTACGCCGTGCTCACCAACGGCCTGGGCCTGGGCAAACCCATCGACGTCTCGGGCATCGCCAACGCCGCGTGGTTCGGCATGCCCACCTTCGCCGCGCCGGTCTTCCAGGCGCAAGCCATCCTCCTGATCGCGCCCGTGGCGCTGATCCTGGTGGCGGAGAACCTGGGCCACATCAAGGCCGTGAGCGCCATGACGGGGCGCGACCTCAATCCCTACCTGGGCAAGGCCTTCATCGGCGACGGCGTGGCCACCATGGTCAGCGGCGCGGCCGGCGGCACCGGTGTGACCACCTACGCCGAGAACATCGGCGTGATGGCCGCCACCAAGATCTATTCCACCGCCATGTTCGTCGTGGCTGCCTGCATCGCCATCGTGCTGGGCTTCAGCCCCAAGTTCGGCGCGCTGATCCAGGCGATCCCACTGGCTGTGATGGGCGGCGTGTCCATCGTGGTGTTCGGCCTCATCGCCATTGCCGGCGCCAAGATCTGGGTCGACAACAAGGTCGACTTCTCGGACAACCGCAACCTGCTGGTGGCCGCCATCCCGATCATCCTGGGCACCGGCGAGTACACGCTGAAGTTCGGCGAGTTCGGCCTGGGCGGCATCGGCACCGCCACCTTCGGCGCGATCTTTCTGTATTGGCTGCTCAGCCGCGGCGCAGCGACGACAGCCCGCCCTGCGCCCTGAGCGGCGCAGCACACGCGTTCACCGCCGGGGCCGCCGGGCCGGCGCGGGCGGGTCGGCAGCCTGCGGCGGCCCGCTGATCATGCCGCCGATGGTGGCGCCCAGCACCGTGCCGATGCCCGGCAACACCGCCGTGCCCACCGCCGCGCCCGCCAGCGTTCCCCAGGCGATCTGAAACTCGGGTTGGCGGGTGGGGCCACGCAGCGCGAACGGCACCTCCAGCACCCCGCCGCCCACCGCCAGCGTGCCCTGGGCATCGATCTGCTGGCGGTACACCGTGCCCCGGCCGGTGCCGGTGTAGGGACCGGCCACAGCCTTCACACGGGTGAACTCGGCCTTCAGCCCCTGCTCGGTGTTGCTGGTCTCCACGACGCTCGAGAGGCTGTCCAGCGCGGTCTCGCCATCGCGGTCCTTGCCAACCGACTTGACCGCCTTGTCCAGGTCGAACCGCAAGATCCTGGCGCCCTCCACCTGGAGCACGCTGCGCGTCTTCAGCGAGCGGAACAAGCCGCTCAAGGTGTCGCCTTGCGCGCGCAGCTCCGTTTCGCCGGACGCCAGGCCGCTGATGGGGGAGCGGCGATGAAAGGCCTCCATCAAGGCATGCACGTCCACGTTGCGCGGCGCGAGTTCGCCAGTGAGCACCCTGCCGCCGTCGGCCGCCGAAGCCAGGCGCGCCTGCCCGCTGGCCGAGCCTCCGCCGCCCTGCAGACGCAGGCGGTACAGGTCTGCGCCGCTGTCCGTCTTGCCGTCCCGCGTCGCGTCCAGCGAGACCGGCGGGTTCACCTCGGGGCGCCGCACCTGCACCCGCCGGGGCAGGCGGTCATCGTCGAACTCGATGTCGCCCTCGTACACCACGGGAACGCCGCTGTAGGAGATGTAGGTCGTGTCGGTGAAGGTCACGGCGCGCAGCACCACCGAACCCACGCCGTCCTGTGCCTTGCCGCGGTAGGCCGCCAGGGCGCTGCGCGGCACCACCGCGCCATCGATCTGCAGCCGGTTGATGACGAAGCGCTGGCGCAACAAGGGCAGGACTTCGGGATAGATCGCAACGCGGCGCACGCGAATGGCCTCGGCTTGTCCGGTGCGCGCGTCCAGCACCTCGACCATGGGCAAACCCAGCAAGCGCCAGTGCACGGCGCCGACCACCAGCTTCTGACCCAGACGCGCCTCGAACTCGGCCTCCACGCGGCGCGCGAGCTCCTCGTCGTCGGGCACGACCACCCACAGCGCCAGCCAGGCGGCGGCCAGCAGCCCCGCAACGGCGCATGATGCAAGGGCCCAGCGGCGTGTGTGTGTCATGGTCGGATGTGGTCCTGGGTGAATCGTGGGGGCCAGACGCGCCCCCGTCTGTCAGCATTCGCCGCGTTCTCGTGCCCTTGTCTGCCTGCAGTCTGCGCGCCTCTCTTTATAGTGGCGCCATCCACGCCGGCCCATGTCACTCGACACCCTCATCACCCACAACATGCTGACGCCTGCCTCGCACGAGGCGAGCCCCGACGCGTGTGCGCTGGTCTTGATGGGCGGCGGCGCGCGCACCGCCTACCAGGCGGGTGTGCTCAAGGCGCTGGCCGCCATGCAGCCCAACGGGGCGCCGGCGTTTCCGTTTCAGTGGCTGTTCGGCACCTCGGCCGGTGCGCTCAACGCAGCCTATCTCGCCAGTGTGGCCGAACAAGGGCAAGCCGCCTTGCCCATGCTCGCCCAGTTCTGGATGGGCCTGCGCTCGGAGCAGGTCTACCGGCTGGAAGCGCCGGGCTGGGTGCGTGCCAACCGGCTGGTGGCGGGCTGGACGCTGGCGCGCCAGGTGCGGCGCCACCGCGCCCTGCTCGACACGCTGCCCTTGGTGGACACGCTGCACCGCGCCATCAACCTGCAGGGCCTGGAGCGGGCGCTGGAGCAACGCACCATCCAGGCGCTGGGCGTCACCGCGTCGAGCTACACCAGCGGCGAGCACTGGACGTTCTGCCAGACCCGCCCCGGCCACCCGGTGCAGGCCTGGCACCGGCCCGGACGCCGGGCGGATTTTCAGCCCGTCACCATCGAACACCTCATGGCGTCCAGCGCCATCCCGTTCCTGTTCCCGGCCGTGCCGCTCTGGGTCGAAGGCCACAAGGAACACTTTGGCGACGGCTCCATGCGCCAGCTCTCGCCGCTGTCGCCGGCCATCCATTTCGGCGCGCGGCGCGTGCTGGTGATCGGCGTGGGCCAGCCCCAGCGCTCGGGCATGGTGGTGCGGGGGGCGGGCGATCCGACGGCAGGCACCATCGCCGGCCACGCCATGGCCAGCGTGTTCCACGACACCTTGCAGGCCGATGTGGAGCAGGCCCAGCGCGTGAGCCAGACCTTGTCGCGCCTGCCCCCTTCGCTGGCCGCGGCCCTGCCCTACCGGCCGGTCGACGTGCTGGCGATCCAGCCCAGCTTCTCGCTCGACGAACTGGCGCACAAACACATCGGTGAATTGCCGGCGCCCACCCGCAACACCCTCGCCGGCCTGGGCGCGCTGGACACCGCGCGCGGCGCGGCCGGCAGCGCCGCGGCGCTGGCCAGTTACCTGCTGTTCGAACCCGGCTTCGTGCACGCACTGATTGAACTCGGCGAGCACGATGCCTGGCGCCGAAAAGACGAACTGATGCGCTTTCTGGCGCCTCATGCGCCCCTCCCGGGCGCTGCTGCAGTGCCATAATTCGCCGGTCGAACCCACCCCCGGAGAGCCCCATGGACAGCACGCCCCCCAGTTGCGTGCTTTCAGCCACCCCCGCCACCGTCTGATCGCCGCCGCCCGCGCGGCGACCTGAGTCGGGCGGCCTGCTGGCTGAAAGCACCTTTCCCGCCCTCGGGCCCGCCCACGCGGCCCGCCCTTTCAGACAGCAGACTTCGCCGGGAGCGCTCCATGCTCAACGTATTCACCCTGGCCAATGGCCGCCTCTTCCAGGAAGAGATCGAGTCGCTCGAAGAGCTTGCGCAATTCAAGCCGATCTGGGTCGACCTGGAAGACCCCACCCCCGAAGAGCGCCGCTGGGTCAAGCAGCACTTCGGCCTGTCGATTCCCGAAGACGCGATGGACGAGGACATCGAGGAGTCGGCCCGCTTCTTCGAGGAAGACAACGGCGAGCTGCATGTTCGCTCCGACTTCCTGATCGACGACGAGGAAGACCCGCGCGCGGTGCGTGTGGCCTTCATCCTCAACGAGCACAACGACACGCTCAAGAGCCAGGGCGTGCTGTTCTCCATCCACGACGAGGACGTGCCGGTGTTCCGCCTGCTGCGCATGCGCGCGCGGCGCATGCCGGGCCTGATCGAAGACGCCAAGGACGTGCTGCTGATGCTGTTCGACGCCGACGCCGAGTACTGCGCCGACACGCTCGAAGACATCTACGACGAGATCGAGACGGTGAGCAAGAAGGTGCTCAACAGCAACGCCTCGGACAACCTGCTGAGCGAGGCGCTCTCGGCTATTGCGCGGCACGAGGACATGTCGGGTCGCATCCGCCGCAACGTGATGGACACGCGCCGCGCGGTCAGCTTCATGATGCGCAGCCGCCTGCTGAGCGCCGAGCAGTTTGAAGACGCGCGCCAGATCCTGCGCGACCTCGACTCCCTCGACAGCCACACCGCCTTCCTGTTCGACAAGATCAACTTCCTGATGGATGCGACCGTCGGTTTCATCAACATCAACCAGAACAAGATCATCAAGATCTTTTCGGTGGCCAGCGTCTCGCTGCTGCCGCCCACGCTGGTGGCCAGCAGCTACGGCATGAACTTCGCGTTCATGCCCGAACTGCAGTGGCAGTACGGCTACCCGCTGGCGCTGACCCTCATGGTGCTGTCGGCCGTGGTGCCCATGCTGTACTTCCGCAAGCGCGGCTGGCTTCGGTAAGGGACGGGCTCAGGCCAGGGCCGCCTCGATGTCGGCGGCCAGCTTCTCCGGCGCGTCCTGCGGCGCATAGCGTTTGATCACCCGCCCGTCCTTGCCCACCAAGAACTTGGTGAAGTTCCACTTGATCGCCTTGCTGCCCAGCAGCCCGGGCGCTTCGGCCGTGAGCCACTGGTACAGCGGGTGGGCCTCGGCGCCATTCACGTTCACCTTCTCCATCATGGGGAAAGTCACGCCGTAGTTGAGCTGGCAGAAGCTGGCGATTTCGTCGTTGCTGCCCGGGTCCTGGCTGCCGAACTGGTTGCAGGGAAAACCCAGCACCACCAGACCACGCTCGCCGTAGGTTTTGTGCAGCTTTTCCAGCCCGCCGAACTGCGGCGTGAAGCCGCAGGCGCTGGCGGTGTTGACGATCAGCAGGGGCTTTCCCTTGAACTGCGCGAGCGAGACCAGCTTGCCGTCGATGGACAGGGCTTCAAAGTCGTGGATGCTGGACATGGGACTCCTTGGGGAATGGTCGGGTGAAAGTTAGGGCGGACTCCGGCAGCCCTGGCACGCCAAAGGTGTCGCATTTCAAATGACGTGTGACCCGGAGACAGCGAATTTCGTTACAAAAAGGCATACTCATCAAGGTCTTACGACATCAACCAACAATTCTGCGGGCGGGGCATATCGATGGTGGCAGCTTATTCGGTGGCGCTGGTGGGCTTCACGCAAGCCGAGTCTGCCACTTTCGAGTCGTTTTTCCGCATGGCCGCGCGCCGCCCCCCCAGCTACACCGTGCAGGACGAGGTGATGGACGCCCAGATCCTGATCGTCAACGCCGACAACACCCAGGCGCTGCACCTGGTGCGCTACGCCGAACTGCCCGGCAAGATCCTGCTGGTGGGCCAGTCCGACGGCGGCACCGGGTGGCCGCTGCAACGCAAACCCGTCAAGCTGGTCTCGGTGCTCAACGCGCTCGATGTCATCGTCGGCGTGCGCCCCGCGGAGGTGGCCCAACGGGCACCCGCTGGCGGGTTTGCGGCCACCCAGCCTTTTCAGAGTTCCCAGCTGCAAGGCCTGGACGCCAGCATGCGCCTGGCCAGTGGCCGCCTGGCCGCGCCCGACCACCTGCCACCGGTGGCCTCCAGCATGGGTGCCGACCGCGGTTTTTCGGCCACCCTGCCACCCGAAGACGAACCGGCCCGGCCCATGGCTCCGGCGGCGAACTTGCGCCGGCGCCGTTCGGCCGACACCGAATTTCCGCCCACCCGGCCCATGGAGCGCGGCGAAGAGCGCACCCTGGCCGCCATGCCGCCACCGCCTCAGCGCGCGGCCGCGCCCAACAACCGCCAGGGCACGATGCGCCTGACCGACTTCGGCGGGCTGGACGACCTGCCCTCCCCACCCGCACCGCGCTCCACCCGTGCGCCGCGCTCCCGCATCAGCACCGACAAGGCCAGCGTGCCCGACGTGGCGCGCGGCGACATGCTGCTGGTGGCGGAGAGCCTGGTGGAAGGCCGCATCCTGCTCAAGCGTTTCAAGCGCTACGGCCTCACCATCGACTGGTCGCGCGAGGCGACGCAAGCGCTGGTGATGCTCAAGGCCAACCCCTACCGCCTGGTGGTGATCGACCGGCTCAAGGGCGACCCCGACGCCAACCAGATCTGCCGATCCGCCAAACAGACCAAAGGCCCCAAGGGGGCGCCGGTGGTGATCATGTTCGCTCCCACCGCCGGCAGCATGGACCGCATGAAGGCGGGTCTGGCCGGCAGCGACGCTTACTTGTCTCGCTCGGTGAGCGAGAGTGATCTGTACAAGGTGCTGGCGCAGCACCGGTTGGTCAGCCTCGACGGCTTCGCCCCGACCAACGTTGGCTTCTAGCCGTGCAGGTCGTCGCGGCGCGCGATCTCCAGCAGCCGCTCCAGTTCGTGCGGATGCGCGCGCTGGTTGTGGCGGTGCCAGAGCGCGATCACGGCCATGAAACCGGCCACCAGCACACCAAACGCGGTGATGGCCGCGAAGGCCGACCAGCCCCACGCGGTGGATGACGCGTAGAGCGCGCCCAGCGTGAGGATGCAGGCCTGCTCGTTGAAGTTCTGCACCGCAATGGACCGGCCCGCGCCCATGAGGTTGTGGCCGCGGTGCTGCAGCAGCGCGTTCATCGGCACCACCAGGAAGCCGCCCAGGCCACCGAGCAACACCAGGAACGGCGCGGCCACCCACACGTTGTCGATGAAGTTCATGAGGATCACCAGCACGCCCATGGCGATGCCCAGCGGCATCACGCGCGTGGCCTGGTCCAGCCGCATGCGCATGGAAGCCACCACCGCGCCCACGGCGGTGCCCAGCGCCACCACGCCCACCAGCGACGAGGCCTGCGTGGTGGTGTAGCCCAGCGCCGCGCCGGCCCAGGCCAGCACGATGTAACGCAGGTTGCCCGACACACCCCAGAACAAGGTCGTGGTCGCCAGCGAGATCTGGCCGAGCCGGTCGCGCCACAGGCGGCTGTTGCAGCGCCAGAAATCGGGCAGCAGCGCCCAGGGGTTCGCGGGCATGGGGCGCGGCGTCACGCCGGTGAGCGGGATGCGGGTGTTGAACCACGCAGCCAGCATGTACACGAACATCAGCGCGGCCACAGCGGCTTGTGCGGGGTGGTGGATGCCGGTGTGGAAACCGGGGATGTCGATGGCCAGCAACTGCGCCGACACCCAGGGGCTCACCAGCTGGCCACCCAGCAACACACCCAGAATGATGGAGGCGATCGTGAGGCCCTCGATCCAGCCATTGGCCTTGACCAGCTGCGAGGGCGGCAGCAACTCGGTGAGGATGCCGTACTTGGCCGGCGAGTAGGCGGCCGCGCCCAGCCCCACCAGCGTGTAGGCCAGCAGCGGGTGCACGCCGGTGAGCATGAGCAGGCAGCCCACCACCTTGATGGCGTTGCTGATGAACATGACCTGGCCTTTGGGTCGCGCATCCGCGAACGCCCCCACGAACGGCGCGAGCACCACGTAGAACAAGGCAAACAGGGGAACGAGGGCGGCGCTTTGCCACTCGGGTGAGCCGCGCGTGCGCAGCAATTCGATCGCGGCCACGAACAGCGCGTTGTCCGCCAGCGAACTGAAGAACTGCGCCGTCATGATGGTGTAGAAGCCGCGCTTCATGGCGATGATTTTGAGCGCCGAAGGGCCTCAGCGGAGGGTGGCTGAGCGGGTCGCAGCGGCTTTTTTATGCGACAGTTGACGGGGGTCTCCAGGGGATGCGGGGTTATAGCACGCTGCCCTGAAACGACCACGCATTCACCGGCGTTGAACCCGCTTGCAACGCCTTTCGATGACGGACCTCACGCCCGCACGCCCATGCCCCGCCCGATCCTTGCCACCGTCCACCCCGAAGCCCTGCGCCACAACCTGCAACGCGCCCGCGAATGCGCCCCCGATGCGCGGGTTTGGGCGGTGGTCAAGGCCAACGCCTACGGCCATGGCATCGAGCGCTGCTTTGATGCCCTGCGCGCGGCCGATGGTTTTGCCCTGCTCGATCTGGCCGAGGCCGAACGCATCCGCGCGCTCGACTGGCGTGGCCCCATCCTGTTGCTGGAAGGCGCGTTCGAACCGCGCGACCTGGAGCTGTGCTCGCGCCTGCACCTGTGGCACACCGTGCACTGCACCGAGCAGATCGACTGGCTGGCCGCGCACAAGACGCTGGTGCCGCACCGCGTCTTCCTGAAGCTCAACAGCGGCATGAACCGGCTGGGCTTCACCCCCAACGCGTTTCGCAGCGCCTGGGCGCGCCTGAACGCGCTGCCCCAGGTGGACGAAATCTCGCTCATGACCCACTTCAGCGACGCCGACGGCCCACGCGGCATTGCCCACCAGGTGGCCTCCTTCGAAGCCGCCACCGCGGACCTGCCAGGCGAGCGCACGCTGTGCAACAGCGCCGCCTTGTTGAGGAACCCGGGCGATGCGCTGCGCGGCGAAGGCGTGACCAACCTGGCCGCCGACTGGGTGCGCGAAGGCATCGCGCTCTACGGCAGCGCGCCCGACTTTCCGGCGCGCTCTGCGCTTGAGTGGAACCTGCAACCGGCCATGACCTTGTCGAGCCGCATCATCGGCGTGCAGACGCTGCAGGCCGGCGACACCGTGGGCTACGGCTCGGCCTTCACGGCCAAGCAACCCATGCGCATCGGCGTGGTGGCGTGTGGGTACGCGGATGGTTATCCGCGCCACGCACCCAATGGCACGCCGGTGCTGGTGGATGGTGTGCGAACCCGGGTGGTGGGGCGGGTCAGCATGGACATGGTGACGGTGGATCTCTCGGGCCTGGATGCCGCCGGCATGGGGTCGGAGGTGGTGTTGTGGGGGCGGTCTTCGGCCGGGGCTGTGTTGGCGGTGGATGAGGTGGCGGCGGCGGCGGGCACGATCGGCTATGAGCTGATGTGTGCCGTGGCTCAACGCGTACCGTTTGCTGCGCCCTGAGGTTCTCCAGACATCACGCCGAAACCCCCTCAAGAACGCCCAGGCGAGCAGGCCACAAACCCATACCGCTCACAGAACGGACTCCCCAGCACAGGGAGCCACGAAGGCACGTTGTGGAACTCCCGCGCCACCTCCGCCAGCACCCCGTCGCGGTACGCCTGAAAGCGGAACCCCACGCCATCCACCGCGAAGAACGCCACGCCTTCCACCTCGAAGCGCTTCACGCTCACCCGCTCGAAGTACGGCGCGAACTCGGCGAGCACGGGTTCGTCGTACAGGAAGACGCGGATCGGTTTGCCGTCGTATGAACGGAAGTCCACGATCTGGTCGTCTTGCCGCGCGTGGTGGCGGCCGACGCCGAACACCGGCACGTAGGCGCCGTGGTGAAACGCGAGCATGCCGGCGGGGTTGTAGGTGTGCGCCATCAGCGTGGCGCCGGGCGGCATGTCTTGCCTCAGCGCGGCCACCACCGCGGGGGTCTCGCGCAGAAACACCGCGCGGTCATGAATTTTGAAGGGCTGCCACCAGGCCAATGGCGCCCAGGCGATGGCGGCGACCACCAGGAGGTGGGGCACGGACAGCGCCACCGTCCAGTTCAATGCGCTGCGCAAGGGGCGGGCTTCCAGCCGCAGCCCGGCCCACACCACGAACAGCGGCACGAAGCCCAGCACCCAGTGCAGTCCGATGGTGCGGCGCGTGCTCAACAGGGCGAACACCACGAGGGGGAAGAGCCACAGCACCGCGAGCGTGGTGCGTGTGGTGGCCGAGGTCCCTGCGATCGGGCGGGCCACCGCGCTGCGCCACAGCAACCATGGCGTGAGCAGGTAGACCGCCATGGCCAGGTAGGTGCCGAAGGTCTTGAAGGACCAGGCCGAGCCTTCGTTGCGGTTGAACACGTTGAACATCACATTGGTCCAGCCGTGCGTGGCGTTGAAGGCCACGTTGAGCGCGATCGAGGGCAGGGCCAGCGCGAAGATGAGGAAGGGCGCCCACCAGCGCTCGCGCCGCCAGCCGAAGCAGTGCGCGGCGTAGGCAAAACCCAGCAGTGCTGCGAAGTACTTGGAAAGAAACGCGAGGCCGAGAAACAGGCCCGCCAGCGCGTACCAGGGCACGCTTCGCGTGGCGCTGGTGTCGGCACGCAGGTAGGCCCAGGCCGAGAGCGCCATGAAGAAGATCAAGGGCGTGTCGGTGGTCACGAGCACAAACATCCAGCTCCACGGCATGGCCAGGTACACCGCACCGGCCAGCCAGGCGCTGGACTCCTGCTCGTCGGGCAACCACCGGCGCAGCGCATCGACGATGCCCAGCGCGATCACGCTGGTGACGATGAGTGTGAAACTGCGCAGCGCCAGCGGGTGTTCGCTGATCTGGCGCAGCACCGCGAGCAGCCAGCCCACCATGGGCGGGTGGTCTGAATAGCCCCAGGCCGGAAACACGCCCCATTGGTAAAAGAAGGCCTCGTCGCCGGAGAAGGGGAAACCCGCCGCCAGTGCGATCTTCAGGACCAGGGTGATGGCGAAGAATGACCAGAAGATCTGGCGCGACGCGTGTGCGGAAAATTCGGAGGCGCGCATCGCTGGGTTCTCAAGCGTCCATGGCCAGCAGGCTCACGCCCACCACGATCAAGGTGCAGCCCGCCACCCGCAGCCACGAGAACGGCTCGCCCAGCCAGAGCACCCCCAGCGCCATGGTCACCACAAAGCCCAGGCTCACCAACGGGTAGGCCAGGCTCACATCGAGCCGCGAAAGCACCCACAGCCACAACACGGCGCTGGCGCCGTAGAGCACCAGACCCAGCCACACCAGGGGGCTGGTGAGCGCGTGCAGGTAGGTGGCACCCACGTCGGCGCCGCTGGGCGCGCCCATGCCGCGTTTCATGGCGATCTGCGCGGCCGAGGACAGCAGCACACAGAAGACGGCGAGACCGATGGCGATGGATTTCATGGGTGCGTCAAAGTCCGATGGTGGCCGTGAGACCGATGCCGCCCATGGCCAGCAGCGTCATCCAGCTGAAGGGGTCTTTCAACGCGAACTGCAGCGGGTCTTCGCCGTGCAATTCACGCCGCCCGGTCTTGAGCCAGATGCGCATGATCCACAACAGCAGCACGGGTGCGGCGGCCCACAACCACTCGGGGTTGGCGTAGAGCATTTCACTGTTCTGGCTGTCGATGTACAGGGCCAGCACCATCACCGCCAGGAAGCCACTGGCCATGCCCATGGCGCGCAGCGACGAGAGATCGCGCGGCTGGTAACCGCGGCCGGGTGCGAGCGTGGTGCGTTCGTCGTCGAGCTCTTCGAGTTCGGCGCAGCGCTTGACCAGCGCCAGGCTCAGGAACAAGAAGATCGAGATCGCGGCCAGCCAGTTCGAGAGCTCCACCTGCGCCGCCACCGCGCCAGCGGCGATGCGCAAGGTGTACAGACCGGAAAGCACCAGCACGTCGATGAGCGCGAGCCGCTTGAGCACCAGCGAGTAGGCCAGCGTGGTCACGGTGTAGACCAGCAGCATGGCGGCAAAGGCCGGCGACACCGCCCAGGCCAGCACGAAGGCCAGCACCAGCATCACACTGCCCAGCACCACCGCCAGCGGGATGCTGATGGTGGCCGCGGCCAGCGGCCGAAAGCGCTTGAGGCGGTGTGCGCGGTCGTTGGGCAGGTCCAGCAGGTCGTTGAACAGGTAGGTGGCCGAGGCGCACAGGCCAAACGCCACAAACGCCACCAGCACCAGCGCCCAGAGCTGGGGGTCGAGCCGGTGCGAGGCGAGCAGCGGAATGAACAGCAGCGCGTTCTTGGACCACTGCTTGAGACGGATGGCGCGCAGCACGGTCTTCAGGCGCAGCGGTTCACGCTCGAACACCCGCGCCTGCGGATGCACCTTGTGCAGCGCGTTGATGACGCTGGCCGGTGCGTTCACCGCCACCGCTTGTGCGCTGCCCTGCCACACGGCGATGTCGTCGCGGCTGTTGCCCGCGTAGGCCCAGCTGCTGTGGCCAAGGGCCTGCGCGTGTGCCGCGATCGCGTCGCGCTTGTTGCCCCGGCTGAGGTTCACGCCGTCGGCGCGCGCATTGGTGCCGAGCGTGTCGTCGAACAGGTTGAGGTGGGCGGCGACGTCGCGCACGATGCGCGCGTCCGCCGCGCTTGCCAGCACCAGGCTGCGACCGCGCGCGCGTTCCTCGCGCAGGTACTGCACAAAACGCTCGTGGTAGGGCAGGCGCGCCGGGTCGGGGCGCACGGCGTTGGCCAGTTTGAGCTTGAAGCCGGCCTTGCCCAGCAGCAGCCACACGAAGAGGCGCAGCAGGTTCAGCGGGTTGCGCCGGATGAACAGCATCACCGACTCGTACAGCGTGTCGCTGGGCGTGAGCGTTCCGTCCAGGTCCACGTACAGCGGGCAGGTTTCGGTGGGGCGGGCGGTGGCGGCGGCAGGCGTCAAACGGTGGGTCCGGTGGTGTGCGCCGATTCTAGGCGCCGCTTCTGCGGCACATCACCCCGCCGCAACGGGAGTCAGACGGGCAGCCAGCCCCGGGCGCGGTCCACCAGTTGCACCAGCAGGTGGGCCAGCGACGCGGTGTAGGCCAGTGCCGCGCAACCCGTCACCGCGGAAACCGCGAGCGCGATGCCGTCGCGAAACATCCAGCCCAGGCTCAGCAGGATCAGGCTCAGGCTGGGCAGCACATTGCCCAGCGGCAAGGGCAGAAAGATCACCGATGCCATCAGGGCGATCCAGACGCCCCAGCCCCAGCGCGTGGCGTCGTGGCTCAAGACCAACCAGCGCGGCCGCAGCCAGCGGTTGGCCCGTTCGTACATCCAGGCCAGGCCGTGCAGGCAGCGCCCGGTCCAGCGTTCGTTCAGGCTCAGGGCGCCCAGGCGATCGGGCAAGTCCACCGTGTCGCGCCCGCGCGCCCAGCCCCAGGCGATGACCAGGATGCCCAGGCTGAGCACCGTGCCGGCGCCGGCAATCGGCACCACGGTGAGCAGGGCCATGAGCATCAGCACCACGGCGGTCGAACTGTCACCGTGCAGTTGCAACAACTCGGCCAGGTTCAGCCGCAGATCGGCCGGGTCGGGCGCCTGCCCCCGCGCACTGGCCGCGTGCGCATGGGCCGCGCGGCGCAGCGATTGCGCCAGCCGCTCGCTCAAGCGCGGCCCTGCGCCGGCACATTGCGCAGCGTGGTGGGTTTGTTCAAGCGGCCCACCATCCAGTGCAGGCCGATCGCGGGTACCAGCAGGCACAACATGCCCAGGCCCCAGCCAGTCCACAGCAGCGGTGTGATCCAGCCCATGACGCCGTCGCTCGACGGCGCCACCTGGCCCAGCCACTGCACGAGGCCCAGCCACATCAACTGCAAGGACTGGATCCACGCCGGGTCGACCCACAGCGCGGCCCAGGCCGGCACGGGCCACTCGCCCACGGCCGTGGCGGCAGACGTGGCCTGGCCCGAACCCGCCGCGCCCACCAGCCAGTGGGTGAGTTGCACCGACAGCGCGATCAGCGCGGTCCAGCACACCGAGAGAAAGGCGAACACGCCCCAGACGATGGTTTTCATGACAAGGCTCCTTCGGTGTTTCGGTGGTTGCCGGGCATCTGGCGCCAGGCGCGCGCGAGGCTGTCGAGCATCGCGGTTTCACCGTCGGCCAGATGACCGTCGGCAGCCACCACAGCTTCGCACAAGGCAACGATTTTCGTGCGCAGGGTGAGGTCGGTCACCTCGGCCAGCAGGGCCTGGCGGGTGGTGGCATCGAGCTGCGACGATCCCAGCCATTCACCGTGCGCGCCGAGCAGCAGGTCTTCGCAAAAGGTTTCAATCACGGCCTTGAGGTCTTGCGGCGACAGGCCCAGTTGACGCGCGGCGTCCAGCCGGTCCAGCGCCCGGATCTCGCTCAAGGCGTAGTTGCCATCGGCCACCAAGGCCATGGCGAGCAGGCGGGCAGCGGCTTGGGGACTGTTGACGGGGTAGGTGTGCATGGGATCTCCTGACGAAAAGCGCGAGCTTAGGCGTGCAGACACTTCTCAAAAAGCAGAAAATCACTGCAATTTCATCCTTATAAGTCGAACAATGCACACGGAACTCAACTACAAGCACCTGTACTACTTCTGGGTCACGGCCAAAGAAGGCGGCATGTCGCACGCGGCGGACCGCCTGGGGCTGGCGGTACAGACGGTGAGCGCACAGGTGCGATTGCTGGAGCAGTCGCTGGGCCACGCGCTGTTCAAACCCGCCGGGCGCGGACTGGCGCTCACGGAAGCGGGGCAGGCTGCGCTGCAGGTGGCCGAGCAGATCTTCCATCTGGGTGAGCAACTGCCCGCCGCCGTGCGCGACGCCACACGCGCCAGCGAGGTGCGCCTGGTGGTGGGCATTTCCGACGGACTGCCCAAGCTCGCCGTGCGCGACCTGCTGGAGCCCGCGCTCACCGAGCCCAACCTGCGCCTGCTGTGCCACGAAGGCGAGTTCGACGACCTGCTGGCCGAGCTCGCGCTGCACCGGCTCGACGTGGTGCTGGCCGACCGGCCGGCGCCCGCCAACCCCAACCTGCGGCTCTACAGCCATGCGCTGGGCTCGTCGGCACTGGGCTGGTACGCGCCCAAGGCCTGGCTGGCCCAGGCGCGGCAGGACTTTCCCCACAGCCTGGCCAACGTGCCGGTGCTGCTGCCCACAGCCCACGCTTCCGTGCGCCTGCGCATCGACCAGTGGTTCGAGGGCCACGGCGTGCTGCCGCGCGTGGTGGGCGAGTTTGAAGACAGCGCCCTGCTGGCCACCTTCGGTTCCTCGGGCATGGGCGTGTTCCCGGCCTCCGAGCGCATGCGCGAGAAGCTGTCCAAGGGCTACGGCCTGCAGTGGATCGGCGCGTGCGACGGCGTGCGCGAACACTTCTACGCCATCGGCACCGCGCGCAAGGTGCAGCACCCGCTGGTGCAGAGCCTGCTCAGCGTGCCGGCGGTCTAGGGAGCGGGCGTGGGCGCAGGGGGTGAAACCGTGTCCACCGCGTCAGGGTCCGGTGGCGGCGCGAACACCATCGGCTTGTGTGGCGGGATGGTCTGCCGTGTGGTGGTCTGGATGTGCCAGACCGCGACGAACATGGCCGCGATGGTCGGGCCGATCACAAATCCGTTGATGCCCATGACCGCAATGCCGCCCAGCGTGGTGATCAGCACCAGATAGTCGGGCATGCCGGTGTCCTTGCCCACCAGCAGCGGTCGCAGCACGTTGTCGGCCAGCCCGATGACCAGCACGCCCCAGGCCACCAGGGCCGCGCCCTGCCAGACCTGGTCCACCGCAAACAGGTACAGCGCAACCGGCACCCACACCAGGCCGGCGCCCACGGCGGGCAGCAGCGAGAGTGCGGCCATCAGCACCGCCCACAGCAACGCCCCGTTGACGCCCAGCACCCAGAACGCCAGGCCCCCGAGCAAGCCCTGCACCAAAGCGACCACCAGGTTGCCCTTGACGGTGGCGCGCAGCACGGTGCCGAAACGCTCCAGCAGTTCCTGTTTGTGGTCAGGCGGCAGTGGAATGGCCATGCGGATGCTGCGCACGATGCTCGCGCCATCGCGTGTGAGGAAAAACGCGAGGTACAGCGTGATGAACAGGCTGATGACCAGCGTGAAGAGGTCCTGACCGAAGTTGAAGGTGTGGGTGGCGATGAGTTCGCTGCCTTGCGTGAGCAAGGCGTTGAACTTTCGCTGCACCTGGTCGAAGTTGCCCAGACCAAAGCGCCGCAGCAAGGAGATCACGCCATCGGGCAAGGCGTTGAACAGCCCGCGCAACACCAAGGCCGGGTTGACCTCGCCCGACTGGATGCGCGCATACATCTGCGTGGCCTCGCGCGCCAGGGACATCAACACCAGCACCGCCGGCAGCACCACCACGAGCACCGCGGCACCCATGGTGACCAGCGCGGCGCGTGTGTGCCGATGGTTCATGCGCGGCAGCAACCAGCGGTAGAGCGGCGCAAACATCAGCGCGATGATCGCGCCCCACAGGATGGTGCCGAAGAAGGGCAGCAGGATCCAGAAGAAGGCCACGGTCACCGCGGCCAGCATCAGGCGCAAGGTGAGCGGAGCCGAGACCGCCGGCGTGATCAGCGGGGAGAGCGCCTGCGGCTCACTGGACGCGGATTCGACAGCGGCGGCCGGCGCGGGCGGTGAGGCGGGTGTGGCAGGTGTTGTCATGGTCACGGCCGGGAGTGTGGGGGCGCGCCGAGTATGGCGCTGTTCGCCAGCGCACCCCCGCGTTGAGTGTTCGGCACGCTCTTGCAATCCGCCGATCCGTGCTTAAATGCCATCCATATGGATTCCACATGGATGGCAAAACAATGACAAACCGGCAGCTCGATGTGCGCCCACGGGTGGGCGATTCGGAAAAGATGACCGTCAATCTCGGCGTGGTCGACCTGGGTCAGGTCGACCTGCTGGTGCAGGAAGGCTTCTATTCCAACCGTTCGGATCTGGTGCGCACGGCGGTGCGCAACCTGCTCGCCACCCACGCCGACACGCTCAGACAAACCGTGGCCCGCAAGACGCTCACGCTCGGCCTGCAGCACCTCACGCGCGCCGATCTGGAACGCGCTTTGGCCGCCGGTGAGCGCCTGCGCATCCAGGTGGTGGGCCTGGCCCGCATCGACGACGACGTCACGCCCGAACTCGCCCTGGCCGCCATCGACTCCGTTTCCGTGCTCGGCGCCTTCCACGCCAGCCCCGCTGTGCGCCGCGCGCTGGCGCCCCGCACCGTCTGAATCCTTTTCACGTTCACGAAACACATCCCTTGAAAACACCCCTCTCGACCACGCTGGCCATGAACATCAACGACACCATCGGCCAGGCGCTTGCGCAGGCCGGGCTCGACACCCGGAGCGGTCCGCTCAAGGGCGTGACCGACACCATCCGCAAGGCGCTGGCGTCCGCCGGCCTGGGGGGTGGAACACCGGAGGCCGAAGCCGACGTGATCGATGTGGTGGCACGCGACGTCAACGCCAAGCCTGCGGCGACGCACGCTGCCGGCTCATTCATGCGCCGCACAGTGCAGCACCCGGCCGGTGCGCGTGACTACAAGCTCTACCAGCCGGCTGCGCGGGCCGGCGACGCCAGCGGCGCACGACCGCTGGTGGTGATGCTGCATGGCTGCACCCAGTCGGCCGACGACTTTGCCGCCGGCACGCAGATGAACCGCCTGGCCGACGAACACGGCTTTCTGGTGCTCTACCCCGAACAATCGGCCAGCGCCAACGCCTCGCGCTGCTGGAACTGGTTTCGCCCGCAAGACCAGGTGCGCGAGGGCGGTGAACCCGCGCTGATCGCGGCCATGGTTCGAGCGGTCATGAACGAGCAAGCAGTCGACAAGCAGCGTGTGTTTGTGGCCGGGCTTTCTGCCGGCGCCGCCATGGCGGTGGTGCTGGGCGAGACCTGGCCCGAGCTGTTTGCGGCCGTGGGCGCGCACTCGGGCTTGCCGTACGCGGCCGCGTACGACATCCCCTCGGCCATGGCCGCCATGAAGGGCCGCGGCGTCGCGGGCCACAGCGCAGCGCACGCCGTGCCCACCATCGTCTTTCACGGCGACCGCGACCACACCGTGCAGCACAGCAACGGCGAGCACATCGCGCAGCAGGCCCGCCGGGCCACGCCCGCGCTGGACGTCAGCCGCGACACCGGCACCGCCGCCGGCGGGCGCCGCTACACGCGCGAACGGCACACCGACGCCGTTGGCCGGGTGTTGGTGGAGCAGTGGACCGTGCACGGCGCGGGCCACGCGTGGTCGGGCGGCGATGCCGCTGGCACTTACACCGACAACGCCGGGCCGGACGCCTCGGCGGAGATGCTGCGCTTCTTTCTGGCGCAACCGCCGCGTGGCTGAACACCCGCGCCGCCGCCTGCTGGCCACGCTGCGCGCGCGCTTTGACGGCGCGGCCCTGAGCGTGAGCTTGCCCGGCCATCCCGCCCCGCCGTTGGCCCGGCCCACCGCTGCGCAGTGGGCCGGGTTGCAAGCCTGGTGTTTCGAGGGCGCAGGCAACGGCCGCAGCCCGCTGCTGCGGCCCACGCAAGCCCCGCAGGTGGATCCCCGTCTTTCGGTCGCGGTCTGGCCAGCAGACGACCCCGCCGCGCTCGCCCTGATCGAAGCCTTCAGCCGCCACCTGGATGGCAGTCACCAGTTGCTCGAAGCCGGCGGCGCGCTGTCAGGCCTGCTGCTGCGCCTGCGCGTGAAGGCGTGTGACGTGGCGTGGTGGCGCAGCCGCATGATCTCCGACCCGTGGGACTGCGGTTACGCGCTGAATGAGCCTGAGGCACGCGCGGCGCTGGCGCGGTTCGAGCCGCGGCGGTCCACGCTGGTGGTGGCGGTGGATTGGCCGGCAGATGCCCTGGTGGAGACCTTGAACGAGATGCAAGGTTCGTCGTCAAGGTTCTTGCACCCGGTGCGCTGGCTGGTCGTTCAACGCGACCCGGGTCCCATCACCGAGCGGCTGCGCGCCGCAGCGCTGCCGGCGACCGTGCTTCAGCCGCGTGCTGCGGAGGCCTGAAACGACGGCACGACCAGCACCGCGGCGGTGCTCGCGCCGTCGGCGCCCACGCTGTGGATCAGCTCGGGCAGCGGCCCGTCGTGGTCAAAAAACACACGGCCGCGCACCACCACCACCAGGGCCGGGTTGAGCGAGGCGCGGCGCACGTCGGTGATGGTCTGCGCCATGCGCGGCATCCAGTCCTCGCGGTTGAAGGCCAGGCTCAGCGAGAGGTCCACCACGTCGAACCACTGGCGCTTGACCAGCTTGATCAGCGCGGCGTTGTCCTCGGGAAACTCGCAGTGCGTGTCCCAGCCCTCGCGCCACATCATCTCGGCGTCGAACACCGCGCCCATCAGGTGCTGCTCACCCGGCAGCGGCGCGATCAGGATGCGCCCGCGCAGGCGCTCCTGGGGCCGGTCGTTGTGGTCCGCCTCCAGGCACAGCTTGCGAAACGACTGCTGCAGGCGGCCCAGCCCGAGCGTCACGTCAAATTCAGACACCTCGTCGGACGCCCACAAATCGCCCAGGTCGCGCGCGGCCGGCTCCGAGACCCACATGCAGGATGCGCGCAGCGAGCCCGCTTCGGCGTGCAACACATCGAGCAGCGCGAACGCCTCGGCCGGGTCCGTCGCCACCAGCAGGCGCGCCAGACTGGCCATGCGGGGATCGCGATCGGCCTCGGTGTGCGGCTGTTCGACACCGTAGCGCGGCGTCACCTGGGGCAGCACGGTGGAGTCCACCACGCGCTTGAGGATTTCGTGGTCCAGCCGGGCGAATTCGTGTTCGAACTCGGGTTGCGCCGGGGCGCTCTGCCAGAAGTCGGTGGCGCTGGCGTGCGGCACACCCTGCTGGCTGCGCAGCAGCTCGATCAGGTTGTGCGGCGGTCTCATGTGCGCGTCGTTGGCGGCATCGGGCCGCTCGCTCGGGTCGCGGTCCCCCAGCTTCATGCCCCAGTCGGGGAAACAGCGCACGGTGGTGGGCATGTGGCCCAGGATCTCCACGTCGGTGTGCCGGCTGTCCACCCGGATCGACTGCCAGATCCGGTCCACGCTCTCGGCCGGGCCTTCCAGCCACTGCAGGAACCGCCCGCCGTCGTAGATCAGCAAGCCGGTGACCGACTCGGCCAGGTTGCGTTGGAACGCAGCCTCCACCAACTGATTCAGTGCCGGGCCGTCCAGGGGCGTGACGCAGCGGCTTCGGTAGACAAGCGTTGCCAAGGCCGGCTGTGCGCTGGCCTGGGCAAAGGCAGACAGGGAACTGGAGGGGCGGGGCAACACGGCGCTCTCGGGTGGGCTGGCGGGAACAGGGGAAGCTCGAATCGAAGCTTTGATTCGAAGCTCAAATGCGCTCTGACCGTTCTTTGCAATCAGACCTGGGAACTCTCGACCGAAGGCATGATCCGGCCGCGTCCAATTCCCTGTCAAGCAAGGTTTACCCGAGCCCGAAAAAGCACAAACGGGTGTTGCAAATCAAGCATGTACCGCCAAAGTCAGTCGAAGGCATTCATGTGGCGAATTCATGAGATAACCCACCATCCACCCACACCCTGCGAACCGATGACCGACTGGAAGACCCAACAAATGATCAAGGCCTCGGGCTGGCCGCTGGCGCCCGAGCTGCTCGCGCCTGGCGCCGATTTCAGCGCCCCGGCCGAGGGCGGCCTCGTGCCCTGGCACTGGGCCTGCAGCGAGGGCAAGACGGGCCTCGTGCGCTACATGCTGGACAACGGCGCCGACCCGCAGGACCGCACGCCGGCCGGTCAGGCCATGCTGCACATGGCGGCGCGCGCCCACAGTTTTCAGGTGGTGATGCTGCTGATCGACGCGCTCAAGGCCCGCGGTGCGCCCGCGCCCGAGGAAGGGCTGCGCTCTTTCCTCACCAAGACCTTTGCCAAGGGCCATCCCGACTCGAAAAACCGGCTGCAACAGACGCTGAAGGATTGGGACCGGTTGCAGCGCCAGGCGGCGCCGCCCAAGCCGACCTGAACCGCAGGCGCCAACAACAAGGCCCCGGCACGTGAGTGCAGGGGCCTTGTCGCTTGTTCAGCAGCGGGGATGATCCCGCAGCGGCATCAGGTGCTTTGCTGGATACCGGCCAGCAGCCAGCCGCCGTTGCCCTGGCGCGGCTTGGTCAGGTGCCAGATCTCGTCGAAGCTCTCGGTCAGTTCGGCGCCACTGTCGCGCGTCTCGCCGGTGAAGCGCACGCTCACCACGTAGCGGCTGTCGCCTTCTTCCACTTCCAGCACCGAGGCGTCGATGCGCACCACGTCGGTGTGCTGGGTCGCAGCGCCACGCTCGCTCAGGTCCATCTGCAGCTCGGCAAACATTTCCGGCGTCGTGAAGGCGCGGATGTCGTCCAGGTTGCCCGCATCGTTGGCGGCCTGCAGGCGGATGAAGTTGACCTTGGCGTTGCGCTCGAAAGCGGCCACGTCGAAGTCGGCCGGGATGGCACTGGCGACACCACCACCCAGCGAGCTGCCGATCATGGAGCCGCCACCCGCGTTCACCGGCGTGCGAAAGGCGTTCAGGTCGGGTGTGCTCTGGCGGTTGGCACCCGCTGCCGCGTAGGCCAGACCGCCCGAGCCACCTTGCTGGGCCTGCGCACGCTTGCGCATGATGAAGCCGAACACGGCGACGGCAGCGGCGATCAGCAGGCCGATCATCAGGATGTTGGCCATGCCTTCACCGAAGCCCAGGTGCGAAGCCAGGGCCATGAGGCCAATGCCGGCGGCGAGACCCGCGATCGGGCCCATCCAGCTGCGACCGGTGCTGGCGGCTGCGGCACCGGCACCCGCTGCGGCTGGCGCGGCGGTGGGTGCGGCAGGCGCTTTGGCCGGCGGCGCGGCCTGGCGCTGCATGCCGAACGACTTGCCGCCACCCATGCGTCGAGCTTCAGCGTCGAAATGCGCCGCGCCAAGGCCGAGGGTCATGACCACGGCCAACAGGGAAATCCACTTTTTCATCAGAGTCTCCTTCAAGGAACATTGAATACCCAGTAGGGTAGGCCTCCAATGGGTTCTGAAAAAGCAGAGATATCGGGATGATCAGTTCGTAAAAGCAAGCGTCGTCAGGCCAACAGACCGCCCGAAGCCGTTGGTCGACGGTGCGTCACCGCGTCCGGGGCGCAGCAGCCCGCACGTCGAACCCATCCGCCAACGCCACCCGCAACCAGGCCACGAACGCCGACACCGACCGCGGCACGTGGCTGGCGTAGGGCCGCACCGCGTAGATCTGGGCGCTGAACGTGCCCACGGACGCCCAACCCGTGAGCACCTCCACCAGCTGGCCCGACTGCAAGGCCGCCTGCGCGCTGAAATCAGGAACCAGCGCGATGCCCAGGCCCGCGATGGCCGCGTCGCGCAGGGCTTCGCTGTTGTTGGCACTGAACGGGCCACTCACCGGCACCGTGACGCGTTGGGCCTGCGGCTTTTTGCGCCCCTCGGCGGGCGTGAAGTGCCAGGCCGATGTGTCCTGCGCGCGCGGGTAGTGCAGGCAGGCGTGTCGGGCCAGGTCCTGGGGTGCGACCGGCGTGCCGTGCTGGCGCAGGTACTCGCGGCTGGCCACCAGCACCGAGCGTGTGCTGCACAGGGGCCAGGCCACGTGGGTGTCGGGCGGCGAGGCGGTGTGGCGGATCGCCAGGTCGAAGCCTTCGGTGGCCAGCGAACTCAGACGGTCCGACATGTCCAGCTCCAGCCGGATGCGCGGATGCGCCTGCACGAACGAGGCGATTCTGGGCACCAGCTGCTGGCGCGCAAACGCGACCGGCGCGGTGACGCGCACCAGCCCCGCTGGCTCTTCGGCGAGATCGCGCACGCTGGAGAAGCTTTGCGCAATGCGCTCGAAGGGCTCGCGCATGCCGTCCACCAACTGCTGGCCCGCTTCGGTCAGGCGCACGCTGCGCGTGGTGCGCTGCACCAGGGGCACGCCCGCGGCCCGCTCCAGTTCGCTGATGCGCTGGCTCATGGCGGCCTTGCTCACGCCCAGGCGTTGTGCCGACGCGGTGTAGCTGCCTTGCTGCGCCAGCACGGTCAGCCAGTGCAGGTGCATCCAGAGGGCTTCGACTTTTTTCTCATCCATGCCTGGATTGTTCACCATTTCAAACAATCAGTTCAGTCCTTGCCACTAGGCGAGGGGGTGTGCGGTGCCTACACTGCCTTCACTCTTCGACTCCATTCACACGAGACCGCCATGGCCAACACCCCCCGCTCGATCGACCATTTCATTCACGGCCAGGTGACCCCGGGCACCTCGCCGCGCCGCCAGGACGTGTTCAACCCCGCCACCGGCGCCGTCAGTGGCCAGGTCGCGCTGGCCAACCACGCCGATGTGGACGCCGCCGTGGCCGCGGCGCAAGCCGCGTTCCCGGCCTGGGCCGACACCCCGCCCATCCGCCGGGCGCGTGTGATGTTCAAGTTCCTGGAGCTGGTGAACCAGCACAAGGACGAGCTGGCCCACCTGATCACCGCCGAGCACGGCAAAGTGTTCACCGACGCGCAGGGCGAGGTGGCGCGCGGCATCGACATCATCGAATTCTCTTGCGGCATTCCGCAGCTGCTCAAGGGCGATTTCACCGACCAGGTGTCGACCGGCATGGACAACTGGACGCTGCGCCAGCCCCTGGGCGTGGTGGCCGGCATCACGCCGTTCAACTTCCCCGTGATGGTGCCTATGTGGATGTTCCCGGTGGCCATCGCAGCGGGCAACACCTTCGTGCTCAAGCCCAGCCCGATCGACCCGTCGGCTTCGCTGTTCATGGGCGAGCTGTTCAAGAAGGCCGGCCTGCCCGACGGCGTGTTCAACGTGGTGCAGGGCGACAAGGAAGCTGTCGACGCGCTGTTGGTTCACCCCGATGTGAAGGCCATCAGCTTCGTGGGCTCCACGCCCATTGCCAACTACATCTACGAAACCGGCGCGCACCACGGCAAGCGCGTGCAGGCCCTGGGCGGCGCGAAGAACCACATGGTGGTGATGCCCGACGCCGACCTGGACCAGGCGGTGGACGCGCTGATCGGCGCGGCCTACGGCTCGGCCGGCGAACGCTGCATGGCGATCTCCGTGGCGGTGCTGGTGGGCGACGTGGCCGACAAGATCATGCCCAAGCTGATCGAGCGCACCAAGGCGCTGAAAGTGCTCAACGGCACCAACCTGGCCGCCGAGATGGGCCCCATCGTCACCGCCGCCGCGCACCAGCGCATCACCGGCTACATCGAGGCGGGCGCGAAAGAAGGCGCCAAGCTGCTGGTGGACGGCCGCGGCTTCGATGCGTCGAACACCGGCGAAGGATGCGGCAAGGGCTTCTGGATGGGCGGCACGCTGTTCGATCACGTCACGACCGAGATGAAGATCTACAAGGAAGAGATCTTCGGCCCGGTGCTCAGCTGTGTGCGTGTGCCCGACTTCGCGCAGGCCGTGAAGATCATCAACGACCACGAGTTCGGCAACGGCGTTTCCTGCTTCACACGCGACGGCAACGTGGCGCGCGAATTCGCGCGCCGCATCCAGGTGGGCATGGTCGGCATCAACGTGCCGATTCCCGTGCCCATGGCCTGGCACGGCTTTGGTGGCTGGAAGAAGAGCCTGTTTGGCGACATGCACGCCTACGGCGAGGAAGGCGTGCGCTTCTACACCAAGCAGAAATCGATCATGCAACGCTGGCCGGAGTCGATCGGCAAGGGCGCTGAATTTGTCATGCCCACCGCAAAGTGAACCGGAGCCGGGCGTGAGCGACGGCAACAGTCCCTACGACCCGGACAACGGTGACTGGCAAACGCTGATCACCGTGTTCAGCCCGACCGAGGCCTACCTGCTTCGCGGGGTGCTGCAAGCCGCCGGTGTGCCGGCGGCCGTGGCCGACGCGCACCTGGTGCAGGCCTACACACTGCTCGCCAGTGCCATTCCTGTGCGGGTGCAGGTGCCCGAGCACCGACGGGTACAGGCCGAGGCGGTGCTGGTCGCGTTCGAGCGCGGCGACTACGGACTCAGCGACGACCACCCAGGCGAGGAGACGCCTCCATGAACAACACCACCTTCGACTTCATCGTCATCGGCGCCGGCACCGCCGGCTGCCTGCTGGCCAACCGCCTGAGTGCCGACGCTTCCAAGCGCGTCCTGCTCGTGGAAGCCGGCCGCAAGGACGACTACCACTGGATCCACATCCCCGTGGGTTACCTCTACTGCATCGGCAACCCGCGCACCGACTGGCTCTACCAGACCGAGCCCGACCCGGGGCTCAACGGCCGCCGGCTGCGTTACCCGCGCGGCAAGGGCCTGGGCGGCTGCTCCAGCATCAACGGCATGATCTACATGCGTGGCCAGAGCCGCGACTACGACCAGTGGGCGCAGTTCACGGGCGACGACGACTGGCGCTGGGACAACTGCCTGCCCGACTTCAAGGCGCACGAAAACCACCACCGGCTCGACGCCGCGCAAGACCCCGCATTCGCGAAGCTGCACGGCCACGGCGGCGAATGGCGCATCGAAAAACAACGCCTGCGTTGGGACGTTCTCGATGCCTTCGCACAGGCGGCCCAACAAGCCGGTGTGCCCGCCACGACCGACTTCAACAGCGGCAGCAACGAAGGTGTGGGCTACTTCGAGGTGAACCAGAAAAGCGGCTGGCGCTGGAACGCATCCAAGGCCTTCCTGCGCCCGGCGCAAGGCCGCCCCAACCTCACCGTGTGGACCGAAACCGCCACCGACAAACTTGTGCTCGAGCGCGATGCAGACGGCGGACTGCGCTGCTCCGGCGTGGAGCTCTTGCGTGGCGGGCAACGCGTGCGCGTGTCGGCCGCGCAAGAGGTGGTGCTGAGTGCCGGCAGCATCGGTTCACCGGCCATCCTGCAGCGCTCGGGCATCGGCCCGGCCGCGCTGTTGCAACAGCACGGCATCAACGTGCAGCACGATCTGCCCGGTGTGGGCGAAAACCTGCAGGACCACCTGCAGATCCGCGCGGTGTTCAAGGTGCAGGGCGCGACCACGCTCAACGTGCTGGCCAGCAGCCTGTGGGGCAAGGCCAAGATCGGGCTGGAGTACGCGCTCAAGCGCAGCGGCCCCATGAGCATGGCGCCCAGCCAGCTCGGCGCCTTCACCCGCAGCGACCCGGGCCAGCCCTGGCCCAACATCGAATACCACGTGCAACCGCTCAGCCTGGACGCCTTTGGTGAACCGCTGCACAGCTTTCCAGCGTTCACCGCCAGCGTGTGCAACCTCAACCCCACCAGCCGCGGCCACGTGCGCATCACCTCGGCCCTGCCCGGCGCGGCACCGGCCATTGCGCCGTGCTACCTGAGCACGCCCGAAGACCGCCAGGTGGCGGCCGACAGCCTGCGCGTGACGCGCCACATCGTGGCCCAACCGGCGCTCGCGAAATACCAGCCGCAAGAGCACAAACCCGGCGTGCAGTTCCAGAGCGACGAAGAGCTGGCGCGCCTGGCCGGCGACATTGCAAGCACCATCTTCCACCCGGTGGGCACCACCAGGATGGGAGCGACCAACGACCCGATGGCGGTGGTGGACAGCCACCTGCGTGTGCGCGGTGTGGCCGGTTTGCGGGTGGTGGACGCGGGCGTGATGCCCACCATCACCAGCGGCAACACGAACAGCCCCACCTTGATGATTGCGGAGAAGGCAGCGCGCTGGATCCGGACCGGGCGCTAGACCCGCCGCCGGGCCGCCCCAAGGCGGGTCAGCCCCCGGACCCGGCAAGGACCGGGGCCCTTCCCCGCCCTGGGGGCAGCGGACCACGCGCAGCGGGGGAGCGTGGGGGCCCTTTTTCTCTAAATCTCTATCTTGGAGCCGAGCTCGATCACCGCGTTGCTCGGCAGGTGCAGGAACTCCGCCGCGGCGCTGGCGTTGTGGTGCATCTGCGCAAACAGCTTCTCGCGCCAGGGCGCCATGCCGCTGCCCAGCGTGGGCGTGACCACGTCGCGCGAGAGAAAGTAGCTGGTGGTCATGGTCTCCATCTCGCAGCCGTGCCCGCGCATGAGCTGCAACGCCTTGGGCACGTCGGGCTCGTCCTTGAAGCCGACGTTCAGCGTCACGGCCCAGCAGTTGTGGCCCAGCGGGTCGATCTGCAGGCGCTGCCCGGCGGCGATCCACGGCACCTCATGGCTGCGCACCGTCACAAACAGGTTCTGCTCGTGCAACACCTTGTTGTGCTTGAGGTTGTGCAGCATTGCGTTGGGCACGGTGCCGCGCTCGGCGGTGAGGAACACCGCGGTGCCGGCCACACGCACCGGCGGGCTCACGAACACCGCCTCCAGAAAACTCGGCAGGTCCAGCGCCTCAGCCTGCTGGGCTTCACCCATGAGGCCTCGGCCGCGCTTCCAGGTCATCATGAGCGTGAACACCAGACCGCCAATGAGCAGCGGGAACCAGCCGCCGGCGAACAGCTTGAGCAGGTTGGATGTGAAGAACGCGAGGTCGACCACGAAGAAGAAACCGGTGGCCGCCAGGCACAGCCACAGCGGGTACTTCCAGCCGTAGCGGATCACGTAGAACGTGAGCACGGTGGTGATCAGCATGTCCAGTGTGACGGCGATGCCGTAGGCCGCGGCCAGGTTGGTGGACGACTTGAACATGACCACCGCCAGCACGATGGCGGCAAACAGGCCCCAGTTGACGAAGGGCATGTAGATCTGGCCGGTGTCGTGTTCACTGGTGTGCTGCACCTGCAGGCGCGGCAGATAACCCAGCTGCATGGCCTGTTTGGTCACGCTGAAGGCGCCGGTGATGAGCGCCTGCGAGGCAATCACCGTGGCCATGGTGGCCAGCAGCACCAGCGGCAGCAGCAGCCAGTCGGGTGCCATGTTGAAGAACGGATTTTTCACCGCTTCGGGCCGCGCCAGCAGCAAGGCGCCCTGGCCAAAGTAGTTCAGCGTCAGGCAGGGCATGACCACCAGGAACCAGGCCAGGCGGATCGGCTTTTTGCCGAAGTGGCCGAGGTCGGCGTAGAGCGCCTCGGCTCCGGTGACGCACAGCACCACCGCGCCCAGGATGATGAAGGTGGTGCCCGGCTGCTGCCACATGAAGCGCAGCGCGTGGTGCGGGCTCAGCGCGGCCAGAATTTCGGGGTGGTCCACGATCTGCACCACGCCCAGCACCGCGATGGTGACAAACCACACCACGGTGATCGGGCCGAAGAACTTGCCGATGCCGCCGGTGCCGCGCTTCTGCACGGCGAACAAGGCAAACAGCACCACCAGCGTGATGGGCACCACGTACTGGCGGAAGGCGGGGGAGATGACCTCCAGGCCCTCCACCGCGGAAAGCACCGAGATGGCCGGGGTGATGACACCGTCGCCGTAAAACAGCGCGGTGCCGAAGATGCCGATGGCCAGCAGCGTCTGGCGCAACTCGGGCCGGTCTTTCACCGCGGTGGAGGCCAACGCCAGCATGGCGATGAGGCCACCCTCGCCGTGGTTGTCGGCCCGCAGGACCAGCACCACGTACTTCAGCGAGACGATGACGGTGAGCGTCCAGAACAGGATGGACAGCACGCCGTAGACGTTGGCGTGGGTGAACTCAACGTGGCCGGATCCGAAGACCTCCTTGACGGCGTACAGCACGCTGGTGCCGATGTCGCCGTAGACCACACCGATGGCGCCCAGGGTGAGCGCTGTGAGAGACGATTTGCTTGCTGACACAAAACAACCCCGGCCTTGCGGGCTCGGGGCAGGTTGTCTGGGGACCGCGATTTTGCGCCCGCCCGGTCCCCCGTGTCTGTGGGCCAGGGGCTCTAAAGCCGTGGCGCAGCGCTTATGTTGCGCTGCAGCAACTTACTCGTAGACCTCGGCGTCGGGGTCGGTGGCTTCGAGCTCGTAGCTGGCGGCCAGCATGGCCAGGCGGCCGATCACGCCGTACATGTAGAAGCGGTTGGGCACGCTCGCGCCGGGCTTCACGCCGGGCTGCGGCAGCTGCGCGCTCTGCTCGAACGCCAAAGGCACATAGCTGGAACCCGGGGCGTTGAGGTTCTCGTCCACCCCCCGATCGGCGTGCACGCGGTAAAACCCGCCCACCACGTAGCGGTCCATCATGTAGACCACGGGCTCGGCCACCGCGCTGTTGATGCGCTCGTTGGTCAGCACACCTTCCTGGATGATCACCTCGTGCACCGCCTGCCCCGACTGTGTGACGGCCATGTGGGCCTTGGTCTTGGCGGAGAGGTTGTCGATCTCGCGCGCATCGCGCACGGTGAGGATGCCCATGCCGCCGGTGCCGTTGTCGGCCTTGACCACCACGAACGGCTTCTCGTTGATGCCGTATTCCTTGTACTTGCGGCGGATCTTGCCCAGCAGCGCGTCGGTGTTGCTGCGCAGGCATTCAAGACCGGCGTCGGTGTTGAAGTCGACCTCGCCGCACTGGTTGAACATCGGGTTGATGAGCCAGTGGTCCATGCCCAGCAGCTTGCCGAAGCGTTTGGACACCTCTTCGTAGGCCTTGAAATGGTGGCTCTTGCGCCGCGTGGGCCAGCCACCGTGCAGCGGCGGCAGCAGGTACTGCTCGTGCAGGTCTTCCACGATGCCGGGCACGCCCGCGCTCAGGTCGTTGTTGAGCAGGATGGTGCAGGGGTCGAAGTTTTTCAGGCCCAGGCGCCGCTTGGTGCGGATCAGCGGTTCCAGCACCACCTTTTCGCCACCGGGCAGCTCGATGGTGGTGGGCACCTTGATGTCGTTGGACATCGAGCCCAGCCGCACGTTGAGGCCGGCCATGTAGAAGATGCGCTGCAGCTGGGCCAAGTTGCTCAGGTAAAAGGTGTCGCGCGTGTTCTCGGGGATCAGCAGCAGGTTCTTGGCCTCGGGGCAGATCTTCTCGATCGCCGCCATGGCCGCCTGCACCGCCAGCGGAATCATCTCGGGCGTGAGGTGGTTCCAGCCGCCGGGGTAGAGGTTGGTGTCCACCGGCGCGAGCTTGAAGCCGGCATTGCGAACGTCCACCGAGCTGTAAAACGGCGGCGTGTGCTCCATCCACTCCAGCCGGAACCAGCGCTCGATGACCGGCGTGGACTCGAGGATGCGCTGCTCAAGCTCGTTGATGGGGCCGGTCAGGGCGGTGACGAGGTGGGGGACCATAGGAAAAGGCCTGCGGCGGCAACGGGTGGGGGTAATCAGTGTAATGGGGCCGGATGGCACCCATTTCAAGCCAGGCCCGCGTGGTTGTCTGGCTTCTTTTGCGCAGGCCGGGGCCTCATCAGCGGGCAGTGCCGAAGCGCGCCGCCGTGCGGGCACGGGCCTTGGCCGCTTCCACCTCACGGTCGCGGGGCTCGGCGCTGGTGCGCAGCGACTGGATGAGTTCGCGGGCAGAGTCGGCCACCTGGGCCACCGCGCGATCAAACGCGGCTTCGTTGGCTTGTGACGGCACGTTGAAACCGCTGAGCTTGCGCACGAACTGCAGCGCGGCGTCGCGGATTTCCAGTTCCGTGGCGGGTGGCTCGAAGTTGAACAGGGTCTTGATGTTGCGGCACATGTTCACTCCCTCCGATGGGCCTTGATCAGCCCCGAACTTCACCCTCGCCCAACACCACGTACTTCAACGAAGTCAGGCCCTCCACCCCCACCGGCCCACGGGCGTGGAACTTGTCGGTGCTGATGCCGATTTCGGCGCCCAGACCGAATTCGAAACCGTCGGCGAAACGGGTGCTGGTGTTGACCATGACGCTGGCCGAATCCACTTCACGCAAAAACCGCTGGGCGTGCCTGTGGTCGGTGGTGAGGATGGCGTCGGTGTGGTGGCTGCTGTAGCGGTTGATGTGGGCAATGGCTTCGTCCACGCCCTCGACCAGCTTGATGCTGATGACCGGTGCCAGGTATTCCTCGGACCAGTCGGCTTCGGTCGCATCTTTCAGGTCGGCGTCTGGCACCGCCGAAAGGATCGCCTTGCTCTCGGGGCAGCAGCGCATCTCGACCCCTTTGGCGGCGTAGATGGCACCGATCTTCGGCAGGAAGCTGGCGGCCACGGCGCGCGCCACCAGCAGGCTCTCGGTGGCGTTGCAGGGGCTGAACTTCTGGGTCTTGGCGTTGTCCGCCACCGTCACCGCCATGGCCACGTCACACGGATCGTCCACGTAGGTGTGGCAATTGCCGTCCAGGTGCTTGATGACCGGCACCTTGGCCTCGGCGCTGATGCGCTCGATCAGGCCCTTGCCGCCGCGCGGAATGATCACGTCCACGTACTGCGGCATGGTGATGAGCTGGCCCACGGCGGCGCGGTCGGTGGTGGGCACGAGCTGCACTGCGTCGGCGGGCAGGCCGGCGTCCGTCAATGCGCGCTGCACCAGGTTGTTGAGCGCGCGGTTGGACTCGATGGCTTCCGAGCCACCGCGCAGGATGGCCGCGTTGCCGCTCTTGATGGAAAGCGACGCCGCCTCGATGGTCACGTTGGGGCGGCTTTCGTAGATCATGCCGAACACACCGATGGGCACGCGCATCTGCCCCACGCGGATGCCGCTGGGCATCTGCTTCAGGCCGGTGATGTCGCCAATGATCTCGGGCATGGCGGCCAGCTGCTCGCAGCCCTGGGCGCAGGTCTCGATGACCTTGGGCGTGAGCTTGAGTCGGTCCACCATGGGTTCGGCCAGGCCGGCGGCGCGCGCCCGTTCGAGGTCCTTGGCGTTGTCCCGCTGCAGGGCGTCCACGTTGGCGCGCAGCAGGGCGGCCAGGCCAAGCAGGGCCCGCTGCTTGGTGGCCGAGCTGGCCTTGGCCATGAGCGCCGAGGCCGCCTTGGCCTGCTGGCCCAGGGTGTGCATGAGTTCGGTGGTGTTGGTCGCGTTCATGGGCCCGATTTTCGCAGAGGGGCGGCGATTGTGTCGGCCAAGGGCTCAAGTTGCCGCGGCGGTGGCCGATAGGCTGGTTGAGATCCCCACCCATCCGCCCTCCAGCACCACGACCACCATGTCCATGTCCGTCACCGCCATCGGCCTGAGCGGCATGCGCGCCGCGCAGCTCAAGCTGGACTCGCACGCCCACAACGTGGCCAACGTGCAGACACCGGACTTCCGGCGCCAGGTCACGGTGCAGACGGCTCGGCCCGAGAGGGGCGGTGTGGACACACGGATCGGTCGGGAGGCCGACGTGTCAGCGCCCTTCGACCGACTGGCCGACGACCTGGTGGGCCAGCGCATGAGCCTCTACAGCTTCGCCGCCAACCTGCGCACCGTGCAGACGGAAGACCGCATGCTGGGAACGCTGCTGGACACGAAGGCCTGAGCCTCCGGTCGGCTGCATCAGCATGAGGCGCGGTCACCGCGTGCCCGCGCCCACCAGCATCTCGCACGGACCCACAAAACCCTCCGCCGGGGTCTCGAAGCGGTGCAAGGCTTCCTCGATTTCTCTCCACGTGTCGGTACGCTCGTCGTCGCTCAGACTGGCCATCATCTGGTGCAGCGCGCCGAAGGATTCCCGTTCGAACCGCACGCACTCGGTGGCCGTGGGCAGACGCACCGGGGAGTCAACCTTGCGCACCTCCACGTCGCGAAAACCCGCTTGCTCCAGCACTGTCGCCAGCACGCCTTCACCGCCCAAGGAAAAAGGCCCTGGTTGTCCAGGCAAGGGCGGTGGCAACTGCGCGCGGCGGCGGATGATGCCGACCGGCACGGCAAAGAAGGGATTGCGTTCGGCCGTGGAATACACCACCGCGGCGAAACGCCCGCCCGGCTTCAGTGCGTGGCGGATGCCGGCGAGCGCGCGCTGCTGGTCGGGAAAGTAGATCAGGCCGACGCGCGACACCGCGGCATCAAAGGAGCCACCGGGCAACAGATCGTGGCACTCACCATCGAGCTCACGGGTTTCCACGTTCGACAGGCCGGCCTGTTCGGCCGCCTGCCTCGCATGTCGAAGAATCGTCGGTGAAATGTCGGTGGCCAGCACATGACCCGTCGCGCCCACGCGGCGCGCGGCGACCAGGGTCTGTTCGCCCGCGCCGGCCGCCACGTCAAGCACGCGCGCGCCGGGGCCAACGGCCGCCATGTCCAGCATGGCCTCGGTCGCCGGGCCCAGCCAGCGGGCCAGCAAGGGCCCCCATCGATCCCAGGCTTCAGCGGCGTTTTCCCACTGCGCGCGCGTGGTCTGGCGAAACTTCTCGGCGTCGAAGACGGCTGGTGCAGCGGGTGCAGCGGGGGCGGAAACGAGGGCTTCGGTCATGGCAGTGCTCCTTGGACTTGACCGATGCGACATGCACGGTCGGTCGTCAAGGTATGCCGGGTGGCGGGTGCGCTCAAGTCCAGAATCTGGAGTAGGCGTTCTGCCGGCACACGACTAGACTGATCCGCATGATCGACTACATGCAGTTCTGTACCGTCGCCCGGGGTGCCGAGGTGTTGGGCGAACTGTGGACGCCGCTGGTCGTGCGCGAGCTGCTGTGCGGCAGCCATCGCTTCAACGACATCCACCGTGGCGTGCCGCGCATGTCGTCCACGCTGTTGACGCAGCGCCTGCGCAAACTGGAAGAGATCGGCGTCGTCGAGCGGCGGCGCGTCGAGAAGAACTGGGAATACCACCTCACCCCCGCGGGCGAGGAACTGCGACCGATCGTGGTGGGTCTGGGCCACTGGGGCGCGCGCTGGATCGGCAGCCGGCTGCGCCCCGAGCAACTCGACGCCGGTTTCCTCATGTGGGACATCCGCCGCTTCGCACGCATGGAAGAGTTCCCCGACGAAGGCCGCACGGTGGTCCATTTCCGGTTCAGCGACGGCCCCGCGACCGAGCGGCAGTGGTGGCTGGTGGTGGAACACCACGTGGCCGACCTGTGCCGGGACGACCCGGGCCACGACGTGAGCGTGCTGGTCGACTCGACGGTGCGCGCGCTCACCGAAATCTGGACCGGCGACAGCGCCCCGGAGCGTGAGATCCAGTCGGGCGACCTGACGGTGCAGGGAGCGGGGCGCAACGGCCAGCGGCTCTGGCGATGGCTGGGGCGCAGCATGTTCGCGCCCACGCGCGTGGCGCAGCCGGCGGTGAGCGATGGACGGGCGTAGCTCGAAGGCAAGCTGCTTGCGGTTGGAGCGCTGTGCCTTCTCTTCCTGGAGAGGGTGGTGAACGTCGTGTGTGGCCCGGTTTTCAGGCCCGGGCGATGACAACATCCGCGATGGGTCGCGCAACGCAGGGCAGGCAGTAGCCCTCCGTCTTTTCCTCTGCACTCAGGCCCGGCCAGGGAATGTCGTAACGCACTTGCCCCTGCAGCAAACGGGCCATGCACGTGCGACAGGTACCGTTGCGACAGGACACCGGCCATGCCATGCCCGCGCGCGCCAGGGCAGCGAACAAGCTGGTCTCGCTGTCGGCCTCGGCGTCAGCCACCTCGCCATCAATCCGGACACGGAAGGTTTTCATGTGTGCTGGCGATGGTATGTCGTGGACACGCCATGAACAAAGGCCCTGGAAGCACCGCCTCCAGGGCCTTCGCACAGCTTCTCCTCCAGCAATCAGAACGGGTAGTGCCGCGGCGTCGTCTGCAGCGTGATCCAGCGCAGCTCGGTGAACTCGGCAATGCCGGCCTTGCCGCCGAAGCGGCCGATGCCCGAACCCTTCACGCCGCCAAACGGCATCTGCGCTTCGTCGTGCACGGTCGGGCCGTTCACGTGGCAGATGCCGCTGTCGATCTTGCGCGCCACGTTGAAGGCACGTGCGATGTCGCCGCCGAACACCGCGGCACTCAGGCCGTACTCGTTGTCGTTCGCGCAGGCAATGGCCTCTTCCACACCGTTCACGCGCACCACGCATTTCACCGGGCCGAAGGTTTCTTCGTGGTAGATGCGCATGGCCGGCGTCACATGGTCGAGCACGGTGGCGGGCATGAGCGTGGTGTCGGCCTTGCCGCCGCAGGCAAGCTTGGCGCCCTTGGCCAGTGCGTCGTCGATGAGTTCATTGCAGTGGTTGACCGTGCCCATGCCGATCACCGAGCCCAGCACCACCGGCTCGGGCTTGCGCGGGTCGCCCAGCGGCAGCGCCTTGGCCTTGTCGCTGAACTTCTTCACGAAGGCATCGGCAATCTTGCTGTCCACGATGATGCGTTCGGTGCTCATGCAGATCTGGCCGCTGTTGGCGAAGCTGCCGAAGGCGGCGGCGTTGACGGCGTCGTCCAGGTTGGCGTCGTCCAGGATCACCAGCGGCGCCTTGCCACCCAGCTCCAGCACCACCGGCTTGAGGTACTTGGCGCAGGTCATGGCGATGATCTTGCCGACCTTGGTGGAGCCGGTGAAGTTCACGCGGCGCACCGCCGGGTGGGCCACCATGGCTTCCACCACGGCACCGGCATCGGCCGGCGCGTTGGTGATGTAGTTCACCACGCCGGGCGGAAAGCCCGCGTCCTGGAACGCTTCGATGATGAGCTGGTGGGTGCGCGGGCAGTTCTCGCTGCCTTTCAGGATGACGGTGTTGCCGCACGCCAGCGGCACGCAGATGGCGCGCACGGCCAGGATGATGGGCGCGTTCCACGGCGCAATGCCGAGCACCACACCGGCGGGCTGGCGGATGCCCATGGCCAGCGATCCGGGCACGTCGGACGGGATCAGTTCTCCGCCCACCTGCGTGGTCAGCGAGGCGGCCTCGCGGATCATGCCGGCGGCCAGCATCACGTTGAAGCCACCCCACATGCCGGTGGCGCCGGTCTCGGCCGACACGGCTTCGATGAACGCGGGCGTCTTGGCTTCCAGCGCGTCGGCCGCTTTGAGCAGCAGGGCGCGGCGGGCGCTCGGGCCGGTTTCGCTCCAGGTCTTGAAGGCTTCGGCAGCGGCTTCCACCGCCATCACGGCGTCGGCCGGTGAAGCGGCGGGCGCGCGCGTGGCCACGCTGCCGTCGAGCGGGTTGCGGCGTTCGAAGGTGGCGCCTTTTTCAGCGGTGACCTTGAGGCCGTTGATGAGCATGGACATGTCGGACATGGGGTTCTCCTTGGGTACAGATGAAAAGCTGGTCAGGTGGTGGCCACGGCCTTGCGGCGCTGCACCGCATCGGACGCGCTGGTGGTGCCGGTGGCGGGGTCCTTGTCGGCGCCCAGATACGCCTCGCGGATGACGGTGGAGCGCGCAAGCAGCCTGGCCGGGCCGCTGGCCACCAGCGTGCCGCGCTCCATCACGTAGCCGCGGTCGGCAACAGTCAGCGCCTTCTTCACGTTCTGCTCCACCATCAGCACGGTGGTGCCGGCATCGGCAATGCGGCGCACGATCGTGAGCAGTTCGTCGACCATCTTGGGCGCCAGACCGAGCGAGGGTTCGTCAAGCATGAGCAGGCGCGGCGCGCACATCATGGCGCGCGCCACCGCCACCATCTGCTGCTCACCACCGCTCATGGTGCCGGCCAGTTGGGTGGCGCGCTCCTTGAGTTTGGGGAAGTCTTCAAAGGCTTGAACAAGGCGTTCGGAGCGTTGCGCCTTGGGCACCAGCCAGCCGCCGAGTTCAAGGTTCTCGGCCACGGTGAGCTGGGGAAACAGCTGGCGGCCCTCGGGCACCAGGGCCACACCGGCCTGCACGATCTCGTGTGTTTTTTCGGGCATCTCGGCGCCGTCAAGCAAGACCGAGCCGCCGCGTGGAATCAAGCCGTTGAGCGCCTTGAGCAGCGTGGTCTTGCCCGCACCGTTGGGGCCGAGCACCACGGTGAGACCGGGCTGGATGTCGAGCTTGATGTCGCGCAGCACCAGGAAGGCGCCGTAGCCGGCCGAGAGGCCGTCGACCTTGAGGCGCGCGCGCGCGCCGCCGCCAAGTTCGAAGGGGGTTGGGCGGTACCACATCATGCGATGGACTCCTCGGCGGCCGGTTCGTTCATCTCGTCGCCCAGGTAGGCCTCGATCACCTCGGGGTTGCGCACCACCTCGGCGGGCGTGCCGTCGGCGATCTTCTTGCCCTGGTGCAGCACGATCACGCGCTCCACATGGCGCAACAGTGTGGTCACGGCGTGTTCGATCCAGACCACGGTGAGATCGAGCTCGTCGCGCAGGCGGCGGATCAGGCGCGCCATCTCCTCCACCTCGTTTTCGGTCAGGCCGGCGGCCACCTCGTCGAGCAGCAGCATGCGCGGGCGCGTGGCCAGCGCCATGCCGATCTCCAGCAGGCGCTGCTGCGACGGCGTGATGGCCGCGGCCGGCAGGTCGGCCTGGGCGCTCAGGCCGATGAGGCCGAGGATGCTCTCGGGCGTGCGCAGCACCCAGGGCACGGTCGTCTCTTCGCCCCACCAGATGTACTTGCGTGGCCGCCGGCCGGCGAACTTGAGGCCGAAGGCGATGTTGTCGCGCACCAGCATGTCGGCGAAGGTGCGCGGCGTCTGGAAGGTGCGGGCGAGACCGTTGGCGGCAAAGCGGTGCGGACCTTTGCCGCTCAGCTCGCGCCCCTGCATCAGCAGCTTGCCGCTGGTGGCCTGGGTCACGCCCGAGATGGCGTTGAAGAAGGTGGTCTTGCCGGCGCCGTTGGGGCCGATGATGCCGACGAGTTCGCCCGGCATGAAGCGCGCACTCACCGCGTCGACCGCGGTGAGGCCGCCGAAGCGCACGGTGATGTCGCGGGCGTCGAGCAGGGGCTGGCGATCAGAAGACATCGCGGCGCTCCCTCAGGCTTTTCTCGAGTTGCTTGCGACGCTTGGTCTCACCGCTCAGGTCGTCGCGCGTTTCGATCCACCACGCCTTGGCGCCATCGCGCCAGCCGCGGAAGGTCTCGGCGCGCAGCGACGCCAGACCACCGGGCAGGTACAGCACCGAGAGGATGAGCAGCAAGCCCAGCGACATCATGTAGATCTGCGGCACCTGCAGGCGCAGGGTTTCGGCCAGCACGCTGAAGACGATGGCCGCGATGAGCGGGCCCCACAGCGTGGCCGCGCCGCCGATGAGTGCGATCAGCACGGTCTGGAAACCGATGAAGGGGTTGAACACGGTGTGCGGGTCGATGTAGGTCCAGCGCACCGACATGGCCGCACCCACCGCACCGGCCACGGCGGCGGTGAGCGCGAAGCCCGCCACCTTGACCCAGCGCGTGTTGACACCCAGCGTCTGGGCGCGCTGCTCGTCGGCCCCGATGCCGAGCATGGCCAGACCAAACCGCGTGCGCCGGATGGTGATGGACAGCGCCACCGTGATCACCGCGAGCGCGAGCACGGTGAGGTAGATGGTGTCGCGCTCGGGCACCACCATGAGCACGCGGCCCACGGTGCCGGTGACGCTCTTTTCGAAGTAGCTGATGGCGTGGCGGATGAGTTCGGTCATGCCGAAGGTGAGCACCGCGAAATAGGTGCCGCGAAGGTGCAGCACGGCCGCGCCCATGACCACGGCCACCGCTGCCGCGATCAGGGAGCCCATGGCGATGGCCTGCACCCACGACAACTGCTCCAGCAGGATGGCGCTGGTGTACGCCCCGATGCCGAAGAAGGCCGAGGTGGCCAGCGACAAATAGCGCGTGGTGCCGCAGAACAGCGCCCAGCTCGACGACAGCGCGATGTACATCAGGCAGGTGAGTGCCATGGACACGGCGAACTCGCTGGCGAAGCTGGGCAACGCCAAGGCCCAGCCGGTGAGGCCGAAGAGGACCAGCAGGTCGCGGATGAGGAATTGACGGGAGTTCATGACTTGCGGCTCTTTCTGGTGAAGAGTCCTTCAGGCCGCAGAAGCAGCACGCTGATAAAGACCACGTAGCTCAACAAGGCCTTGAGCGAGGGGTTGGTGAAGTGCATGCCCAGGGCTTCGATCACGCCGAGCAGCAGGCCACCAGCGAGCGCGCCGCCCATGCTGCCGAAGCCGCCCAGCGTGATGACGATGAGCGCGGTGATGGTGTACGGCTCGCCCATCGACGGAGAGATGGTGTACGACATCGAAATCAGACAACCGGCCACACCCGAGAGGCCCAGGCCGATGCCGAACATGAGCGGGTGCAGGCGCTGCGTGTTGATGCCCATGAGCTGCGCGCCGGTGGGCGACTGCATGAGCGCGCGCACGCCCTTGCCCAGCAGCGTGGTGCGCATCAGCACGATGAGCGCGCCCGAGAACAGCAGGGCCAGCGCGAACACCAGCAGCTTGTTGCCGGCGAACTGCGCGGTGCCGTCGGGCAGCGGCATCTGCACCGGCTCGGTGAGAAAGTCGTAACCGCGCAGGTCGCCGCCCCACATCCACGAAGCGAAGTTCTGCACCAGGAACATGAGGCCAAAGGCCACCATGAGCCCGCGCGCTTCAAAGATGTCGAGGTTGGGCGAGGTGACGGTGAGGCGGCGGAAACACAGGCGGTGGATCACCCAGCCCAGCACGAACAGCATGGCGAACGACACCGGCACCATGAAGAGCGGATTGAGCCCGAGCGAGGTCTGCGCCATCCACGTAAGGTACGCCCCCACCATGAGGAACTCGCCGTGCGCGATGTTGAGGATGCGCATCAGCCCGTACTGCAGGTTCAGCCCGAGCGCGACGAGCGCATAGATGCCACCGGTGATGAGACCGGAGGCGAGGAGTTCGAGCCAGGCGGAGAAAGACATGCGGGTGAAGGGGAGTTATCCGGGAGCGCGGCGGAACCGGCTTTGCCGGGCCGCACGCGCTGCCCCCTGGAGGGGGTGACGCGCCGCAGGCGCGGCGCGGGGGTGGTTCAAATCACTTCCAGGCGGGCTTGTTGGGGTTCAACGCTGCCGTTGCGACCGACTTCGGCCACACCACCTCGAACTCACCGTTCTGCCACTGACCCACCGTGCCCGGTGTGCCCACGTTTTCGCTGCCGTTGAACTTGACGTCGCCGATGATGGTTTTGTGGGTCGTGCCCGCCACGTAGTCGCGGATGGCCTTGCGGTCCAGGCCCTGGGCCTTCACCGCGTTGGTGAGGATTTCCAGGCCGGCCCAGCAGGCACCGCTGGCCCAGCGGTCGGGTTCCTTGCCGGCGAACTTCTTGGTGTGGGCGTCGAAGTAGGCCTTGGCGCCGGGGCTGGTCTTGCTGTTCCACGAACCCATGCCCAGCACGCCTTCGGCGCCCGCCGGGGTCATCACGTTGCGGTAGAGCTGGAAGGCCGTGCCCACCGAGGCGTAGAAAAACTTCGGGTTGAAGCCCACTTCCTTGGCCTGACGGCTGGCCAGGATGGTGTCGGGCGGGTAGGTGAAACCCACGAAGGCGTCGGGGTTCTTGTCCTTCATGGAGCGCAACACCGGCGAGAGGTCTTTCACGCCACCGGGGTAGCTCTTGTCTTCCACCATGGTGATGCCGCTGCCCTGCAGCGCCACCTTGAAGGCGGCGTAGTTCTCCAGGCCGAACAGGTCGTCCACGTAGATCAGTGCCACGGTCTTCACACCGTTCGCCTTGAGCATGTCGACCAGCGCGTTGGTCATGGGCGCGGGCTGCTGCAGCAACAGGAAGAAGTACGGCAGGCGCATCTCGACCAGGCGGCGCGACAGCGCGGTGGGCGCGAGGAACGGGTACTGGAAGCGGTTGGCCAGCGGGGCCACGGCGAAGTTGGCGTTGGAGCCCCAGGGCGGCAGCACCAGGTCGACCTTGTCGCTGCCCATGAGTTTTTCGTAGGTGCGCACGACGGTCTCGGTGTCGCTGCGGTCGTCGCTGCTGATGAGTTCGATCTGGCGCTTGACGCCCTTCACGTCGAGGCCACCCGCGGCGTTCTGCTGCTCGGCCCAGAGCAGGTAGTTGGGCTCCTGGCTCACCTGCGCGCCGCCCGTCCAGGGGCCGGTGCGCGACATCGAATACCCGATGCGCACCGGCGCGGACTGCGCCAGGAGCTGGGGAGCGAAGGACATGGCGCCCACCGCGGCGGCGGCGCTCTTGATGACCAGACGGCGATTGGCTTGAACCATGTTGTGTCTCCTGCGGGTGTGGGTTGGCTGAGAGCCGAATGGTAGGCACGACCGCCGTCGTGTGCTGTGCTGTGGGTGCACTACCTGCTTGACGGAACGTGCATGACGCCCCGGGAAAACCCTTGACCGGGCGGGAGACAGGGATGGGCAGCGCGGCCGATAATTTGGCTTCCTGACCACCGCCGGAGCCCCCACCATGACAGCCGCCTCCGTGATGAGCACCGACAGCGTCGAACCGATCGAGCGCGCCGCCATCTGGCGCGACTGGATCTGGACGCACTTCGGCGGGCTGGAATCCGACCTCTACGGAGACACCGGTTTTGATGGCCACATGAGCGCATCCACCGCCGGCGATGTGGTGCTCACCAAACTCGAAGCCAACCGCCACCGCGTGTTGAAAAGTCCGCAACTGGCGCGCGCCAACGACCGTGCCTACCTCAAGATCGTGGCGCCGTGGCAGGGCAGCGCAGCGGTGCAGCAGCAGGGCCGCGAGGCCTGGGTGCGGCCCGGCGGCTGGGCCATCTACGACACCACGGGCAGCTACGAAATCGCCAACCCCGAGCGCGTGGAACACCTGATCGTGATGCTGCCCAAGGAACAGCTGACCGAGCGTGGCATCAAACTGGAGCCATTGATGGCGCGCCATGTGGGCGGCGTGAGCGGCATCGCCCGCGTGGCGCTGGAGACCATGCGCAGCACCTACCAGGAGCTGCCGCAGATGAGCGAGACGGCGGCGCGGGGCGCGGGTGAGTTGATCGTGGAACTGGTGCGTTTGTCCTTGCAGGAACTCGCGGGCCGCGAGAGCAACGTGACCCAGCTCGAAGCCTTTCGCGACCGCATCCGCGAACACATCGGCCAGCACCTGCGCGACCCCTCACTCACGCTCGACCACATCGCGCAAGCGCTCAACTGCAGCAAGCGCCACCTGCACAACGCCTTCAGCGCCGAAGAGGACACGCCCGCGCACTACATCCAGCGCCAGCGCATCCAGGCCTGCATGCGGGAGCTGGGCCAGACCGGCGGCGCGCAACGCACCATCACCGACATCGCGTTCTCCTGGGGCTTCAACAACACGGCGCATTTCAGCCGGGTGTTTCGGGAGCACACGGGCGTGTCGCCCAGCGATTTTCGGGAAGCGGCCCAGCAGCGCGCCTGAGCCGTCAACGCAGGCTGCAGCCCAGCGTCACTTTCATCGCCATCTGCTGCAAGGCCTGCCAGGGATCGGCCGGCCAACCAGGTGACTTGAGGCCTTTGACGATGCCGTCCACCGTGTGCGCATCGTCCAGCCATTTCGTGAGGGTGGCCATGTTGAGCAGCGGCAGCGCGCGCTCCATGAGCTTCTCCTTCACGCCCCACACCCGGTTCTCGCGCAGCGCCATGGGCAGCGGGCGGCCGGCGTCCAGCGCGGTGCGCACGCGGTGCAAGGTGCGGATGTCTTCGGACAGCGCCCAGTGCACCAGCACCGGTGCTTCGCCCTCGGCCTGCAGGCCGTCGAGCATGCGCTGCACACGCACACTCTGCCCGCCCAGCACCGCCTCGGCCAGCTTGAACGCGTCATAACGCGCCACGTTGAGCACAGCCGATTCCACCTGCTCCAGCGACAACTCGCCCGTCGGGTGCAGCAGCGCGAGCTTCTGGATCTCCTGGTGCGCGGCGAGCAGGTTGCCCTCCACCCGGTCGGCAAAAAACTGCAGCGTGCGCTGCCCTTCTTCACCCGCCACCACGCGCTGGCCCTGTGTCTGCAGGCGCTGCGCGATCCACTGTGGCAAAGACTTGCGGTCCACCGCTTCCACGCGCACCACGGTGCCGAAGCTGTCGAGCGCGGCGAACCAGGCGCCCTTTTGCGTGGCCATGTCCAGACGGGGCAGGATCACCACCGTGACCGTGCTGTCGTTGTTCTCGGCGCTCTGTGCGATCTGCTGCAGTGCCTGCGAACCGTCCTTGCCGGGCTTGCCCGAGGGGATGCGGATCTCGATCAGCTGTTTGTCGGAAAACAGGCTCATGGAGCCGCCGCTGGCCAGCACCTCACCCCAGTCGAAGTGCGCGCCCGCGACGGTGTGCACCGTGCGCTCACCGCAGCCCTGCTCGCGCGCCACCACGCGAATCGCGTCGGCCGCTTCCTGGATCAGCAAGGGTTCGTCGCCGTGCAGCGTGTAGAGGCTTTTCAGGCCGCGTTGCAGCTGGGCGGCGAGCTGGTTGGCAACGATCTGCATGCAGCGCTCAGAGCGTCTTCACCGCGGCCAGGCGCCGCACCACCTGTTGCACGATGTCGCTGCGCATGTCGCGGTAGAGCAGCTGTTCTTCGGCGTCCTTGGCGAGCACCTGGGTTTCGTTGAAGCTGATGTCGCGCTCGAGCAGCAGCTCGGTGTCGTCGATCAGGATCTTGTCGGTGGGCGTGCGCAGGCGAAACACGAAGCGCGTGCGCAACTGCAGTTCACGCACCTGGCCGGCCGCCGTCTGGCCCACCACCACACGCTCGCGCTGGTCGGTGAGCACCGTGAGCACGGCTTGCCCCGTCTGGGCGCCGGGGCCGGTAGCGGGTGTGGTCGAGGTGAGCACACGGATCCCGTTGGCTTGCAGCGCCTCGCGCAGTTCGCGGCTCACCTGCGTGCCCTCCATGCCTTGCAGGCGCAGCGTGTCGAACGCGAAGGTCGGCGCCTTGCGCAGCGCAAAGCCGCAGCCCGAGAGGCCCAGCGCGGTCGCGCCCAGGGCCAGCTGCAGCCAGACGCGGCGGCGAGGATTCGTGGAGCGTTGGTTCGTCATGCAGGGGCTTTCAGATCACCACGTTGACCAGGCGGCCGGGCACGACCACCACTTTTTTCGGCGCGGCGCCGGCGGCCTGCTTGACGAAGGCCTCGTGGGCCAGCGCGGCCGCTTCAATGGCGGCCTTGTCGGCGTTCGCCGGCACCAGCACGCTGCCGCGCAACTTGCCGTTGATCTGCAGCACGAGTTCGATCTCGTCGCGCTGCAAGGCGGCTTCGTCCGGCTGGGGCCATGCGGCGTCGAGCAGCTCGCCCGCAAAGCCGAGCTCGGTCCAGAGCGTGTGCGCGATGTGCGGCGTGGCGGGGTAGATGCAGCGCAGCAGGATGCCGAAGCTCTCGGCCAGCGCGGCGTTGTCGCCGGCGGAGCCGTCGGGCTTGAAGTCTTCCAGCGCATTGAGCATCTTCATCGCGCCTGAGACCACGGTGTTGTATTGCATGCGCTGGTAGTCGTAGTCCACCTGCTTGAGCACGGTGTGCATTTCCAGCCGCAGCGCCTTGGCGCCTTTGGACAGCGACTGCTTCGAGACACCGGCCGCGAGTGCGCCCAGGCCACTGGTGGCCGAGAGCTTCAGACCGAAGGCCCAGACGCGGCGCAGGAAACGGTAGCTGCCCTCCACCGCCGCGTCGTTCCATTCCAGCGTGGCCTCGGGCGGCGCGGTGAACATGGTGTACAGGCGCGCGGTGTCGGCGCCGTACTTCTCGATCAGGTCTTGCGGATCGACACCGTTGTTCTTGGACTTGGACATGGTGCCCACGCCCTCGTAGTCGATGGGCGTGCCCACGGGCAGCATGCCGTCGCCGCTGGTGGCCGGGTTCTTGAGCTTCGCGCCCACGACCTTGCCGGTCTCGTCGAGCACGTTTTCCACGTCGTGCGGCCAGAAATAATCCTTGCCGCCCTTCTCGGTGCGCCGGCTGTAGAGGTGGTTGAGCACCATGCCCTGCGTGAGCAGGTGGGTGAAGGGCTCGTCCACCTTCACCAGGCCGAGGTCGCGCATCACCTTGGTCCAGAAACGCGCATACAGCAGGTGCAGGATCGCGTGTTCGATGCCGCCGATGTACTGGTCCATCGGCATCCAGTAGTCCGCGCCGTCGGCGACCATCTGCTCGCTGTTCTTCGGATCGCAGTAGCGCATGAAGTACCACGACGAATCCACGAAGGTGTCCATGGTGTCGGTCTCGCGGCGCGCGGGCTGACCGCACACCGGACACACCACGCCGGCGTGAAAACCTTCGTGCTTGTGCAGCGGGTTGCCCGAGCCGTCGGGGATGCAGTCCTGCGGCAGCACCACGGGCAGGTCCTTCTCGGGCACCGGCACCGCACCGTGTTCGGCGCAGTGGATGATGGGGATGGGCGTGCCCCAGTAGCGCTGGCGGCTCACGCCCCAGTCGCGCAGGCGCCAGGTGGTCTTCTTCTCGCCCAGGCCCTTGGCCGCGAGCTGGGCCGCCACGGCGTCCACGGCCTCTTTGTGCGTCATTCCGTCAAGATCACCCGATTTGACAGCCACAACCTTCTCTTTATCGGAGTACCACTCCTTCCATTGCTCTACGTCAAAGTAAAGAGATGGGTCTTCCTCGATCGGGTGCTGCGCCTTCAACGCTGCAGTCGAAACGACCGCGCGCTGCATCACCTGCTTGATTTCGATTCCGTACTTTTTCGCAAACGCAAAGTCGCGCTCGTCGTGCGCGGGCACGCCCATCACCGCGCCGTCGCCGTAGCTCATGAGCACGTAGTTGCCCACCCACACCGCCACGGCCTCGCCGGTCAGCGGGTGCGTCACGGTCAGGCCGGTGGCCATGCCCTTCTTTTCCTGCGTGGCGAGCTCGGCTTCGGTGGTGCCACCGGTCTTGCATTCCTCGATGAACGCGGCCAGCGCCGGGTTGGTTGATGCGGCGTGCGAGGCCAGCGGATGCTCGGGCGCCACGGCGCAGAAGGTCACGCCCATGATGGTGTCGGCGCGCGTGGTGAAGACGTACATCTTGCCGTCGCCAATCAGCGCGCCATCGCTGCCCTGGATGGTGTGCGGGAACGCGAAGCGAACGCCCTCGCTCTTGCCGATCCAGTTCTCCTGCATCAGCCGCACCTTGTCGGGCCAGCCGTTCAGCGTGGCCTTGGGGTTGCCGATCTGCACGTGGTCGAGCAGCTCTTCCGCGTACGACGTGATGTTGAGGTAGTAGCCCGGGATCTCGCGCTTCTCGACCACCGCGCCGGTGCGCCAGCCCTTGCCGTCGATCACCTGTTCGTTGGCCAGCACAGTCATGTCCACCGGATCCCAGTTCACCACCTGGGTCTTGCGGTAGGCAACGCCTTTCTCCAGCATCTTCAAGAACAGCCACTGGTTCCACTTGTAGTAGCTCGGGTCGCAGGTGGCCACTTCGCGCGACCAGTCGATGGCCAGGCCCATGGCCTGCATCTGCTGCTTCATGTACGCGATGTTCTCAAACGTCCACTTGGCCGGTGGCACGCCATTTTTCAGCGCTGCGTTTTCCGCCGGCAAACCAAACGCGTCCCAGCCCATGGGCATCAACACGTTGAAGCCCTTCATGCGCAGATGGCGCGCGAGCATGTCGTTGATGGTGTAGTTGCGCACGTGGCCCATGTGCAACTTGCCGCTGGGGTAAGGCAGCATGGAGCAGGCATAGAACTTCGGCTTGCCCGCGTCTTCCGTCACACGGTAGGCGTCGGTGGCGTTCCAGTGGGCGTGCGCGGCGCGCTCGACTTCCTTGTGGGCGTATTTTTCTTGCATGAACCAGGGTCCGGACCAGCCGGCGACGGTGAGGGGAGAAGCTGCGCGCGGTGGCGCGGGGAGATGCCGGATTTTAGGCCTTGGGCTGCGCCGCGCCCGAGAGCGCGGCCATTCAGCGCGGGGCTGCTGCGTCTGCCACGAAGCCGATGCGCGAGAGGCCTGCCGACTGCGCCATGCCGATCAGTGACACCACGCGGCCATAGGGCACGCTGGCGTCGGCGCGCAGCTGCACCTCGGTGGCCGGGTCGCGTCGGGCGGCTTCACCGAGGCGCTGGCGCAAGCTGCCGTCGTCCACGGCCTCGCCGTTCCACTGCATGCGGCCCTGGCCGTCGACCGACAGCGACACGAAGGGCCCGGGCTGCGCGGGCGTGGCCGCCTGAGGCAGCTCGGCCTTGGGCAGTTCCAGCGCCAGCCGGTCGGCCATGAAGGGCGCGGCGATGATGAAGATCACCAGCAGAACCAGCATCACGTCCACCAGCGGCGTGACGTTGATCTCGCTCATGGGCTTGTGGCCGGTGGGCCGCTCCAGCCGGCCGAAGCTCATGCCCCCACGCTCCGCCGCTTGCGCGGGTCGCTGCCCCCCGAGGGGGCTGACCCGCCTTGGGGCGGCCCGGCGGCGGGTCTCATGCCCGGCCCTCATGCACCATGAGTTCGCGCAGGTCGCGCGCGAAGCCTTCGAGGTCGGCCTCGATGCGCGCGATCTGGCGGCCCAGCACGTTGTAGGCCAGCACCGCAGGAATCGCCACCACCAGACCGGCGGCCGTCATCACCAGCGCTTCACCCACCGGGCCCGAGACCTGCTCGATGCGAAAACCGCCGTCGAGCCCGATGCCGGTGAGCGCGTTGTAGATGCCCCAGACGGTGCCCAGCAACCCCACGAAAGGCGCGGTGGAGCCGACGGTGGCCAGCAGCACCTGGCCGTACTGCAGGCGGTGCAACACGCGGTGCAGGGCATCGCGCAGCACGCGGGTGAGTTGTTGTGACCGGTCGCCCGCGGCGGCCAGGGTGTGGGGCGCGGTGGTGTTCAAACCCAGGGCCGCCCGCAGCAAGGGCAACACGAGTTGTTGTGCATCGAAGGTACCCAGGCGACGCTGCGCGTCCTCCAGGTCGGCGGCTTGCCAGAAAGCGGCGGTGCTCAACTGCAGATCGCGCGCAGCGCGGCGCAGCAGCCAGCCCTTCCACAGAATCACCACCCAGCTCGCGACCGACATGGCCAGCAGCAGCAACGCCACCGCCCGGCCGAGCGCATCGGCCTGCGCCAGCGTCTGCAACAGACCCTGGCCCGCGCTGTCGATCATTTCAGGCCGAGCACGTCGAACATGTCGTACAGCCCGGCCGGCTTGCCGGCCAGGAAACGCACGGCACGCAGGCTGCCCTGCGCATAGGTGGCGCGGCTGCTCGACTTGTGGGTGATTTCGATGCGCTCGCCGGTGCCGGCGAACAGCACGGTGTGGTCGCCCACGATGTCACCACCGCGGATGGTGGCAAAGCCGATGCTGGAGGGATCGCGTTCGCCGGTCACGCCTTCGCGCGCGTAGACCGCACAGTCTTTCAGGTCGCGGCCCAGCGCGTCGGCAATGACTTCGCCCATCTTGAGCGCCGTGCCGCTGGGCGCGTCCACCTTGTGGCGGTGGTGCGCTTCGATGATCTCGATGTCGTAGCCGGTGGACATGGCTTTGGCCGCCATCTCCAGCAGCTTGAGCGTGACGTTCACGCCCACGCTCATGTTGGGCGCCATCACGATGGCGATGGTCTTCGCGGCCTCGGCGATCTCGGCCTTCTGATCGTCACTGAAACCGGTGGTGCCGATGACCGCATTCACGCCGTGTTTCACACACTCGCGCAGGTGCGCCAGCGTGCCTTCGGGGCGGGTGAAGTCAATCAACACCTGACTGCCGCGCAGGCCCTGGGCGAGGTCGGCGGTGATGAGAACACCGCTGGCCTGGCCGGCAAACCCGGCGGCGTCCTGACCCAGCATGGCGCTGCCCGGGATGTCGAGCGCGCCGGTGAGCTGGCAATCGCCGCTGCTGCGCACGGCCTCCACCAGCATCTGACCCATGCGGCCGCTGGCGCCCGCCACACACACACGGTGCAGACCTGCCGCGCTGCTCATCGGGCGGTCCCCGGCGTCTCCAGGGGTGGGTAGCTGGTGGCAGGCGCGGCTGCGGGTGCAGCCGGTTCAACCGGTGCGGTGGTCTTGTTGCGATCGTCAAAGGCCTTGAGCTGGGCTTCGGTGGCCTGCAGCGACGGCACCTTGCCGAACTTGCGACCGGCGTCGAGCGAAGCCACGAACTCGGCTTCGCTCGGCAACTCGTCGGCCTCGAACCGCTCGAGCACATTGGCCTTGAAGAAAGCGGTCAGGCGGCGCTGCTGGGGCGTCTGGCCCTGGCGGCGGAAGGTGAACACGTAGTCCCAGCGGTCGGCATGGAACACACTGGCCAGCAAAGGCGAGCCCAGGATGTCGCGCACCTGGTCGCGGCTCATACCGGCCTGCAAGGCGGCGGCCTGCTCGCGCGTGACCACGTTGCCTTGCAGGATGTCGATCTTGTACGGCGTGACGACGCTGGGCAGGCGGCTGGTGACGCTGGAGCATGCCGACAAAGCGACCAGCGAGGCCACCGCGCAGAGCAGGGCAACCGGGCGGCGAAGTGGCTGACCACGCGAGGTCGGGGAGGCGCAATCGGGTGAGTGGTGGAGCATGGGATCGGACCGTGGAAGGGGCGCGCGCGCAGGCGTTGCCGGGGCAGAAGTGCAGCGTGCGCCAGACGCTGGCGATATGATGCTTTCATTGTAGTCTTGGGGCTTGAGGGCACCGCAAAGATCCCGACCGCCCGAATCCACGCCCCGCGCGCACCGCCATGACCAACATCGAAGAGCTCAAGAACACCGGACTGAAAGCCACGCTGCCCCGGCTGAAGATCCTGGAGGTGTTCCAGAACGCCAAGCAGCGCCACATGACGGCCGAAGACGTGTTCCGCGTGTTGCTCGAAGAACGCTCCGACATCGGACTGGCCACGGTCTACCGCGTGCTGATGCAGTTTGAACAGGCCGGTCTGCTCACGCGCAGCAATTTCGAGTCCGGCAAGGCGGTGTACGAACTCAATGAAGGCCAGCACCACGACCATCTGGTGTGCCTGGACTGCGGTCGCGTGGAAGAGTTCTTTGACGCAGAGATCGAGAAGCGCCAGCAGATGGTGGCCAAGACGCGGGGCTTCGTGCTCCAGGAGCACGCGCTCTCGCTCTACGCCAACTGCACCAAGACCGACTGCCCCCACAGGGGCCATTCACACCGCGCCTGAAAGCGCGTTGCGGGTGTCTCGCTATTCGCCGCGTGACATGGCCGCGCGGTGGCGTGAGACGAACTCCTGGTAAGTGTCGATGCCACGCAACTGCAGGATGGTGTTGCGCACCGCAGCTTCCACCAGCACGGCGATGTTGCGCCCCGCCACCACCTGAATCACCGCCTTGCGCACCGGCACGCCGAGCACATCCTGGTACAGCGGCTCGTGGGGCATGCGCTCAAAGTCGCGCTCCAGCGTTTCGCGGCGCACCAAGTGCACGATGAGCGAGAGGCGCATCTTGCGGCGCACCGCCGTCTCGCCAAAGATGGCCTTGATGTCGAGCAGGCCGATGCCGCGCACCTCCAGCAGGTTTTGCAACAGTTCGGGGCAACGGCCTTCAATGCTGGTCTGGTTGATGCGGTAGAGATCCACCGCGTCGTCGGCCACCAGACCGTGACCACGCGAGATGAGCTCCAGCCCCAGCTCGCTTTTGCCCAGGCCCGACTCGCCGGTGATCATCACACCCATGCCCAGGATGTCCATGAACACGCCGTGCATGGAAGCGCGGTCTGCGAAGTGGCGCGAGAGGTAGGCGCGCAGCACGTCGATGACAAAGGCCGCCGACTCGTGCGTGGAGAACATCGGAATCTGCGCGCGCTCGCACATGGCGGTGAGCGCGTCGGGCGCGGTCTGGCCATCGGCCACCACCAGCACCGGGGGCTCCAGTGTGACGATGCGCGCCACGCGGCGTTTGTTGTCTTCTTCGTTCGGGCTCGTGAGGTAGGCGACTTCGCGCTCGCCGAACACCTGCACCCGGTAAGGATGGATGTAGTTGAGGTAACCCACGAGGTCGGCGCCGGAACGGGCGGCGCGGATGGCGACTTCGTCAAACCGCCGCTCTGAAGCCCCGAGTCCGGCGATCCACTGCCACTTCAGGGCATCCCGATGGTCCTCGAACAGGACATCGGCGCTGACGACGGTGGGTTTCAATCTGGCTCAGGCTGCCGCGTGCGCGGACTGCCAAGAGGTGATTTGTTTGTGCAACGCAACGGCGTCTGCCGAGGTTTTCATCTGTTCGCGCAGGCCGCTGTCGCTCAGCAACTCGGCGATTTCGGACAGGATTTCCAGGTGCTTCTGCGTGGCCGCTTCGGGCACCAGCAAGAAGATCATCAACTGTACCGGCAGTTCGTCGGGCGCATCGAACCCGATGGGGCTGGCGAGCTGGAACACGGCGGCCAGTGGTTGCTTCAGCCCTTTGATGCGGCCATGAGGAATGGCCACGCCATGGCCCAGACCGGTGGAGCCCAGCCGTTCGCGGGCGAACAGGCTGTCGGTGATGAGCGCACGGTTGAGTCCGTGAAGGGTCTCGAAAAGCAAACCTGCTTCTTCGAATGCGCGTTTTTTGCTGGTGGCGTCAACGCTGACGAGCACTTGCGCAGCGGGCAGTATGGCGGATAGTCGGTTCATGTGAGCCCTCTTGGAGCGCAAATTATGACCAGTTGAGCGCTGTTGGCTAGACTGGGGGCACAAAAAAGCCGCTTGACTTTCCAAGCGGCCTGCTGCAGTGCAGCATCGGGTTTTCCCGCACGGGCCGCAGCCCGTGACATCCGTCACATCAAACGCTTCACCGAGTCGTGGTGGTGGTCTTGCGTCTTGTCCTTGTAGCGCAAAACTTGCCGGTCCAGCTTGTCGGCCAGTTCGTCAACGGCGGCGTACAGATCGGCGTGTGCACTTTCAGCGAACAGGTCACGTCCCTTGACGTGGATGTTGCACTCCGCTTTCTGCCGCAGGTCTTTCTCCTTCAGGTTGTCCACCGTCAGCAGCACCTTCATGTCGACCACCTGGTCGAAGTGTCGGGATATGCGTTCGAGTTTGCTGGTGACGTAGCCGCGCAGGGCGGGTGTGACCTCAAGGTGGTGACCGCTGATCGTCAGGTTCATAAAAGAGCCTCCATTTGCTCCGGGTTGAGACAAGCCGCCTGGGGCAAGACCTCCCGACGGCCACGGGGATGTCTTGAGCCCACTATGCCGACGAAGACACCCCGGCGCAAGCCTCGGTGGAAAGAAAACGTGACTTCCTGACCAGCATCGGCGTTGCTCGATCCAATGAGTGCCGCGCATGTACTGCCTGCAAGCGCTGCGCCACCGCGCTGTGGGCGGGGCTGGCGGCCTTGTTGGGGGCGATCGCAATGCCGCTGTGATCGGACCGACCGGCGGCACCACAAAGAGCCATCAACCCGCCTGGCAGTGAGGCCAAATTCGCGTGGGTCATGAGGGTGACGCCGCCATCGCGGCCAGCAGGCCTGTTGTCTCATGACAGTTCCGGTACTCCAGGAGCACCTGTTCGGCACTCGGCACGATGACCTCGTGGTAGCGCGAGAACCGGGCGGCGGCGCCGAAACGCTGGCCATGCCGAACCGCGCCCAGGAAGGAAGCCAGGTGATTGAAATGCCCCTCGGCCCACCGTTCAAGCTGCTCCAAGCTGCGCCACAGACTGAGGCCAAAGGTTTCCTGGCGAACGCGGCCGTCCCCGTCGAGGACCCAGGCATAGCGGTTGGACAGACACCCCAAGCGGGGACCCGACCCGTCCAGCAGATCCATGCTGGCCTTCATCGTGGGCTCGATGTTGAGCCAGTAGGCTTGCTGCTCCTCCAGGTCGCCCAGCGACCAGTCTTGTCCCGTGCGGATCAGGCAGAGATTGGAAGGCGGCTGCACCCTGGTCAACGATCCTTCAGTGGTGCACCGAAAGGCGCCGCTGGGTGACAACGCGTCGGTCTGGGACAAGGGAATGCGGTCGCGCATCGATCCCCAGTAGCCCTGTTCCAGCACAGGTTCGCTCACACGCTCCGCCAAGCGGGTCAGCCCGTGCCAGATGACCCCTTCGGCGATCGCCTCGACGCGGTCCACGCTGGGTTGAAAGATCTCTGCGAAGCGTCCCACCCCGGGCAGCAGGGAGTGATCACGCGTCCAGCGATGACCTATCTTCTGCCACCATCGATCCAGCACATCATCGGTCGAGTAGCAGGTGAGCAACTGGTTGTGGAACCCGGCCCGATCGACGAACGAGGACCGCTCGACCAGAGACGGCCCGGCCTCAAGGGCCAACTGGTCCATCAACCACCGCACGGCACCGTCAACTTGCGAGGCGTCTTCTTCGGGTCGATGTTGAACGCCCAGGTGGGCAATCGAAACGCGGGAGACCGAGGCAGCGAAACGGGGAACCACCCCCTGGCCCACGGGACGGTGGTTCTCGCTGATTCTTGCGTGCCGCGTGCGCGTGCGACGCAGATGTTCCGGGATCGCAGATTCCATGTGGGACTTCTATCGTGAGGACAGGGAAAAAGAAGGCCGGCCTGCTGGCGCAAACACTTCTCTACTCACCGGTTGAATGGCTTGTCAGTGCGCGCCGAACAACCTACGTGGAAGATGCATTGCGGCAATGAGGTCCAAGGGACTGAGCATCGTTGACACCCGACTTGAACCTCTCCAGAAGTGCGTCCAAGTGGCGCCCCGAAGAGTTCAGTCTGGCCAGCACCCCCCAGTGCATCTCCCGAGCGCATCCAGGCGTCATGTCCACCAACGGCGCAATGACGCGCTGGAAAAACCCCGATGCGTGCCGCGCATCCACCCGAACATGTTCCTCGTGGTATTCGAGAAGACGGGTGGGCAGCCCCAATCTCTGCCATGCCGCGATCAGGCTGAGGCATCGCTTGGGGAACATGTGCTCGATGGTTGCAAAGTAGCCCATGCCGCGATAGATGAGGTGACGACGGAGCACGAGCATGGTCGAAAGATTGCCGCACCAGAGTCCGTCGGTTGTCAGGCTGTCTTGAATGTACTCATCGGTAAGTCCAAGAGAGTCCGCGACGTTCTGGAACATGACCGTGTGCATTCTCGCGATTTCCCCATTGCCCATCTCGTCCCAATAGTTGCTGGCCAGTTCAAGTTTCGGCCGAGCAGGCAGACCCATCTGCAACGCTGCGATGAAGTCGTCAAATCTGGGGTCTTGCAAAGTCTCCTGGGCAAGATAGAAAGCAAGATCTTCAACCGTTGCGCGGTTCGGAAGGAATTCTTCGTAAAACTCGTGCTGGTTAGCAGCGTGCCGCTTGATGTCATCCTTGACGAGGCTGACGAACTCTGCCCCACTGTGCTCTGCTCCGCTCTGCACGCCCTTCCTCATGACGATTTGAAGGTCTTCGAGCGCCAGCATTTCCTTTTCTATAGCTATGGCCACATTCAAATCGGTGGTCAAGGTTTCGTAAGTGGCACTGAGCTGATCTGCGGTGTTGAAGTGCCTCGTGTAAATCGAGGCAAGGCGCTTTTGGTCGTCTGGGTTGATCATGGAGTCTCCCTGGATTTTCAAAGTGTTGTCGCGCTGACCGGTGAGCACTTTGGTGGGCATCTCCATCGACAGATGGCATGTACGCCGACATTCGCGCGCGCACAATAATAGTCAATAAATACTATTTTCCTTTGAATTTTTTGGAACCTTGTTGCTAATTTACGGCGGCACAAAGCAGCCTCCGGTTCCGTTTACCCTTTGTGCGGGTGTATCGGCGTGGCGCCCGACCTGGGAAGGCTTGGATGAAGGCATGAAAACCTGCGTCACCCCCAACACGCTCCATCCATCCGCAAGGCTCAACCAGCTACCCGGCGAACGAAAAACGACTCGCCCCGCTTCGACGCCCGTAGGGAGGGGTTGCATCCGCTGGCACAAGCGCTGCTCCGCGCCTTCATGCCATGACAGAGATCAGACTGGCGATCCTTTTACTGCCGCTCGCAGCGTCCCTGCGCGGTGGCCTGTCCACGGAAATCGCTGCTCCAGGTCTGGGCGGCGGTGTCGATCTGGATGCGTTCGTTGTCCACCGCCGTGAGGATCATGGTTTCCTGGATCGCGAAGGTGTAGACCGGCACGCCGTCGATCTGCACCGCGCGCACGCGCTTCTTGTCGTAGGCGATGCCCACGGTGCGTGTCCAGGTGGTGCGAGCGGGCAGGTAGACCGCTTCGCAGACCAGCGTCACCTCGGCGGCCGGCGCGGCAGGTTTGGTGGCGGGCTTGTTTTGCGCCGTGGCGAAGGGCGCTGCGACGGCCAGGCAGGCCGCGGAGATCAAGGACGCTTTCATTCGGCCGCGCCCTTGGCCATGCGTTCGCTCTTCCAGTACACGTCGTCGCCGCCGTTCATGCGATTGAGCACGCGGGACAACACGAACATCAGGTCGCTCAGGCGGTTGAGGTACTGGCGCGGCGTGTCTTTCAAGGCTTCTTCGTTGCCCAGCGCCACCACGGCGCGCTCGGCGCGGCGGGCCACGGTGCGGCACACGTGCGCCTGGCTGGCAGCGCGAGAGCCGGCGGGCAGGATGAACTCCTGCAGACGCGGCAGCGCTTCGTTGTGGGTGGCCAGGGCCTCGTCGAGCGCGAGCACGGCTTCGGGTTTGAGCAGCTCGTAGCCCGGGATGGACAACTCGCCACCGAGGTTGAAGAGCTGGTGCTGGATCTCCACCAGCAGCGCGCGCACATCGGGTGCCATCTCTTCGCACAGCAACAGGCCGATGTGGGAATTGAGTTCGTCCACGTCGCCCATGGCGTGCACACGCAGGCTGTTCTTGGAGACGCGGGTGTTGTCGCCCAGGCCGGTGGTGCCGGCGTCGCCGGTGCGGGTGGCGATCTGGGTGAGGCGGTTGCCCATGGAACGTCCTTGAATTGAATGGGGGTTGCCCGATTGTGCAGCGTTGCCCCGTCGTAACGGAGCGCAGGGAAATGTGAGCGAGGCAACGTGAGGCAAGAACGCTGGCCTTGATCGGGGATGCGAGCGGTAATGGCCGCCTGTTCACCCTCAGGAGATCCCGATGACGCAACGCCGACAACGACTCGCCGACTTCGAAGCCCGCAGTGTGCAACTGATCGCCGCCTGCACGCTGGGTCTGGCCGGCATGGCCAGCGCGCCGCCCAGCCACGCTGCGCGCATCACCGGCCAGGCCACCAGCCTCACCGGCACCACCGGCCACAACACCACGCCCACCGGCAACACGCGGACCCACCGAACCCCGGCCCTCTTGCTGCAAGCCGGGAAAGTACGCAGCTGACTGCGCCCGCGCAAGGCACCGCGCCCGGAGCTGCGGGCTTAAACTGGCGGGCTGACACAACAGCGCCGGAGACACGCCCATGAACGCCCCCACCGCCCACAGCCACCTCGCTCCGCAAGTGCACCAGCGTGTGGTGCCGCCCGAGTTGATCGCGGCGCTGCAGGCCCACTTCGGCGCGCAGTGCTCCACCGCCCTGGTGGTGCGCGAGCAGCACGGGCGCGACGAGTCGGTGTACGAGGTGCCGCCGCCGGCTGCGGTGGTGTTTGCGCAAAGCACGCAGGATGTGGCCGATGCGGTGAAGCTGGCCGCTTCGCACCGCGTGCCGGTGATCCCGTTCGGCGTGGGCTCCTCACTCGAAGGCCACCTGCTCGCGGTGCAGGGCGGCATCAGCATCGACGTGAGCCGCATGAACAGCGTGCTGGCCATCAACGCTGAAGACCTGACGGTGACGGTGCAGCCCGGCGTGACGCGCAAGGCGGTGAACGAAGCGGTCAAGAGCGAAGGACTCTTCTTCCCGATCGACCCGGGTGCCGACGCATCCATCGGCGGCATGGCCGCCACGCGCGCCAGCGGCACGAACGCGGTGCGCTACGGCACCATGCGCGAAAACGTGCTGGCGCTCGAAGTGGTCACGGCCAGCGGTGAAGTCATCCGCACCGGCACGCGCGCCAAAAAATCATCGGCTGGCTACGACCTCACGCGCCTGATGGTGGGCAGCGAAGGCACTTTGGGCGTGATCACCGAAGTGACGCTCAAGCTCTACCCGCTGCCCGAGGCGATCTCGGCCGCGACCTGCTCGTTCCCCAGCATCGAGGCCGCGGTGCGCACCGTGATCCAGGTGATCCAGCTGGGCGTGCCGATCGCGCGCTGCGAGCTGATCGACCACAACACCGTGCGCATGGTCAACGCGCACAGCAAGCTGGGCCTGCGCGAAGAAAACATGCTGCTCATGGAGTTCCACGGCTCGCCCGCGAGCGTGAAGGAACAGGCCGAGACGGTGCAGGAAATCGCCGGCGACTTCGGCGGGCAGGCTTTCGAGTGGGCCGACACGCCCGAGGAACGCACCCGCCTGTGGACCGCGCGTCACAACGCCTACTTTGCAGCCATCCAGAGCAAGCCCGGCTGCCGCGCGATCAGCACCGACACCTGCGTGCCCATCAGCCGCCTGGCCGACTGCCTGCTCGACTCCGTGACCGAGGCCGACGCCGCCGGCCTGCCCTACTTCCTGGTGGGCCACGTGGGCGACGGCAATTTCCACTTTGGCTACCTGATCGACCCGACCAAACCGGAAGAGCACACCCTGGCCGAACAGCTCAACCACCAGCTGGTGGCGCGCGCGCTGAGCCTGGAGGGCACCTGCACCGGCGAACACGGCGTGGGTCTGCACAAGATGGAGTTCCTGCTCACCGAAGCCGGCAGCGGCGCGGTGGACATGATGCGCACCATCAAGCGTGCACTCGATCCGGACAACATCATGAATCCGGGCAAGATCTTTTCCATGTAACGGCCTCGTCTCGGGTGCCGAGCCTGCGACATCGGAAGGCTGTTCAACCGCGCCGGCATGGGTACGATAAGCCTCTCGATTCACCACGTTTTGGAGGTCACATGGCAGGCTGGTACGAACTGAACAAGAACGACAAGGGCGGGTTTTCGTTTGTCCTGAAGGCGGCGAACGGCGAAGTGATTCTGCGCAGCGAAAGCTACGAATCGCGCGCTGCTGCCGACAACGGGATCGCCTCGGTGCAGAAGAACAGCGCCGTGGAGACGGCCTACACGCACAGCGACGCCTCGGACGGCCGCTTCTATTTCAACCTCAAGGCCGCCAACCACCAGATCATCGGCACCAGCCAGATGTACAAAACGGCGGCGGCGAGGCGCGCCGGCATGGAGTCGGTTCGTACCAACGGCCCGACCACGGAGATCAAGCACCCGTCCTGAAAGCTTTGGATGGGCGGCGGGCGGTGGGACCGCCCAGCCGGTTCAATGGCCGCCGCGCAGTTTGTCGATCAGGCCATTGAGCGCTTCAAGCGAACCGAACTGGATCGCGATTTCGCCCATTTCTTCGATGCGCCCGTGCCGCTTGAGGCGCTTCTTCACACGCACCTCGACCTCCGCCATCAGCAGGTCGGCCAGCTCTTCTTCCACGCGGCGGATGTCGCGCGACTTGTCCTTCTTGAGCTTTTGCGGCGACAGCGCGAACTCGGCGCCGAGCTTTTTCACCAGGCTCTCGGCCTCGCGCACCGACATCTTTTTCGCCGCGATCTGGTTGCCCGCGGTGATCTGGTGGGCTTTGTCCAGCGCCAGCAGCGCACGCGCGTGTCCCATGTCGAGGTCGCCGGCCATCAGCATGGTCTGCACCGGCTCGGCCAGTTGCAGCAGGCGCAGCAGGTTGCTGGCGGCACTGCGCGAACGGCCGACGGCCTGGGCCGCTTGTTCGTGAGTGAGTCCAAACTCTTTCACCAGGCGTTGCAGTCCGTGGGCCTCTTCCAGTGGGTTCAGGTCTTCGCGCTGGATGTTTTCGATCAGCGCCATGGCCGCAGCCGACTCGTCGGGCACGTCGCGCACCAGCACCGGCACGCTCTCCAGCCCCGCCAGCTTCGAGGCGCGGAAGCGGCGCTCGCCAGCAATGATCTCGTACTTGCCGGCGTTCGGTCCGCCGGCCAGCTGGCGCACCAGGATCGGCTGCATCACCCCCTGGGCCTTGATGCTTTCGGCCAGTTCGTACAACGCACCCTCGTCCATGTGGGTACGGGGCTGGTATTGGCCGGCCACCAGTTCGGTCAGCGGCAGGTTCGACGGCAGGCTGTCGGCATCGGCCGGTGCGCTGTCCACCACCTTGGGGCCCAGCAGGGCTTCGAGTCCGCGGCCGAGGCCCTTGGGTTTTTTGGTGACCATGGGTCTTCGTGCTTTCGAAAGGTTCAGAGGTTCATGAGCTCGGCGAGCACCGCATGGCCGGCCGGCCAGTCGCCCAGGCCGGACTCGGCGTTGATGTGGCCGGCTTCACCCAGGTCGACGAAGCGCGAGCCCCAAGCGGCGGCGAAGGCCTGCACGCGCTCGAAGCTGCAATACAGGTCGTTGCGGCTGCCAATCAGCACACTGGGGAACGGCAGCCGCTCCATGGGAATGGGCGCCCAGCTGGGCAACACCGGGCGCATTTCTTCGCGTTCGGCGTCGCCGGGCGCCACCAGCAACGCCGCCTTCACGCGGGAGGTGTTCTGGGAATGCGCCGCCCAGGCGGCGGTGTGCAGGCAGCCGAGGCTGTGGGCCACCAGCACCGCTGGCTCGTCACAGGTGAACAGCACTTCTTCCAGGCGGGCAATCCAGTCGCCGCGGCGAGGCTGCAGCCAGTCGTGCTGGTCCACCCGGCGGTAACCGTGAGCGGTTTCCCAGCGGCTTTGCCAGTGATCGGGCCCGCTGTTCTGCCAGCCGGGCAGGATGAGGACGTTTTGAGGTTTCACGTGAAACATCCTGGTTTCAAAGTTTGTCGATGCGATCGACCATTTCCTTGGCGAACGCCACGAAGGCCTGACTGCCGCGGGCGGACGGGTCGAAGACCACGCCCGGCAGACCGTAGCTCGGGGCTTCGGCCAGGCGCACGTTGCGCGGGATCACGGTGTCGAACACCTTGTCGCCAAAGTGGGCCTTGAGCTGGTCGCTCACCTGCTGCTGCAGGGTGATGCGCGGGTCGAACATGACGCGCAGCAGGCCGATGATGGCCAGGTCCTTGTTGAGGTTGGCGTGCACCTGCTTGATGGTGTTGACCAGATCGGTCAGGCCTTCGAGCGCAAAGTACTCGCACTGCATGGGCACGATCACGCCGTGCGCGGCACACAGGCCGTTGAGGGTGAGCATGCTCAGGCTGGGTGGGCAGTCGATCAGCACAAAATCGTAGCTGTCGAGTGCCTCGGCCAGCGCGGTCTTCAGGCGCTTCTCCCGCCGCTCCACCTCCACCAGCTCCACCTCGGCGCCCGCCAGTTCGCGGTTGGCGCCCAGCACGTGGTAACCGCACTTCTCGGAGAACACGGCAGCTTCCGCCACCGAGGCGGACTCCAGCAGCACGTCATAGACCGAAAGCGCCATCTGCCGCTTGTCCACGCCCGAGCCCATGGTGGCGTTGCCCTGCGGATCGAGGTCGACCATCAGCACCCGCTGGCCCACCTTGGCCAGTCCGGCGGCCAGGTTCACCGTGGTGGTGGTCTTGCCGACGCCGCCCTTCTGGTTCGCAATGCAGAAAATCTTGGCCATGTGGTCTTCTTATTTGGAAATGGCCAGCTTGATGCCGAAACCGATGAGGAACAGTCCAGCCACCTTTTCCAGCACACGGCCGAAGACCGGGTTGGCGCGCATGCGCGCGGCGAGAAAGTGGGTCAGCAAGGTCACGGACAGGCCGTAGGCGAAGGTGAGCACCGCGATGGTGGCGGCCATGGCGCCGAAGGTGACCAGGCCCTGGTGGCGGGCGGGGTCCACAAACAGCGGGAAGAAGGCCATGTAGAACACGATGGCCTTGGGGTTGAGCAAGGTGATGACGATGGCTTGCTGAAAGTACTGGCGCGGGCGGATGTTGAGGATGGGGGCGTCGCCCGGCTTGGCGATCAGCATCTTGAAACCCAGCCAGGCGAGGTACGCCGCACCCAGCCACTGCACCGCGCTGAAAGCCGCCGGGTACGCGGCCAGCAAGGCCGCCACGCCGGCCACCGCCAGCCACATCAGCACCTGGTCACCAGCGATCACGCCGAAGGTGGCGGCCAGTCCGCCCTTGATTCCACCCTTGCCGGTGGAGGTCACCAGCGCCAGATTGCCCGGTCCCGGGATGAGCAGGAACACAACGATGGCGGCGGCAAAAGCGCCGTAGTCTGCGATGCCGAACATGGAGAACCCCCGGGAAGTGGAGGGTCGAGTTTACGTGAAGGGTTTTGCAGTCACGGGCGCCATTGGCGCACCGTGTTGCTCAGGCCACAGCGGTCGGGCCGGGGCGCATCCAGACGATGCAGCGCTCGGCGTCCAGCCCCGGCACCCGGAGCTGTTCCACGTGAAACACGTCCACCGAAGGCGCCTCTGAAGCCAGCGTGGCCAGCTCGTCGCCCGGGTGTTTGCCTTTCATCGCCATCCAGATGCCGCCCTCGTTCAAGGCGCTCTTCGACCAGTTGGTGAAGTCCACCAACGATGCGAAAGCACGTGAACACACCACGTCGTAGCCCTGCCCCGACATGGCGTTGAGGCTTTCCACCCGCGCGTGCAGCCCGCGCAGCTTGGGCAACTTGAGCGTGGCGGCGGCCTGCTGGATGAACGCCGCCTTCTTGGCCACCGTGTCCACACAGGTCACGTCGATCTGCGGGCAGGCAATGGCGATCACCACGCCGGGCAGACCGCCGCCCGAACCCACGTCGAGCAGCTTGGCCGGCCGGTCGCCCACTTGCAGCAACAAAGGCTTGATGGCTGCGAGGCTGTCGAGCAGGTGGTGGGTCATCATCTCGGCCGGATCGCGCACGGCCGTGAGGTTGTAGACCTTGTTCCATTTCTGGAGCAGGCCCAGGTAGTCGAGCAGCAGATCGACCTGCCGCGCGTCGAGCACGAGCTGGAGCGACTGCAGGCCGGCCTGCAGGGTGGTTCTCAAATCGCTCATGCCGGGACGTCGGAGGCCAGGTCGGCGGCCGCTGCAGGCAACGTGGCAAAGCCCTTGAAGCCGCCCTTTTTCAGATGGATGAGCAACAGCGAGATGCTCGCGGGCGTGATGCCCGAGATGCGCGAGGCCTGGCCCAGCGTCTCGGGGCGGTGCTTGGCCAGCTTCTGCCGCGCCTCAAAGGACAAGGCCGTTACCTGGAGGTAGTCCAGATCGGTCGGCAATTTCAGGCCTTCGTAGTGCGACGCCCGCTCCACTTCGCCCTTCTGCCGGTCGATGTAACCCGAGTACTTGGCGGCGATTTCCACCTGCTCCACCACCGGCTCCAGCAGATCACCCAGTGTTTCACGTGAAACGTCCGGGCCCACATACTTGCCGCCGTCGAGCCCGACCAGATCGGCGTAAGCCACGCCTGGGCGACGCAACAGATCGAACAGGTTGTGTTCATGTTCAATGGCTTTGCCCAGCACCCGCTCCGACTCGGCGGCGGGCAGGCTGCGCGGGTTCACCCACGTGGCTTTGAGGCGCTCTGTTTCACGTGAAACAGCGTCGCGCTTGCGGCAGAACGCGTCCCACTGCGCGTCGCCCACCAGACCCATGCGGCGGCCGGCTTCGGTCAGTCGCATGTCGGCGTTGTCTTCGCGCAGCTGCAGGCGGAACTCGGCCCGGCTGGTGAACATGCGGTAGGGCTCGGTCACGCCCTGGGTGATCAGGTCGTCGACCAGCACGCCCAGATAGGCCTCATCGCGCCCAGGCAGCCATGCGCCCTCGCCCCGGCACTGCAGCGCGGCGTTGATGCCGGCGAACATACCCTGGGCAGCGGCCTCTTCGTAGCCCGTGGTGCCGTTGATCTGTCCTGCGAAGAACAGGCCCTGGATCTGTTTGGTCTCGAAGCTGCTCTTGAGCGAACGCGGGTCGAAGTAGTCGTATTCGATGGCATAGCCCGGGCGCAGGATGTGCGCGTTTTCCAGGCCTTTCATGCTGCGCACCAGCTGGTACTGGATGTCGAACGGCAAGCTGGTGGAGATGCCGTTGGGATAGACCTCGTGCGTGGTCAGGCCCTCGGGCTCCAGAAAGATCTGGTGGCTGTCCTTGTCGGCGAAGCGGTTGATCTTGTCTTCCACACTCGGGCAGTAGCGCGGGCCCACGCCCTCGATCTTGCCGGTGAACATGGGGCTGCGGTCGAAGCCGCTGCGGATGATGTCGTGCGTGCGCTCGTTGGTGTGCGTGATCCAGCACGGCACCTGCCGCGGGTGCATCGCGGTGCTGCCCATGAAACTGAACACCGGCACCGGTCGGTCGGCGTTCATGCCGCCGGGTACACCGTCGCCGGGCTGTTCTGTGCACTGGCTGTAGTCGATGCTGCGGCCGTCCAGGCGCGGTGGCGTGCCGGTTTTCAGGCGGCCCTGCGGCAACTTCAGCTCTTTCAGGCGCGCCGAGAGCGACACCGCCGGCGGATCGCCCGCGCGGCCGGCGGCGTAGTTGTTCAGGCCCACATGGATCTTGCCGTCCAGAAAGGTGCCGGCCGTCAGCACCACGGTGCGGCTGCGGAAGCGGATACCCACTTGCGTCACAGCGCCCACAACACGGTCACCTTCGACCATCAGGTCGTCCACCGCCTGCTGGAACAGCCACAAATTGGGCTGGTTCTCCATCATGCGGCGGATCGCGGCCTTGTAGAGCACGCGGTCGGCCTGGGCGCGGGTGGCGCGCACGGCCGGGCCCTTGGAGCTGTTCAGGATGCGGAACTGGATGCCGCCTTCGTCGGTGGCCAGCGCCATCGCGCCGCCCATGGCGTCCACCTCTTTCACCAGGTGGCCCTTGCCGATGCCGCCGATGCTGGGGTTGCAGCTCATCTGGCCCAACGTCTCGATGTTGTGGGTCAGCAGCAGCGTCTTGCTGCCCATGCGGGCGGCCGCCAGCGCGGCTTCGGTGCCGGCGTGGCCGCCGCCGACGACGATGACATCAAATTCCTGGGGGTACAACATGTTGGTTTTCGCTTCCGGGGTGCTGCTGGCCCGGCGCCCCGGGCAACCCGCGATTGTCCCACCGTTGGGCGTTTTCTGCCCCACCACGCCATCGGGCCACGCGCCGAAGCCCGCACGCCCTAACGCGCCGCGCGGATGGTGACAGCGCGCGCCGGTTCCTAAGCTGAGTACCAGCCCATGTCCGGGCGAACAACAGCAAGGAACTCCCATGCAATTCCACTGGCTGGTGGCCAGCTCCACCGCGCTGGCCTGTTTCAACACGCAGGCCGCCGGCTTCATGTTCGGCATCTCCCACAACTTCGGCGGCGACACCGGCGTCACCTTCAAGATCCTGTCGTCCGATCGCCGCAACCGGCCGGTGCTGGCCGCGGGTGTGAGCTTCTTCCCCGGCGAAGGCCGCCGCATCGGGCTGGACGTGGGCGTGGGCTACAACTTCCGCCAGACCACCGTCACCTTCAGCCGCGACCTGGTCATGGAGCGCTTTCAGATGGCCTGGGGCCTGGCCAGCCGGCGCTGCCCACCCGCCCCGGCACCGGTCGCAGCGCCGGCATCGCCACCTCCGCCACCACCACCCGATTTCTTTGACAGCTCGTTCTGAACGAAGGCCGCGACAATGGCGGCATGAGCACACCCCTACCCCTCCTCGTTTTCGCCGGCAGCACCCGCGCCCAATCCTTCAACCGACAACTGGCCACCGTCGCCGCCGCGCACGCCGCCACCGCCGGCGCCCAGGTGACCCACATCGAGCTGGCCGACTTCGACCTGCCGCTCTACAACGCCGACCTTGAAGCGCGCGGCACGCCCGCCGCCGCCGTCAAGCTCAAGGAGCTCTTCCACGCCCACCCGGCCTGGATCATCGCCTCGCCCGAGTACAACGGCAGCTACACCGGCCTGCTCAAAAACACCATCGATTGGGTCTCCAGCCCCATCAAGGGCGACCCACTTTGGTCCAGCGGCACCAAGCCGTTCGCCGGCAAGGTGGTGGGTCTTCTGAGCGCCTCACCCGGCGCCCTGGGTGGCCTGAGAAGCCTGTCCCACCTTACCCCGTTGCTATTGAATTTGCAGTGCTGGGTGGCCCCGAAGCAATTTGCGCTGTCCAAGGCCGGTGACGCCTTCGACGCCGGCGGCCAGCTGCTGGCCGAGCCCGCGCGCAACGCCGTGCAGGGCGTGGTCGACCAGGTCCTGTGGGCTGGCCAGCGCCTGCAGGCCTGAGGCAGGCACCATCCCCATGGATTCATCCGCACTGGCCTGCCGCCCCGGCTGCGCCGCCTGCTGCACCGCGCCGTCCATCAGCAGCCCCTTGCCCGGGTTGCCGCTGGGCAAACCGGCCGGCGTGGCTTGCCCGCAACTGGACGCCGAGTTGCGCTGCCGCCTGTTCGGCCTGCCCGAGCGCCCGGCGGTGTGCAGCTCGCTCGCGCCCGGGCCCGAGATGTGCGGCGAGAGCCGCGAACAGGCCATGGCCTGGCTGACCCGTCTGGAGCACGCCACCCAACCCGGCGTGCATCCCCTCGCGACGCATTGACGCAGGTCAAGGCGCACCGGCTCCAGCAAGCGCCCAATCAAGGGCCGGCTGCTCCAGGCCGGGCTTGCACGTCGCTTCACCGGAGACACACCATGACCCAAAACGTCGGCGGCATCGACCGCATCCTTCGCATCACCATCGGCCTGGCCTTGATCGCCGCGGCCGCCACCGGCACCGTGGGCTGGTGGGGCTATCTCGGCGTGGTGCCCCTGCTCACCGGCCTGGTGGGCTGGTGCCCGCCTTACGCCATGCTGGGCTTCAACACCTGCTCGATGAAGAAGTGAGCACGCCGGTGAACTTGTCCTCGCTGGGACACGACAAGTTCGCCTGAGCGGCATACAGTGCATGGCTCGCGCCCGGTCAGAGGCGCGCCAGGAGACACACCATGCACATCCCGTCCCTCAAAGAAGTGGTCAGCGCCGAAGAATGGGCGCTGCGTTGCGATCTCGCCGCCTGCTACCGGCTGGTCGCCACTTACGGCTGGAGCGATCTGGTCTTCACCCACATCAGCGCCAAGCTGCCCGACTCGGTGACTGGTGGTGAACACCACTTCCTGATCAACCCCTACGGCCTGATGTTCGACGAGATCACGGCGAGCAGCCTGGTCAAGGTCGACATGGCCTGCAACAAGCTGCTGGACTCGCCCTTCCCGGTGAACCCGGCGGGCTTCGTGATCCACAGCGCCGTGCACGAAGCGCGGCCCGAAGCCGGTTGTGTGATGCACACGCACTCGCGCGCCGGCGTGGCGGTGAGTGCGCAGAAAGCCGGCATCCTGCCCATCAGCCAGCAAAGCACCTTTGTGCTCGCCTCGCTCGCGTACCACGCCTACGAAGGCGTGGCCCTGCGATCCGAAGAAAAGGCGCGCCTGCAGGCCGACCTGGGCAAGGCCAACCACCTGGTGCTGCGCAACCACGGCCTGCTCACCGTGGGCAAGACCATCCCCGACGCTTTCCTGGCCATGTACACGCTGGAGAACGCCTGCCGCATCCAGATCGACGCCCTGGCCGGCGGCACCGAACTCACCCAGGTCGACCCCGCCATCCTGGCCGGCATGGCCGACGTGATGCGCGTGGCCACGGCAGGGTTGGGTTCACAAGTGGCCTGGCCCGCACTCCTGCGCAAGGTGGAGAAGCTGGATGCGGGGTACAAGACCTGAGGGTCTCGTCCCCCGACGTTTCCATCAGCTCAGGTGTTTGCCCACCAACCCGGTCATTTCGAACATGGTGACCTCATCCTTGCCGAACACGGCCTTGAGCTTGGCGTCCGCGAGGATGTTGCGCTTGTTCTTCGGGTTCTGCAGGTTGTTGGCCTTGATGTATTCCCACATCAGCTTCACAACTTCGGTGCGGGGTTGGGGCGTGGCACCGATCACAGCGGCCAGTTCGGCGCTGGGTTTGAGGGCACGGTTGAAGGCGGTTGGCTTTTTGTCGGTGGTCATCTGAGGCTCTTCGGTTGAAACGGCGATTCTAGGCCGTGCGCCCGATCCGTTTGTAACCACCTGACACAGGGCAAACGGTTACGGCTTTGCCCCCCGCGCCACAAACGCCGTCATGCCGTCCAGCACCGTGCGCAAGCGCATCAGCTCACGCGAACCATCCAGCCGCGGTGACCAGGCCGCAAGCTTCGACACCCAGCCCAGGCGTGGCAGCAGGTGGGCGATGAAGTCGCGCAGCGCGGGGCCCCCGGTGCCGGCGTCTGCGTAGGCCTGCAGCACCGCGCGCACCGCGTCCGCGCCAAGTGGCTGCAGGTACCGCGCCATCGACAACAACAGCTGCAGTGCGTCGTACACCTGCACCGTGGCCAGCGCCATGCCGGGTTGCAGGCGCTCTTCGAAATCCAGGCGGGCGAAGTGCTCGCCGTTCCAGGTGAGGTTGCGGGTCTGGGCGCCGCCGTGCCAGTGGCCCCGTGTGTGGAAGGCGGCCAGGTCGGCGCTGGCGGCGCACATCAGCGCCAGGCGCGCGGCTTCGGGCGAGCGGTGCAACACGTGGTCCAGCGTGTCGCCGATGTCGCTGGTGGTGAGCGAGAAACCGTCGAAGGCCAGCACGGTGGGCACGCGTTCGCCGGCGGCCGCCAGGGCCAGCAGGCGCTGGTGCTCAAAGGCCAGCAGCTCCGCGCCATCGGTCTGGCGCACCGCGTGCCACGGCACCGGCACGCCGACGAAATGCGCGAACACCCAGATGCTGGCGGACTTGCGCCAGCTGCGCAGCGGCCGGTCGGCGGTCTTGGTCCAGGTCTTGGCGGACGCGGTGGGGGCGGCAGTGGCGGCGGGGGTGTTCAAGCAGCCGGATTATCCCGAAAGCCAGGGCACCCGCGGAACTGGCTCTGCCAGGCCGCAGGGTGCGCCCCCTGGAGGGGGTGACGCCGCAGGCGGCGCGGGGGTAACTTCAATCAGGCCGCGTTGCCGTAGCGCTCCAGCTCCCAGTCGCTCACCTGCTGGCTGTAGCTGGCCCATTCGGCGTGCTTGAGCGTGAGGAATTCGGCGCAGAAGGCGTCGCCCACGGCGACGCGCAGCGGCGCGTCCTGCTCCAGGGCCTGCAATGCCGCGAACAGGTCGCGCGGCAGCCGGTCGGGCAAAGCCTCACCGCGCGCGTGCCGCTCGTACAAGTCGTCCGTGCAAGGCGTGGCGGCGGGCAGGGCCTGCTCGATGCCGGAGAGTCCCGCCGCCAGCGTGCCGGCGATGGCGGCGTACACGTTGCAGGACGGGTCGGGCAGGCGCCATTCGATGCGCCCGGCCACGGTGCGCACGAGGCACGTGCGGTTGTTGTCGCCCATGGCCTTCCACACCGGTGACCAGGTGGTGCCCGACGCGCTGCGGCTGGCGGCCAGGCGCTTGTAGCTGTTGGCGGTGGGCGCGCACAAGGCGGCCAGCGCGTCGGCGTGGTGCAGCAGGCCGGCGGCGAACTGGTGGCCAGTGGTGCTCAGACCCAGCGCGCCAGCCGGGTCGGCCATCACGGCGTTGCCGTTGGCATCGGTCAGGCTCAGGTGAAAGTGCAAGCCACTGCCTGGCGCGTGCGCCAGCGGCTTGGGCATGGTGGAAAACACCGCGCCGTGTTGCGACGCCACGGCCTGCGCGGCGAGCTTGAAGAGCTGGTAGCGGTCGGCCGCGGCCAACGCGTCGTCGTGCTGGTAGTTGATCTCGTACTGGCCGCACGCGTCTTCGTGGTCGATCTGCTGCAACTGGAAACCGAGCCCGGTGAGCGTCTGGCGCATGGCGTCGAGAAACGCGAAGTTGCGGCCGATGGCCTGCAGGTCGTACGAGGGTTTGGCAAGCCCGTCCTGCGCATCGGCCACCTGCCAGCGGCCCTGCGCATCGCGCTTGAGCAGGAAGAACTCGGGCTCGATGCCGACCCACAACGTCCAGCCGCGCGCGCGCAAGTGTTCGACCTGGCGCTTGAGCACCTGGCGCGAGCAGGTGTCCAGCGGTTCACCGCCGGCAAAACCGTCGCACACCGCGTGCGCCACGCCGGGCATGAAGGGCAGCGGGCGCAGGCTCTCGGGCACCACGCGCCCCATGTACTCGCTGCGCGCGCCCATGCGCGGCAGGCCGGTGCCGCTGATGCTGGGGCCGGAGAACCCCGCGCCGCTGCTCACCGCACCGGGCAGGCCATCCAGCGGCACCAGCTTGCCCTTGGGCCCGCCGGGCAGGTCGGTGAAGGTGGTGAGCACCGAGTGGATGCCCTGAGCGCGCAGGGCTTCCATGCGCTCCTGCAACGTCAAGCGAGCACCTCCGCCAGCGCGGCGTCAAACACGGCCAGCCCCTCGGCGAACACGCTGTCTTCAATGGTGAGCGGGAACAGGAAACGGATCACGTTGCCGTAGACACCGCAGGTCAGCAGCAGCAGGCCGCGCTTGAGCGCCGCCGTTTGTACCTTCTTCGTGGTGTCGGCGTCGGGTGCACCTTTGGCGTCGATGAACTCGCAAGCCACCATGGCGCCCAGGCCGCGCACGTCGCCCAAGCGCTTGGGGTACACGGCGCGCTGCGCGATCAGGTGGCCGATGAGCTGGTCGCCCAGCTTCTGCGCGCGCTCGGGCAGGCGCTCCTCGGCCATCACGTCCAGCACCGCATGCGAGGCGGCGATGGCCAGCGGGTTGCCGGCGTAGGTGCCGCCCAGGCCGCCCGGGGCCGGGCCGTCCATGATGGCGGCCTTGCCCGACACGGCCGAGAGCGTGGTGCCACCGGCCATGCTCTTGGCCATGGTCATGAGGTCGGGGCTCACGCCGTAATGCTCCATCGCAAACATCTTGCCGGTGCGCGCAAAGCCGGTCTGCACCTCGTCGGCCACCAGCAGGATGCCGTGCTGGTCGCACAGCACGCGCAGCCACTTCACGGCCGCCGGCTGGATGGGGTTGAAGCCGCCCTCGCCCTGCACCGGTTCAAACACGATGGCCGCCACGCGGCTGGGCTCGATGTCGCACTTGAAGAGCTGCTCCATCGCGTGCTTGGTGTCGTCGAGCGAACTGCAGTGGCAGGGGAAGGGCACGTGGTAGATCTCGGGCGGGAACGGGCCGAAGCCGGCCTTGTAGGGCTGCACCTTGCCGGTGAGCGCGACCGAGAACATGCTGCGGCCGTGGAACGCACCGCCAAACGCAATGACGCCGGTGCGCCCGGTGCTGTAGCGCGCGATCTTCATCGCGTTCTCGATCGCCTCGGCGCCGGTGGAGAAAAACGCGGTCTTCACCGGTCCGTCGATCGGCACGATGGCGTTGATGCGCTCGGCCAATGCCACGTACTCGGTGTAGGGCACGACCTGGTAGCAGCTGTGCGTGAAACGCTGCAGCTGCGCGGCGATGGCCGCCTGCACCTTGGGGTGCACGTGGCCGGTGTTGAGCACCGCGATGCCGCCCGCAAAGTCGATGAAGCGGCGGCCCTCGATGTCCCAGAACTCGGCGTTTTTCGCCTTGTCGATGAAGAAGTCCCCCATCACGCCCACACCGCGCGGTGTGGCGTCGAGCCGGCGCTGGTGCCAGGCGGCGTTGGTGCTGTCGGTCTTGATGTCGTTCATGGCGTTCATGGCTGTCTCCTTGGCAATTACCCCCTCTCCCTCTGGGAGAGGGTCGGGGTGAGGGCTCGCGTCACACCGGGCTGTCGATGCGAATCCACGTCGTCTTGGTTTCCGTGTACTTGTCGAACGCGTGCAGCGACTTGTCGCGCCCCACGCCGCTCTGCTTGAAACCACCGAAGGGCACGGTGATGTCGTCCTCGTCGTACTGGTTCACGTGCACCGTGCCCGCGCGCAGCGCACGCGCCACGCCGTGCGCCTTGTTGATGTCGCTGGTCCACACGGCGGCCTGCAGGCCATACACGCTGTTGTTGGCCTCGCGCACCACCTCGGCCGCGTCGGTGAAGCTCAGCACCGACAACACCGGGCCAAAGATCTCCTCGCGCGCGATCGTCATCTGCGGCGTCACGCCGTCAAAGATGGTGGGCAGCACGTAGTTGCCACCGGCCACCGGCATGGCCGCCTCGCCACCGGCCAGCAGTGTGGCGCCTTCGTTCTTGCCCGACTCGATGTAACGCAGCACCGTGTCCATCTGCACCTTGTCGACGATGGCGCCCATGGTCGTGGCCTTGTCCAGCGGGTTGCCCGGCTGGTAGTCGGGCACCAGCTTCAAGGCCTTCTCCAGGAACGCGTCCTTGATCGAGGCCTCGATGAACAGGCGCGAGGGTGCATTGCAGCTCTCGCCCTGGTTGAAAAAGATGCTGCCCACCGCGGCTTCCACCGCGCGGTCGAGGTTGGGGCAATCGGCGAACACGATGTTGGGCGACTTGCCACCCAGCTCGGTCCAGGCGCGCTTGAGGTTGCTCTGCCCGGCCATCACGTGGATCTGTTTGCCCACGCGCGTGCTGCCGGTGAACGCAATGCAGTCCACATCCATGTGCAGCGCCAGCGGGCTGCCGGCCTCGGGGCCGTAGCCCGGCACCACGTTGAACACGCCGGGCGGGATGCCGGCGGCCAGGGCCAGCTCGGCCAGGCGCAGCGCGGTGAGCGGGCTTTTTTCGCTCGGCTTCAAGACCACCGAGTTGCCGGCGGCCAGCGCCGGTGCAATCTTCCAGGCCGCCATGATCATGGGGTAGTTCCAGGGCACGATCACGCCCACCACACCCACCGGCTCGCGCGTGATCAGCGCCAGCGCGTTGCGCCCCGTGGGTGCGATCTCGTCGTACACCTTGTCCACCGCCTCGCCGTACCAGCGGATGCAGTTGGCCGCGCTGTTCACGTCCACGCCCTTGGCGTACTTGATGGGCTTGCCCATGTCCAGCGTTTCGGTCAGCGCCAGTTCGTCGGCGTGCGCGCTGAGCTGCTCGGCGAACTTGATCATGATGCGCTTGCGCTGCGCCGGCGCCATGCCACTCCAGCGGCGGTCTTCAAACGCGGCCCGGCCTGCAGCCACGGCAGCGTCGATGTCGGCCTCGCCACAACGCGCCACCGCGGTCAGCAGGCGGCCGTCCACCGGCGAGATGCAATCAAAAGTCTGGCCGTCGCGCGCGGCGATGCGCTCGCCGTTGATGAAGGCGCGGCCGTCAAAGGTCGGGGTGGTCATGGGTCGGTGTCTCGGGTGTGCGGGAAGCCGCAAGTGGCCTCATGCTACGCCCGAAACCCGGGCCGCAGAGCATCCACTTGCCCTCGCCCGCAGCGATCCAGTGACCCCGCTCGCACCCCTCAGTTCGGGCTCAGCGCCACCAGCTCTGCCCGGGTGGCCGCCGCAATCTCCCGCTCGCGCTTGCGCGTGGACCGGGCCACCCACACCGCATACCCCACGATGCCGATCGTCACGGTCACGATCAGCAGCGTGGCCGCGGCGTAGATGGTCGGGTTGATGCCGCGCCGCGCGTAGCCAAAGATCACCTGCGGCAGCGTGTTCACGCCCGGGCCGGAGAGGAATTCGGAAATCACCACGTCGTCGAACGACAGCGTGAACGCCAGCAGGAAGGCCGCGAGAATGCCCTGGAAGATGTTGGGCAGCGTGACGAGGAAGAACACCTGCAGGGGTTTGGCGCCCAGGTCCATGGCGGCTTCTTCAATGGCGCGGTCCATCTCCATCAGGCGACTCTGGATCACCACCATGCCATAGGCCATGCCCAGCAGTGTGTGACCCAGGATGATGGTGAGCATGCCGCGCTCGGGCCAGCCAAAGGCGTTCTGCGCGCCCACCATGAGCAGCAGCAACGACAGGCCGATCACCACCTCGGGCATCACCAGCGGCGCGTTGACCATGCCGCTGAACACGGTGCGGCCCGGGAAGCGCCGGTAGCGCACGAGCACAAACGCAGCGAAGGTGCCGAGCACGGCCGACAGCACACCGGTGACCGCCGCGATCTTGAGCGAGAGCCAGAAACCTTCGACGATCTTGGTGTCGCGCGTGAGCGCTTCGTACCAGCGCAACGAGAAACCGGTGAAGTTGGCGTCCTGGCGTGTGCTGTTGAAGCTGAACACGATCATGAAGAACAGCGGCAGGTAAAGGAACAAATACACCGCCGCGAGCCAGAACTTGCCGAAGTGTTTTTCAAGAACTTGTTTCATGCACGGCCTCACTTGCGGGGTTCGGCGGCTTCGCCGGTGTAGTGGTAGTAGATCGCCAGCGGCACGACGATCAGCGCGATCATCACCACCGCCAGTGCGGTGGCGCGCGGCCAGTTGTTGCTGGTGAACATCTCGTCCCAGACCACACGCCCGATCATGATGTTCTCCGGCCCGCCCAGGAGCGAGGGAATCACGAACTCGCCCACCGAGGGAATGAACACCAGCATGAAGCCGGCCACGATGCCGGCCTTGGACAGCGGCACGGTGATCAGCCAGAAGGCCTTGAACGGCGTGGTGCCCAGGTCGTAGGCGGCTTCGAGCAGGCGGAAATCCATCTTCACCAGCGTGGCGTACAGCGGCAGCACCATGAAGGGCAGGTACACATAGGTCATGCCCACCAGCATCGAGACGTTGGTGTAGAGCATGAGGATGGGTTCACTCGTGATGCCCACGGCCATGAGCAGCTGGTTGAGCACGCCCTGGTCGGCCAGGATGCCTTTCCACGCGTAGACGCGCAGCAGGAAAGACGTCCAGAACGGCAGCATCACCATCATCAGCAGCGCCGGGCGCACGCCGGCCGGCGAACGCGCGATGAAGTAGGCGAAGGGGTAACCGAACACCAGGCACAGCACGGCCGTCCACAGCGCATACCAGATCGAGCGCAGGTAGGCCTCGATGTAGATGGTCTTGAACAGCACACCGCCTTCGTCGCGGAAGATGGTCCAGTAGTTCTCGTACTTCAGGCTGAGCAGGCCGGTCTGGCTGTCCCAGATCGGCTTGAACGGGTTGATGCTCTCGCCCATGTCCACGAAGCTGATGTACAGCAGGATCAGGAAGGGCAGGAGGAAGAAGACAAACAGCCAGACATAGGGCACGCCGATGACGAAGCGCTTGCCGGGCATGGGCAGGTTGATGGCCATGGTCAATCCCTCAAGACCACACCGGCCTTGTCGTTCCACCAGAAGAACACGTTGTCCTCCCAGGTGATGTCCGACAGGTCCTGGCGCGACGTGTTGGCTTCGGTGATCTTCACGCGCAGACCGTCGGCGGCCTGCACGATGTAGGTGTTGTAGGAGCCGAAGTAGGCGATCTCCTTGACCGTGCCGGTGAAGAGGTTCACTGCCACGCCCTCGGGGCGCTGCTTGCTGATCTCGATTTTCTCGGGCCGCACGGCCAGGCCCACCGCCATGCCCAGGTGGCCCGGCACGCCATGACCCACCTCGATCTGGCCGATGGCGGTGCTCACCGCACAACGGTTGGGCTCGTCCACACTGAGCTTGCCCTCGAACAGGTTGACGTTGCCGATGAAGTCGGCCACGAAGCGGTTGGCCGGGTGCTCGTAGATCTCTTCGGGCGTACCCACCTGCAAGACCCGCCCCTTGCTCATGATGGCAATCCGGCTGGCCATGGTCATGGCCTCTTCCTGGTCGTGCGTGACCATCACCACCGTCACGCCCACCTTCTCGATGATGTTGACCAGTTCAAACTGGGTCTGCTCGCGCAGCTTCTTGTCGAGCGCGCCCAGGGGCTCGTCGAGCAGCAACAGCTTGGGCCGTTTGGCCAGGCTGCGCGCCAGTGCCACACGCTGCTGCTGGCCGCCGGACAACTGGTGCGGTTTGCGTTTCGCGTAGGGCGTGAGTTGCACCAGGCCCAGCATCTCGTCGGTGCGCTGTTGCACCTCCGCCTTGGGCAAGCCTTCGCGCTTGAGGCCAAAGGCAACGTTCTCCCAGATGTTGAGGTGAGGAAACAGCGCGTACGACTGGAACATCATGTTGACCGGTCGTTCGTAGGGTGGCATGGCCGCCACGTCCTGGCCGCCGAGCAGAATGCGCCCGGAGGTCGGTTTCTCGAAGCCGGCGAGCATGCGCAGCAGCGTCGACTTGCCGCAGCCCGAGCTGCCGAGCAGGGCGAAGATCTCGCCCTTGCCGATGGAGAGGGACACCTCGTCCACAGCCACCGCCTCGTCGAAGCGCTTGACCAGTTTTTCGGTGACCAGATAACCCGTCTGGGTGCCCGTCTCATCCATGTTCAGTCCTTGATGTCTTGATGTCTTGATGTGCAGATAAGAAAAAGGGCTGTTCATACGGTGCGTACGAACAGCCCTGGGTCAGGTCTGAAGAAAACCGGGCCGCCTTACTTGCCTTTCTTGAAGCTGTTGTAGGCGTTGGCCATGGCTTCGCGCGCTTCGTTGGTGAAGCTGCTCGGCGGGATCATCTTGGCGAAGTAGTCGGACTCGACAAAGATCGTCTTGTTGCTGGCGATCTCGGGGTTGATCTTGTCGGTCGCGGCCTTGTTGCCGGTGGGGTAGCTCATCTCGTTGGCCATGGCCGCGGCGTTTTCCGGGCGCAGGTAGAAGTCGATGAAGGCCATCGCGTTGTTCGGGTGCTTGGCGTCCTTGGTCACGGCCATGGTGTCAAAGAAGATCAGCGCGCCGGTGCTCGGCAGCAGGGCTTCAATCACGTCCTTGGAACCGTTTTCCTTGGCGCGGCCGGCAGCAATGTTCACGTCGCCCGACCAGCCGATGGCCACGCAGGCCTTGCCGCCGGCGATGTCGTCGATCATGGTGGAGCTGAACAGGCGCACGTCCTTGCGCACCTTCATGAGCATCTCGTTGGCCGCCTTGTAGTCGGCCGGATCGTTCGAATATGCGTCCTTGCCGATGTAGTGCAGCGCCACCGGGATGATCTCGGTGGGCGAGTCGAGGTAGGCGATGCCGCACGATTTGAGCTTGCTCGTGTACTCGGGCTTGAACACCAGGTCCCAGGCGTTCTCGGGCATGGCGATGCCACCCAGGGCCTTCTCGACCTTGGTCTTGTTGATGCCCACGGTGGTGAAGCCCCAGGCCCAAGGCACCAGGTGCTTGTTCTCGGGGTCGGCTTTGGTCAGCGTGGTCATGATCGCCGGATCCATGTTGGCCAGGTTCGGGATCTGCTCTTTCTTCAGCGGCTGCAGCAGGCCGCCTTCGATCTGGCCTTTGGCGAACACGGTGCCGGGCACGACGATGTCGTAACCGGTGTTGCCCGCCACCAGCTTGGCGTGCAGGGCTTCGTTGGTCTCGAAGGTGTCGTAGTTGACCTTGATGCCCGTTTCCTTCTCGAAGTTGGCGATCATGCCTTCGGGAATGTAGTCGGGCCAGTTGTAGATGTTGAGGACCTTCTCGTCGTCAAGCACCGGGCCAGCGGGCACGGGCGGGGCGGCCGGCGCGGCGGCCACCGGCGCAGGGGCGGCAGGTGCCGCCACGGGCTCTTCCTTCTTGCCGCAAGACGCCAGCAAGACGGCCGACATTGCAATAACCAAAACGTGTTTTTTCATGGTGGTGCTCGCTCCTGAGAGGGGTTGATCAATGGCAAATCGAACCAAAAGGCGTGGAAAAAGACTGGCAAACCATCTAGCAAGTTCCAGACCCGCCGCCGCCTGAAGCGCACCTCATCGGTGCGCTCCGAGGTACCGCAGGGGGCATTCTATTCACGCGTGCTGGCCGGCGGCCCGCAGCTGGGTCAATGTCGCATCCAGGCAGGTGTGGATCAGTACCATCATCTCGTCGATCTGGGCCCGCGTCATCACCAGCGGCGGCGCGATGATCATGCGGTCGCCCACGGCGCGCATGATCAGGCCGTTCTTGAAGCAGTGGGCGCGGCACATCATGCCCACACCCAGTTCCGGGTCGAAAGTGGCGCCGGTGGCCTTGTCTTTCACCAGCACCAGCCCGGCCACAAAGCCGCAGGTCTCGGCCACGCCCACCAGCGGGTGCTGGTTGAGCTCGGCAAAACGCTCGGCGAGGTAGGGCCCGGTGTCGTCGCGCACCCGGCCCACCAGGTTCTCGCGCTCCATCAGCTCGATGTTGGCCAGCGCCACGGCGCAGGCCACCGGGTGGCCGCTGTAGGTGTAGCCGTGGTTGAACTCGCCGCCCTGCTCGATCAGCACCTTCGCCACACGGTCGCCCACCATCACGCCACCCAGCGGGATGTAGCCGCTGGTCACGCCCTTGGCGAACGTCACCAGATCGGGCCGGATCCCGAACTTCTCGTAGGCGAACCAGTGGCCCAGGCGGCCGAAGGCGCAGATCACCTCGTCGGCAATCAGCAGGATGCCGTGTTTGTCGACGATGCGCTGGATCTCCGGCCAGTAGGTGGCGGGCGGGATGATCACGCCGCCGGCGCCCTGCACCGGCTCGGCGATGAAGGCCGCCACCTTGTCCGCACCCAGCTCCAGGATCCTGGCTTCCAGCCAGCCGGCGGCGCGGATGCCGAACGCGTCCTGGCTCTCGCCGGGCAGCGCATTCTCGAAGAAGTAGGGCTGGCCGATGTGCGTGATGTTGGGAATCGGCAGGTCACCCTGCGCGTGCATGCCGCTCATGCCGCCCAGCGATGCCCCCGCCATGGTGCTGCCGTGGTAACCGTTCAGGCGACCGATGATCACCTTGCGCTCGGGCTGACCCAGCAGGTCCCAGTAGCGGCGCACCATGCGCACGTTGGTGTCGTTGCTCTCGCTGCCGCTGCTGCTGAAGAACACGTGCTCGAACTTGCGCCCACCCACCTCGGGCGCCAGCGCCGCCAGCTTGGTGGCCAGCTGCACGGCCGGCACGTTGGTGGTCTGGAAGAAGCTGTTGTAGAAGGGCAGCGTCATCATCTGCTGGTAGGCGGCGTCGGCCAGTTCCTTGCGGCCGTAACCGGCGTTCACGCACCACAGGCCGCTCATGCCGTCGAGGATCTTGTGGCCTTCGGAGTCCCACACGTAGATGTTGTCGGCGCGCGTGATCACGCGCGAGCCGCGCGTGGCGAGATCCCCGTGGTCGGTGAACGGGTGGATGAAATGCGCGCTGTCGGCGGCCTGGATGGCTTTTGTGTCGTGCTGTTCGGCGCGGCGCACCTGCGCGGGCGGGGCGATGAGGGTCGAGGTGTTCATGGTCGGTCCTGGCTTGGCTGATCAGACGTGAAGCAACAGATGCTCGCGTTCCCACGGCGAGATCACCTTCATGAACTCGTCGAACTCCAGCTCCTTGATCTCGGTGTAGATGGTGATGAATTCCTTGCCCAGCACATCGTGCAGGTCGGTCTCGCGGCGCAGCCAGTCGAGCGCCTCACCCAGGCTGCGCGGCAGCGAGTAGGGCGAGAGGTAGGCGTCGCCCTTCATCTCGGGCTTGGGCTTGATCTTGTTCTTCAGGCCCAGGTAGCCACAGGCCAGCGTCATGGCCATGGCCACGTACGGGTTGGCGTCGGCGCCGATCACGCGGTTTTCCACGCGGCGCGCTTCGGGGCTGGAGATCGGCGAGCGGATGCCCACCGTGCGGTTGTCGTGGCCCCATTCGATGTTGATGGGTGCTGCGGTGTGGCGCGAGAGGCGGCGGTAGCTGTTCACGTACGGCGCCACCAGCACCATGGCCGCCGGGATGTAGCGCTGCAGGCCGCCGATGTAGTGGTAGAACGATTCGGACGGCGTGCCGTCGGCGTTGCTGAAGATGTTCTTGCCGGTCTTCTTGTCCAGGATGCTCTGGTGCACGTGCATGGCAGAGCCCGGCTCACCCGCGATCGGCTTGGCCATGAAGGTGGCGTACATGTCGTGGCGCAACGCCGATTCGCGCACCGTGCGCTTGAAGAAGAACACCTCGTCGGCCAGGCCCAGCGGATGGGCGTGGAAGAAGTTGATCTCCATCTGGCCCGCACCCGCCTCGTGGATCAGCGTGTCCACGTTGAGCTTCATCTTGTCGCAGTAGTCGTAGATCTCTTCGAACAGCGGGTCGAACTCGTTGACCGCGTCGATGCTGTAAGACTGGCGCGACGTCTCGGCGCGGCCGCTGCGCCCGATCGGGGGCTTGAGCAGGGTGTTCGGGTCGGTGTTGCGCGCGGTCAGATAAAACTCCAGCTCGGGCGCGACCACCGGGTCCAGGCCCTCGGCATCAAACAGCTCGCACACATGGCGCAACACGCTGCGCGGCGCAAAGGGCACGAGCTTGCCGTCGTGGTCAAAGCAGTCGTGGATCACCTGCGCAGTGGGGTCGGTGGCCCAGGGCACGATGCGGGCGGTGGTCGGGTCCGGGCGCAACTGCATGTCGCGGTCGGTCGGCTCGATCACGTCGTAGTACGGGCCGCTGGCCGGAAACTCGCCCGTCACCCCCATCGCCACGATGGCCTGCGGCAGGCGCATGCCGCGGTCTTCGGTGAACTTCTCGCGCGGCAGGATCTTGCCGCGGGCCACACCGGTCAGGTCGGGCACCAGGCATTCGACCTCGGTCACGCGGTTCTGGTTGAGCCAGAGTTCCAGATCGTTGAAGGTCATTTTTTTGTCGGTGGCTGTCATGTGCCGTCTCCGTTGTGGTCAATGGGAATTTCCAGGGGCATCCAGGGTCAGGCGCTGGAACTGGCCGCGCTGCGGTTCAGGTCGGCGGCCTGCAGGCGCAGGCTGCTGCGCGAACGGCAGGCGCGACCAAAGGCCTCGAAGATGGCGGCGTAGAACGGCGTTTCCCAGCAACGCCATTCGGGGTGGAACTGCACGGCGTAGGCAAAGGTGCGCGCACCGCGCACGCCAAAGGCTTCCACCACCCCATCGGGTGCGTGGGCCAGCGCTTCCAGGCCGTCGGCCAGGCGGTTGATGCCCTGGCCGTGCAGCGAATTCACCTGCGTCTCGGGGCCCCCGGCCCATTGTTCGAACACGCTGCCGGGCGCAAAACGCACACCGTGGCGCGGTGCGTACTGCTCGTCGGGCGGCGCACTTTTGGGCTCGCGGTGGTCCATGAGGCCGGGCACCTCCTGCACGCGCTGGTGCAGCGTGCCGCCCAGGGCCACGTTGATCTCCTGGAAACCGCGGCAGATGCCCAGCAGCGGCACGCCCTCGCGCACGCAGGCCTTCACCAGCGCCAGCGTGAGCAGGTCGCGGTCGGCGTCCAGCGGCAGGGTGGGGTCGGCCACGTCTTCGGCGAAATGGGAGGGGTGCACGTTGGAGGGCGAGCCGGTCAGCATCACCCCGTCCACCAGCGCGAGCAGGTCGCTGATCTGGTCGGTGTCGGCCAGCGGAAACATCACAGGCTGGGCCTGTGCCCCTACCTTGACCGCGCGGGCGTATTTGTCACCCAGCAGCAGGAAGGGCATCTGGTGACCGTGGTCACCCATCAGGCGGTGATCGGCGGGCAGCCAGACCATGCACGGCGGCTTGTTCATGTTCACTCCAAGGCAATGGGGCCCATTGTGGTCACCGAAGTGGATCACAATCAGAGCCAGTTGAGCCCACCCCTTGGTGCCAATTGAAAGCCCCCCCCTGCGCCGCTTTGCGGCTTCCCCCCGGAGGGGGGACCACACCTGCGGCTTGGCAGAGCCAGTTCCGCGGTGTGTCTGGAGGGGGCACGTCGCTCCGGAAACGTTCAGGGAACCCTTTTCAATGCTGTCCGAATTCCTGCTCGCTGAAATGAACCGCCTGGGCACCCAGGACGCGCTGCCGCTGCACCGCCAGCTCTACGAAGCGCTGCGCCGCGCCATGCTCGACGGCAAGCTCGGCGCCGGCGAGCGCCTGCCGTCCAGCCGCGACCTGGCCGAAGACCTTTCGCTCTCGCGCAACACCGTGGTGGCCGCGATCAACCAGCTCAGCGTGGAGGGGTACCTGGCCAGCCGCGTGGGCAGCGGCACCTATGTGAACGACAACGTGCCGCGCGCCGCCCCCGGGCGGGGCGCCCGCAGCGGGGGCCAGCCCGCCACGCTGCAGGCCGGGCGCCTGTCCACCCGCGGCATTGCGCTGTCCACCACCTTTTGCGCCACCGAACTGGAAGTGCAGCCCTTCACGCCCGGCATGGTCGACTTCAGCGCCTTTCCCGTGGCGCTGTGGCAGCGGCTGCAAAACAAACACTGGCGCATGACCTACCCGGACATGCTGGACTACAACACCTCGGGCGGCTACGCGCCGCTGCGCCGCGCCGTGGCCGACTACCTGCGCGTGTTCCGCAGCGTGCACCTGGAGGCCGACCAGGTGGTCATCACCAGCGGCACGCAGCAGTCGCTCGAACTCTGCGCGCGCCTGCTGGCCGACCACGGCGACACGGTCTGGGTGGAAGACCCCGCCTACTGGGGTGCGGTCAAAGCCTTCATGGCCACCGGCCTGGCCATCCACCCGGTGCCGGTGGACGAGCAGGGCATCAGCCCGAGCGCCGGCGACAGCTCCCACCCGCCACGCCTCATCTACGTGACGCCCTCGCACCAGTACCCCACCGGCGCGGTGATGACGCTGCCGCGGCGCCACCAGCTGCTGGCCACGGCGCGGGCGCACGACGCCTGGGTGCTCGAAGACGACTACGACAGCGAATACCGCTTCAGCGGCCCGCCCATCTCCAGCCTCGAAGGCCTGGACACCGACGGCCGTGTGCTCTACATGGGCACCTTCTCCAAGGTGCTCTACCCCGGACTGAAGCTGGGCTATCTGGTGGTGCCCAAACCCCTGGTGGCCGCGTTCAAGCAGGCCCACTACGACCTCAACCGCCCGGGCCAGATGCCGGTGCAGGCCGCGCTCGCGGAGTTCATCGAGATGGGCCATTTCGCGAGCGCCCTGCGCCGCGCCCGGCAGAACTACGCCGAGCGCCGCCAGTGCCTGCTCGAAGCGCTCAAACCGGTGCTCACGCCCGGCGGCCCCTTCATCAGCGGCGCCGAACAAGGCCTGCACCTGTGCCTGCGCCTGCCCGGCGACATCGACGACCAGGCCCTGGCCCAGCGCATCGGCCTGCAAGGCATGACGGTGCGCCCGCTCTCGGTCTACTGCCTGCAGCGCAAGGATCTCAAGGGCCTGGTGATCGGATACGGCTACGCGCCGCTGGCCGACATTGAACGGTGCGGACCGGCGCTGGCCGGCCTGGTGGGGCAGGCGCTGAAGGCCTGAGCGCAGTGCCGCAAATCACGCTTCCCGTATCCGCCGGGTAAAGACCCTGCAAACGCTGGGTTTTGCGACACAGCGGCGTGCGGCAACGCACAGACCACGTTCAGGCCAGCCCCCAATCTCGCCTCCACCCCCACAGGAGACGTTGACATGAAACAGATTTTTGGCCTTTTGCTCACCACCACCGCCGTGGCCTTCAGTGCCCAGGCCATGGCCCAAGCCACCCTTTACGCGAACGACGGCTTCACCGGTCAGTCGGTGCGCATGACCAGCCAGACCTCCAGTCTGAAGCGCCTCAACTTCGACGACCGCGCCTCTTCGGTGGTGGTGGTGGGGAACCGCTGGGAGGTGTGTGAAGGCGACAACTTCAGCGGTCGCTGCACCGTGCTGCGTCCGGGACGCTACCCCGCCCTGTACGACATCGGCCTGGAGGACGGCATCTCCTCGGCGCGCATGATCGCCGCCAACGAGCGGGTGGCCGACAACCGTTACGCAACGCTGCCGGGCGCCGCACCGGCCGCCATGAACATCACGTTCTTTGACGACGAGCGTTTCCAGGGCCGCTCCTACACCGCCACCGGTCAGATCCCGAACCTGCGCCGCACCGGCTTCAACGAGCGCGCTTCGTCGGCTGTGGTCTCGGGCGAGCGCTGGGAGGTCTGTGAAAAGAACCGCTACAAGGGCGAGTGCATGGTGCTGCGTCCGGGGCAATACCCGTCGCTCGTCTCGATGGGTCTGAGCGGCGAGATCACCTCGGTGCGCGTGCTGGCACGCAACGCCCGCGTGGCAGACAACCGCTATGCGCCCGCACCCATGCAGGCCTTTGATGCCCGTCGCCGCAACGGTGAGCGTCTGTATGAAGCCGACATCACGTCCTCACGCGCCGTGCTGGCCACCTCGGGCCAACGCTGCTGGGTCGAGAGCACGCAGGTGCCGGCCGAGCGCAGCGGCGCCAACATTCCCGGCGCCGTGGTGGGCGCACTGCTCGGCGGCATCCTGGGTCACCAGGTCGGCAACGGTTCGGGCCAGGACCTCGCCACCGTGGGCGGTGTGGTGGCCGGCGGCGCCTTCGGCGCGCAGTTCGGCCGCGACGGCAAGCCCACAACGCAGGACGTGCAGCGCTGTGAAGCCGTGCCCGGCGGCGCACAACCCGCGTACTGGGACGTGACCTACAACTTCAAGGGCATCGACCACCGCGTGCAGATGGCGTCAGCACCCGGCAACCGCATCACCGTGAACGAACGCGGCGAGCCGCGCGAGCAAGACCAGCAGCGCTGAACCCGGCTCAGAGCGCATCGCGCAAGCGGTGCCAGAGCATGCCCAGCGCCAGGCTGGGCGTTCGCAGCAGCGGCCCACCGGGAAACCGGTGGTGCTGCAGCCGCGCGAACACATCGAAGCGCCCGGCCTGCCCGGCCACCGCTTCGGCCACCAGCTGCCCCGCCAGCCCGGTGAGCGCCACGCCGTGGCCACTGAAGCCCTGCAGGTAGTAGACGTTGTCACCCAGCCGCCCGAAATCGGGCGCGCGGTTCATGCTGATGTCCACGAACCCGCCCCACACGAATTCGATCGGTGTCTGCGCCAGCGCCGGGAACACGTCACCCATGCGCTGCGCCATCACGCGTGAGAGGTTCGCAGGGGTGCGCGTGGTGTAGCTCACGCGCCCACCGAACAGCATGCGGTGGTCGGCGCTGAAGCGGAAATAGTCGAGCACGAAGTTGTTGTCGCACACCGCCGCGTTGCGCGGGATCAGGCGCGCGCAGAGGTCGGGGTCCAGCGGGGCCGTGCCCACGATGTAGGTGCCCACCGGCATGATGCGCGGCGCGATGTCGGGCGCGACCAAAGGGCCGTATTCGGGCAGCATGCAGTTGCCCGCGAGCACGGCGAAACGCGCCGTCACCTGGCCCTGCGCGGTGCGGGCCACCAGCGTGGCGCCGCGTTGCAGGCCGGTCACCGCCGAGTGTTCGAAGATGCGCACGCCGGCGGCCTGTGCGGCACGCGCCAGACCCAAGGCGTACTTCAGCGGGTGCAGATGGCCCGAACGCTGCTCGCGCGCCGCGGCCACATACCTCGGGCTGTTGATCAGGCGCGGCAGGTCGGCCCCTTCGGCCCAGTCCACGTCGATGCCGCGCCGCTGCAGGCCTTCCATTTCCTCCTGCAGGGCGTGGCGCTTGCGCGCCGAGTCGGCCACGTACACGTAGCCGTTGACCCGGTCGCAATCGATGCCGTGCTGCGCGATGCGCGCATCGATCAGGTCGATGGCCTCCAGCGACATGTCCCACGCGCGCTGGGCATCGAGCGCGCCCAGCTGTTCTTCAAACGGCTCCTGGCCGCTGGCATAGCCCACGATGGTCTGGCCGCCGTTGCGACCACTCGCGCCGCTGCCGATGCGATCGGCCTCCAGCACCACCACGGAGAGCCCGCGCTGCGCGAGTTCGAGCGCGGCACTCAGGCCGCTGAAGCCTGCACCCACCACCACCACGTCGACGTTCAGCGATTCGGCCAACGCGGGACACGCGGCCAGTCGTTCCACGCTCGCTTCGTAATAACTCTTCTGGTTGAGCTGGGTGTCCGACCCGATCAGCGAGGCCATGTTCAGGCTCCCCGGCGTTTGGCGACCTGGCCGCTCAGGTAGGTCCACACGAAGGTGGCCGCGGCGTTGCTGGTGAGCTCGGCGTGGTCGTAGGCCGGAGCGACCTCCACGCAGTCCATGCCCACCCAGTTCAGGTCGGCCAGTTCTTCCAGCAGGGTCAGCACCTGCGAACTCGTCATGCCGCCGGGCTCGGGCGTGCCGGTGCCGGGAGCGAAGGCCGGGTCCAGGCAGTCGATGTCCAGCGTGAGGTACACCGGCCGCTGGCCGATGCGTGCGCGGATCGCGTCGATGGTGGGCTTCAGGCCCGCACCGTCGAGCCCACGCAAGGCGCGCGCCGTGAAGATCTGCCCACCTTGGTCGGCCACATATTCGCGCGCTGCGCGCTCCCCACTGGAGCGGATGCCGATCTGCACCGTGTGGGCCGCACTCACAAGGCCTTCCTGCAAGGCCTCAAACGTCCAGGTGCCGTGGCCCGAGGGCTCGCCGAAATGGTCGCTCCAGGTGTCGCAATGCGCATCGAAATGGACGAGCGCCAACGGCTCGCCGCCGTGCCGCGCTTTCAAGGTGCGCAGCAGCGACAGCGTCACCGAATGGTCACCCCCGAGAAACACGCAGTGGTGCTGCGCCATGAGCGCGGCGGCCTGCGCTTCGATGTGGCGGCGCACCTCGGACAGTGGCGAGGCGTTGGGCAGACGCATGTCGAGCGCGTCGCCCAGGTGGTCCAGCGGCGACACGTTGAACACCGGATGGATGCCGTCGCACAGCATCAGGCTGGCCGCGCGAATGGCCTGCGGGCCGAAACGCGCGCCGGGACGGTTGGTCACCACGCCGTCGAAGGGCACCCCGGCGACCGCGAACGGCTGGTTGGCCAGCGGCGCGCAGCCCATGAAACGGTTGCTGTTGTTGGCGTAAGCGAACTGACCCATGGCCATGCTTGGTCCTCGGTGGGGTGGGGCGAATTGGAGCCAGAAGATACCCCCGGGGGGGCGGGGTCGTGAGTCCAATTCGGCCGGGCGAACGGCGTCCACCGCAGCGCCCCGCGCGGCAAGGCCGCCGGCGCCTCAGCCCAGCCCTTCACAGCGCGCGCTGGCGCAACGCCAACACCGCACCGATCCACAACGCCACGGCTGAAAACACCAGGCCTTCGCGCAAGCCCTGCGCACCACTGGATCCGTCGGCGATGAAGCCCACCACCGTGGGCCCCACGATCTGCCCGGCCGCGAACACGATGGTGAAGGCACTGATGCCCGCGGCCCACTGGGCGGGCGGCAGGTTGTGCCGCACCAGCGCTGTGGTGGAGGCCACCACCGACAGAAACACACCACCAAACAGCAGGCCCGAGGCGATCACCAGCGGCGGCCAACTGGTGAGCGCCGGCACGATGGCGGCCACGCCCAGCAGGGCGTTCAACCGCGCCAGCGCCTGGCCGTTGCGGTGGCGGTCCAGCAAGCCCGCCCAGATGCGCGAGGAAGCAATCACCGCCACACCGAGCAGGGCGTAGAACGTGGTGATGGCGGCCGACGAACTGCCCTGCTCGCGCAGCAGCGCGATCACGAAGGTCATGTAGCCGATGTAGCCCACGCCGAAGCCGGCATAGCCCGCGAGCGCAAACGCAAAGTCGCGCACCCGGAACACGCGGGCAGGGCCCGCCGCCGAGCTGGCAGTCGGCGCGGCTTGGTTCGCCAGCACACGCGCTGGCCAGGCCATGAGGGCGGTGGCCAGCAGGCACACCAGCGCCAGCGCCCACCAGGCCCAGGCCCAGCCGTGCGGCTGCTGCGCGGCAGCGGCCAGCACCGGCGGCACGCCCAGCGCCGTGATCACGATGCCCAGCCCCGTGCCGCCGTAATAGATGCCGAGCAGAAAGCCGCTGCGCTGCGGCTGGCGCGCGCCCAGCCGTGCCGCGAGCAGCCCACCCGCAATGAACACCAGCGCACTCGCCACACCGGCCAGCAAACGCTGCGCGAGCAGGGGCGCGGCGGCCGTGAAGAACCCGCTCAAGGCCATGAACAGCGACGCCCCGAGCGAGCCCGCGATCAACAGCCCGGTGGGCGAAAACCGCCGCATCAGCCACGGCGTGGCGAGCGCACCGATGAGGTAACCCACGGCGTTGAAGGTGTTCATCGCGCCGGCCAGCGTGTAGCTCCAGCCGAGGTCGTCGCGCATGGGCGGCAGCAGCAGGCCGTAGGCAAAGCGCGTGATGCCCAGCGAGACGGCTGCACCGAGCGACAAGGCGAGCGCCAGACGGATGTAAGGCGTGGGGTCGGTGGTGGGTTCCGGGCGGTTCATGGCCGGGCCATTGTCGGTGCCAATTCCGTGCGCGCGGAGCCCACCACTGCGCCGTGGGCGACAACGAACACCGTGCCCGGCTTAAGCTGGACGCCATGAACGACCTTGCCCCCGACACCCTGCGCGCCCTGCAGCACACCGAGCGTGAGCGCTTCATCAACAGCCATCCGCAGTCGATGGCGCTGGCCCGCGCCGCACAGCAGCACTACCTCTTCGGCGTGCCATTGCACTGGATGCGCGACTGGCCCAGCCCGGCCACGCTCTTCGTGGCGCAGGCGCAGGGCGCCACGCTCACCTGCGCCGACGGTGTGCATTACGCCGACTTCTGTCTGGGCGACACCGGTGCCATGTTCGGCCACAGCCCGGCGCCGCTGGCCCAGGCCATCGCCGCGCAAGCCGCACGCGGCCTCACCTGCATGCTGCCCGCCACCAACGCGGCCACCGTGGGCGAGGCGCTTTCAGACACCTTCGACCTGCCCATGTGGCAGATGGCCCTGTCGGCCAGCGACGCCAACCGCTTTGTGCTGCGCTGGGCGCGCGCCATCACCGGCCGCCCCCAGCTGCTGGTGTTCGACGGCTGTTACCACGGTGCGGTGGACGACACGCTGGTCGACATGGACGCGGTCACGGGCGGCACGCTGCCGCGCAGTTCCGTCCTGGGTCAGGTGCACAACCACGCGGCCTTCACGCGCGTGGTGCCGTTCAACGACCTGGCTGCGCTGGAAGCCGCCTTGAAACAGGGCGACGTGGCCTGCCTGCTGGCCGAGCCCGCCCTCACCAACTTCGGCCTGGTGCCGCCCGAGCCCGGCTACTGGGCACAAGCCCGCGCGTTGTGCCGCACCCACGGCGCGCTCTTCGTCTGCGACGAGACCCACACCATCTCCACGGCGCTCGGCGGCTACGCGCGTGACCATGGGCTGGAGCCGGACTTCATGGTGATCGGCAAGGCCGTGGCCGGCGGACTGCCCTGCGCGGTGTACGGCTTCACGCACGCCGTGGCCGAGCGCATGGTGCAGGCCAAAAACGCCGCGCCTGAAGGCCACAGCGGCATCGGCACCACGCTCGCGGGCAATGCGCTCACGCTGGCCGCGCTGCAGGCCTCGCTGGAGCACCTGCACACCGCGGCGAACTACGCGCACATGATCGATCTGGCCACGGTGTTGGAGCAGGGCTTGCGAGGCCGCATCGCAGCCGCAGAGCAGCCATGGACCGTCACCCGGCTGGGCGCACGCATGGAGCTGCAGTTCATGCCGCACACCCCACGCAGCGTGCAGGACGTGCGCGATCACGCACAGGGCGAACTCGAAGCGCTCACGCACCTCTTCATGCTCAACCGCGGCGTGTTGCTCACACCCTTCCACAGCATGATGCTGATCTCACCCGCCACCACCTCGGACGACGTGGCGCGGCTGCTGGCTGTGTTCGACGAACTGCTCGTCGCGCTCAAGACTCCCCGAGTCCCACAGGCGCCGGCGCACGCATCACGATCCGCGTGAAGAGCCGGTCGAACTGCGGATCGCGAGCACCTTTTTCGTTGAGCGGATCGCGGTGCGTGGCAAAGGCCACATTGAGTGCGTGCCAGTCGGCGTCCGTCAGGCTTTTCTCGGCCTCGGGCAACAACACGGTTTCTTCCAACCGCATGTGCTCCAGGTAGAACTGCACATAACGCGTTGCATCCGCCTCAAAGGCCGCGCGGCGCGTTTCGCCCAGGTACTCCCAAGCCATCAGCAGGTGCATGAGTTCGCGCACGCGCACCTCGCCGCTCATGTGGTCGCTCTCCAGCCGCTCGATGGTGGCCATCACGTGCGGTGCCACGCGCGCAATGCGCGGGAACAACAGATCGGATTCCTTGGGGTGGTGCAGCTTCTCGGGGAACTCGTCGATGTAGAACAGCATGGCGCGCAGCACGTCGAAGTACTGTTCGGGCGCGTGTTTTCCGTCGGCGTCCGGCCCACGCTGGATCATCTGCAGCATCGACTTCAGCATGGCCGCCAGGCTGGCGTGTTCGTCGCGGATCACGCGCAGGGCAGAGTGGTGCATGGGGTGTCTCCTCGGGCCTCGTTCGGGTCGCGCAAGCTTCGCTCAAGGGCACACAAAACGCATTGACCTGCATCAACAAGCGGCACAGCCCCGCTCAGCGTTGCGGCGGTTTCCAGCGTTTGAGCAGCAAGGCGTTGCTCACCACGCTCACCGAGCTCAGCGCCATGGCCGCACCCGCCACCACCGGGCTCAGGAAGCCGAGAGCAGCCAATGGAATGCCGGCCACGTTGTACGCAAAGGCCCAGAACAGGTTCTGCCGGATCTTGCTCACCGTGCGACGCGAAATGTCGAGTGCCGCCGCCACCATCAACGGGTCGCCCCGCATCAGCGTGATGCCGGCGGCGTGCATGGCCACGTCCGAGCTGCCGCCCTGGCTGTGGCTCATGGCCATGCCGACGTCGGCAGCGGCCAATGCGGGCGCGTCGTTCACGCCGTCACCGATCATGGAGACGACGTGGCCCCCTTCTTTCAATCGCTTGACCACCGCCGCCTTGTCGCCCGGCAACACTTCTGCAATCACTTCGCCATCGTCGGCCCGCAGACCCAGTCGCGCGGCCATGGCCATCGCCGCACCCTGGTTGTCGCCCGACACCATGAACAGCCGCATGCCGGCGGCGCGCAACTCTGCAATGGCAGCGGCTGCGCCAGCCTTGGGCTCGTCACCGAACGCCAGCAAGGCCAACGGTGACCACACCGTGCTGCCGGCGGTTTGACTGACCAGCGCCGACACCGTCGATCCCTGTTGCTGCAGGTCCTGTGCACGCGCAGCAAGAAGACCCAAATCCACCTTGAGCTCTTCCATCCAGCGCAAGCTGCCCAGCGCCAACCGACTGCCCTGCACCATGCCCTGGCTGCCGCGACCCGACACCGCCTGCACATCGCTGGCCGCATCCGCTTGCACGGTCAGAGCGCGGGCAGCGGCGGCTTCCACCACGGCCCGCGCCAGCGGATGGGCGCTCTGCGCCTGCAGCGCCGCTGCGGCCTGCAGCACCGCCAGTTCGTCCACACCCGCCGCCGCCTCGATCACCAGCAAACGCGGATGACCCTCGGTCAACGTGCCCGTCTTGTCAAAGGCCACGGTGTCGACCTTGTGCGCGATCTCCAGCGCCTGCGCGTCCTTGATCAGGATGCCATGTTTCGCCGCCACGCCGGTTCCCGCCATGATCGCTGCCGGCGTGGCCAGACCCAGGGCACACGGGCAGGCGATCACCAGCACCGCCACCGCGTGGATCAGCGCCTCCTCCATGGGTGCACCGGTCCACAGCCAACCCAGCATCGTGACCAGTGCAATGACGAGCACCACCGGCACGAACACCGCGGCCACCTGGTCCACCAGACGCTGCACCGGCGCCTTGCCGGCCTGCGCGTCCTGCACCAGCGCAATGATCTGCGCGAGCACGCTCTGCGCTCCGATGGCGCGCACCTTCACTTCGACGGCACCTTCGCCATTGAGCGAACCGCCCGTGACGCCATCGCCCACGTCCTTGGGCACCGGCATGGCCTCCCCGGTGAGCATGGATTCATCTGCCTGCGTGCTGCCCTGCACCACCGTGCCGTCGGCTGCAAATCGCTCGCCCGGCAACACCCGCACCACATCACCCGGCAGCAGTTCGTCCACCGACACATCGGTGATCTCCGTGCGGCGAATGCCGTCGGGCAGCAGGTGGGCGCGTTCAGGACGCAAGGACTGCAGGGCACGGATGGCGCTGGTGGTCTGGCGCTTGGCGCGCGCTTCCAGCCACTTGCCCAGCAGCACCAGCGTGATCACCACCGCCGACGCCTCGAAGTACAGGTGCAGCATCTCGCCGGGCTCCGAACGCCACCACAACCAGGTGGACAGCGCCCAGGCTGCGGTGGTGCCGATCGACACCAGCAGTTCCATGTTGCCGGTGCGCGCCTTGAGCGCGTGCCAACCCGCGCGGTAGAAGCGCGCACCCAACACAAACTGCACCGGCGTGGCCAGCACGAACTGCATCCATGCCGACAACATCCAGTGTTGGCCGAACAGGTCACCCACCATGGGCAGCACCAGCGGGGCCGACAGCACGATGCCGATCAACACCGGCAGGAAGTCGACCGAAATGCCCATCCAGCGTTTTTCAGCGGCTGCGTCCATGGCTTCCATGGAACGCGGTTCGTAGCCCGCGTCACGCACCGCGCGTTTGATGCGCGCCAGCGATTCCGGCGTTTCACCGTCCGCCAAGAGCACCCGTGCCGATTCGGTGGCCAGGTTCACCGTGGCCTCGGACACGCCGGGTTGTTTCTTCAAAGCCTTCTCCACGCGCAAAACGCAGGAAGCGCAGGTCATGCCCCCAATGCCCAGGTCGATCTGGGCGGAGGCAACGGATGAGGTGATCGTGTTCATGAACGCAGCATAGGCTTTACCACCATGGGAAGGTCAAGCACCACGCTTCGCTTGACCTTCACACGGTGTCAAGGATGACAATGGATTTTTCACAATCCTTTCAAGGAAACACCATGAACGAAGTCTTCACCGTGCAAGGCATGACCTGCGGCCACTGCGAAAAAGCCGTGACCACCGCCATCAAGCTGGTCGATCCTCAGGCGCAGGTCACCATCGACCGGGCCAACAACCGTGTGGAGGTCAACACCACCCAGCCCCGCGACACCGTGGCAGAAGCCATTCGCGAAGAGGGTTACCAGGTGGCGGCCTGAACACCATGACGGACGTCGACATCGACCGGCTCACACGCTGGCCCGTCAACATCGGCAAAGCCGCCGAACTCAGTGGCATCTCGCCCAAGATGCTGCGCCACTACGAAGCCCTGGGCCTGCTGGGTGATGTGGTGCGCACCGACAGCAACTACCGCCAGTACAGCCTGGCCGACGTGCATTCGCTGCGCTTCATCCGCCGATCGCGCGACATGGGCTTTGGCCTGGACGCCATCGCAGAGCTGGTGAGCCTCTGGCACAACCGCAAACGCAGCAGCGCCAGCGTCAAGCGCATCACGCAGAAGCACCTGGACGAACTCGCCCAGCGCATCGAGGCCTTGCAAGCCATGCAGCGCACGCTGGCAGGTCTCATGAACGTGTGCCCGGGCGACGGGAGGCCCGACTGTCCCATCCTGGACGACCTGGCGCATCCGTCGGAACCCCTCGAAGGCAACCAGAAAAGCGGCACAAAACTTTACAAGCCCGCCACATCGTCCGCACCGCGCAGAAACACCCTCCGACCACACTGAAGCCATTCCACAGCCCACCGACCCAAGCTGTGGTGACTCTTCCTCAACGGTCACAAGGAGTGAACATGACATCGATTCCCAAGCGTGCCCTGATGGCTGCCGCCCTGGCAGCGGCTTTTGCCGGCCTCTCGGCCACCGCCATTGCCCAGAACACCACGGCAGCTCCCGCAGCACCGGCCACCACCCAACAGGCCCAGGAAGGCGCCAAAGAAGGCCAGCGCGACGCCAGACGCGCCGAGCGCATGGTCAGGATGCAGCAACGCATGGCCGAGCGACAGGCGGCCCTCAAGGCCGAACTGAAGATCACCGCCAAGCAGGAGCCCGCCTGGAACGCCTTTGTGGCGCGCACCGCACCGGAAGCCCGCCCGGCGCGCCAGGGCCCGCGCGAAGACTGGTCCAAGCTGACCACGCCGCAACGGCTGGACAAGATGGCGTCCATGAAGGTCGAACGCGATGCCCGCATGACCCAGCGCCATGACGCGATCAAGAGCTTCTACGCGGCGCTCGATGTCGAGCAACAGAAAGTGTTCGACGCCAAACAGATGCAGGGTTTTCAGCGCGCCGGCATGAAAGGCCACGGCAAACACCACCACCACGGTGGCGGCCACCACCGCATGGGCGGCCCGGTCTGATCGGCTGCCAAAGCTGTTGCCTTCCGTGTTTCTTGTTCTTATAGATTCATTTAATTCAAGATAGCAGTAGTAGTAGAGGGCGCTGTCCACTGTGGACAAGCGCCCTTTCTCTTGTCCGATCAAGGACTTGCAGTCATTCAAACGCTGTGTGGAGTACCCCGGGCCTGCTCAAGCGAAAAAAGGACAACTGCCCCAAACGCACGACGCCTGTGGATAAGTCATGGCTTGTTCAAAAGATATGCACAGGGTTGTTGAGCAAGCCTCGGAAACATGCCCTGACACCTGGGCACACGCGCTTGCCGATCGGTCGCAGCCCGGCTGTTAAACTGCGCCGCTTCACGACCGCCCCGGTGCTGCGCACCGCCCGCGTCGACCGCCTTTTTTGTGAGCCTGTTTCGCCCATGTCTGTTGCCCTCGCAGGAAACGCGCCCACCACATTCGAAATCAAGAGCGCGCACCTGCCCCTGGTGGCGCTCATGCTCAAGTCGTCCGACCTGGACCGCCTGGCGCAGGAGCTGACCCAGCGCTTCGGCGACATGCCCGACTTCTTTGACAACGATCCACTGGTCATCGACCTGCACCCCCTGAACGTCGCAGAAGCCAACGCCCTGCCCGACTTCGGCGCCTTGCAGACGCTGTTGCGCCAATACCGTTTGATGCCGTTGGCGGTGCGCGGTGGCACCATCGAACAGACCCGGCTGGCCCTGGCAGCCGGTCTCACCAATGCACCCGATGCGTCGGTCCAGCGTGCTGCGCCCGCTGTGCAGCCCACCGAGATCGCCGCTGTCCAGGAACCCGTGGCGGCTTCGGCACCCGCGCCGTCGCCCGGCGCCCTGGTGATCGACAAGCCCTTGCGTTCGGGCCAGCAGGTTTACGCGCGTGGCCGTGATCTGGTGGTCATGGCCATGGTCAATCCCGGCGCCGAAGTCATTGCCGACGGCCATATCCATGTGTACGCACCGTTGCGCGGCAAGGCCATCGCCGGTGCGCGCGGCAACGCCGACGCACGCATCTTTGCACTCGGCATGGCGCCCGAATTGATATCGATTGCCGGCATCTACCGCACCAGCGAGGTCGCCCTGCCCGATTCGATCCAGGGCAAGACGGCGCAGGTGCGCCTCGTGCCCGGACCCGATGGCGACAAGCTCCTGATCGAGGCCATCGGCGCCTGATCCCTCCATTTTTCGAACAGAAGGACCTTCACCATGACCAAAATCGTTGTCGTCACCTCCGGCAAGGGCGGTGTGGGCAAAACCACCACCAGCGCCAGCTTTGCCTCCGGCCTCGCCCTGCGTGGCCACAAGACCGCCGTGATCGACTTCGACGTCGGCCTGCGTAACCTCGACCTGATCATGGGCTGCGAACGCCGCGTGGTGTACGACCTGATCAACGTGATCCAGGGCGAAGCCAACCTGAACCAGGCGTTGATCAAGGACAAGCAGTGCGACAACCTCTTCGTTCTGGCCGCCAGCCAGACGCGCGACAAGGATGCGCTGAGCCAGGAGGGCGTGCACAAGGTGCTGACCGACCTGTCCGCCATGGGCTTCGAGTACATCGTGTGCGATTCGCCCGCCGGCATCGAGACCGGTGCGTTGATGGCCATGCATTACGCCGACGAAGCACTCATCGTCACCAACCCCGAAGTCTCCAGCGTGCGCGATTCCGACCGCATCCTGGGCATGCTGGGCAGCAAGACCCAACGCGCGATTGAAGGCAAGGAACCCATCAAGGAACACCTGCTGATTACGCGCTACAACCCGACGCGCGTGGCCGACGGCCAGATGCTCAGCCTGGAAGACATTCAGGACATCCTGCGCATCAAGCTCATCGGCGTGATCCCCGAGAGCGAAAACGTGCTGACCGCGTCCAACCAGGGCACGCCGGCCATCCACCTCAAGGGCACTGACGTGGCCGAGGCCTACAGCGACGTGATCGACCGTTTCCTCGGGGCCGACAAGCCGCTGCGTTTCATCGAGGCCGAAAAGGCCGGTTTCTTCAAACGCCTGTTCGGGGGGAAATGACGCATGTCGATCTTTTCCTTTCTGCTCGGCGAGAAGAAAAAAACCGCCAGCGTCGCCAAGGAGCGGCTGCAGATCATCCTGGCGCACGAGCGCAGCGGCCGCAGTGCATCCGAGCCGGACTATCTGCCCGCCTTGCAGCGTGAACTGGTCGCGGTGATCAGCAAGTACATCAAGATCAACCCGGACGACATCAAGGTCCAGCTCGACCGCCAGGACAACCTGGACGTGCTCGAAGTCAAGATCGAGTTGCCTGACCGCAAGTAACGGCGCGATCGCACGTCGATCCAGCGTGCTGCCGGGCTTGTTCAGCAGCACGCAACGCCTGAAGCGCCCGTTGTTCAAGGTGCGCCCTCCGACTGGGTCTCGTGCAACGTCATTGGTGAGGTGCTGTATTCAGCAAGTGGCTGCCCGGAGAACACCGCAGCCACGCGTCCACCTGACCCACCGCTGCGGCAGCCATCTCGGATCCCAAGCGCCGCTGTGGTGACCCTCTTCCACTGCAAGGCATACAGCGGCGGGACATTTTGGGCGAACACGCACTGCAACCAACACAAGGCCACCCGGGATCGCCAGTTCGCGTTGCGCTGTTGAAGCTTTCGCCCGCGCGCTTCTGAAGCACGGCAGGATGCTGCGCACCGTGATATCATGCGCGGTCGCCTTGAGCGACCAGCCGCGTCCAAGCCTTCGGGCCCAAATGCACCGCCCCCGGCAGAGGGGCTGCTGGTCCAGCCCCTACAAGGTGCGCCACCCCGCTCTCTCACAGCACCGTGGCCTTTCCCTCCCTGCCTTGCCTGAACCCCTGCCGTGGTTCGTGCGCCGGTCCCGGTCGATTGTTTCTTGCATCGACCCGTGTCCGGATCAGGCGGTGAGACACCCCGGCGCTGGGGCTGCCAATGGTTCCTGATTTTTTGATTCGGGTCTTTCCGACGCAGTGGCGAACGCCACGCGCCCCGACCCCACGATGTTTTTGATGATTCACACGATTTCCACGATTCCGACAACGATTCCCTCCCCGCTCACCCTGGGCAAGTACCGCATCGCGGCTCTGCCGCGCCCCCTGCCTTGCGGCCAGTTCGCCGCCCAGGTGTCGATTGCCAGCGGTGCCGGCAGCGCGTCCACCGCACGTGTCATGCGCTTTGACAGCGCCTTCCCCACCCACGCCGCCGCGGCCGACTACGGCCTGGCGCAGGGCATCGACTGGGTGCACGACACCACCCGTCTGGCGGCCCGCCCGAACTGACCGATACACTTCAAGCAAAGGAAACACCATGGCCAAAGAAGAACTGATCGACATGATGGGCATCGTCAACGAGGTGCTGCCCGACACGCGCTTTCGTGTGACGCTGGACAACGGTCACCAGCTGATTGCCTATTCCGCCGGCAAGATGAAGAAAAACCACATCCGCATCCTTGCGGGTGACCGGGTCTCGCTCGAACTCTCGCCCTACGACCTGACCAAGGGCCGCATCAACTTCCGCCACATCGAAGGCCGCGGCCCGATGGTGCCGCGCAAGCCGCGCTGATCTTGTCTTGAGTTGGTGATGACAGCGCCCGGGCCGGCGCTGTCTTGCTTTGTGCGCCGCCTCAAGCGGCAGTGTTGACGCGCTCCCTGCGCGCACGCACGGCGGCTGCCAGCCCGTGCAACACCGGCACCGTCTGCTCGAATCCGATGCAGGCGTCGGTCACGCTCACACCCACCCTCAGCACCTGACCCGGCACGATGTCCTGCCGTCCCTCGTGCAGATGGCTTTCGATCATCACGCCCACGATGCGTTGGTCACCCGCCGCCACCTGCGCCGCCACGTCGGCCGCCACGTCAATCTGCCGCTGGTGCTGTTTGCTGCTGTTGGCGTGCGACACATCCACCATCACCTGCTCGCGCAAACCCGCCTTGCGCAGCAGTGCGCACGCCGCATTCACGTCGGCGGCGCTGTAGTTGGGTTGTGCGCCGCCGCGCAGGATCACGTGGCAGTCGTCATTGCCGCGCGTCTCGAAGATGGCGGCCTGTCCCATCTTGGTCATGCCCATGAAGGCGTGTGAGGCCTGGGCCGCCTGGATGGCGTCCGACGCCACCTTCACGCCGCCGTCGGTGCCGTTTTTGAAACCGACCGGGCAGCTCAAACCGCTGGCGAGCTGGCGGTGGCTCTGGCTCTCGGTGGTGCGCGCCCCGATCGCGCCCCAGCTCACCAGGTCGCTGATGAACTGAGGGCTGAGCAGGTCCAGGAACTCGGTGCCCACCGGCAGGCCCAGCGCCAGGATGTCGAGCAGCAGGGCGCGCGCCATTTCCAGGCCTTCGTTGATGGCAAAGCTGCCATCCAGGTGCGGGTCGTTGATATAGCCCTTCCAGCCTACGGTGGTGCGCGGCTTCTCGAAATACACGCGCATCACCACCATCAGGTCGTCTTGCAGTGCGGCGGCCTGTTCCTTGAGCCGGCGCGCGTAGTCGATGGCCTGCGCGTGGTCGTGGATGGAGCACGGGCCCACCACCACCACCAGCCGGTCGTCCTGACCGTGCAGCACCCGCGAGATGGCGCTGCGGCTGGATTCCACCAGGGCCTGGGCGGCATCGGTGGCCGGTTGCCACTCCTGCAGCAGCGAGGGCGTGATCAGCGGACGCACGGCGCCGATGCGCAGGTCGTCGATGCGGGTGGTGTCGTGGGTGGTGAGCGCGGCGTGTGGGATATGGGATTTCATACAGGTGAAATTGACATGCGTGTGAAAAAGCGGCGGACCGAGATGGACCGTTGCGGAAAAAGTCACTCTGCGGGGGATTCTGGGGGTTGGGCGGGTTCAAGACCCGGGCGCGCGCACCGAAACAAGAGGTTACAGCCCCGTCGGGGCCTCATTGAGCGAGGCAGCATATGAAGATTTTCCGTTTTGTACTGGTGGCGCTGGCCGTCAGCACCGCGTTTCCCGCCTTCGCAGAATCGGCATCCACCGACGGTGCACCCTTCTGGCAGAAGCCCGGAGGCGAGATCTGGCTCAACGTGGGCGGCTTCTCGCGCCATTTCAACCGGCAGGCCAACCACAACGAAAACAACTTCGGCCTGGGACTGGAGTACCGGACCAACAAAGAGCTCTCGTTCATGGCGGGCAGCTACCGCAACAGCGTGCGCAAGAACACCACCTACGCCGCGGTCAACTGGCAGCCCCTGTCCATGGGCTCGTTCAAGCTGGGCGCTGCGGTGGGTTTGATGAACGGCTATCCGGCCATGAACCGGGGAGGCACCTTCTTCGCGGCCCTGCCCATGGCCACCTACGAGGGTCGGCGTTTCGGCGTGAACCTGGGTCTGATTCCGTCGATGAAGGACGTCAACGGTGCGGTGATCCTGCAGTTCAAGATGCGCTTGAACTGAGTGCCTCGGTCAGTGCGGCGCGCCGGGCACTGAAGAAGCGCGGCAGCTGCTGGCGGGTGCAGCGCTGCAGATCCATCAACACACCATGGTCCGGCCGGGCCACGCCGTGCTGCGTGCGCAGGTCGTGCTGGATGCGCCCGAGCAGTTCGGCGGCCATCTCGGCGTCGGCCAGGGCCCTGTGGGCCTGGCCGGTGCGTGGCAGATGGAAAAAATCCACCAGCACACCCAGTTTGTGGCTGGGCGCCTGCGGGTAGAGCCGGCGCGCGAGCAACACCGTGCAGGCAAACGCGTGTGGCGCGTCCAGCCCGGCGAGTGCGAGTTCGGCCATCCAGAAGCGGCGGTCGAACGACGCGTTGTGCGCCACCAGGGGCACCGCACCCACGAAACGCGCAGCATCCGCCATGACCGCCTCGGCCTTCGGTGCACGGGCCACCATCTCGTTGGTGATGCCGGTGAGCTGGGTGATGAACGAAGGGATGCGCACGCCCGCATTCATGAGGCTTTGAAACCGGTCCACCACACGGCCGTGTTCGGTGATGACGATGGCCACCTCGGTGGCTCGGTCCCCGAGCGAGGGCGAGATGCCGGTGGTTTCGAAGTCGATGACGGCGATGGGAGAAGGCATGAGGGCGGAGAGCAGAACGCGGACCGGGCGGGTGCAGCCGGCGATGCGACGAGCTTAACCCTGCACCTCGGGCTGCCCGGGTTCGCACACCTCGCCTTCGGTCTGCGCCTTGCAGGGCAGCTCCGCCTTGATGTGCGTGCCCTGGCCCGGGCTGCTGACGATGTCCAGCCGCCCGGCGTGCGACTCCACGCGCACGCGCATGCCGATCAGGCCGTGGTGGCGCGCGGGCACGGTGTGCGCGTGAAAGCCACAGCCGTCGTCGCGCACACCCACCCGCACCCAGTCACCCTCCGCCTCCAGACTCACCCACACCTGCCGCGCCTTGGCGTATTTGCTGATGTTGGTGAGCGACTCCTGCACCAGGCGGAACACGGTCAGTTCACATTCCTTGTCCAGGTTCACCGACTCCAGATCGGTGTTGACCGGCAGGCCCAGGTTGCTCGCTGCGTCCTGGCACAACACCTCCAGCGCCGACACCAGGCCAAGCTGGTCGAGCGATGAAGGGCGCAGGTGTTCGATGATGCGGCGCTTGACCGCGATGCCTTCGTTGAGGCGCTGCTCGATGCCGCCCATGCGTTCCTGCGCCTGCGCCGGCAGCTCGGGAATCCGTCGCAGCCGCGCCAGCTCCAGCTTCATGGCGGTGAAGAGTCCGCCCAGTTCATCGTGCAACTCGCGCGCCATGCGACCGCGCTCGTCTTCGCGCGTGGTCACGAGGTGGCCGGCGAGTTCGCGCAACTCGGCTGTGCGCAGCGCCACCTGCGATGCGAGGTACTCGCTCTCGCGCGCCTTCTGTTCGTCGCTGTAGCGCAGCTGGCGCGTGAACAGCACCAGGCCCAGCACGGAGATGAGCACCAGAAGGTGCAAGGCCACACGGTTGATCATGATGGCGTCGAACAGCGACACGCGCGCGGTCTGCTGCAAGGCGGCCGCCCGCTGAAGCACCAGATCGAACCCGGCACGCAGGTCGGCGTAGGCGGTGCGGCCGCGGTCGCTGCTGGCCATCAGCCGGGCCTGCGTGCGCCGGCCGCGCTCGGCGGTGTCCATCCACTGCTCCATGGCGGTCACGCGCGACTGGATGGCCATGCGCAGTTCCTCCACCGACACGGTGCGCTGCGGATCCACATCGGCGATGAGTTGAAACGCCCCGCTCTGCGCTTCGGCCAGCGCCATGATGGATTCGCGGTAGTCGTCGCGGTCTGCGGCCTGGCCGTTGATGAGGAAAGCGCGTGCCGCCGTCTCGGCGTCGGTCAGGTGCTGCAACACGCGCCCGGCCTGCAGGCGCGCGTCGGTGAGCGCAATGCCTTGCGTGAGCGTGGTGCGCGAATGCTGGAAAGCGCCTTCGATGACCACCACGGCGACCACCGCCAGGGCCAGCACCACCGGCATCACATACCGCGTGCGCGCCACGCGCTCGATCGACGACTTGATCATCCCGGCTCCCGGTGGCTTGCGCGCCGCGCAAGCCTCGTTGTTGTGGAAACTAATTCAGTTCGCCGGGCTGTGTGGCCGAACCATCCGACACGCGTGCGCAATAGGTGATGAGGTCGTCCAGTTCACACGACTTGTCGAACACCCTGTCTGCCCCCAGGACCGCACAACGCCGGCGGATATCGGCGGTGGCGTAGTTGGTCAGCACCACACGCCGGGCACCGAGGTGCGCATCCTGCGCCGCCTTGAGCACACCCAGGCCAGAGCCCGTGACGAGGAATATATCGATGATCAGCAGATCGAGTGAATCGCCCTCGCTGCGCAGCCAGCGCAACGCGCCGGCCTCATCGCGCGCATGACCCACCACCTCCACTTCGGTCAGCTCCTGCAGCGTGGACACCAGGTTCTCGTAGATCACCTGGTTGTCTTCAACGATGAAGGTCTTGAGCGCGGGCATGTAGGTTTGGGTGTTCATGAACGGATTCAGGGCGCCCCGCATTGCTGCGATGTGCGCCCTGTGAGCTTCGTTGAAAAAGGCCGCAGCGTCTGTAGGTGGCGTCCTACAGCGTGCGGTGCGGCGGCGTTCAGCGCACCAGGATGTCGTTGCGGACGGCCTGCACGCCGGGGGTGGAGCGGGCCAGGCGTTCGGCCGTCGCGCGCTCGTCGGTCGACTTGGCAAAGCCCGAGAGCTGCACCGTGCCGTTGAGGGTTTCCACGTTGATGGACGTTGCGCTGACGGTCTTGTCTTCGGCCATGCGCGCCTTCACCCGGGTGGTGATGGTGGCATCGTCGATGTAGGCACCCACGGTCTGCTGGTCGCGGGCGACTGCGCAGCCGGTGAGCTGAACCAGAGAGAAGGCGGCAGCGGCCGCCAACACGGCGTGTGCGAGTTTCATGGTGTCCTCCAGGTTTTGGTGTGTTGGTTGGGCTGTGTTCAGCTGTTCTTGCCAATGGTCAGGCGGTTGTCCACGGTGACCACACCGTCCACGGCGGCGGCCAGGGTGGTGGCACGGGCACGCGACGCTTCATCGGGTGCGGTGCCGGTCAGCGCGACGTTGCCGGCTTCGGTGTCCACGTCGATCTTCAAGGCGCTGAGCTGGTCGTCGGCGGCGAGTGCGGCATTCACCTTGGTGGTGATGGCCATGTCGCTGGCGCTTTCGGCCACGCTGTCGGCGGCTTTGGAACCGGCGGCCTGCATGTCGTTGGCGGCCACCTGGGCGTCGTTCTTCATCTCTGTGGCGGCGGACTGCACGGTGGCGGTGGAGTTGTCGATCCGCTGGCCCACGGTCGAGTCATCGACTTTCTCGCCGCAGGCAGCGATCAGCACGGTGGCCGCAGCGGCGGCGAACAGGGCGGTGTAACGGTGGGTGGATTTCATGGTGTTCTCCTTGGGGAAATGCGCCGGCCGGAGCCGGCGCGTGGATTCAGGGTGTCAGGTTCTGGCGTGGTGGTCGGTGCGCGTCAAACCTTGTCGGTGGGGCGTTTGGTGGCTTTGTCGAACCAGTCGTCACCTGCGCGGCGTTCCCATTCGGTCACTTGCCGCTCGGCTTCGTCCTTGGCCACGCCGTAGCGCTCCTGGATCTTGCCGGCGAGCTGTTCGCGGCGGCCATTGACCACGTCAAAGTCGTCATCGGTCAGCTTGCCCCACTGCTCGGTCACGCGACCTTTGAGTTGCTTCCAGTTGCCTTCGATTCGGTCCCAATTCATGTGCTTCTCCTGTTGAGGTTGCTTACGTGTTGGGTCGGTGGGATCACCGGCCCTCGACCCGGTGCTGTAGGTCAGCGTCAAGCCGTGCCTTCACTGTAGGAGGGGGGTGAACACAACCGTGTCGGGCATGGAGCCGTTGCCGTGTAGGACAAGGCCGATGGTCCCGGCGTGTGGCGTGTAGGCGTTGTCTGACGGCGCTCGCCCACCGGGCCTGTTAGATTTTGTGCATTTCCAACCAGGCAACCGGGGCCCTCATGATCAGAATCGGAATCGTGGACGACCACGCCATCGTGCGAAGCGGTCTGCGGCAATATCTTTCGGAGCACGTGGACCTGCGCGTGACGGGCGAAGCGAACAACGGCCGCGAGGCGCTTGAACTGGTGCGTGGTGGTGAGGTCGACGTGCTGCTGATGGACATCTCCATGCCCGAACACGGCGGCGTGGACGCGCTGCAGGCCATCAAGGCGCGCTTTCCCGATCTGGCTGTGCTCATCCTGAGCGGCTTCCCCGAAGCACAGTACGCCACCACCTTGCTGCGTTACGGTGCCAGTGGTTATCTCAACAAGGAATGTGCGCCCGAAGACATCGTCAACGCGATCCGCACCGTGGCGCGTGGCCGGCGTTACGTGAGCCAGGCCGTGGCCGAATTGCTGGCCGACGGTGCGGCCGGCGCCAGCGAACAGCCGCCCCACGAGCTGTTGTCGGAGCGCGAGCTGCAGGTGTTCCTGCGCCTGGCCCAGGGCGAGACCATCGGCCACATGGCCGAGCAGATGTTCCTGAGCGTGAAGACCGTGAGCACCTACCGCTCGCGTGTGCTGGAAAAACTCAAGCTCGGCAGCAACAGCGACCTCACCTACTACGCGCTCAAGAACGGCCTGATCCAGTAACGAGCGCTCGCGCCCTCAGAGCATCCGCTCCATCAGCCGGCTCAGCGTTTCCATCGCACGGTCGTTCAGGCCGCGCCGTCGCCACTCCTCCAGCGTGACCTGCCTGGAGGCGTCACGGTCGCGTTCAAAGAGCCGGTTCATCTCGGCGCCGAAGTCGTCGCCCAGCACGATCACGTTGAGCTCGCTGTTGGCCACAAAACTCAGCCAGTCGAGGTTGCTGGACCCCACCGTGGAGAACACCCCGTCGATCACGGCCGTCTTGGCGTGCATCAGCGCGTGCTCCATCTGGTAGATGCGCACACCCGAACTCAGCAGGTCGTCGTAGTAGGAACGCCCCGCGTGGAACGCCAGCGACGAGTCGCTGCGGCCGGGCAGCACCATTTCCACCTCGACACCCCGCTCGGCCGCCTTGCGCAGGGCGTCCACAAAGTCGGTGCCGGGCGCGAAATACGCCATGGTGAAACGCACGCTGACCTGCGCGGCGTCCACCGCCGCCAGCAGCGAGCTGTAGATGCGGTTTTCCTTGTCGCGCGGGTCGCTCGCAATCACCTTCACCACGCGCGTGCCGGGCTCGGCGGCGGCCTTGCGAGGGGCTGCCTGGCCGAGCTCACCCTGGCAGCCCTGCTCGCGCCAGGTGGCCTCGAACACCTGGCCGATCACCGGCACCACAGGGCCGCGCAGTTCGATCTGTGTGTCGCGCCAGCCGTCGTCGAGCGCGCCCTTGCCGGTGGGCTGACCACTGCGGCCCAGCGAGCTGGAGCCATAGACCCGGCTGATGTTGATGCCCCCTGTGTAGGCCACGTCCTCGTCGACCACCAGCAGCTTGCGGTGGTCGCGGTGCGTCAGTCCCCAGAAGCCTGGGCGTTTGATCGGGTTGATCGGGTTGAAAGCGCAGACCGACACGCCACCGTCGACCAGGCGCTTGAAGAACGTCTCGGGCGTGCTGATCGAGCCCACCGAGTCGTAGATCATGGCCACTTTCACGCCTTGTGCCGCGCGCGCCAGCAGCAGCTCGGCCACCTCGGCCGCCACGCCCTCGTCTTCCACGATGTAGCTCTGCAGCAGCACGCGGCCGCGGGCCTGTGCAATCGCCGCCTTCATGGCGCCGAAGGTGGCCGGTCCGTCGATCAGCAGCCGCGTGCGGTTGCCGCGGTAGAGATCGGCTTCGCCGGTGGAGACCAGCGTCTTCAGGTGGTGAATCGCCAGGTCCTTCTTGCCCTCGTTGACCATGCCTTGCAGCGCCTTGCGCTCGGCCGTGGCCGACACCTGGCCGGACGCGCCGCTCACATTGACCGTGCCGGCCTGTTCCGCGGGCACGTCGGCGGTTCTGGGCGGCAGGCTGGTACACCCCGCCACCAGCAGCAGGCTGGAAAGGGCCAGGCCACACAGCCGACGCGGGCCGGACAGGTGGGGTGAGCGTGTCGTGTGCATGGGTGCTACAGAGGAAGGGTGAAGGGGACGCCACGGTGGCGTACGCGCGAGTGTGACCGCGCTGGCGCAGGGCATGTGTCGGCGGGGGCAATCCGGACGTGTCGGACAAGGCCGACAACGCGTCGTCGCCCGCGCAGAGTCATGATGCGCCGCTGATGCGCCGGGCCAGGCGCCACAGGGCCAGACGGTGGGCAGCGGCCAGCTCGTCGGTCGAAGGACCGGACAGGGCGATGTCGATATCGGCCTGGCCGGAGCTGGGCGGCTGGGTGGCCGCTGCGGCGGTGTCGGTGAACCACCAGCGCGCGCGCAGGCGCAGCGTCTGGCGCGCTTCGTCGGCCACCAGCGTGTCGATGGCCACGCGCAGCCGGCGCGCCACCACCACACCCGCCGGCGCGGGAGACAGCCACACCAGGCCTTCGCCGCGCAGCAGCGCCAGGTCGCCCGCCAGCCGTTGGGGAATGCTGTCGCGCAGCGGCACCACCCAGCGGTGGCCCAAGAGCGGCAGCACCCCGGCCGCGCCGCTGGACACCACCAGGGTGTCGCGCTCCAGCGTGCCGGGCAGGGGCAGACGGCCCGAGAGTTCCCACACCGAACCGTCGCCGGGCCGGGGCGAGGGCACCGCCTCCGGCGGCTCGCTCTTGAGTTCGTACCAGCGCGTGGGCACCTGTGTGGACGCACAGCCCGCCAGCAGCAGAGGCACCGCACCTGCGCACGTGAGGATGTGGCGGCGCTTCATGGCGCCACCTTGCGGCCGCGCAGCACCGAGTCGGGTTGCTGCTCCAGCGTTTCGGCCAGGTCGCGCAGGGCACGGGCCGCGCGCGAGAGGTCGTCGAGTGCGCGGTCGGCGCCCAGGCGCAGGCTGGAGTCGTCGGCGGTGGCTTCGCGCAGCGAGGCGGCGCTGCGGCCCACCTCGTCGGCGGCGCGCTGCAGGTTCTGCACCAGCGGCGCGTTGGGTGCGAGCAGCTCGCCCACCTGGTCGGACGTTTTGTTGACCGAGCCCGCGGCCTGACCCAGGCCGTCCATGGCGGAGCGGGTGGACACGAGTGAACGCTGCAGCTCGTTGGCCAGCGGGTCGATGCGTTTGTCCAGCTTGGTGGCCACGCGGTTCACGGTGGCCGTGATCGCGGCCAGGTCGGTCAGCGCCTGCTTGAGCTCGGGGCCGGAGACCATGGCGCGCGCTGAGGCGGCGATGGCGGCCAGGTCTTCGGCGATCTTGCGGAAATCCATGCCTTCGAGCTGGTTCTTCAGCGCCTGGATGGCGGTGGCGGTGGTCGGGATCTCGGTCACGCCCTTGTAGGTGCCGCGCAGATCGCCCGGGCGTTCGGGGCGCAGGTCCAGGTCCACGTACAGCTGGCCGGTCAGCAGGCTTTGCATGGACAGCTGAGCGCTCAGGCCGCGCTGGACCAAGGCCGGCAGCGCCAGGCCCACGCCCTTGGTGCGGCGACCGTCGAGCCCGCTCACCGCATCGCCTTCGAGCCCGACCACCACGGGAATGGAGAAGTCGTCCGTCTTGCGGTCGTAGAACACCGCGATCGACTCCACGCTGCCCACCCGCACGCCGCGGAACACCACCGGGGCGCCCACCTGCAATCCATACACCGAGCCACTGAAAAACATGACGGCTTTCTCCTTGCGTGTGAACAGGCTGTTGCCCGCCAGCGCGATGATGGCGGTGGCGATCAAGGCCAGACCGACCACCACGAAGGTGCCGATGAGGGTGGGGCTGAGCTGGCGCTTCATGCGGCTTCGGTCTCGGGTTCGGTGGCGCCGCGGCGCAGAAAGGCCTGCACGCCGGGGGGGCCGCTGCGCAACAGTTCGTCGGGGGGGCCAAGGGCGGTCATGGTTTTGGTTTGTGCGTCGAGAAAGAGCACGCGGTCGGCCAGCGCGAAGATGCTGCCCAGCTCGTGGCTGACCATCACCACGGCGGTTCCCAGGTCGTCGCGCAGGTGGCGGATGAGGTCGTCCAGATGGGCCGACGACAGCGGGTCCAGACCGGCCGAAGGTTCGTCGAGAAACAGCAGTGGCGGATCGAGAGCCAGCGCGCGCGCGATCGCTGCGCGCTTGCGCATGCCGCCGCTCAGTTGGGCGGGTTCGGCCTCGAAGCTGCCGGCCAGGCCCACCAGCGCGAGCTTGAAGCGCGCGGCCTGCTCGCAGGCCTGCGCGTCGAGTTCGGTGAAGAGCTGCAGCGGCAGCATCACGTTTTCGCCCACCGTCATGCTGCTCCACAGCGCACCCGCCTGGAAGGCCACACCGAAGCCCTGGCGCAGCACGTCCAGGGTCTGCGCATCGGCCGCGTACAGGTCTTGCGAGCCGTGCAGGACCTGGCCGGCGGCCGGTGCCTGCAGGCCGATGAGGTGGCGCAGCAAGGTGCTCTTGCCACAGCCGCTGCCGCCCGCGATGCACAGCACCTCGCCGGGCAACACGTCGAACGTGAGGTCGCGCTGCACGACGTTGTCGCCAAAGGCCATGGTCAGGGCCTGCACGCGGATCAGGGGGGGGCTCATCGTGTCACCAGCCCAGTTGTTGAAAGACCACCGTGAGCACCGAGGCGGCGACCACCATCCACACGATGGCCTGCACCACCGCGGCGGTGGTGGCGTCGCCCACGGCCTGCGCGCTGCGCCCGGCCGACATGCCTTGCAGGCAACCGGCCAGCGCGACCAGCACGGCGTACACCGTGCCCTTGAGCAGGCCGATCAGCACGTGTGGCAGGGTGAGCGCCTGGGCGCTGGCATACACATACTCGAGCGGCGTCACACCGTAGAGGCCCACAGCCACCAGCCAGCCCACACCCATGCCCACCACCGCGGCAAACGCGGTGAGCATGGGCCCCACGATCAGCAGAGCGAGCACACGCGGCAGCACCAGAAAATCGACCGGGTTCACCCCCAGCGTGGTGAGTGCGTCCACCTCCTCGTTGGCCCGCATGCTGCCGATCTGCGCTGCGAAGGCGGCGCCCACGCGGCCCGCGAGCACGATGCCCACCAGCAGCGCGGCCACCTCGCGCACCACGCCCACGGTGACGAGGTCGGCAATGAAGTTCTGTGCGCCGAAGCGCTGCAGTTGCGCCGCGCCCATGTAGGCCACGATCAGGCCCACCAGAAAACTCACCAGCGCCACGATGGGCAGGCTGCGCGGCCCCGTCTGCTCCACCTGCCAGGCCAGGTCGCTCCAGCGCATGCCGCTTTTGCCGCGCAGCAAGCGGCCGACCGACAGCACCACCTCGCCCACCAAGGTGAGCGAGCGGCGCCCGTCGTCCCACCAGGCCTGGGTGCTGGCACCCACGCGGGTGATGCGGTCCGGCTCGCGCCGGGGTGCGGTGGCCGCGGGGGTTTCGGTCAGCGCCATCGACAGGATCTCGCGCAGGCCCTCTGGCAGGCCTTGCAGGTCGATGGTCACCGGCGGCCGGGTCAGTGCACTCAGCCGCTGCCACAGGCTGGAGGCAAGCGCCACGTCCCACGAGCCGAGCGCCGTGGTGTCAAAGCGCACCTCGCCTTGCACCAGGGCGCCGGGTGCCGCAGGCAGGGCTGCGCCGTGACCGCGCCACTCGCCGCCGATGCCGAGCAACCAGCCGTTGCCCTGTTCGGTCCATTGCGCACTCGCCGCAGGCCGGGCGCCATCGGGCGCGCCTGTGTGCGGGGAGGTGGCAGGCAGGGATTCGGTCATCGCCACAGACTAGGCGGCCAAAGTGGGCCGGTCGGTTCGCTGCCACACATACGCCCCGTGGCCGGCCCTCCACAATGGCTCGCAAGACCCTTTTGAGCAACAAACCGTGCCGACAGACCACACCGCCGACCCCCAGCCCACCCCCGCACCGAGCCCGCGCTGGCGCCGCCCTGCCTGGGTGGCTGCAGGCGTGGCGGGTCTGCTGGCGCTGGGGGTGTTGGTGGGGGAGATGAGCGGTTGGCCCGTGTTGCGCCAGCCCATGGAAAACGCCATGAGCAAGGGGGCGGGCGTGCCGGTGGTGCTGCAGGGTGACGTGAAGCTCCACCTGGTCTGGCGTCCGCGCCTGATGGTCGACCGGCTGCAGATCGCCTCGGACGAGCGTTTCAAGGTGCCGCACCTGCTGGATGCGCAAGGCGTCTCCCTGGCCTGGACCTGGGGCGATGTGTGGCGCTGGCGTCAGGGCGAGCGTTTGCGTGTGCACAGCCTGCAGGCGGACGAACTCGACGCTCAACTGGTGCGCCTGAAGGACGGCAGCGCCAACTGGCGGCTCGGTGCGCCCAAGCCCGAAGACGAGACCGATGCGGTGGACAGCCTGCCGCGCTTCGGCACGCTGCTCATGAAGAAAGGCCGCATCGACTGGAACGACGCGGTGCAGGACGTGGACCTCAAGGTGGCCGTGCAGGGCAGCGAGGGCGAAGCCGTGCAGGGCGCCGACGCGGGTTATGTGGCCACGTTCAATGGCCGCTACCAGGCCTTGCCGCTCAAGCTCGACGTGCGCGCCGGCAGCACCCTGCCTCTGCTGCAGGACGCCGAAGGCGCCGCCGACGCGCCCTGGGTGCCGATGCGCGTGGAGGGCAGCGTGGGCACCTCGCGCCTGCTGTTCGACGGCCAGGCCGCCGCGTTGCTGGGCACGCCGCGCCTGCAGGGCGAGATCCGGTTCAAGGGCCGCTCGCTGGCCGCCGTGGGCGAACCGCTGGGCATCACCCTGCCGCAGACACCGCCCTTCGATCTGCGCGGCACGCTGGACCACGAGGCCGGCGCCTGGCGTCTGAAAGCGAAGAGCGCCGTCATCGGCAGCAGCCAGCTGGCGGGCGACCTGCTGTTCGACCAGCGCGAGAAGCCGTCCAAGTTGTCGGGCCAACTCACCGGCAGCCGGCTCGCCCTGGCCGACCTGGGCCCCGCCATCGGTGGCAAGGGTGGCGACACCACCCGAGACGACGCCACCCCACCGGGCCGCGTGCTGCCGCAGCGCCGTTTTGACCTGCCCTCGCTCAAGGCGATGAACGCCGATGTGCAGGTGGACATCGACCAGCTGGACTTCGGCACCACGGCCATGGCACCGCTGCAGAAGCTCAAGACGCGCGTGCGCCTGGCCGGCGGCGTGCTGAAGCTGGACGACTTGAAGGCTGTGGTCTCGGGTGGGTCGATCGCGGGTTCGACGCAACTCGACGCCAACGCCAGCCCGGCCGCCTGGGTGGCCAGGCTCGAATTCAAAGGTATCGACATGGCCGGTTGGCTGCGGGGCTTGAGGACCGATGAAGCGCCCGCCAGCGCACCCAACGCCAAGGGCGCGGCCACCCTGAGGAAAGAGCGCAACGAGGCCCGCCAGGGCGGCGACCAGGCGGTGCAGAGTTACATCACGGGCCTGCTGTTCGGCAGCGTGCACGTGCGCGGCGCGGGCCGCTCCACCGGCGAGATCCTGGCCAGCCTCGACGGCCCCGTGCAGCTCACCCTGCGCGACGGCACGCTGTCCCACCTGGCCACCGAAGCCATGGGCCTGGACGTGGCCGAATCGCTGGGCGTGCTGATCCGCGGTGACCAGCCGTTGCCCCTGCGCTGCGCGCGCTTCGACATGATCGCGCGCAACGGGGTGGTGGCGCCCACGCTGGCGGTGATCGACAGCGCCGACAGCACCATCCGCATCACCGGCCAGGTGAGCCTGCGCGACGAGTCGCTGGCATTGCGCGTCGTGACCCGCTCGCACGACTGGTCGCCGCTGTCCCTGCGCACGCCCGTCACCGTGTCCGGCACGCTGGGTGATCCGCAGGTCGGTATCGAGGCGCAGGGCCTGATCGGCCGCGTGCTCGGCGCGGTGGCGCTGGGTGCGGCGGTGGGTCCGGCGGCGGCACTGCTGCCACTGATCGAACAGGGCTCCACCAGCAAGGTCGACCCCTGCACCGTCGCGGCAGCGCCCGAGCAGTCGGGGGCCAAACCGGTGGCGCCGCGCAAGCCTTGAGCACGGCGATCTCGTCGGCGTTCTCCTACAAGGGTTCAGGGCGCAGGCTTGCAGAATTCGGGAGCGGGGATTTCTACAGTGGAGTCATCGCAACGGCAGTCGTTGCGCCCATCCAGGAGCCAGAAATGCTGCACTACGCCGTCGTCTTTTTCATCATCGCCCTGATCGCCGCCGTGCTCGGCTTCGGCGGACTGGCTGCGGGTGCCGCGAGCATCGGCAAGGTGCTCTTCGTCATCTTCATCGTGATGGCCCTGGTGACCATCGTGGCCGACCTGGTGCGAAAGCGCTGATCAAGCCTTGGGGTACAGCACCATCTGTGTGCAGCGAAACAGCGCGATCGTCTTGCCTGTCTCGCGGTGCGTGACGGTCGCGTCCCACACCTGCGTGGTGCGCCCCAGGTGGACGGGCGTGGCCACGCAGTCGATGGTGCCTTCGCGCGCCGTGCCCAGGTGGTTGCTCTTGAGTTCGATGGTGGTGAAACCCGTGGCGTCTTTCGGCAGGTTGGCCACGCAGCCGTAGCCACAGCTGGTGTCGGCCAGCGTGACCACGCTGCCCGCGTGCAGAAAACCGTTGGGCGCCATGGTGGTCGGCTTCACCCCGAGTTCAGACCGAACCTCGGTGGGACTCACGTGGGTGATGACCAGGCCCAGGTGGCCGGGCAGTGCGTCAGCGCCGCGCGCATTGAATTGATCCGCGAGTGTGTTCATGTTGTCTCCTGTGGTGATGGTCGGAGGGGGTTCATCGCGTCCAGCTGCCCAGCCGGATCGCGATCGCAATGGTCGAACCATAGAGCACCAGGCTGAAGGCGATCACGGCAAACAGGGCCGTGGCCGAGGTCTGGAAAACGTGCACGCACAGCCAGCCGCCCACCACCAGCACCACCAGACGCGCCATGCTGCCGGCCAGCGGCCAGAACATGCGGCCTGCGCCCTGTGAGGCAAAAAACAGCGCCAGACCAAGACCGAAAAACGCGTAGCAACCGCCCACGATGTTGAGGTAGCGCGCGCCGAATCCCAGCACCTCGAGGTCGGCGGTGAAGAGGGTCATCCACAGCGCCGGCGCCAGTGCGGTGACCACGCCGATGCCACCGGTGATGGCCGCCACGACCGCACCGCCCACCCAGGCCACGCGCACCGCACGCATCGATTGCCCCGCACCCATGTTGGTGGCCACCATCGCGGTGAGCGCGGTGCCGAAGCCGAACGCGATTGGCACCAGGATGTATTCGAGCCGCGCCGCCACGCCGTAGCCGGCGAGCGCGGCCGTGCCGTAGCTGCCGACGAAGGCGGTCGCCACCGCAATGGACGCGTTGCTGATCACCGGGCTCATGGACGCCGGCAGCCCCACGCGCAGGATGTCGCGCACCAGCGGCGCGTGCAGCCGCCAGGGCGAGCGCTGCAGCTGCACGGGGCCGTCGCGTCGCATCAGGTGGGCGACCATCACGAGGGCCGAAGCGCCGTTCACCACCAGCGTGCTCACGGCCGCGCCGGCCACGCCCAGCCCGGGCACCGGCCCCCAGCCGAACACCAGCAGCGGGCACAGCACCAGGTGCAGCAGTGCCGTGGCCAGCAGCAGGACCGAGGGCAGCAGCATGTTGCCGGCGCCGCGCACCACGGCGGCCAGCACGTTGGTGAACCAGATGACCACCGCGCCGCTGAACAACACGTTCGCATACGCAAGCGCGGCATCGAGCGCCGCACCGCGCCCGCCCATGCCGCCGAAGATGCCGCGACCGAAACCGAGCAACGCCACCATGAACAGCGCTGCCAGCACGGCCGCGATGAACAGCGCCTGCTGCGCCAGGCGGCTCGCGTCCTCGCTGCGGCCCGCGCCCAGCGCGCGCGCCACCGCGGCCGTGGTGGCCCCGCCGATGCCGCCGGCCGACATCTGCATCATCAGCATGGACAGGGGGAACACCAGCGCGATGCCGGCGAGTGCGTCGGCGCCCAGGCGCCCGAGGATGTAGCCGTCGTAGCCGATCACGATGGTCATGGCGAACAGGCCCATCACGTTGGGCGTGGCCAGCCGCATGAGGGTGGGCAGCAGCGGGGCGTGCAGAATCTGCTGCACGCGGGACTGGGCGAGCGAAGCGGTCATGGGAAATGCCCGGCGGTGTTCAAGCCCGCGCGTCGCGCAGGTAGATGCCCGGTTCGGCCGAGAGGCCGAGCTTGACCTGCTGCGTGAGCTCGTCGCCCAGCACCTCCTCGGCGCCGGCTTCCAGCGCGTCGAAGGCGCGGCGCACGATGGCCTCGGGTGACGATTTCGGCATGTCCAGGCCACTCGTGAGGTCGGTGTCGACAAAACCCATGTGCAGGCCCAGCACCTGGGTGCCCTGCGCGCGCAGGTCGTTGCGCAGTCCGTTGGTGAGCGCCCAGGCGGCGGACTTGCTGGCGCCGTAGACCGCGAGCAGTGGCGAGTTGATCCAGCTCGCCACCGACAGCACGTTGAGGATGGCGCCGCCGCCCTGGGCCGCGAGCACCGGCGCAAACGCCTGGCTCACGCGCAACACACCGAAGAAGTTGGTGTCCATGTGCCGGCGGGCCGAGTCGATGCTGTCTTCGCCGAGAAAGCTGCCCAGGGCCGCGATGCCGGCGTTGTTGATCACCAGCGTCACGTCGCCGGCGTGGCGGGCGGCCGCGGCCACCTGCTCGGGGCTGTTCACGTCCAGCGCGATGGCTTCGACGCCGGGCAGCGTCACGCTCGCGGGGTTGCGCGCGCCGGCGTACACCTTGCGCGCGCCGCGGGCCAGCGCCTCGCGAGCGAAGGCCAGACCGATGCCGCGGTTGGCGCCGGTGATGAGAACGGTGGCGTTGTGGAGTTTCATGCTTCGTGCTTTCTGTTGATGGGGGTGGAGGAGACCTTGTTTATGACGATCGTCATATTCGAGATCGACATGAAAGTTGGGTGGAGAAAGGGGTCGCCATGACCGCCTCAGCCTGGGACAGGGGTGTCGTGCTGCGCCAGCAAGGCGCTGCGGTTGGCGGCCAGCAGGGCGCGCCCCTCGGCGTTGTTGCCCAGGGCGCGTGCGAGCTGCAATGCGCCCACCATCTGGCTGGCCACCGCCGTGGCCGTGCCCGGCGCGGCGTCGGCAGGCAGCGTGTCACCCACGCGTTCCACCAGGCCGCGCACGCGCTGGGCGGCGGCGGAGCGCACCTCGGGTGCCTGGCGCGGCATCTCGGAGGCCAGTGCGGCCACCGCACAACCTTCTTCGGCGTTGCTCAGGTGGCGATCGGACAGGTAGCCTTCGATCAGCGCACGAAACGGGCTGGCGCCCTTGGCTTCGCGCACCGCGTTGCCCCGCGCAATGCGCTCGGCGCTTTGCCGGCCGGCGTGCTCCAGGGCTTCGACCAGCAAGGCGTCGCGCGAGGCGAAGTGCGCGTAGAAACCGCCGTGTGTGAGACCCGCCTCTTTCATGATGTCGGCCACGCCGACGCCCTGAAACCCCGCTCGCCGGATGGCGCGTGCCGCCGTGTCGAGTATGCGTTCGTGGGTCAGGGCCTTGCGGCTGGGGGCGATTTCCATGCCGGGATTGTAGCGACAAATATGATGATCGTCATACAAACGGGCCTGCCCTTCGTCGCCTGGGCGGCCTCACGGCGTCACAGAAAACGCTCGAGGAAGCGGCGCGAGCTGCGGTCCAGTGCGTTGCGGTCGGGGATGTCGAACACCACGCCGTGTGCGCTGGTGATCAGCAGGCGGCGCTGGCCCGGCAGCCGGCGGATGTCTTCTTCCACCTTGAGCACGAGTTCGGTCGCGCCGCGGTCGGTGTCCACCTGCCAGGTGCTGGGCGTGCCGAAGGTGCTGACCTCGCGGATGCGCTGGATCACCGGCGAAAACTCACGCTCCGTCAGCGCCTGCGCCACCGCCGCGCGGCGCGTCTCGTCCAGCGCATCGAGCCGCGCCACGAACACCACCTCGTGCCCGTCGGGGCCGACGATGGAGATGGCTTCCAGGGGCGCGCTCAGCGGAAACGAGCGCACCACCTGCACACCCACCTGCGGCTCACCGCCGGCCACGCGGCACACCCAGCGGCCCTGAGCGTCGGAGAAAAGATCGAAGTCGGCCATGGGGCTTGTGGACGTGTTCATGGCGCGAGGTTGCCGGTGTGCGCCGAGGGCTGCGGCAGGTGGTGGGCCAGGGCGTTGTCGATGTGGTCGGGGTCTTCGGCGGCGGCCTGGCGCGCCTGGGCTTCGTGCAGGCGCCAGTAGTGGCCCTGGCGCGCCATCAGCTGGTCGTGCGGTCCCACCTCCACCACCTCGCCGCGGTCCATCACCACCAGGCGGTCGGCCTTGCGCAGCGTGGACAGGCGGTGTGCGATGGCAATCGTCGTGCGGCCCTGCACCAGGTTGTCCAGCGCCTTCTGGATCTCTTTTTCCGTCTCGGTGTCCACCGCCGAGGTGGCTTCGTCCAGGATCAGGATGCGCGGGTCGATCAGCAGCGCGCGCGCGATGCTGATGCGCTGGCGCTCACCACCCGAGAGGCCCTGGCCGCGCTCGCCCACCAGCGAGTCGTAGCCGTGTGCCAGCCGCAGGATGAATTCGTGCGCATTGGCCGCGCGAGCCGCGGCCACGATCTCCTCGCGCGTGGCGCCGGGTTTGCCGTAAGCGATGTTGTCGGCCACGGTGCCGAAGAACAGGAACGGCTCCTGCAGCACCAGGCCAATGTGGCGGCGGTAGTCGGCCACCTTGAAGCGGCGGATGTCGTGGCCGTCGAGCTCGATGCGTCCTTCGCTCACGTCGTGGAAGCGGCAGATCAGGTTGACCAGCGTGCTCTTGCCCGAGCCGCTGTGGCCCACCAGGCCGATCATTTCGCCGGGGCGGATGTCCAGGCTCAGGTCGCGGATCACCGAGCGGTTGCCGTAGCGGAACGCAATGCCGTGGATGCTCAGCCCGCCCTGCACCCGCACGCCCTGCACCGGATCGGCCGGCTCGGGCACGTTGGACACGTGGTCCAGGATGTCGAAGATGCGCTTGGCGCCGGCGGCGGCCTTCTGCGTCACCGAGACGATGCGGCTCATGGAGTCGAGCCGGCCGTAGAAGCGGCCGATGTAGGCAATGAAGGCGGTGAGCACACCGACCGTGATGTCGCCCTTGGCGATCTGCCAGATGCCGAAGGCCCAGACCACCAGCAGGCCGATGTCGGTGAGCAGCGTCACGGTGGGCGTGAACAGGCTCCAGGTCTTGTTGATGCGGTCGTTGACCACCAGGTTCTGCGCGTTGGCCTCGTGAAACCGCCCCGACTCGCGCTTTTCCTGCGCAAAGGCCTTGACCACGCGGATGCCCGGAATGGTGTCGGCGAGCACGTTGGTCACGTCGCCCCACACGCGGTCGATCTTCTCGAAGCCGGTGCGCAGGCGGTCGCGCACGCGGTGGATCATCCAGGCAATGAAGGGCAGCGGCAGCAGCGTGACCAGCGCCAGCCAGGGGTTGATGGAGAACAGGATGGCCGAGGTCATGAGCAGCATCAGCACGTCGGTGGCGAAATCGAGCGCGTGCAGCGAGAGGAACACCGAGAGCCGGTCGGTCTCGGAGCCGATGCGGGCGATCAGATCACCGGTGCGCTTGGCACCAAAGTAGTCGAGCGAGAGGCCCAGCAGGTGGTCGAACGCACTGGTGCGCAGATCGGCCGCGATGCGCTCGGACACCAGCGCCAGCAGCCAGGTGCGCGCCCAGCCCAGCCCCCAGGCCACCAGCCCCGCGCCCAGCAAACCCGAGAGCAGCAAGGCCACATAAGCGCTGTCGATCTGCTGGCCGTTCTGGAACGGAATCAGCACATCGTCCATGAGCGGAATCGTCAGGTAGGGCGGCACCAGCGTGGCGGCGGTGGACGCCAGCGTGAGCAGAAAGCCCGCAAGCAACTGCCAGCGGTAAGGCCGCGCAAAACGCCACAGCCGCAGCAGCACCCAGGTGGACGGCACCTCGGCCGTTTGCCGCGCACACACCTCGCACTCCTCGCTGTCGGGGTTCAGGAGCGACTGGCAGGTCGGACAGCGCAGGCCCGATTCGGGCACGGGTGCCGCGCCGCCCTGCAGGCGGGTGACGGCCAGATCGAACTGGCGCACCAGGCGCAACGCATCGGGGTTCTGGGCGAGGGTGAAACGCCAGCGCTGGCGCAGGCCGCCGCCGTCCAGCAGGTCCAGCGTGGCCACACCGGCCAGGTCGGTGTGCTGCAGGCGCTGCGCGCTGTCCAGCGGCCAGGCCTGCCGGCCACCGTCCACGTCGAACTGCACCAGTTCGCTGGCGGTGAGCAGCAGTTCGCCGCTGGCGAAGTGGCCTTGGGCGTCCAGATCGAGGGCCATGCGGGCCAGCACGTCCGCAGGGGTGGCGTCGGCTTGGGCGGGGCCGAGGGCGGCGGAGTGGGGGTGGGCGGGCGTGGTTTGCATGAACCGGAAATTGTGCGCCAACTCACCGGCGTTGCTGGTGTGACATACAGCCACAATTTGTCGTGCACGGCTCAGCCGCACGTCCCCGGGACGGCGCAGAATGCGGGCTGCGGGTGTTTGAGGCACTTGCGCAGGGCGGCGTGTGAAGGCGCGAGCCCCCCCATTGACAGCCGGGTCCCTTGCCCGGCTTTTGTGTGTTCAATCCCGGGTTTTATGGATTCAAACCGTTTTGCGCTGACTGTGCTTCGCCACCGTTTCCTCGGAGGTCCGAACGTCTGGACCTACCGCTCCACGATGGAGGTGTGGCTGGACCTGGGTGAGCTGGAGCAGCACCCGTCCCACACCATCGAAGGCCTGACCGACCGGCTGCTGGCGTGGCTGCCCGGCCTGGCCACCCACCATTGCGGCGTGGGCGAGGTGGGGGGGTTTGTGCAGCGGCTGCGCGAGGGCACCTGGGCCGGCCATGTGCTGGAGCACTGCGTGATCGAACTGCTCAACCTGGCGGGCATGCCCACCGGCTTTGGCCAGACGCGCAGCACCAGCCAGCCCGGTGTCTACCGCATGGTGTTTCGCGCGCGCAACCGCGCCACCGCCGAAGCGGCCCTGACCCACGGCCATGCGCTCTTGCAGGCGGCGATGAACAACCAGGCCTTTGATGTGACTGCTGCCGTGAAGGCCCTGCACGACGTGGTCGACGCCACCTGGCTCGGCCCGTCCACGGCGGCCATTGTGAACGCGGCCACCGAGCGCGGCATTCCGCACCTGCGCCTGACCGAAGGCAACCTCGTGCAGCTCGGCCAGGGCGCGCGCCAGCGCCGCATCTGGACGGCGGAAACCGAGCTCACCAGTGCGATCGCCGAGAACATCGCCAGCGACAAGGACCTGACCAAAACCCTGCTGCAAAGCTGTGGCGTGCCGGTGCCCGAGGGCCAGATCGTGGCCAGCGCGGCCGAGGCCTGGGAAGCGGCGCAAGACATCGGGCTGCCGGTGGTGGTCAAGCCCAGCGACGCCAACCACGGGCGCGGCGTGTCGCTCGAACTGAGTGAGCAGGCCGACATCGAGCGCGCGTTTGCCATTGCCGATGCCGAGGGCAGCGACGTGATCGTGGAGCGCCACATCCTGGGCAACGAGCACCGCGTGCTGGTGGTGGGCGGGCGTGTGGTGGCGGCCAACCGGGGCGAGAGCCTGTGGGTCACCGGCGACGGTGTGGCCACGGTGAAAACGCTCATCGACCTGCAGCTCAACAGCGACCCGCGCCGCGGCGAGGCCGAAGAGTTTCCGCTCGAGACGATCCACCTGGAGCGTGAACCGGCCATGGCCCTGCTGCTGGAGCGCCAGGGCCTGGGGGCCGACGCCGTGCCCGCCGAGGGCCAGCGCGTGCTGGTGCAGCGCAACGGCAACATGGCCTACGACTGCACGGATGACGTGCACCCCGAGGTGGCCTACATGGCGAGCCTCGCCGCGCGCGCCGTGGGCCTGGACATCGCCGGCATCGACATGGTCACGCAGGACATCGGCCGTCCGCTGCACGAGGTGGGCGGCGCCATTGTGGAAGTGAACGCCGGCCCCGGTCTGCTCATGCACCTGCGCCCGGCCATCGGTCAGCCGCGCCCGGTGGGTGAAGCCATCGTGGCCCAGCTGTTCGACCCTGCCACGCCCATGGCCGGGCGTGTGCCCCTCATCGGGGTGAGCGGCACGCGAGGCACCGCGCTGCTGACCCGCGCCGCAGCCTTCCTGCTCGACCTGGCGGGCGCTCCTGCCGGCCTCGCATCGAGCGAAGGCATCCACATCGGGCGCCGGCGCATCGAGCGCGCGGGCGCCGACTACTGGGAGCAGTGCCAGCGCCTGCTCATGAACCGCGAGATCCAGGGCCTGGCGGTGGAAACCCCGCCTTCGCTGATCCTCGACCACGGCCTGCCCTACGACCGCTGCCTGGTGGGCGTGGTGACCGACCTCGGTGGCTGGGAAGGCTTGGCGCACCACGACATTCTTGATGCCTCGGGCATGCCGCGCGTGCTGCGCACCCAGGTCGACGTGGTGCTGGCGCAAGGAGCCTGCGTGCTCAACCTGGACGAACCCGGCGTGGCCGCGCTGGCCGAGCATTGCGACGGCAGCAGCCTGGGCTATGGCGCCGGTGCGGTGCCGGACGGCGTGGACATGCCACGCACCGTGCGCTGGCAGGCAGATGCGGTGTGCCTGATCGACAACGGCGAGGTGATCGCCCGCGCACCACTGGCCGGCATCACCGACATGGCGACCGCGCACATCCTGTGTGGTGCCGCCGCGGCGGCCTGGGCCGCTGGCCTGAGCCCGGTGCTGGTGGCCGCGGGCCTGCAGCGCTTTGACACCCTGCCGCGCGTCTGACGTCGTCACCCCGCACCGCACTTTCACCGCACCCCAACCGAATTCCGACATCCGCCATGGACATCTCCCGCATCCGTGCCTTGCGTGGTCCCAACCTCTGGACCCGCCAGACCGCCATCGAAGCCATCGTGCACTGCCCGCCCGAGGAGCGCTCGTTGAGCTCCCTGCCTGGGTTCGAGGCCGCCCTGCGTGCGCAGTTTCCGCAGCTCGGCCGTTTCCCGCGCCCGGCCGCCGACCTCTCGCTGGCCAATGTGCTCAAGCTGGTGGCGCTGGCCTTGCAGGCCCAGGCCGGCTGCCCTGTGAGCTTTTCGCGTTGCACCGAGACCGTGGAGACGGGCACCTACCAGGTGGTGGTGGAGTACACCGAAGAGGCCGTGGGGCGCGAGGCCCTCAAGGCCGCCGAGCAGCTCATTGCCGCCGTGCGCACCCAGCCAGGAGAGGCCTTCGACGTGGAGGCCGTGATTGCGCGCCTGCGCGAGATCGACGAAGACGTGCGCCTGGGCCCGTCCACCGGCTCCATCGTCAACGCGGCGGTGGCGCGCGGCATCCCGTTTCGCCGTCTCACGCAGGGCTCGCTGGTGCAGTTCGGCTGGGGCTCGCGCCAGCGCCGCATCTGGGCCGCCGAGGTGGACAGCACCAGCGCGGTGTCGGAGAGCATCGCGCAGGACAAGGACCTCACCAAGAACCTGCTGCGCGCCGCCGGCGTGCCGGTCCCGCTGGGTCGGCCGGTGGACAGCGCCGAAGAGGCCTGGGCCGCGGCGCAGTACATCGGCCTGCCGGTGGTGGTGAAGCCGCGCGACGGCAACCAGGGCAAGGGCGTGACCGTGAACATCGTCTCGCGCGAACACCTGGAGCTGGCCTACCGCGTGGCCGCCGAGTACGGGCAGCCGATGGTGGAGAAATACCTGCCCGGCAGCGATTACCGCCTGCTGGTGGTGGGTGATCGGCTCATTGCCGCGGCGCGGCGCGACCCGCCGCAGGTGACCGGCGATGGTGTGCACACGGTGGCGCAGCTGGTGGCCCAGGTGAATGCCGATCCGCAGCGCGGCGATGGCCATGGGACGTCGCTCACGCGCATGCGCATCGACGAGATCGCGCTGGCGCGCCTGCAGATCCAGGGCCACACGCCCGACACCGTGCCGGCCAAGGGCGAGCGCGTGGTGCTGCGCAACAACGCCAACCTCTCCACCGGTGGCACCGCCACCGACGTGACCGACGACGTGCACCCCGAGGTGGCCGCCAGCGCCGTGGCCGCGGCCCGCATGGTGGGCCTGGACGTGTGCGGTGTGGACGTGGTGTGCGAGACCGTGCTCACGCCGCTGGAAGACCAGAGCGGCGGCGTGGTGGAGGTGAACGCCGCGCCCGGCCTGCGCATGCACCTGAGCCCCTCGTACGGCAAGGGGCGCGCGGTGGGTGAGGCCATCGTCGATCATTTGTTCGCGCCCAACCAGAACGGCCGCATTCCGGTGGTGGCTGTGACCGGCACCAACGGCAAGACGACCACCGCGCGCCTGATCGCACACCTGCTGCACACGCAGGGCTACCGCGTGGGCATGACCAACACCGACGGCGTGTACGTGAACGGCCGCCAGACCGACAGCGGCGACTGCGCCGGCCCGCGCAGCGCGCGCAACGTGCTGATGCACCCCGAGGTGGACGCGGCCGTGTTCGAGACCGCGCGCGGCGGTGTGCTGCGCGAAGGCCTGGGGTTTGATCGCTGCCAGGTGGCCGTGGTCACCAACATCGGCTCGGGCGACCATCTCGGCCTGAACTACATCACCACCGTGGAAGACATCGCAGTGCTCAAGCGCGTGGTGATCCAGAACGTGGCGCCCACCGGCTACGGTGTGCTCAACGCAGCCGACCCGCACTGCATCCGCATGGCCGAGGTGTGCACCGGCGAAGTCATCTTCTTTTGCGGCGACGGCAACAACCCGGTGCTGGCCACGCACCGCGCGCAGGGCCGTCGCGCCGTGTGGGTGGAGGACGGGAACATCGTTGCCCTGCAAGGCGAACGCCGCCACGAAGTGGCGCTGGCCGACATTCCCATGACCCTGGGCGGCCGCATCGGCTTCCAGGTGGACAACGCCATGGCCGCGCTGGCCGCGGCCTGGGGCCTGGGCATTCCGTGGGCCCGCATTCGCAAGGGTCTGGCCACCTTCCAGAGCGACCCCGCCAGCGTGCCGGGCCGCTTCAACCTCATGACGTTGCGCGGCGCCACCGTGATCGCCGACTACGGCCACAACCCGGACGCCATGCGCGCCCTGGTCTCGGCCGCCGAGGCCATGCCGGCGCAGCGCCGCATGGTGGTCATCAGCGGCGCGGGCGACCGGCGCGACGAAGACATCCGCGAGCAGACCCGCATTTTGGGCGCGGCGTTCGACGAAGTGATCCTGTACGAAGACGCGTGCCAGCGTGGCCGCACCGAGGGCGAAGTCACGGGGCTGCTGCGTGAGGGCCTGGAGGGCGCCACGCGCACGACCCGCATCGACACCATCCAGGGCGAGTTCGTGGCCATCGACACAGCGCTCGCGCGCCTGCAACCGGGCGACCTCTGCCTGGTGCTGATCGACCAGGTGGAGGCGGCGCTGCGTTATTTGCGCGAGCGCTGCGATCCGGTGGCTTCAGCGTCCGGCGCCATCGCCTGAAGCGGCACCGCGGGCCGACGAGCCCGCCCCAGTCCCGCCAGGCGCTGCTCCACGCCGTGGTGGAAAGCCGCGCCCGCCAGGTTGCACGCCAGCCAGGCCACCAGCACGCCGAGCGTCTGTGTCCACGCATCGGGGCTGGCGTAACGCGTGAACCACGCGTTCACGACCAGCGCCACCGGGAAGTTCAGCAAAAACACCCCGTAGGAGATGCGGCCCAGGTAAGCCAGCGCGCGGCTGCGCGGCCAGGTGAACAGCCAGCCGCTGCGGTGCGCCCAGGCCAGCGCCAGCGCCACACCCAGCGCGAGCGCAATGCGGGTGCGCCAGTCCAGCGCGAGTGACAACAGGGTGATCAGCACCATGGCCGCCAGCCAGACCGCGGCGCTGCGTCCTGCCTGAGCCCGGCTCAACCAGAAGGCCAGCGCGCCCAGGCCATAGGCACCGAAAAAGTAGAGGGCCCAGTTGTCCCATCCGCTGTCGCGGTTGAAGTGAAAGAGCGAGGCCAGCACCACGGCCACCACCAGCAGCGGCGCCACCCACCCCAGCCGCCGGCCCAGCCACAGCAGGCCCAGCAGCAGCGCAAACAGCTGCACGTCGATGGCCACGTACCAGACGCCGGCCGACAGCGAGTCCACCCCCAGCAGGCTGTGGATCAACAGCGCGTGCGCCACGAACTGCCACAGCGTGGGCGGCGCCGGCAGCGAGTCGTGGGTCATCCAGACCCGTGCGATTTCGGTGCACACCATGGCCAGCAAGAGCGCCGCCGTCAGCGGCAGGCTGACCCGCACAAAACGCTGCCAGAGCAGGGTCAGTGGACGTTCGCTGCGCAGAACACCGTCGGGCGCCAGGCTGCGTGCGGCCAGGAAACCCGCCACCACGAGAAAGATCTGCACCGCCATGCGCGCATGCTGGCTGAACCAGCCCACCAGACCCGGCGCGAGCGGGTACGTCCAGTCCGACATGGGGCCGTAAAACGCCAGGTGGTGCAACACGATGAACTGCGAACCGACGGCTTTGAGTGCGTCGATGAAGGGCAGGCGCTCAACAGCGGGCGCGCGAGACATCGGGGTTGACATGGATCGGGAGGGACCGGGATCAGGAGACGTCGCTCGACTGCGAAACGCCGGCCACCGCCGCGCCGCCCCCGCCGCCCCCGCCACCACCCCGTCCACCGCGGGCCTCGGCTCCGCCACCGCGCCGCGCACCTGCACCGCCCGCATTCACACGCAGCGGCCCCTGGTTCGGGATCAGGTCGGCGGGTGCCGGCGTCAGGTCCAGCGCCTGGCGGATGAAATCGCGAAGGGAAATGACCAGTGGAGCCACCTCGACATTGCGCCCCGCCACCATCTCGTTGGCAGCCAGTGCGGCCAGCCGCACCTGTTCTTCGGTGCCCAGCAAGATGACGTCGGACAACGCGGCTTCCACGGCATCGCGGATGCGGCGGCGGCGCTCGGAAGCGCTCGCCAGCGCGGCCGTTTCGCCGTCTTCATCGGCATCGACATCGCGGCGCTGATCCCGCAGGTGGGCCGGGTCCACCGCCAACACGCCGGTGAACGAGCCGCCCAAGGTCTTGTAGGCCGCAATCAGCACCTTCAGGCGCTCGTTGATCTGGCGGTTCTCACGCTCGCGCCGGCGCTGGAAGGTCTGCATGAACACCAGGCGGATGCCCACGAACACGAGCGACACCACGATCAGGCTGAAGAGCGTGGTGAAGACCGTGGACCACGAACTGAAATCGAGCATGCCGCGCACCGCTGGAGCTCAGAAAGTGGACAGGCCGTCGCAGGGCGTCAGAGCAATTGCTCTGACGCGCAAGCAAAATCAACGAAGTACATAGCCGCGCTCCCTTCAGTTCAGTCGATGGATGACGCAGTTTATGCGACGGGCCTTCGGCCCTCACAGCGTTGTTGCGACTGCGAGATGGACTGCGTGATGTTGCGTGCGACCCATGGGCTTCCGCCGGTGTCCCGGACGGTTTGCCTGGCCTGCCAGGCTTTTCAGGCTCGGGGTCGGCGAGCCTCCTGATCCGTGCTCCAGGTCGGTCACTTCGCCCGGGCGGCTGGCCGCTTTCTCATCGACTTGGCGGGTCGCCTGGTCGCAGGGCAGCGCCGCGCCCCGTTCTGGATGGTCCAAACCACCGTTTCGTGGACCATGGCGATGGAGCCGTTGCCGACCTCGACGGTCACGCCCATCGGTCCCAGAGCTTGATCTTCACGGGCCATCCTTGCGCGTCAGCGTGCGCTTGCGCGCCTCGTACTCGTTCTCGTCGATCTCGCCGCGCGCGAAGCGCTCGCGCAGAAGTGCCAGTGCGTTGTCGGTCGCAGCCCCGGTGCGAAGCCCGCCGCTTGGGATCGTCCATCGCAACAAAGCGATCAGCGCCACGATCAGCAACACCCACCAGAGCACGTGGCCCACAGCGAACCACCCCCAACCCGGCCCCCACCCGTCCATGTGTCCCCACATGTTCATCACCCCGGCGGCTTGAGGCCGCCCGTCAACCGCTCGCGTTGCTGGGGCGTCAGCACCTCCAGAATGCGTTTCCGCGCCTCCAGGTGGGCGTTGAACATCTGCTGGCGCAGCGCGCTCATCTGCTCGAAGCGCTGACGCTGTGCGCCTTCTTCGGCCCAAGTCGTCATCGGGCTGCTCCCCGCGTGCATCGCCTGCATCGACGCCCACGAGCGCTCGTGCAGTTCGTTCTGGATGGCGGCAATGCGCGTGCGCTGATCGGCGCTCAGGTCAAGCCGCTCCAATCCCCAGACCATGGCGCCTGGAGATTCCATCATGCCCATGCCCATGCCATAGCCGTAACCATCGCCCACCATGGTCGGCCAGGCGCGCATCGTGCCGGGGCCACCGCCCCAGCCCCAGCCCATACCACCGGGATGGCTGCACGCGCCCAGCAGCAGCGCCAACCCCACCATCACCCATGTCTGTCTTGATTTCACGATGCACCTCCTGTGACGAGCATCCACTTTGCGACGCCGGGCCACCGGGCGCGTTGATCCAGGTCAACACATCGACAAAGAGGTGGGGCACCGTCGACGCCAGCGAATCCGATCCGCAAGGTGTGAGCGTCAGGCTCCCGGATGGCTGTAAGCGGGTGTTGCGACCTTCTCGTTGGTGCAAGGCGTCTTCTCTCGTGTGCGTTCGTTGCTGTTACCGAATCGACTTTGAAGTACAGGGGGCCGCAGGGCATGGCAAGGGCTCGACCGGTGTCCGGCTCGAAGCCATCCGCCGCTCGCGAGACCTTGGCGGCCAACAGCTGCCCGCGTCAGTTGATGAATGTCATACCCTGAACAGGGCAGTCGCTACAACTGGCGACCTCCGGTCGCAGCATTGTGGCGCCCTACTTGCGACCGGCAAAACGCTCCGGCGTTCTTCATGTTTCCTGCGTGGACGTGCGCAGCGACAGCGGGTGATCTCCCCCAAGTGGCCAGAGTCGGCCTGGATCAGGTCACGGGCCAGTTTCCCCCGTCAGCTGATCCGCATCCTCGTAGCGTCGGCCCTGCGCCAGCAGCTGCGGGGTTTCAATGGCCGCGTTCAGACCATCGAAATCGAGCATCCTTCCTTGCCAGGGCCGCGTTGTCTGGTGCGCCTGCAGGCTGGCGTAGTAGCCCTGCAAGGTGTGCAGCACCGCGCGCGCGGTGCCGCCCGGAAAGATCACGATCCTGAATCCACGCGCACCCAGCTCGGCAGCACTTTGCACCGGTGTCTGGCCACCCTCGACCATGTTGGCCAGCAGTGGCACGCGCCTGGCGAATTGGCCACAGGTGCGGTCCATCTGTTCATCGGACCGCAGGGCTTCGATGAACAAGGCATCCACCCCGCACTCGAGATAACGCTCGGCCCGCTCCAGGGCCGCGTCCAGCCCTTCGACCGCCACCGCATCGGTGCGCGCGAGGATCAGCGTGTTCGGGTCGTGCCGCGCATCGAGCGCGGCGCGCAGCTTGCCCTGCATCTCGGCCACCGGCACCACGCCCTTGCCGTCCAGGTGGCCACAGCGCTTGGGAAATGTCTGGTCTTCGATCTGGATCATCGCGGCGCCGGCGCGTTCGAAGTCGCGCACCGTGCGCTGCGTGTTGAGCGCGTTGCCGAAGCCTGTGTCGGCGTCCACGATGACCGGGATGTCCACCCGGTCAGTGATGTGGGCCAGGGTCTGGGCCACTTCGGTTGCGGTGGTCAGGCCAATGTCGGAGCGGCCGAGTCGGGTGTAGGCGATGGACGCGCCCGACAGGTACACCGCCTCAAACCCGGCCTGCTGCGCCACCAGCGCGGTCAGGGCGTCGTACACGCCCGGTGCCAGCAAGGCCTTGGGCTGCTGAAGGCGTCGAGGCAGTGTGCGGGGCTGGTTCACGGTGCCGCTCTTGGTCGAAGGGTTTGAACACAGTGGGCGGCGGTGTGGGCGGCGATGTGACCGCCCGCGATCGCGCTGAGCAAGCCGTTGCCCGACAAGTAGCCCCAGACCGCGCCTCCTGACACGCCACGCGCCGCGCCGCCAGCGGCCAGCAGATTGGGCAGGGGCGTCCCGTCCTGAAGCAGCACCCGAGTCTGCGCGTCGACGTCGAGGCCGCCTTGGGTGTGGAACAAGGCGCCGGTGACCTTGACCGCATGAAACGGTGCCTGAAGCGCACGTTTGAAGGTGCGGCCGGTGAGCGGTTCGCTCCCGGGCTGCACGGCATCCAGCGTGGCCTGCAAGGCGTCCACCGGACAACCGATGATCCGCGCCAAGGCTGCGGTGTCCGCTGCGTGTTGCACCGCGCCCGCGCCCTGCGCGGCCACAAAGTCGGGGAAGCCCTGCGCGAAGGCCAGCAAGGTGTCGTCGAACACGTTCCAGGCCACACCACCGGGCTGCGCCAGCACGTGCACCGCCGCCTCCGAGTAGCCCTGGGTCTCGTCGTGAAAGCGCTGGCCCCGGGCATTGATCTGCACGCCGCCCTCCATCATCAGCGCCCAGGAAATCAGCGCGCCTTGCGGCATCGCCCACGAGCCATGGCCCTGGTAAGCGCCCAGGTCGGCCGAGCGCGCACCGAGCTGCTCGCCCCAATGCAAGGCACTGCCGTCGTTGCCCGCGTGGCCGGCGTAGGTGGCCTCGGCCATCTCGGGCAGCAGGTTCTTCACCATGGCCGGGGCACCGCCAAAGCCGTTGCAGGCCAGCAGAACCACGTCGCAACGCAGGCGCTCCACCACGCCGCCGGGCCGCACGAAACCCACGCCGTGAACGCGTTGTTTTTCGTCGGCCCAGAGTTCGGTCACCTGCGCCTGTGTGAGCAGCATCACCCCGGCGGCGTCGGCGGCGGCCTGCAGGCGGCTCATCAAACCAGCGCCGGTTTTCTCCGGCACGGCGTGCATGCGGTGCGCGCTGTGGCCGGGGTAGAGAAAGTTGTCGAGCACCTGCCAGGGCACACCGTGGTGCGCTTCCAGCGCATCAAGCGCGGGGCCGATCTGGCTGGCATAGGCCTGCACCAGATGCGACGCGGCATCGCCGTGCGCCTTGGACTGGATGTCGCTGGCGAACAGGTCCACGCTGTCGTGGATGCCCTGCGCGGCCTGCGCCCGCGTGAGAGGCGCTGGAATGAAGCCCGACGACAATGCGGTGGAGCCGGCCGGAAACGCGTCGCGCTCCAGCACCACGCACTCCACCCCCAGGCGGTGCAGGGCCAGCGCGGCCGTGAGGCCGCAGGCGCCCGCACCCACGATCACCACCGGTGTGTGGTCGTCGGCCTGCATTTCGTGGGCCGGGCGGACTTGCGGCAACGGTGTGGTCATGCGCTCAACCCAGTTGCTTCAAGAACGTGGCGCTGTCCATCACCTCGGCCACCGACGCCATGTCGGCCAGGGCCGCCTGGTGCGCGGTCTCGCTGAAGGCCGCGCAACCGTCGGACAGCACGACCACGTGGTAGTCGCGCACATGCGCATCGCGCACCGTGCTGGCCACGCCGCCGTTGGTGACGATGCCGCATATCACCAGGGTGTCCACACCCGCCTTCTTGAGCACCCAGTCGAGCTGGGTGTTGAAGAAGGCCGAGTACGCCACCTTGAACACCGACACATCCACCAGCGGAGCCAGCAGGTCCACATTGGCCTGGCCCCGGCTGCCGGGCGCAAAGTCGCCCTTGCGGAGGAAGGGGCGGCGCTCCTTGAGGTGGGCCGAGATCATGGGTTCACCCTGTGCATCGGGCCAGAGCGTGAACAGGCTGGCCGTGACCAGCCCGCCCCGCGCCTTGATGGCTTGCGCCACCGGGGCCATGCGCGCGGGCAGTTGCACCGCCTCGGCGCTCAATGTATTGCCGCGTGCGTAGGCACCGTCGGGCGCCAGAAAATCGTTCTGCAGGTCGACGATGACCATGCCCAGCCGCGCGTTCTGCAGGTTCATGCGGCACGCTCCACCAGCAGGTTGCCGAGCTTGTCCACGCGCCCTTCAAATCCGGGCTCCAGCCACACGGTGGTGTCGGGCTGCTCGAGGATCGCCGGGCCCTGCACCACGGTGCCCACGGGCAGGCTCAGGCGATCAAAGCGCTGCGCCGTCCACCACTGGCCCTGGTGGTACACCGGCTGTTCGCCCACCGGCGTGGTGCGGCCTTCGCCCTGCGGTGCGAGCACGGCCAGGTCGAACTTGGGTCGGCGCCCGATGCGCGCGTAGCGCAGGTTCATCACCCGGATCACCGGGCCCTGCAGGATGCGGCCAAAGGCGTGCTGGTACGCCGTCTCGAACGCGGCCAGCAAGCCCGCCGCGTTCAACTGCTCGCGCTGCACCGGCACCTGCAGGGTGTGGGTCTGGCCCATGTAGAGCATGTCGAAACTGATCACCTCGTCCACGCGCACAAAGTGCACGCCGGCCGAATCCAGGCGCACCTGGCAGGCATCGGCAAGGTCGTCCACGCGCTGCAGCAGCGCGGGCCAGGCCACGTCGGCCAGGCCCACGTTCAAGGTCTGCACCGCGTCGTGGCGCATGTCGGCCATCACGCAGCCCAGCGCCGAGGTGACGCCGGGGTAACGCGGCACGATGCCGGTGGTCACACCCACCTCGCGCATCATGGCGCACACATGCAGGCCGCCACCGCCACCAAACGGCATGTAGGCGAACTGGCGCGGGTCGTGGCCGCGCTCGATCGACACCACGCGGATGGCACCCGCCATGCGCGCGTTGGCCACCGTGAGGATGGCCTCTGCAGCCGCCAGCGCCGTCAGCCCCAGGGGCTCGGCCACGTGCTGCTGGATCGCCTGCTCCGAGAGACCCGAGTTCAGCGCCTGCAACAGACCGCCACCGAGCGGCCGGTCGGCGGCAATGCGGCCGAGCAGCACGTTGGCGTCGGTCACGGTGGGGCGTGTGTTGCCGCGCCCATAGCAGGCGGGGCCCGGGATGCTGCCCGCCGACTCGGGGCCGACCTGCAGCATGCCGCCCGCATCGACCGAGGCGATCGAGCCACCACCGGCGCCGATGGTCTCGATCTGGATCATGGGCGAGCGCACCACCAGGCCGAATTCGATCGACGTCTGCGCGGCCAGCGCGGCTTCGCCCGCGGCGACCAGGGACACGTCGAATGAAGTGCCACCGATGTCGCCGGTGATCACGTTGGCAAAGCCCGAAGCGCGGGCGATTTCGGCGCAGGCCATCACACCGGCCGCCGGGCCCGAGAGCGCGGTGCGTACCGGCACATCGCAAGCGGTCTGGCGCGACATCACGCCACCGTTGCTCTGCACGATCAGCAGTTCACCGCCGAAGCCCTGCGCCCGCAGGTCACCGTCCAGGCGCTGCAAATAGCTGCCCACCACCGGTTGCAGGGCCGCGTTCAAGGTGGCGGTCGAGCAGCGCTCGAACTCGCGAATCTCCGGCAGCACTTCGCTGGCGGCGGTCACGCAGTTGTTGGGCCAGATCTCGCGCACGGCGGCCACCGCCGCCTGTTCGTTCGACGGGTTGGCGTAGGCGTTGATGAAGAACACACACACCGCCTCGCAGCCTTCGGCGAGCAGCGCGCGCGCTTGGGCGCGCACCTGCTCCAGGTCCACGGTGGTGTGCAGCTGGCCGTCGGCCAGCACGCGTTCGTCCACCTCCAGGCGCCAGGCGCGTGGCACCACCGGCGTGTAGCTGCCGCGCAGGCCCCAGGTCTGCGGGCGGTCGCGGCGGCGCATTTCCAGCACGTCGCGGAAACCGCGCGTGGTGATGATGCCGGTGCGCGCCACCTTGCGCTCCAGCAGCGCATTGGTGCCCACGGTCGTGCCGTGCACGATGGTGGCGATGTCTTTGGCGCCTTGTGCGCCGGTGGTGCCCGTGACCTGGGCAATGCCGTTCATGAAACCGCGGGCTTCTTCGCCCCGCGTCGACGGCACTTTGACAATGCGCGCCTGACCGGTTTTTTCATCCAGCACGAACAGGTCGGTGAAGGTGCCGCCGACGTCAACGCCGACCACCCAATGCGGCTGGTTCATTGTGGACTCGCTCATGCCTGTTCCTTCGTGTAGCCCAGCGCTGCGTCGCGCTGGCGGTCGTCGATCGATCGGTTGGCTGGCGTTCCCCAACCCCCGCCACCGGGGGTTTGCAGGCGCACACGGTCACCCTTCTTGAGCTGGATGCCCAGCATCTTGGACACCATGGGCGGGGTCTTCCATTCGCCGTTCTGGCGGTACTCGAACACGTTGGGCATGGCGGGCTGACCGCCATGGATGCCCTTTGGCGCGGACTTGCCGCGCTCGCCAAAGATGAAGGCCTCGGCGCTGTCTTCCAGCAGTTCGATTTCGTAGATCGCACCCAGGCCACCGCGGTGCTCGCCATCGCCACCCGAGCCCGCGCGCAGGGCCCACTGCGTGAAGCGCACCGGGTAGGCCGCCTCCAGAATTTCCAGCGGCGGAATCGTCGCGGTGGAGATGGGCGCGTTGCCGTGCGACAGGCCGTCGCCGTCCGAATGGCCGCCGTGGCCGCCGCCGAAGAAGCTGAACATCACCCAGCGCTGTCCCTTGCGCTTGTCGTCGGTGCGGTGCCCGGCAATCGACAGGGCGTTGATGGTGCCGTAAGCGTGGGCCACAGCGCGCTGCGGGTCGGCCAGCGCGGTGGCGCTGAAGATCACGTCGATCATGCGCAGGATGGTTTCGGTGTAGCCCCCCACCGGGCGCGGACGCGCTGCGCTGATCACCAGACCGTCGGGCATGACGAAGTCCACCGCGTCGAGCACGCCTGCGTTGGCCGGCACGTCAGGGAAGATGTGCTTCAAGGCCACATAACAAGCGGCCACTGCCGTGGCACGCGAAATGTTCACCGGCCCGGCGCATTGCGGCGAGGTGCGCGAGAAGTCCAGCGTGAGTCGGTCACCGGCCACGGTCATGTCGAGTGCGATGGTCAGCAGCTCGTCTTTCACGCCATCGTTGTCCAGCACGTCTTCGAAGCTGTAGCTGCCATCGGGCAGGCTGGCGATGTGCGAGCGCATCAGGCGCACGGCGCGGGTGCGCAGCTCCACCAGGGCCTGCGCCACTTTGGCTTCGGTGTACTCGTCGAGCAAACCGTCGAGCCGGCGCGCACCGAGCTCCAGCGCGGCCAGCTGTCCGTTCAGGTCGCCCCACAGGCTGTCGGGCAGGCGGGTGTTGGCCCTCAGGATGGCGAGCACGTCGTCGTCGAGCACGCCGTTGCGCAGGATGCGCACCGGGGGAATCTGCACCGCCTCCTGCCAGCACTCGGTGGCCGCCGGGTTGTAGTTGCCGGGCACCGCGCCGCCCACGTCGTGCCAGTGCGCGGCCGACGCGAGAAAACAGAACAGCTGCCCGTTGCGGAAGCAGGGTCGCACCAGCTTGAAGTCGTTGGCGTGGGTGCCGCCTTCGTAGGGATCGTTGAACAGCCACACATCGCCCGGCTGCATGCCGCCGCGCTCCGCGGCCACGCGCATGGCCGCGCGCACGGCAAAGGCCATGGCACCCACAAACACCGGCAGGCCCGACTTGCCCTGGATCAGCGTGTCGCCGGTGAGCGCGTCGTAGAGGCCGTGGCAGGCGTCGTGGGCCTCGGCAATGATGGGGTTGAACGCGCTGCGGTAGAGCGTGGCGTCCATCTCGTCGGCGATCTGTTCCAGCCGGCCGCGCAACACGGCCAGCGTGACCGGGTCCATTGCGGCCGGGCTTGTTGAATCTGAAACCATCGGGTTCATCCTTGCATGCGTTGTTTGAGCACGGGCAGCAAACCGCCCGCATCGACCATGTCGATCAAAAAATCCGGGATTGCGTGGCAGGCGAGGCGCTGGCCGTTGGCGCGCACCACCTCGGGCGTGGCACCGCCCATTTGCAGCGCGATGCGCTCGCCCTCGTCGATCTCGCCCGCCTGCGGGCAGGTGAGCAGCAACAAACCCAGGTTGAAGGCGTTGCGAAAGTAGAGGCCGCTGTAAGACGGCGCGATCACCGCGGCCAGGCCCAGGTGGCGCAGCACGCCGGCGGCCTGCTCGCGCGACGAGCCGATGCCGAAATTGGCGCCCGCCACCAGCACATCGCCCGGGCGCACGCCGGCTGCAAAGTCGGGTCGCAAGGCTTCGAGGCAGTGCAGGCCGATCACGTCCAGCCCGTGTTTCATGTAGGCGCCCGGTGCCAGGGCATCGGTGTCCACGTCGGCACCCAGGCGCCAGGCGCGGGCGTGCTCGACAGCGCGCCGGGTCATGCCAACACCTCGCGCGCGTCGCTGATGTACCCGCGCAAGGCTGAGGCCGCCACGGTGTAGGGCGAAGCGAGGTACACGTTGACGCTGGCCGGACCCATGCGGCCCTTGAAGTTGCGGGCCGTGCTGGAGATGACGGTGGCGCCTTCGGGAAACGTGGCGCCGTAACCCGCGCACGCGCCGCAGCTGTTGGGCAGCAAGGTCGCCCCGGCGTCCAGCAAGACCTGCATCACACCCTCGGTCTCGGCCTGCGCTTGTTCGCGCGCGCTGGCCGGCGCCACCAGCAGTTGAACGCCGGCGGCCACGCGCCGGCCCTGGAGCACCGAGGCCGCGGCCCGCAGGTCTTGCAGCTTGGCACCGGTGCAGGCGCCGATGTAAGCGATGCCGGGTTTCACGTCGGCAAACTCGGCCACGTCTCGGGTGTTGGCCGGGCTGTGCGGCGCGGCCACCTGCGGGCTCAGTGCCGAGGCGTCAAAGCCGTGCTGCTCGAACGCCGCGTCTTCGTCGGTGAACCATTGCTCAGCGCCTTCCAGTTGCGCCGCCGGCACACCCACCGACTGCAGCCAGTCCCGGGTGGTGTCGTCGGCGGCGATCAGGCCGGCCTGCGCGCCCAGCTCGGCGCTCATGTTGGACAGGGTCATGCGCTCGGCCATGGACAAGGCTTGCACGCCGCTGCCGGCAAACTCCACTGCCTGGTACTGGCCGCCGTTCATGCCCAGGCGGGCAATGGTGTGCAGCATCATGTCCTTGGCCGCCACACCCGGCTGCAAGCGGCCCGACCAGTGCATGCGCAAGGTGCGCGGCACCTGCACCCAGATCTGACCCGTCACGCACACACCCAACATCTCGGTGGCGCCGATGCCGAACATGTAGCTGCCAAACGCACCCCCGGTGGGCGAATGCGAGTCACCGCCCACGCCGAACATGCCGGGGCGCAGGTGGCCGCGCTCGGGCAGCACCACATGGCAGATGCCTTCACTGTCGATCACGTGGGGCAGCTTCCACTGGCGGGCGGTGTCGCGCGTGAACTGCACGATCTTCTGCGCGTCGGCGTCCTTCGCCGGCACGTAGTGGTCGAGCACCAGCACCACCTTGTTCGTGTCCCAGATGGAGGCGCCGAGCTCGTCGAGCATGGGCTTGAGTCGCCGCGGGCCGGACGAGTCGTGGAACATGGCGAGATCCACCTCGCAGGTGACCACCTCACCCACGGAGACCTGGCTGCGGCCGGCGGCACGGGCGATGAGTTTTTGGGCCAGGGTCTGAGGCGGCAGGTTGGGCATGCTCATGGCGCCTCACATGCCCAGATAGGCTTTGCGCAAGGTGTCGCTGGCCAGCAGCTCGGCCGGGGTGCCGGTGAAGCGGATGTGGCCGTTCTCCATCACGTAGGCGCGGTCGGCGATGTCGAGCGACTGCCCCACGTTCTGCTCGACCAGCAACACCGCCAGGCCACCGCTGCGCAGCTGCGAGATCAGGCCGAACATTTCTTCGACAAGCAGCGGCGACAGACCCAGCGAAGGCTCGTCGAGGATCAGCAAACGCGGCTCGGCCATGAGGCCCCGACCGATGGCCAGCATCTGCTGCTCGCCTCCGCTGAGCGTGCCGGCCAGCTGGGCCACCCGTTCTTTCAGGCGGGGGAAGGTGTCGTACACCTTCTCCAGGTTCTGCACGCGGCGCTCGCGGCCGCGGGTGAACGCGCCCAGCTCCAGGTTTTCGTGCACGCTGAGGTTGGGAAACACCTTGCGACCCTCGGGCACCTGGATCAGGCCGTGCGTGACCACCTTCTGGTAGTGCAGGCCGGTGATGTCGTTGCCGTCGAACTGCACCCGTCCAGCCCGGGTGTTCACCAGGCCGCTGAGGGTGAGGTTGAGCGTGGTCTTGCCGGCGCCGTTGCTGCCCAGCAGGGCCACGGTCTCGCCGGGCATCACATGCAGGTCCACACCGCGCAGGACTTCGATCGCACCGTAGCCCGACTTGAGCCCCTGCACATTCAACAAAGCGGTCATGCCTGGGCTTCCTTGTGGGCTGTTGCACTGGCCACACTTTTTTGCAAACGCTCGGCCGTGCCGTGGCCCAGGTAGGCCTCCACCACCGCGGGGTTGTTCGTCACTTCGGCGGGCGTGCCGTGCGCAATGAGCTGCCCCTGTGCCAGCACCCACACCTCTTGTGCCAGGCTCATCACGGCCTGCATGACGTGTTCGATCATGAGCACCGTGACACCGCTCTGCGCGATGCCCTGCACCACCGGGATCATCTCGGCAATCTCTTGCGGGTTCAGGCCCGCCAGCACCTCGTCGAGCAACAACAGGCGCGGCCGGGTGGCCAGGGCACGCGCGAGCTCCAGCCGCTTGCGCCCGGCCACGGTGAGGTCGCTGGCCAGTTTGTCGAGCTGGGCGGTGAGACCCACCTGCTGCGCCACCGACTCGGCCTGCGCCAGCGCCTGCGCCCGTCCCGGCACGTGCAGGTGCGCACCCACGGCAATGTTTTCACGCACGGTTTGCGCGGCAAAGGGCTGAACGATCTGGAACGTGCGCGTCATGCCCATGCGGGCATTGAGGTGCGGTGCCTGGCCGGTGATGTCGCGCCCGGCAAAACTCACGCGCCCGGTGTCGGGTTTGATGAAGCCCGACATCAGCGCAAACAGCGTGGTCTTGCCCGCCCCGTTGGGGCCGATGAGGGCACTCAGGCGCCCCTCGGTCACCGACAGGCTGACGTTCTGCACCGCCTTGAGGCCGCCAAAGGATTTGCCGACACCGTCGATCTGCAGCAAGGCGCTCATGACCGGTCACCGCCAGAAGATTTGCGGCCACGCAGCCACTGCAGGGGCGTGAAGGTGCCCAAGCCGGCAATGCCGCGCGGCAGGAACATCACGATGACGATCAGCACCACGCCGTAAATGACCATGTTGATGCCCGGCAGCTGACCAAACAGGTTGCGCGTGAGGTCGGCCAGGATGTGCAGACCCACGGCGCCCAAGAGCGGACCCCACAGCGTGCCCAGACCACCCACGATGGCGCCCACCAGCGCCTCGACCGAGGTGTGTGACCCAAATGCAATCGACGGATCGATGTACTGGAACACCTGCACATAAAACGCGCCGCCTGCGCCCATGAGGCCGCCCGAGATGATGGTGGCCACCAGCTTCACGCTGAACGGGTTCACGCCGATGGCGCGCGCGGCGTCTTCGTTGTCGCGCACCGCCTGCAGATAAGCGCCAAAACGGGAATGGCGCAGCCAGGCGGTGATGCACAGCGCAAGGGTGACCAGCGCCAGCATGAGCCAGATGAAACCCGAGCGGTTCACGAACTGCATGTTGGCGGTGGAAGCGTTGAGCGGCAGCATCAGACCTACGCCCGCGCCGGTGAACGGAACCGAGGTGGCCAGGATGCGGAATACCTCGGCGAAGGCCAGTGTGACCAGTGCGAAATACGACCCCTTGAGGCCATAGCGAAACGACGCTGCGCCCACAAAGGCGCCCACTGCGGCGGCAAACGCCATGGCCAGCGGCAGGGCCACCCAGGGGCTCAGGCCCCACTGCATCTGGGCGATGGCCTGCACATAGGCACCTGTACCGAAGAACAACGCATGGCCAAACGAGAACTGGCCACCAAAACCACCCAGCACGTTCCAGGCTTGAGAAAGCAGGCAGGCGTAAAGCGCGGTCATGACGAAGTTGAGGATCACGCCCGACTCGGTGAAGAAAGGCACCGCGCCGACCAGCAGCACGAACAGCGCAATGTTGCGAACGTCTTTCATGCCTTGGCTCCAAAAAGTCCTTGGGGCCTGAGCATGAGCACCGCAATGAAGAGGACAAAAATGCCGACCTGGCCCAGCGACTCGCCGAGCAGCAAGCCGCCGACCGACTCCACCACACCGATCAGCAGCCCACCGAGCAGGGCGCCGGCAAAACTGCCCATTCCGCCCAGCACCACGATGGTGAAGGCCACCAGCACAAAACCGTTGCCGACCGTCGGGTTGACGTAGTAAGCCGGTATGAGGAAACAGGCCGCGGCGCCCAGACTGGCCAGCCCCAGACCAAAACACATGGCGTACACATGGTCGACGTCGATGCCCATGAGGCGCGCGCCCTGCTTCTCCTTGGACACCGCGCGGATGGCGCGACCCAGATCGGTTTTCTGAACGATCAGCAGCAACACCGCCGACACCACCAGCGCGCCACCAAACGCCACCAGCTTGGGCAGCGCGAGGAACGCGGGGCCAATCTCCACCGTCGTCAGCGTGTATGCGGTCTCGATGGTGCGGGTGTCCGACTTGAAGAACAGCAGGGCCAGGTTCTCCAGCACGATGGACACGCCCAGTGTGACCAGCAGGATGTTCTCATCCCGGCCGTGGCTGGCGCGGTTGATCACGCCGCGTTGCAGCGCGTAGCCGAGCACGAACATGGCGGGCACCATGATCGGCAGGGCGAGGTAGGGGTCCACCCCGAGCTTTTCCTTGAGCATGTACACGCCATACAGCGCCACCATCAAGGCCGCGCCGTGCGCGAAATTGATGATGTGCAGCACGCCGTAAATCAACGTCAAACCCAGCGCAATCAGCGCATACACGGCACCGGTGGTGATGCCGTTGAGCACCGACGGAAACAGGATGTTCATGTCGAGCATCGGGGGGCCCTGGCGATCAGGCCTTGAGCGGGAAGATCGGTTCCACTTCGCGGAACTCGCGCGGCACGATGACCTTGATGTCGCCCTTCTGAACCTGCGTCATCAACGGACGCGCGCCCGTGTTCTGACCATTGACGAACTGCGTCGGGCCGTACGGCATGATGTGGTCGGAGAACTTGCTGGCGGTCAGTGCGTCGATGATGGCGGCGCGATCGGACGACTTGGCGCGCTCGATGGCATCGGCCAGCAGCTTCATGGCCGTGTAGGTCATGAACACCTCGTAGCTGAAGAACTGGCCCTGCGCTTCAACGCGCTTGCGCAGGTCGGCCGAGCGCTTGTCTTTCGGGTTGAACCAGTGGTTGCAGTCGATGATGCCGTTGGCCGCGTCCGGAAATTCCTTGACGAACTTGTAGCTCGACGCAGCGCCTCCGAGCACCGAATAGATCGCCTTGGGCGTGATCTTTTGCTGCTGCAGTGTGCGCACCAGCAAGGCGTATTCGTTGTAGTAGTTGGCCGGGATCAGGATGTCGGGATTGACCTGCCGGATGCGCAGCGCGATGTTGTTGAAGTCGCGCGTGGGGTTGGCGTGCTTGATGATCTCTTTCACTTCGTAGCCATAACCTGGCAGCTCGGAAGCCAGCAGGTTGGCGGTGCCGGTGCCGAACAGCGACTCTTCGTGCACGATCATCACGGTGCGCGCGGGCTTGCCTGCGGCGGTGTTCAGCGCGTGCAGGCTGGCCACGGCCGTCTGCGCACACATCTTGTAGCCCGGGCCGAAGCGGAAGGTGTTTTTCAGGCCGCGCTCGACGATCTGGTCGGCCACGCCCACGTCCACCACATGCGGCAGGTTGTACTTGGCGGCCGCCTGCGTGGTGGCCAGGCAGATGGCCGACGCAAAGGCGCCCACCACGGCACTCACGCCGGCTTCGTTCATCTTCTCGATCTCGGCTGTGCCGGCTTGCGGGTTCGACTGCGCGTCGCCCAGCATGGCTTCGATCTTGGCGCCGCCGAGCGACTTGATGCCGCCCGCGTTGTTGATGTCCTCGATGGCCAGCATCGCGCCCAGGCGACACTGCTGACCCGAATAGGCTAGGGCCCCCGTGACAGGGTGCAACACACCAATCTTGATAGGCCTGGGCTGTGCCCCGGCGACCAGAGGGAACGCGAGTGCCGAGGCCGCGGCAGCGGACTGGCTCATGAAGTTGCGACGTGTGGTCATCGGTACATCCTTTATGAAAGTCAATGAAAGTTGGCAGACAGCTCTCGGCTTACCCACACTTTGGCGTCAATGTCGCCAACACGGGATAACTGCATCTGGTACTCGTACCGGTCTGGTCGGTACAGCCCATGCAGCCATTGGACGGGACGTTCGTCCTCGTCGTAAATTAAACGCCGCACCGCCAGCAAGGCCGATCCGACGGATACATCGAGGTGCCGGGCCATGCTGACATCGGCCAGGCGCGCCGAAATGGTCTGCTCGGCCCTACCCACCTTCACGCCCGACTCTTCCAGCAGCACCAGAATGGGTTTTTGTGCCAGCTCGCGCTTGCCGAAGCTTGATGAAATCGCGTCGGGTACCCAGGTGGTGATGTGCGACAAAGGCCCATCGGAGGTGCTGCGCACGCGCGCGGCTTTCTGCACCAGGTCGCCGCGCTGCAGCCTCAGAGCCTCGGTCACATCCGCCGGAGCCCGCATGCGCTCCACCGACAGCACCTTGACCTTGGTGCGCATGCCCATCGCCACCAGATTTTCCAGCAGCCCCGTCAAACGCACCTGCTTGCCCGAAGCCAGGGTCGAGGCCTGCATGTGGGCCTCCTGCCCGTGGGCCACGACAGGTCGAGTGCCACGCCCAGGCTCACGCAAGATCAAACCTTCTGCTGCCAGTTGCAGCAATGCCCGTCGCACCGTGACACGAGCCACGCTGAACTGTTCCATCAAGGCCAGCTCCCCCGGCAAGCCGGTTTCAAACTGACCATCGCGCAACTGTTGGCGCAACACCAAGTAGATCTGGTGGTACTTGGGCAGGGGCAGTTGTGTGTCCATGTCGCTATCGTGATGTAGCCAGAATGTCCCGTCAATAGAACATTCAAGTCTTATTGATGGGACATTTGATTGGTGATTTCCACAGAGTGCCGCCGATCTCGGTTTCGATTCGGTAGACATGCGCACTCGATTGGCAAGGGAAGTCCACCACGCACCAGCGCCGCCTACGTCGGTGCCAAGTCGGCGGTGATGAGCTATGCCAAGGCGTTCGCCCGTGAAGCGGCCCACATGAGGATCACCGCCAAAGTGGTTGTCCCGGGCCTCATCGACACCGAGATGCTGCGGAGCACCTTCACCAGCAGCGGGGCTCTGACCGCTGCGGCCCAGAACATTCCACTGGATCGAATCAGTAAGGTAGACGACTTGGCCGCAGCTGTGGACGGTCGAGAAGGCTTTGTAATCGGTCGCGGCTTGGCGACGCAGTTCGGCACGCCCCAAGCGCAACGCGGCGTGTCAGTTTCGCTCGCCATCGTTGGCGCGAAAGCGCAGGCGCACGGCAAGTGGGCCGAAGCGGAGAAGGTCTACCGAGAATGCCTATCGATCAGCACCGACCTTGCGTCATTGCTGCAAGAGCGCGCAAGCCTTTGCCCAGGGCAGATGTCGGCTCTCGCAGTATTGTGTTGAAAAACTCGAGCGCCGCCGTCTAAGTCGGCATGACAAAAAAATCGACCTCATAGAACGGCCCAGGATCACCGATCTCACTCAAGGCAAGGGGTGACTTACCCCCGAAAAGGTGCTGAAAATTTGCCAAGGGAGTGAACCGCCCCCGCTTTCGTCGGGGCAAGTTGGTCTAAGTCAGGCAAAGATTGCGCCCTGATCGTCAAAATGAACGGCAGAGTCTTCACGCCGGAAATCCAGTTGCAAAAACTTTGGCAGCGAGGTAGGCCAGTCTCATCAACTCTGACCTGATCCGGGCCAGGCCTATGGCACGAGGTCTTGCAAGTCCTTGATTTCTAGAATGCGCCATAGCAATTACTGTGGCGCCCTACGGGACTGAGGGGAATTAAAGATGACTGGACGCATGGTGCAAGCAAATCAATAGTAGTCCAGCAAATTCTTCCACTTGCCAGAGGTCATGTTTGGTGATTCCCTGGATTTTCTACTAGATGCTTGAAGAGAAAGCTGGACTTTCTCCGTTGCACATATTTCTTGCGTCTCCATGCAGGATGCTTGTACTTCTCGCAGGTGCTGAAGGCACCCCGTCAATAGTTCTCCCTGTCGGACACCACACGGCAAATGCGGCGTCTCCAGGCGGGTAAGCGGCACGCGCTAAGCACATTCCCCAAAGTTGAGGAGGTAACGACGAATGCTTGCAACAGTAGGGCGCCAGAGTAGTTGCTCTGTCGCATCCTTGAAATCAAGGACTTACAGGACCCTGTGCCATAGGGCTCGCCCAGGTCAGGTCAGAGTTGATGAGACTGGCCTATTTCACCGCCAAAGTTCTTACGACTGAGCTTTCGGCGTGAAGACGCGGCCGTCTACTTCGGCGATCAGGCCGCAATCTTTGGCTGACATTGACCAGCTGGCCTCCACGAAACTGAACTGACCCCCAGAAGTTGGACGAACTTCAAGGGGTTCCATGAAGAAGTATCAAACAGAGTTCAAGCTGGAAGTCGTCAAGAGCTTTCTGGCTGGCGAAGGTGGGGCGAAGCTGCTGGCGCGGCGGTGGTCGTTGCCCGAGGAGAAGGTCCGCACTTGGGTGAGCCACTACCGCCTGCACGGCATCGACGGGCTGCGTCCTAAACGCAGCGCGTACAGTGCTCAGTTCAAGCTGCAGGTGCTGTCCCATCAGGACCGCGAACAGCTTTCAAGCCGCCAAGTGGCGGCGGTTTACGACATTCGCAATCCAAACCAGGTGGTGGTCTGGCGACGCAAACTCGATGAGGGCGGCGTGGAGGCTCTTGGAAGCGGGAAGCAAGGACGCCCCAATATGAAGCCAGAACAACGCTGCCCAGCGCCGCCAGGTCCGGTCATGACAGATTCGGCGCAGACCCTGCGTGAAGAGAACACGCGACTGCGCGCGGAGGTGGCGTACCTAAAAAAATTGCAAGCCTTGATCCGGGCGAAGAGATCAGCTGTGCCGACAAAGCGCGTCTGATTACCGGGTTGAGGCGTCACCACAAACTGGCGGACCTGTTGCAGGTAGCAGGCCTTGCCCGCAGCACCTTCTACTACCAATGCCAAGCGATCCTGCGTAGCGAACAGCAGAGCGACATGGAGGTCAAGATCCGCACCATCTATGACGAGCACAAAGGACGCTATGGCTATAGACGAATCACGGCAGCGCTATGCCGTTCGCTGGCGGAGCCCGTCAACCACAAGTGCGTGCAGCGCCTGATGCAAAAGATGGGACTGCGCGCGTTGATTCGGGCGAAGAAGAGCTTTCGGCATGTCTCAAGCATGAGCGATGTGAACGTGCCCAATGTCCTGCAGCGCGACTTCTTCGCGGAGGCTCCGAATCAGAAGTGGGTGACTGATGTGACTGAGTTCAACGTGCATGGGCAGAAGCTCTATCTGTCGGCCTGCATGGACCTCTACAACGGTGAGATCATCGCGCACCGCATGGCGAGGCGGCCTGTGTTCGACCTGGTGTCTGACACGCTTCGGGAAGCCCTGGACCGGTCAGCATGTGCCTCTGAACTGATTGTGCATTCGGATCAAGGTTGGCACTACAAGATGCAGCCGTACCGCGCGATGCTTGCGCATCACGGAGTCAAACAGAGCATGAGTCGCAGAGGGAACTGCTTTGACAACGCGGTGATCGAAAGCTTCTTCGGCACCCTCAAGGCCGAGTACTACCATCTTGAGATGCATGACGGCATCGCGGCACTCGAAGCGGGCGTGCATGACTACATCCATTACTACAACCACGAGCGCATCAAGCTCGGATTGCAAGGACTCAGCCCGGTGGAATACCGGCTGAGAAACACCGCCTGATTGGCGGGATCGCAACCGTCCAACTTCTGGGGGTCAGTTCAAACCCGGGGCGGTTCAGTGATGGGCGGGAGCAGTGGGCATTCAGGCTGCACGCATTTAGGGTGTTGCACTCGTTCAAGAGCAGAACAAACTGAATGGATAGATCTCACAGTACCAACTCTGCTTCGTTTCACCGTGAACGACTAAGAACTGATCAAACTGGAAGAACGACCGAAACAAGACGTTGGCAAGCAGACTCCCTGGGGCGAGACCTCCGCGTTTCAAATCGTCCTCCATTTTGCGAGCGGTTCTGACGGCGTGCTGTGTGCTCTCTTGTGTCAACCGGAGAGTGTCGGAGTTTTTTAGCCTCTCGAGTACCAATGTTTGTACGTCCGCGTTCGTGACGAGCTGCACCAGTCTTTGCATGCGTTCCGACCCACTCCGCCACTGACTCCATTTGTCGGCACCGCCCGGGTCAATCTGCCAGAGTAATGTGCGAAGGGCGAGGGTGCCCGAGACAATTGATTCCACCCGAATCGGCGACGGCCTAAGCAAACTTCGTAACTCAAGTGGGTCTGGCACCTTAAAAGCCTGTGCAGCCACTGGCGTCAACTTGCCTCCAAGCGCAACAGCTACTCCTGACGAAATGATCGACCGCCGCGATTTCATGCTTTGCTCCAGTTCACGATTGCGCTTGCAATGACCTTACTCTTCCACAAAAAGGCCACCACAAACAGTAGCAATGCGGCAGTAACCGAAATGATCTGCAGAAAGCTCATCACTCGAGTGACATTTGTGAATGTCCACTTCCCAGTCATCGAGAAAGAGATCATAGGTTCGATAAGCGCGCCCTTCGCGGCATACCCGAAGCCAAGGGATAGGGCACAGGCCACAATTGATGCAGATAAAAACCAAGCGAGGTGGTTCGTACCAATTGCAGTACTTGTCGCTCGGACCACAAGGGCGACAAGCATGAGCTCAAACACCAAGAGGCCAGTGGCGATCAGCCACAGGTCGTTAGTTTGCTCAAGGACAAGACGATGCAATTCAACAATGGCATCGATATCAATCATGACGATTCTCCTCGAATGGCATCTTAGTGATGACGCTATCCTCTAGCAAGAGGCAGCAGTATTGAACCGCCCTGCCGGGGCCGTTCAAGATCCTTAACACCGAACCGGTCAAGAGGCGCCAAAGGCCGGCGCCGGCCCTTACGATTCATATCTTGCTCTGCATTCGCTAAATTAAAAACGCTTGCAATGCAACCATAAATGGATGATGTATGTATTCACATAGTTTCCTGGGTGGATTTCGACTCGTCCAAAGTATCGGAGTAGTCAATGGCCGCTCGACGGCGCTTGACGGCGCTTATTTCGCAGGACTAAGCTCCGTCACGCAAAAACAGGAAGGACTGCAGAAATGCTTAATTCAAGTGATGCTAAAGAGTTGGTCTCTAACGCGCGGATCGCGGGTGTCATTGCTGATCGGCCCCTGCGCGATGAGATTGCGGCGATTGCGGCGTCCGGCGGCTGGACGCGCTTTCCTGAGCTTAACGCCAGCGCCAAGATGGTCGCGGAACACTTGGGCAAGGCACCCAACGCAAAGGCCGACGAGCGCTTCTTCGACTCGCGCGCCATCAGCGAGGCAATCATTCACGCGTTCGGCCGGCCGGTCCTTCATATCAAGGACGGCGTTTTCGAGCAGGCGGACTCCAAGGAAATCGAAAAACTCATCTCGCCGCATCGCAAGAAGCTCGTCGCCCCCATTTCTTCCGTGGGCCGCTTGGAACTGATGGACCACGACACTATGGAATGGGTCGGCACGGGCTGGCGCATCGACGATGATCTCTTGGTCACCAATCGCCATGTTGCGCTTGTCTTTGGGGCACAGCAGGGTAAGCGCTTCTTGTTCCGGACCAATACCGTCGGTAGGTACGTCAGAGCTCGGATCGACTTCCGCGAAGAGCACCGTGTCCCTGACTTCAGCGAGTTCAATGTCGCTGAGATCGTCTGGATCGCGCCGGATGTTGACGAGGCGCCCGATATGGCCATCCTCAAAGTCCACAAGGACGCAGGCCTACCAAAGCCGCTCTCGCTGGCGACCAAGGACGTTGAGGCGGGCGAGGACATCGCCGTTGTCGGATACCCTGCGCGCGACAGCCGCAACGACGCGGGCTTGATGAGCCGGATTTTCGGCGATGTCTATGACGTCAAGCGCTTCTCACCGGGCAAGGTCCAGGCGGTTCCGAAGGGCGTTTGGCACTTGACGCACGACTGCACGACGCTCGGCGGCAACTCTGGCTCGGCCGTACTCGGCCTCGGCAGCGGGCAGGTAGTCGGCCTCCACTTTGGCGGCCAATTCCGCAAGACAAACTTCGCGGTCAAGGCTAGCATCATCCGCCAGCTTCTGCGGCAGCGCTCCTGGGTCCCGGTCTCGCGCACCGAGCTTAAGTTCGGCGAAGAGGCGTTCAAGGAGGTTAAGCGCACTGAGGCTGATTTAAGCGGGCGGGCGGGATATGCCGCGGACTTTTTGGGGCCCCGAGTTTCTATGCCCTCATTTACGAAGAGCAGTGGCGCGGGGGTCAAGGGCGCCGGGTCACCCCTGCATTACATGCACTTCTCTATCGTCATGAGTCCAACCCGGCGCTTGCCTGCGATTACCGCTGTCAACATAGACGGAGCTTTAAAGATCAAGCTCAAGCGCAAGGACACCTGGGGCTACGACCCGCGCATCAAGAAGGATACACAGGTGGGCCACGCCGAGTTCTACGGGCCCGAAGCTTTTGACAAAGGCCACATGGTGCGACGCGAGGACCCCGGCTGGGGCGATACCGAGAAGGAGGCTCTGCTCGGGGAAGACGACACCTTCGTATACACCAACGCCGTCCCGCAGATGCCCCAGCTCAATCAGCGCGCCTGGCTTTCACTCGAGGACTACGTTCTAAGCAACGCCAAGACACAGGGCTTCAAGATTTCAGTGTTTACAGGCCCGGTGTATCGGTCCGACGATCGCACCTACTCTGGAATTCAGGTGCCGGAGGACTTCTTCAAGGTTGTGGTGGCTATCGACGTCGACAGCGGCGAGTTGCTTGTCTCGGCGTACATGCTTTCCCAGGAGGGCATGATGCCCGAAGAGGGCTTTCGCTACGGTCCGTTCAAGACCTACCAAGTCCCACTCTCAAAGGTTGAAAACGAAGCAGGGCTTCGATTTTCCGCCGCCGTAAGAGCGGCCGACGTTTTTGCGGGCCAAGTGGCCACGGAGGCGATGGGGTCTGGCCGTTTCTTAGTTATTGAGGGTCCGTCCGACATCGTGCTGAGGAAAGTCAAGTGAGCTTCGTTTAGGCGCGCTCGATGTAACGCTATCAATGGAGGAAAAGATGAGTGATTCGACTGTGATTGCTGCCCTTGGGTCCCGCGCTGTTGGCGTCGCGCTTGAAACCGTTGACACCAAGATCCTCGGCGATATAGCGCGAAGCTTGTTCAGCGGCAAGGGTATACAGCAGGCCAAGCTGCAAGAGCTTGCCCACGGCAGCCAGGAGTTCCCGGCCATCGCTGCAGTCGCGATCGGATTCGCGGCGGGAGCCGCGGCTCGACTTGCCGGCAAGGACAAAGAGTCTGTGATGACCGATGAGGCGTTTCCTATCGCGGTTGCCGCGTTCTTGGCCGGCGCCGCAGCCGGCGCCAAGGCCGTTGACGGCAAGCTGTAGGCGAGCGGACCAGATGTCAAAGCCTTGTTGTTACATAGCGGCTGAATCGGAAAGAGGGCGCCGCCCTAAGCGCCGGAGCTGGGAGAATTCATCGGTTCTTTGGTATTTGCTGGGCTTTCCCCAGTTTCCCGGGCAGCTTGCTTATGGGTGACGTCACGCTTTTGCCAACTTCTCTTGGTGCTTGATGAGGACTTGATTCATACGGGCGCTACCTGTCTGAAGGTGAACCTGGGCTTCCCCCGGTCTCCCGGACGGTTTGCTTGGCCGGCAAAGTCTCTACGACAGATCAAGCGCCCGATGGGTCTTGGTTCTTCAGCTCTGAAAACTTGGCAGCCATCGTCGGGTTGCCCCGAGTCAGCTTCTTGATCGTCACATCCTGTGCCTTGTCGTTCGCGAGACGAAGGTTTCTGTCGGTGCCAAGCAAGGCCTCCTTCGTTTTCTGAAGGTGGTCGATCGACTTGTCGATCTCCTCAATTGCTGTTTGGAACCGCCTGGAGGCAAGGTCGTAATTCTTCGCAAACGCGGTCTTGAACCCCTCGAGCTCGTTCTCAAAGTTCGTGATGTCGATGTTCTGCGCCTTGAACAGCGCCAGCTCCGTTTTGTACTTGACCGAGTTCATCGCCGCATTGCGCAGCAAGGTGATGATCGGGATGAAGAACTGAGGGCGGACGATGTACATCTTCGGGTACCGGTGGAACACGTCGAGGATGCCGGTGTTGTAGAGCTCGCTGTCGGGTTCCAGCAGTGACACCAGCACGGCATACTCGCACCCCTTCTCGGTGCGATCCTTGTCGAGCTCCTTCAGAAAATCTTCGTTCCTGTTCTTGGTCGCGGTCCGATCGCTCTCGTTCTTCATCTCGAACATGATCGAGACGATCTCGGTCCCCGCCTCGTCCGAGTCACGGAAAATGTAGTCGCCTTTGCTGCCCGTGCGCGCGTCATTGTCCTTCTCGAAGAAGGCCCTGGGGAATGCGGTGGCTCGAATGCGGTTGAACTCGGTCTCGCAGTGCTGCTCCAGGGTTTCGCCCACCATCTTGGTGGACAGCCGAGCCTTCAGGTCTCTTAGACGCTCGATGGCGTCATCGCGATCCTTGATCTGCGTCTCGTACTTTTCCTTGAGTGACTTCTCGGCAAGTTGTTTCTCGAGCTCCGCTCGGTCTAACTCGTTCTTTATGGGATGTTTGTGCTCCCCCGCAAGCCGGTGACCGCTGACTGTCTGACCCCAAACATCAAGCGTGCATCGGCGACGGCCGGATTCCGCTGCATTCCGCCTATTCAGCAACGAAAGGCGAACGGCCTCAATGGGTCAAAACTTAAGTCCACGCAATGGGAAAGCAGTCAATCGCGCGGCGTCTGGCTGGTCGCAAACGTCACATAACCGATGTACCTCGTAAGGAGGCCATACAGACCTGCGTCGGTCGCCATGCCCAAATGCCGCTTCGCGGCATCCCTGAAGAGGACACTTCGCTGCTCTCACCAGCGGCTGTTGCGGCGCTGCCGCCGTACGCAGCTTGAGACTTCGGCAGCGGTCGAAGTCTCAATGAAGACTAGACGATAAGTTTCGGCTTGGACCTGAACTGCTAGCGCTGTACGCGTTCGAGCAACGGTCGACATACCCGACGAACAGACTGGACAAAACGGCTTAGCTCCGGCGAAGGATGCATTTCTTGAAAATGTAACTTAGTCAATGACTCGAAAGAGAGTGACCGCAAACTCACTTTTTCGGCACAGGGCGAGAAAGTCCGACTATTTCAGCGCTTTGAGTCTTGGAAACATCGGTTCAGTCCAACGAATTTGAGTTCCTCTCAGGGACCTACACATCAAACGTCGATATTCCCTGCCCGCAGCGCATTCGCCTCGATGAAGTCCCGGCGCGGCTCAACCTCGTCGCCCATGAGCATCGTGAACACGCGGTCGGCCTCGATCGCGTCGTCGATCTGCACGCGCAGCAGGCGGCGCACGGTCGGGTCCATGGTGGTTTCCCAGAGCTGGGCGGGGTTCATCTCGCCCAGACCCTTGTAGCGCTGGCGTGCGGTGGTGCGCTCGGCTTCGCTGATGAGCCAGCGCATGGCCACGCGGAAGTCGGCCACTTTTTCTTCTTTCTGTTTTTCACCTTCGCCGCGCATGACCTTGGCGCCTTCGCCGAGCAGGCCGCGGAAGGTTTCGGCCGCAGTGGCGAGTGCCGCGTAGTCGGCGCCGTGCACGAAGTCCTGCGTGAGCACGCTGCTCTTGGTGTTGCCGTGGTGGCGGCGGCTGATGCGCAGGATGGGTTTGTCGGTGCGCACGTCGAACTCGGCGGCCACTTCGGCGGGCACACCGGTGGTGGTGAGTTCGCGCAGCTTGGCCTGCAGGGCGATGGCGCTGACCTCGGCCTGCTCCACAGAGTCGAGGTTGAGCGACACGCCGTCGGCGATCGAGCGCAGGGCTTCGGCGTCCATGAAGTTGGACAGACGAGCGATCACGCTCTCGGCGATCTGGTGCTTGCGTGCGAGCTCGCCCAGCGTGTCGCCCGTGAGCGTGGTCTGGGTGGCGCCGCCGGTGAACACGCTGGCATCCTTGAGCGCGATGCGCAACAGGAAACCGTCGAGTGCTGCCGCGTCTTTCAGGTACAGCTCTTCCTTGCCGGACTTCACCTTGTAGAGCGGCGGTTGCGCGATGTAGATGTGGCCGCGCTCAACGAGCTCGGGCATCTGGCGGTAGAAGAAGGTCAGCAGCAGGGTGCGGATGTGGGCGCCGTCCACGTCGGCGTCGGTCATGATGATGATGCGGTGGTAGCGCAGCTTGGCGACGTTGAAGTCGTCCTTGCCGTCGCCGTTGGCGCTTTCACCGCCGGCCTTGCCGATGCCGGTGCCCAGTGCGGTGATGAGCGTGAGGATTTCGTTGGAGGTGAGCAGCTTTTCGTAGCGTGCCTTCTCCACGTTCAGGATCTTGCCGCGCAGCGGCAGGATCGCCTGGAACTTGCGGTCGCGGCCCTGCTTGGCGGAGCCGCCGGCGGAGTCGCCCTCCACGATGTAGATCTCGCACAGCGCCGGGTCTTTTTCCTGGCAGTCGGCCAGCTTGCCGGGCAGGCCCATGCCGTCGAGCACCCCTTTGCGGCGGGTCATTTCGCGCGCCTTGCGCGCCGCTTCGCGCGCACGGGCGGCGTCCACGATCTTGCCGCAGATGATCTTGGCGTCGTTCGGGCGTTCCTGCAAATAATCGGCCAGCAGGCGGCTCACGATGTCTTCGACCGGACCACGCACTTCGCTGGACACCAGCTTGTCCTTGGTCTGGCTGCTGAACTTGGGTTCGGGCACCTTGACCGACAACACGCAGCACAGGCCTTCGCGCATGTCGTCACCGGTGACCTCGACCTTGGCCTTCTTGGCGAAGTCGTTGTCGTCGATGTACTTGTTGATCACCCGCGTCATGGCCGCGCGCAGGCCGGTGAGGTGGGTGCCACCGTCGCGCTGCGGGATGTTGTTGGTGAAGCACAGCACCTGCTCGTTGTAGCCACTGTTCCACTGCATGGCCACTTCCACGCCGATGTTGGTGCCCTGGTCGCTCGCGCGGTCGCCCAGCGCGTGGAACACGTTGGGGTGCAACACCGTTTTGCCCTTGTTGATGAAGTCGACAAAGCCCTTGACGCCGCCGGCACCGGAGAAGTCGTCTTCCTTGCCGCTGCGTTCGTCCTTCAGGCGGATGCGCACGCCGTTGTTCAAGAAGCTGAGTTCGCGCAGGCGCTTGGACAGGATCTCGTAGTGGAAATCGGCGTTCTCGCGAAAGATGTCGTAGTCGGGCAGGAAGTGCACCTCGGTGCCGCGCTTCTCGGTGTCGCCGGTCACTTTCATGGGCGAGACTTCGACGCCGTTGGCGGTTGTCTCGATGATGCGGTTCTGCACGAAGCCGCGCGCGAACTCGATCTGGTGCATCTTGCCTTCGCGGCGCACGGTCAGGCGAAGCCACTGGCTCAGCGCGTTCACGCAGCTCACGCCCACGCCGTGCAGGCCGCCCGAGACCTTGTAGCTGTTCTGGTTGAACTTGCCGCCGGCGTGCAGCTCGGTGAGCGCGATCTCGGCCGCCGAGCGCTTGGGCTCGTGCTTGTCGTCCATCTTCACGCCGGTTGGAATGCCGCGGCCGTTGTCGGTGACGCTGATGGAGTTGTCGCTGTGGATGGTCACCACGATGTCGTCGCAGTGGCCGGCCAGGGCTTCGTCGATGGAGTTGTCGACCACCTCGAACACCAGGTGGTGCAGGCCGGTGCCGTCGGACGTGTCGCCGATGTACATGCCCGGTCGCTTGCGCACGGCCTCCAGGCCTTCCAGGATCTGGATCGAGCCCTCGCCATACCCTTCGCTCGCACCGGCCTGGTGGGCGTCGATGGTGGGCTGGAAGTTGGAGCTGTCGGCGTTGGCCGCACCGGTGTTGACGGAATCGGCGGGCTTGTTGGCTTCGGACATAGGGGACTTTTCTCAATCGCTAGAAAGGCCAAACCCGCTGGGCAGCGGGTCGGGCTTGGGGGAGAGGGGATCGCGGCCGATCAGATCCGCATCGGCATGACAACGTACTTGAAGGCGTTGTCGTCGGGGTTGGTCACCAGCGCGGAGCTGTTGCCGTCGGACAGTTCGATGCGAACCATCTCCTGCGACATGTTCTGCAGCGCGTCGATGAGATACGTGACGTTGAAGCCGATCTCGATCGTGTCGCCACCGTAGTCGATGTCGAGCTCGTCGACGGCTTCTTCCTGCTCGGCGTTGCTGGAGGCCACGCGCAGGATGCCGGGTTCGATGTTCAGGCGCACGCCCTTGAACTTCTCGCTCGTCATGATGGCGGTGCGCTGCAGCGAAGCCAGCAGCGGCACGCGGCCCAGCGTCACGATGTTCTTGTGGTTCTTCGGGATCACACGGTTGTAGTCGGGGAACTTGCCCTCGACCAGCTTGGTGACGAACTCCATGCCGTCAAAGCTGAACTTGGCCTGGTTGGCGGCGAACTGCATCTCGATCGCGCCTTCCTTGTCGGACAGCAGGCGCTGCAGTTCCAGCACCGTCTTGCGCGGCAGGATCACCTCTTGTTTGGGCACTTCCACGTCGAGCGTGGCGCTGGCAAACGCGAGGCGGTGACCGTCGGTGGCCACCAGGCTGAGCTGCTTGCCTTCGGCCACGAACAGGATGCCGTTCAGGTAGTAGCGGATGTCGTGCACCGCCATCGAGAACGACACCTGGCCCAGCAGGCTCTTGAGCGTTTTCTGCGGCACCGAAAACACCGGGCCGAAACTGGCGGATTCCTGCACCAGCGGGAAGTCTTCAGGCGGCATGCTCTGCAGCGTGAAGCGGCTCTTGCCACCTTTGAGGATGAGCTTGCCGGCGCTGGATTCCAGGCTCACGCTCTGGTCGCCCGACATGGTGCGCAGGATGTCGATGAGCTTGCGCGCGCCCAGCGTGGTGGCGAAGCTGCCGCTGTCGCCGTCGAGCTCGGCGGTGGTGCGGATCTGGATTTCGAGGTCGCTGGTGGTCAGCTGCACCTGCGAGCCGGTCTTGCGCAACAACACGTTGGCCAGGATGGGCAGGGTGTGGCGGCGCTCCACGATGCCGGCCACCGATTGCAGCGCGGCCAGAACCTTGTCCTGGGTCGATTTGAAAACGATCATGTCAGACTCTTTCGTCTCTGGTTGCTTGTGGTCCGGGGGTTGCCTCCCCGGCGGGCCCTGCGTTTGTCGGAGCCAAATCTTCGCTATTTTCGCTGTTTTGAGGACGCCCCCGGCAAAACGGCTTCTCGCTCAAAAACGGCTCCCAAACTTAAGCTTCATGCCTCAGCCCTTGAGGGTCTGTTCCAGCACGTGCAGCTGCTGGTTGAGCTCGGTGTTCTGCTGGCGTTCGGCCCCGATCTTGCGCACCGCGTGCAGCACCGTGGTGTGGTCGCGCCCACCAAACAGTTCGCCGATCTCGGGCAGGCTCTTCTGGGTCAGTTCCTTGGCGATGAACATGGCAATCTGGCGCGGCCGCGCAATGCTGGCCGGGCGTTTCTTGCTGTACATGTCCGCCACCTTGATCTTGTAGAAGTCGGCCACGGTCTTCTGGATGTTCTCCACGCTGATCTGCCGGTTCTGGATCGACAGCAGGTCTTTCAGCGCCTCGCGCGCCAGCGCGATCGAGATCTCTTTCTGGTTGAAGCGCGAATAGGCCAGGATCTTTCGCAGCGCACCTTCGAGCTCGCGCACGTTGGAGCGCACGTTCTTTGCCACGAAAAACGCCACCTCTTCGGGCATCACTGCGTTCTCCACCGCTGCCTTGTTGATCAGGATGGCCACGCGCATTTCGAGCTCGGGCGGCTCGATCGCCACCGTCAGGCCCGAGCCGAAGCGTGAAACCAGGCGATCGGAAATGTCGGCCAGGCCCTTGGGGTAGGTGTCGCTGGTCAGCACGATGTGGCTCTTCTTGGCCAGCAGGGCTTCAAACGCGTTGAAGAATTCTTCCTGCGTCTTTTCCTTGCCGGCGAAAAACTGCACGTCGTCGATCAGCAGCAGGTCGAGCGAGTGGTAACGCTCCTTGAATTCATCGAAGGTCTTGCGCTGGTAAGCCTTGACCACATCCGACACAAACTGCTCGGCGTGGATGTACAACACCTTGGCCTGTGGACGGTCGGCCAGCAGGTGGTTGCCGATGGCGTGCACCAGGTGGGTCTTGCCCAGGCCCACTCCGCCGTAAATGAAGAGCGGGTTGTACAGCTGACCCAGGCTGCCGGCGATGTGCATGGCGGCGGCGCGTGCCATGCGGTTGGCCGAGCCTTCCACCAGCGTGGAGAACGCCAGCGCCGGGTTCAGCCGGGTCTTGGGGCCACTGGGCGCGGCCACTTCGGCCGGTGCCAGGTCGGGCAGTTCGGCCAGCACCTGTTCTTGTGCCGTGCGGGGCGCTGGTGACGTGCGGCTGGGCCCTTCGCGCGGAGCAAGCACCAACTCCAGCGCGACGGGTGTGCCCTGGATGGCCTCCAGCAAGGCGGTGATCCGGGTGGCGTACTGGGTGCGGATCCAGTCCAGTTTGAAGCGGTTGGCCACCGACACGGTGACCCGGGAGGCGTCGGGCGCGACGGTTGCGGAGAGAGGGCGGATCCAGGTGTTGAACTGCTGTTCCGGGATGTCCTGCGAGAGCCGGTCCATGCAGGCCGACCACAATGAGAGGGTGTCTGCGCCGCCGGAAGACAGGGACGCGCTGGGGGGAAGGCCCTCGATCATGCTGGGATGCGGTGTTGTTGTGGTTGTGGACAAATGATGCGGGGCGCGTCGGGCATTGTAGGGGCGCCAGCGACTTATCCACAAGACGTTCGAGACACCGCCCCGGCGCCGCAAGAGGGGTGTGCTCCTGAAGTGAATCGTCGGCACGTCCAGCCAAGTGCTTGCCGCTCTAGGGATTTCTTTGCGATAATTGCGGGTTTTCCCGATTTGTAAGAGACCACCATGAAACGCACCTACCAGCCCTCCAAGATCCGCCGCGCCCGCACCCACGGCTTTCTCGTTCGCATGAAGACCCGTGGCGGCCGTGCCGTGATCAACGCCCGCCGCGCCAAAGGCCGCAAGCGCCTGGCTGTCTGAGTCGGCGCCTTGAATCGGCGCCTGTCGTGCCGGCGTCCCTGTGCCCGGCCCGCCTGCCGCCGGTCGGCGGCGGTTGCGCAGTGACCCAGCGCCTGAGGTCCCGCCAGCAGTTCCAGGCCGTCATGGCTGGAGCGCCCGTGGCCAAGACTCCCCACTTCGCCCTGCACCGCGCAGCCCTGGACGTCCCCGTCGAGGGCAGGCCGTTGTTTCCGGTGGCCGATGCCTGGCTGGGCGTGTTGCTGCCCAAACGCTGGGCGCGCCGTGCCGTCACGCGCAACGCCATCCGCCGCCAGATCTACGAAGTGGCGAGGCACCGCGCTGCCCCGCTGCCGCAGGCCGCCTGGGTGGTGCGCCTGCGCAGCGAGTTCAGCCGCAAGCAGTTCGTGAGCGCCACATCCGACGCACTCAAGCGCGCCGTTCGGCAGGAGCTGGAACAGCTGCTGGCGCGCGTCCCGGTGCCCCAACCCGCCGCGCCAGTGGAGGCCCGTGATGTGGTCTGACTGGCCGCGCCAGGCGTTGGTGGGTCTCGTCAAGGGTTATCGGCTGTTGCTGAGTCCCTCGTTGGGCAGCGGTTGCCGCTTTGAGCCCACGTGCTCTGTTTACGCCTTTGGCGCGTTGGAACAGCACGGCGCAGCAGCAGGCACGTATCTCACGGCGGCGCGTCTGGTGCGCTGCCATCCCTGGTGCGAAGGTGGTTTCGATCCGGTGCCCGAGTCCCGGCCCGCCCTCTTTTCCCGTCTGATTTCACCCTCCTCAGCAAAGAAGAACGCGTCATGAATGACATCCGTCGGTCCATCCTGTGGGTGGTGTTTGGTCTGTCCATGGTCCTGATCTGGGACAAATGGCAAATCCACAATGGGCAGCAGCCCACCTTTTTCCCGGGATCCACCACCGTGGCGGCACCGGCCGCAGCACCTGCCCCGGCTGCAGACGCGAGCCTGCCCACGGCGGTGGCCGCGCCTGCGGGCGCCGCCGCTGCCAGCGCCGTGCCGGGCGAAGCGCCCGCCGGAGCCCCGAGCCCGGTGGCCGCACGCCACGAGGTGACCACCGACGTGTTCAAGCTGGTGTTCAACACCGAAGGCGGGTCGCTGATCGGCGCAGAGTTGCTCAAGCACGCCGAAGCCACGCAACAGAGCAAGGACCAGAGCGAACAGCCGTTCACCCTGCTCACACAGAACGCCGACCGCATCTACGTGGCACAGACCGGTCTGATCGGTGGTGCCTTTCCCACCCACAAGACACCCATGACGCTGCTCACACCCGAGACCGCGCTGGCCGATGGCCAGAACGAGTTGCAGGTGCGCTTTGAGTCGGCCGACGTGGGCGGTGTGAAGCTGATCAAGACTTATACGCTCACGCGTGGTCGCTACGACATCGCGGTGAAGCACGAAGTGCAGAACCTGGGCACGCAGGCCGTGAGCCCGCAGCTGTACGTGCAGCTGGTGCGCGACGGCAGCAAGCTCAGCAGCGAAACGCCTTTCTATTCGACCTTCACCGGTCCCGCGGTCTACACCGACGAGAAGAAATACCAGAAGGTCGAATTCGCCGACATCGAGAAAAACAAGGCCGAGTTCACCAAAACCGCCAGCGATGGTTATGTGGCCATGGTGCAGCACTACTTTGCGTCGGCCTGGCTGCTGGACGCAGGCGTTGCGCGTGACAACTTCGTTCGCAAGGTGGACACCAACCTGTTCGCGGCGGGCAGCATCACCAACCTGTCGGCCATCGAGCCCGGCCAGACACAAAGCGTGCAGGCCCGCCTGTTCGTCGGTCCGCAAGAAGAGAAGGTGCTGGAGACCATCGCCCCTGGCCTGGAACTGGTCAAGGACTATGGCTGGCTGACCATCCTGGCCAAGCCGCTGTACTGGCTGCTGGAGAAGATTCACGGCTTCGTGGCCAACTGGGGTTGGTCCATCGTGCTGCTGGTGGTGCTGATCAAAGCCGCGTTCTACTGGCTCAACGCCAGCGCCTACCGCAGCATGGCCAAGATGAAGAAGATCAACCCCCGCATCATGGAAATGCGCGAGCGCCTCAAGGGCAACCCGCAGGGCATGCAGCAGGAAATGATGAAGATGTACCGGGAAGAAAAGGTCAACCCGCTGGGCGGCTGCTTCCCCATCCTGATCCAGATCCCCGTGTTCATCGCGCTATACTGGGTGCTGCTCTCCAGCGTTGAAATGCGCAACGCACCATGGATGGCCTGGATCACCGACCTGTCCTCGCCCGATCCGTTCTTCATCCTCCCGCTGGTGATGGCTGTCACCACCATGATCCAGACCGCGCTCAACCCGCTGCCGCCGGATCCCCTGCAGGCCAAGCTGATGTGGCTGATGCCGCTGATGTTCTCGGTGATGTTCTTTTTCTTCCCGTCCGGCCTGGTGCTGTACTGGATCACGAACAACGTGCTGACCATCCTGCAGCAGGCTTTCATCAACAAGAAGATGGGTGTGCCGCTGAAGTTCAGCATGCCGAATTTCAAGGCGTGACCCCCAAGGGCACGTATGACCCCCCTGCGCCGCTGACGCGGCTTCCCCCCTGAAAGGGGGCGGCGTCTTGGGCCGGCGGAGCCGGACCCTTGACGCCCCTGGGGCGAAGGCAGCTTCTCTCCACCCGCCGGGCCTGCTTTGCAGGCCCTCGTTGTTTCTGGGCCTGGCCCTTTATGCTCGACTCCCATGCTCGCTGCCTCGCGTGACCCCATCATTGCCATTGCCACCGCGCCCGGTCGGGGTGGGGTGGGCATTGTCCGGGTGTCGGGGCGGGGGTTGGGGCCGTTGGTGACGGCCCTGCTGGGGCGGGCTTTGAAGCCGCGCGAAGCCACCTATGTCCCGTTTGCCGATGCAACGGGGCAACCCATCGACCACGGCCTGGCCTTGTGGTTTCCGGGCCCGAATTCGTACACCGGGGAAGACGTGCTGGAGCTGCAGGGCCATGGCGGTCCGGTGGTGTTGCAGCTGCTGGTGGCTCGTTGCCTGGACGTGTCGCGCGAGCTGTTGCCCGCCTTGCGCGTGGCCCGCGCGGGTGAATTCACCGAACGCGCGTTCCTCAACGACAAGCTGGATCTCGCGCAGGCCGAGGCGGTTGCCGATCTGATCGACGCCAGCACCGAAGCGGCGGCGCGCAGCGCGTCGCGATCGCTTGCCGGCGTGTTCTCGGGCCGCATCCACGAATTGCGCGACGCGCTGGTGAACCTGCGCATGCTGGTGGAGGCCACCCTGGACTTCCCCGAGGAAGACATCGACTTTTTGCAGAAGGCCGACGCCACCGGGCAGCTGCGGCGCTTGCGCGAGGCGCTGGCCGCTGTGCTGGCACAAGCCCGGCAGGGTGCGCTGTTGCGCGATGGTTTGCAGGTGGTGATTGCGGGCCAGCCCAACGCCGGCAAGAGTTCGTTGCTCAACGCATTGGCCGGGGCTGAGCTGGCCATCGTCACGCCGGTGGCGGGCACCACGCGCGACGTGGTGCAGCAGACCATCCAGATCGAAGGTGTGCCGCTGCACGTGGTCGACACCGCCGGCTTGCGCGACAGTCCCGATGTGGACGAGGTGGAAAGGATCGGCATCGAGCGCGCCTGGGGGCGGATCCGGCAAGCCGACGTGGTGCTGTTCCTGCACGACCTGACCCGAACCGACACCGCCACCTACCAGCGCGCCGACGCTGCCATTGCGGCCAACCTGGCGCAGGCGGTACCGGCCACGGTGCCGGTGCTGCACGTGTGGAACAAGCTTGACCAGAGCCCCGAGGCGCCGACCGCCCTGCAAGACGGGGTGGCGATTTCCGCCAAGCGGGGAGAGGGTCTGGACGTGCTGCGCCGGCGCCTGCTGGCCCTCGCGGGCTGGCAGCAATCCGGTGATGGTTTGTTCATGGCGCGCGCACGTCACCTGCAGGCACTGGCGCTGGTGGACGACCATCTGGTGCAAGCCGATGCCTTGCTCGCCGCCCGCGCCGAGCACCTGGACCTGCTGGCCGAAGAGCTGAGGCTGGCACAACGGGCCCTGGGCGAGATCACCGGTGAGTTCACCGCCGACGATTTGTTGGGCGAGATCTTTTCGCGTTTCTGCATCGGAAAGTAGACCGGCAGCGCCGCCCGGGACGCTGCGAATGCCGCTCGGCGGTGCAGATGTAAACACAGGTAATTACAGCTTGCGTGGGGGCGTGGGGCGCGGGTATCTTGACGCGATGCATGTCACACCACCGACATCTCTTCGCTTCGACATCAAGGGCCTGGCCGAGTCCATGCGGCACAGCAGCGCCCTGGACGCGGTGCCCCTGAACCTCACCGACATGCAGTGGCCCATGTTGGCCAACTACCTGCAGCCTGTGGTCTTGCAGCAGGGTCAGGTGCTGATCGAACAAGGGGTGAAGGACCGCACGGTTTACTTTGTCGAGAGCGGCACGCTCACCGTGCACTACGAAGACGACAAGGAGCGCGTTCGCATCGCGGTGGTGGGCTCCGGCTCGTTGCTTGGTGAGGGCGCTTTTTTCAGTCACCTCCCCCGCAGCGCCACGGTGCACGCCGGCAGCGACTGCCGTCTGTGGTGCATGACCCCGCTGCGTTTTCGTGAACTCTCAACCCGCCATCCCGAGGTGGCGCTGGAACTGACGGTGGCGATGTCGGCCGTGCTGGCGCGCCGCATGTACAACAAACCCAAACGGGTGGCGGTCACCTGATGCCAGTGGCTGTGCGGTGAGCGGTCATTCGCCCGAGCAGCACCGGATTCACGCCGCACTTCCGACCCATTCTGTTTCTGGCTTTCTGCATACTTTGACCATGTCCTTCATGAGCTGGCTGCAAGCCAAAAAAACCAATGGGTCGGGCAAAGGGCGTCTGGCGCGAGCGCGCAAGTCGTTCGGCCAGACCACGCTGCCCCTGATCTCGCCCCGCAAGGGCCGTCGCATCCTGCGACGCGAGCAGTTGTTCGGTGTGGTGCGCGAGTCGCTCATTCGCGCCGGGGTGCTGTCCACCAGCTACGAATTCAAGGTGCTCACGCTGGACGCCAACGGAGACTGCTTTCTGGTCCTGATCGATCTGGCGCTGCCCGCCGACGGCATGCCCGACGAGTACCTGCTCGAGATCGAGCGCTGGATCCAGCAAAGCGCCAAGGCCCGCCACGGCATGCTCGTGCGTTCGGTGTATTGGCGCCGCCGCGCCACCCACGATCAGGTGGGTGTGGCCCTGCGCGCCGCGGTGTCGGCGCAGACCCGCCGCGATGCCGAGGTTTTCAATCCCACGGCCATTCCCAAGCCCAACATCGATTCGTCACACGCGCCCATGCAGGCGCTGGGCGATGACGAAGTGGCGGCTTTCCGTGAGGTCCTGCAGTCTGCGGCGAAGCCGGCTTACCCGTCACCCGACGAAGCCAAACTGCCGGTGCCGGAGTCGCACAGCGACTTTGCCGCCCTGAGCGAAACGCAGCACGGCAAGCTCTGACCCTTCTCTGTCGACACGCGACGCTCAGTGTCCCGCGAAGTCGACCAGGGTGAAGAGCTTCAGGCCGGATTCCTTGAGCTTCTGTGAACCGCCCAGCTCGGGCAGGTCGACGATGGCCGCGCCCTCCATCACCTCGGCACCGAGTTTCTCGAGCAAGCGCCGCCCGGCCATCATGGTGCCGCCGGTGGCGATCAGGTCGTCGATCAACACCACCTTGTCGCCGGCCTTGACCGCGTCGGTGTGCAGCTCCACCGTGGCGCTGCCGTACTCCAGCTCGTAGGTTTCCTCCACGGTGGTGAACGGCAGCTTGCCCTTTTTGCGGATCGGCACAAAGCCCACACCCAGTTCGTAGGCGAGCACCGATCCGATGATGAAACCGCGCGCATCCAGCCCGGCCACCACGGTGGGCTTGAGGGCCGGGTCCATGTAGCGGTGCACAAAGGCGTCGATCAGCACACGAAACACATGCGGGTCTTGCAGCAGCGGTGTGATGTCGCGGAACTGCACGCCGGGCGCCGGCCAGTCGGGCACGGTGCGGATGTGGGCTTTGAGGAAGGCGGAGGTGTCCATGGGCGTGGGGTCGTGAGGGTGTGGCCCATTATCGATGGCGCAAAAAAAACCCCGGCGCGAAGGCCGGGGCAGGAGACCATGGCGACCCTGTCAGGCCATGGGTTTGAACTGGTAACCGCTGCCGGATGCCTCCAGCGTGCCGAGTGCGGGGAACGGAAAGTGGAAACCACCCATGGCCATCTTGTCCTTCACCAGCGTGTCGAAGATGCGGCGACGGGTCTGGCGTGCCATCTCGGCGTCCATGTCGAAGGCCACGGCCCAGTCGGGGCTGCGGGCGAACAACGAGGGCACGTTGGTCACATCGGCGGTGTACATGAACGACTGTCCCTCAGAACGGACAGTGAACACCGCCATGCCCGGCGTGTGGCCGAATGCGGCCGACGACTGGATGCCCGGGGCGAGTTCGGCGCCGGGCTCGAACCGCACCAGACGGTCGGCCGGGATCTTGCCGAACACGTTGCGGGCGTTCTGGAAACCACCCTGGGCGGCGGGCGGCGCAGCGGCCATCTTGGCGTCGTCCATCCAGAAGGCCATCTCCGTGGTGGGCACGTGGATCCTGGCTTTGGGAAACATCAGCGAGCCGTCCTTCTTGACCAGGCCGTTGATGTGGTCGCCGTGGAAATGGCTGATGACCACGTGGTCGATGTCCTCGGGCTTGTACCCAGCGGCGGCCATGTTGGTCGCCAGACGACCGGTGGTCGGTGGGCCGTTGTCGGCAAAACCGGTGTCGATCAGGAACTTGGTGTTGCCGCTGACGATGAGGTAGGGCGTGAACGGGATGTCCACGTAGTCGGTCGACAGGTTTTGCGACGCGAGCATGGCCTTGACCTGCTCCAGCGGCGCGTTGCGCACGAACTCTTCACCCAGCGGGCGGCGCAGCGCGCCGTCGTTGATGGCAATGATCTCCATCGCACCCAGCTTCATCTTGCGGAACCCTGGCGTCGGCAGCACCGGCGCGCCGAAGTTGGGGGTGTTTTGCGAGAACACGGACGAGAAGGTCAGCGCAGACGCGCCAGCCACGCCTGCGCCCAGGAACAAACGGCGATCCATCATGAAAACTCTCCGGGTGGGGGGTTGAAAAACCGTGAGCATACATACTGAACGGTCACAACTCATACCCGAGACTCTGAATGCCCACTCACCGTTCGGGGATTTCACCGGTGCGGCGTGGGAGGGGGATCAACCCGAGAGCAGCTTGTCTTCGGCCAGCGCCAGCGCCGGCGCCTTGCCGCTGATCACAAGCGTGTCGCCGCCCTGGAGCACCGTCTCATCCGTCAGCGTCGCAGGCATGCCGCTGGCGTGGCGCAGGCTGACCACCCGCACGCCCACCGCGTGCAGTGCCAGGCTCTCCAGCGTCTTGCCCACATTGCGCCCCGCCGCTGGCAGGGTCACCGTGTTCAGTCGCTCGTGGTCGATTTCGTCGGCGCCGCTGTCGTCGGCACCGTGGAAGTAACCGCGCAGCAGGTTGTAGCGCGCGTCCCGCTGGTCCTGCACCACCCGGATCACGCGGCGCATGGGCACACCCACCAGTGCCAGCGCATGGCTGGCCAGCATGAGGCTGGCCTCGATGGCCTCGGGCACGACCTCGGTGGCGCCGGCCGTGCGCAGCTTTTCCAGGTCGGTGTCGTCCACTGTGCGCACCACCACCGGCACGTTCACCGCCTGCTCGTGCGTGTGGCGCAAGACCTTGAGCGCGCTGGGCGTGTCCAGATAGGTGATGACCACCGCGCTGGCGCGGTGCAGGCCCGCGGCCATGAGCGCCTGCAGCCGTGCGGCATCGCCAAACACCACCGAATGACCGGCGGCGGCGGCCTGGCGCACGCGGTCGGGGTCCAGGTCGAGCGCCATGTAGGGAATGCTCTCGGCTTCGAGCAGGCGCGCCAGGTTTTGCCCGCAGCGGCCATAGCCACAAATGATCACGTGTTTGTCGGCGTTGATGGCCTTGCGCGCGATCGTCGTCATCTGCACCGACTGCATCAGCCAGTCGCTGCCGACCAGCCGGGTCACGATGGTGTTGGCGTACAGGATCACGAACGGCGTGGCCAGCATCGACAGCACCATCGACGCCAGGATGGGGTTGAACAGGGCGGGCGGGATCAGGTTGTTGTTGCCGGCCAGCGTGAGCAGCACCAGGCCGAATTCACCGGCTTGCGCGAGGTACAGGCCGGTGCGCAGCGCCACCCCCATGGGCGCACCGAGCATGCGCGTGAGCCCGGTGATGAGCGCCAGCTTGAAGCCCACCGACAAGGACAGCAGCAGCAACACCAGCGGCCAGCGGTCGAACACCAGGCGCCAGTCCAGCATCATGCCGATGGTGATGAAGAACAGGCCCAGCAACACGTCGTGGAAGGGGCGGATGTCGGTTTCCACCTGGTGCTTGAACTCGGTTTCCGAAATCAGCATGCCGGCCACAAAGGCGCCCAGCGCCAGCGAGAGGCCGGCGTGTTCGGTCAGCCAGGCCAGGCCCAGTGTGATCAGCAGCAGGTTGAGCATGAAGAGCTCGTCGCTCTTGCGCCGCGCCACCAGCGTGAGCCACCAGCGCATCACTTTCTGGCCGCCGGTGAGCAGCAGCCCCAGCAGCACGATGGCCTTGAGCGTGGCCCAACCCAGCGCGGGCAGCAGGTCTTCGGGCGCGGCGGCCAGCGCCGGGATGAGCACCAGCAAGGGCACGACGGCCAGATCCTGGAACAGCAGGATGCCCAACACGCGTTTGCCGTGCTCCGACTCCAGCTCCAGCCGCTCGGCCACCAGCTTGATCACGATGGCCGTGCTGCTCATGGCCATCACGCCGCCCAGCGCCAGCGCGGTCTGCCAGCTGATGTCCCACCAGGTGGGCAAGAGCACAGTCAGCGCCAGCGACGCCAGGGTCGTGATCAGCACGGTGAGCACCACCTGCGAGAGACCCAGGCCGAACACCAGGCGCTTCATCGCGCGCAGCTTGGGCAGGCTGAACTCCAGGCCGATCACGAACATGAGGAAGACCACGCCGAATTCCGCCAGATAGCGGATGCCGCTGGAATCCTGTGCCAGCGCCAGCGCGTTGGGCCCGATCAGCACGCCCACCACCAGATAGCCCAGCATGGGCGGCAGGCGCAGGAACCGGCAAGCCACCACGCCCAGCACCGAGGCCAGCAGATACAGGAGCGCGATGTCGAGCGAGGTCATGCGGCATGTTAACGGCCGGTGCTCTTGCGGCGGGGGCGGCACTGCCGACAGACCCACGGCGATAATCCAGCCATGACCCTGCCCGCCACCTTTGATGCCGCCCGCGCCCTGGCGATGGCCCGTGAGACGCTGAGCATCGAGGCGCAGGCCGTGACAGCCATGGCCCTGCGCGTGAACGACAGCTTTGCCACCGCCGTGGCCACCATGTTGTCGTGCAGCGGCCGTGTGGTCGTCATGGGCATGGGCAAAAGCGGCCACATCGGCCGCAAGATCGCCGCCACGCTGGCCTCCACCGGCACACCCGCGCAATTTGTGCACCCCGCCGAAGCCAGCCATGGCGACCTGGGCATGGTCACCGCCGCCGACGTGGTGCTGGGCATCAGCAACAGCGGCGAGAGCGAAGAACTCACCGCCATCCTCCCGCTCATCAAGCGCATGGGCGTGCCACTGATCGCGCTCACCGGGCGGTCCGGTTCCACGCTGGCGCGCCACGCGCTCGCCGTGCTGGACAGCTCGGTCGACAAGGAGGCCTGTCCACACAACCTGGCCCCAACCGCCAGCACCACCGCTCAACTGGCCATGGGCGACGCGCTCGCCGTGGCCTTGCTCGATGCGCGCGGCTTCAAGGCCGATGACTTTGCCCGCTCGCATCCCGGTGGCGCGCTCGGGCGCAAGCTGCTCACCCATGTGAGCGACGTGATGCGCAGCGGGGACGACGTGCCGCGCGTGAGCCCAGAGGCCAGCCTGATGGAGCTCATGGGCGTCATCAGCGCCAAGGGACTGGGCATGAGCGCGGTGGTCGACGCCGACGACAACGTGCTCGGCATCTTCACCGACGGCGACCTGCGCCGCCTGATTGAAAAGACCGGCAGCAGCGCCGACCTGCGCACCCTGCGCGCGGTCGACGTGATGCACGCCCAGCCGCGCACCGTGCGGGCCGACGCGCTCGCGGTGGAAGCCGCCGGCGTGATGGAAGCCAGCCGCATCACCAGCGTGCTGGTGGTCGATGCGCAGGGTCGTCTCATCGGTGCGCTCAACACCAACGACCTGATGCGTTCGAAAGTGATCTGAATGAACGCCTTGCCCGCCCTGCGCCCGGCGCTGAACTTCGCACCCGACCTGCTGCTGCAGGCGCAGGGCATCCGCGTGGTGTTCCTTGATGTGGACGGTGTGCTCACCGACGGCGGCCTGTACTTCAGCGAGTCGGGCGAAACCCTCAAGCGCTTCCACACCCTGGACGGGCACGGCATCAAGCTGCTGCAGCGCGCCGGCATCACGCCGGCGGTGGTGACCGGCCGCGACTCGGCGGCGCTGCGCGCGCGCCTGAAGGCCCTGGGCGTGGCACACGCGCGCTTCGGCACCGAAGACAAGTGCCCCGCCGCCGAAGAGATCCTGGCCGAACTGGGCCTGGACTGGTCGGCCGCCGCCGCCATGGGCGACGACTGGCCCGACCTGCCCATGCTGCGCCGCGCCGCCCTGGCCTGCGCGCCCTCCACCGCCCATGCCGAGGTGCTGGCCGTGGCGCACCACGTCACCACCCGCCTGCCCGGTGCGGGTGCCGTGCGCGACCTGTGCGACCTGCTGCTCGTGGCCAGTGGTGTCTATGCCCGCGAACTCGAAGCGGCGGCCCGATGAGTCCGTCCGACCCGCTGGACTTTCTGGACACGGTTGATCTGACCGAGCCCGCCGCCCGGCTGCCCAAGCGCAAACCCAAGCTGCTGGACCGCATCTCCATCTACCTGCCCGTGATGCTCATGGGCCTGTTGGCGCTGGCGTCGTATTGGCTGTTGCGCGCCACACCGGCACCAGAAGCGCCGCAGGCAGCACGCCCGGTGAGCAGCGAGCCCGACTATTTCATGCGCGGTTTTTCGGTCAAGGCCTTCGATGCCGACGGTTCGCTCAAATCGGAAGTGCTGGGCGACGAAGCGCGGCACCACCCCGACGACGACCGCATCGAAATCGACAACGCGCGCATCCGCAACATCGGCCCCGAAGGCCGGCCCACCGTGGCCACGGCGAAGCTCGTCACCACCAACGCCGACAACAGCCAGTTCATCCTGCAGGGTGACGCCGTGGTGGTGCGCGAAGCCGCCGTCGGGCCGGACGGCGAGACCTTGCCCCGGCTGGAATTCCGGGGCGAGTACCTCAAGGTGTTCGTCGACCCCGAACGGGTCATCTCCGACCAGCCGGTCACCCTGCTGCGCGGCACCGACCGCCTGGTCGCCAACTCGCTCGACTACCGCGGCGACACCGGCGTGGCCGATTTCAAGGGCCGGGTGAAGGCCCAGCTGATTCCCCGCTGAGCGCCATGTCGAACCCACATTCCCCAGCGCCATTGGCATTCATCACCGGCGCTTCCAGCGGCATCGGCCAGGCCCTGGCGGCCCGCTTTGCCCGCAGCGGCTACCGGCTCGCCCTGGTGGCGCGGCGCACCGCCGACATGCAGGCCTTTGCCGATGCCCACGGCTGGGGCCCCGACCGCTGCCGCGTCTATGGTGCCGATGTGGCCGACATCCAGAGCATCGTGGCCGCGGGGCAGGCGTGCCTGGCAGCACAGGGCGTGCCCGACGTGGTGGTGGCCAACGCGGGTGTGAGCATCGGCATGGACACGCGCGAACGCGACGACCTGGACGTGATGGCACGCACCTTCGCACTCAACAACACCGGTGTGGCCGCCACCTTCCACCCGTTCGTGGCGGCCATGGCCGCGCGCGGCAGCGGCGCGCTGGTGGGCATCGCCAGCGTGGCCGCCATCCGCGGCCTGCCCGGGCACGGCGCGTACTGCGCGAGCAAGGCTGCCGTGGTGGCGTATTGCGAGAGCTTGCGTGGTGAACTGCGCGGCAGTGGCGTGTCGGTGGTGACCTTGTTGCCCGGCTACGTGGACACCCCGCTGACGCGCGAGAACCGCTATGCCATGCCGTTCCTGTTGAGCCCGGAGACCTTTGCCGACCGGGCGTTTGATGCCATCGTGGGCGGCGTGAGCTACCGCGTGATTCCGTGGCAGATGGGCGTGGTGGCCAAGTTGCTGCGCCTGTTGCCCAACGCCTGGTTCGATCGCGCCCTGGCGGGTCGAGCGCGCAAGCACCGCCAAGGCGGGGGCAAGAGCGACGCTTGACTAGACCGCTTTTGCAGCGCCCATGAAAAAAGCCCTGGGGCCATGCCGCAGGGCTTTTTGTCCTGGCTGATCAGCGAATCCTCAGACTCGCTGCATCGAGCTGATCGGGTAGTCGATCAGTAGCCGCCACGGCCACCGCCGCCGCCGCCACCTTCACGACGGCCACCGCCACCGCCGCCACCACCGTAGGGGCTGCGGAAGCCGCCGTCGCTGCCGCCACCGCCGCCGCCACCACCGTAGCCGCCGCCGCCACTGCGGCCGCCGCCGAAGCCGCCGCCACCGGAGCGGGGAGGACGGGCTTCCATCGGACGGGCTTCGTTCACCACCAGGCTGCGACCGCCCAGGGACTGGCCGTTCATGCCTTCAACAGCGGCTTGCGCTTCGGCATCGTTGCCCATTTCGACAAAGCCGAAACCTTTGGAGCGGCCGGTATCGCGCTCCATCATGACTTTGGCGCTGTTGACCGAGCCATAAGCGCTGAATGCTTGCTGCAGGTCTTCGTCGCGGACGGTGTATGGCAGGTTGCCAACGTACAGTTTGTTGCCCATGTTCGGGACTCCTAATAACACTGATGAAAATAGCGATGGAGCCCCGTTAGCACACAAAACCTGTAGCACGCGAAACCGACCGATCACTTGTCAAAACGAGCGCCTTGGGCGCTCGCCAGAGGATTATGCGCGCAGCGCCGCGAAAACAGTAACTATTTTTCAGGACGCTCCCGCCCCTTTTGGCCCCGACGCGGCTGAACAACACCGAGCTCAAGACGAGGGGCGGCGACGGTAGATCAGGTGATAGGCCAGGCCCACGAGGACGCTTCCGCCCATCAGATTGCCGGCGATCACCGGCAGCAGGTTGCCCGCCATGCCCGCCCAGGTCACCGCGTTGGCGCCGGCGCTGTCGGAAGCCTGAACCAGCATGGCCAGGGGAAACAGGTACATGTTGGCGATGCTGTGCTCGAACCCGGCCGCCACAAAGGTGGTGACGGGAAACACCACGGCAATGGCCTTGTCGACCACACTGCGCCCCGCCATCGCCATCCAGACGGCCAGGCACACAAGCACGTTGCACAGCATCCCGCGAAAGAACGCCTCGGACCACGGCAGGGCTTGTTTGGCCAACGCGATGCGCACCACCTGTTCCCCGATCGCGCCACCGTTCATGGCGGTGTGGCCGCTCGCATGCACGAGCAATGCGAGCCCTGCGGCACCCACGAAATTGGCGGCACAGACCAGCAGCCAGTTGCGCAACAGCTCGCGGGTGCTGATCTGCCGGTCGGCCCAGGCCATGGCCAGCAGGTTGTTGCCGGTGAAGAGTTCGGCGCCGGCCACCACCACCAGCATCAGCCCAAGCGAAAACACCAGGCCACCGAGCAGCTGCCCGGTGGCAAAGCCCAGGCCCGGGTCGGATTTGACGATCACGAAGAACAGCGAGCCCAAGCCGATGAAGGCGCCGGCCAGAACGCCCAGCAGGCACAGTGGCAGCGTGGCCATGCGCGCCTTGGCCACGCCCACACTTTCCACGCGCTGGGCCACTTCGCGCGGCGCATAGGCATCGAGTCCGTAGAGTTCCGACATGGCGGGTGGAGGTGTTGGGAGCCGCGGGATCGGGCGCTTCAATTTATACTGTCAAATGACAGCGCCGATTTGTTCCGAATTGCGGGCGCTTTAAAAATGCCGCTAAAGAAGAGACTCCTGGTCCAGCTTCCCGGTCTCGCTCTTGGCGGCATCGGGATTTTTTTCGGGCGCGCGCCGCCCACAGGACACCAGATTGATCGTCACGCCCCAAACGTTCCGGTTCACCGAACCGCTGCCGCTGCGCAGCGGCGCCAGCCTGCCCGCCTACGAACTCGTGGTGGAGACCTACGGCACCCTCAACGCCGAGCGCTCCAACGCGGTCCTCATCTGCCACGCGCTCAATGCATCGCACCATGTGGCGGGCCGGCACGCCGACGAACACGGCAAGCCGATGCCGCGCAGCGAAGGCTGGTGGGACAACATGATCGGACCCGGCAAGCCGGTGGACACCGAGCGCTTCTTCGTGATCGGCGTGAACAACCTGGGCTCGTGTTTCGGCTCCACTGGCCCCACCCACATCAACCCGGCCACGGGAGCGCCCTGGGGTGCGGACTTTCCGGTGGTCACGGTGGAAGACTGGGTGGACGCGCAGGCACGGCTGCTCGACGCCATGGGCATCCAGACCCTGGCCGCCGTGATGGGTGGCAGCCTGGGCGGCATGCAGACCCTGAGCTGGACCCTGCAGTACCCCGACCGTGTGCGCCACGCGGTGGTGGTGGCCAGCGCGCCCAACCTCACGGCCGAGAACATTGCTTTCAATGAGGTGGCGCGCCGCGCCATCGTGACCGACCCCGATTTCCATGGCGGCCACTACCTGCGCGAGGGCACCCTGCCCCGGCGCGGCCTGCGCATCGCCCGCATGATCGGCCACATCACGTACTTGAGCGACGACGTGATGAACGAGAAGTTTGGACGCAGCCTGAGGTCGAGCAACGACGCCGATCCGACAGCGGCGGCCGAACTGGCCTACCGCTACACCACCCAAGATGTGGAGTTCCAGATCGAGAGCTATCTGCGGTACCAAGGCGACAAGTTCAGCGAGTACTTCGATGCGAACACCTACCTGCTCATCACCCGCGCGCTGGACTACTTCGACCCCGCGCGCGAGCACGACGGCAATCTGAGTGCCGCGCTGGCGAAGGCGCGCGCAAAGTTCCTGCTGGTGAGCTTCACCACCGACTGGCGCTTCTCGCCCAAGCGCAGCCGCGAAATCGTCAAGGCCTTGCTGGAGAACCGGCGCGACGTGAGCTACGCCGAGATCGATGCGCCGCACGGGCACGACGCCTTCTTGCTCGACGATCCGCGCTACCTCAACGCGGTGCGCGCCTACTTTGACCAGACCATCGCGGGAGGTTTGACATGAGCGATACCCGCCTGATGGAATCCATCGCCCGCCTCGTGCCGCCCGGCTCGCGCGTGCTCGACCTGGGCTGCGGCGACGGCGCCATGCTGGCCCACCTGCAGGCCACGCGCGCCTGCAGCGGCTACGGGGTGGAGATCGACGACGCCAAAGTGCTGGCCTGCGTGCGCCGCGGTGTGAACGTGTTGCAGCTCAACCTGGAAGACGGCCTGAGCACCTTCGGCGACAACGCGTTTGACGTGGTGCTGCAGATCGACACGCTGCAACACCTGCGCAATGCCGAAACCATGCTGCGCGAGACGGCGCGCGTGGGCCGCATCGGTGTGGTGGCCTTTCCCAACTTCGCCCACTGGCCCAACCGGCTGGCCGTGGTGCAGGGCCGCATGCCGGTGACCAAGCGCCTGCCCTACCAGTGGTACGACACGCCCAACATCCGCGTGGGCACGCACGCCGACTTCGAGGTGCTGGCCCGGCGCAACGGTCTGACCATCGAGAAAAGTTTCGGCCTGCACGAGGGCGAAGAAGTGCACCGCTGGCCCAATCTCATGGCCAGCACGGCCGTCTTCAGGTTCACGACCTGAGCCGGTTCAGGCGCGCGCGGCCTCCCGCGCCGCGTCGGCTGCAAAGTCGCCTTCGATCCGCTGGTCCGCGGTGATCGACGGGTAGACCTCGGCAAACACGGTCCGGATCTGCTCCAGTGGCAGATCGTCGAAGCTGCCGTGATCGTTCACGTACTCCATGTGCTGGCGGCCCGCGCGGTCGAACGCGTGGTACAGCGAATCGTGCACGCCGTCGAACTCGAGCGGCAGCAGGCCGAACTTGTCGCACAGCTCGATGTTGAAGGCCGGCGTGGCCTTGCGCCAGGCGCCCTCGATCCACAACTCGGTGTAGCCATGCCAGGCGAAGACGTCGGTCTTCATGGTCTGGCGCAGCTTTTCGGTGGAGAGGTGGTTCTTCACGTCGGCAAACCCCAGCCGCGCCGGAATGCCTGCCGCACGCGCCACCGCTGCCAGCAGCACCGCCTTGGGCACACACCAGCCGAAGCCTTGCGCCAGCACGGTGCTGGCGGTCATGCCGTGGTCGGACAGGTCGATGCGGTAGGGGTCGTAGCGCACCTGGTCGCGCACCGCGAGGTAGAGCGCCACCGCCTTTTCCCGGTCGTCTGCGCCTTGCGCATGGGTCTGCGCAAACGACACGACGGCGGGGTGGTCGCTGTTGATCTGGGGCGTGGCTGACAGGTGTTGGGGCGTGGGGCGGGCGGTGGGCATGGGTGCAAGTTAGCAGACACCGCGGATCGCTGGCGACGCGTGCGGGACTGAACGCCAAGGCGCACACCGCCGACCTGTTGTTTGCACTTAAGTACTGCGTCGCGCCTCAAGCAGCGGGAATGGACACGCTTTGTCCGCTTTTTTCCGACTTCAGCCCGCGCCCGGCCGGCCGATATTCCATGGACCAACCCGAAAAACCGAGGACCAACCCATGGACATGCGCAACGAAGCCAGCCACATCGCCCGCCACGACAGCGCCCGCGCAGCGGCCGCACAAAAGGCCAGCGCCGAATTTCTGACCTTCCGCCTGGGCGGTGAGGAATACGGCATCGACATCCTGCGCGTGCAGGAAATCCGCTCCTACGAAGAGCCCACCCGCATTGCGAACGCACCCTCGTTCATCAAGGGCGTGGTCAACCTGCGCGGCGTCATCGTTCCCGTGGTGGACCTGCGCATCAAGCTCGGTTGCGACAAGGTGGAATACAACGGCTTCACCGTCGTGATCGTGCTCAATGTGCACGGCCGCGTGGTCGGTGCGGTGGTCGATTCGGTGTCGGACGTGCTTGAACTTGCTGGCGAGCTGATCAAGCCCGCACCGGAGATGAACACCAACGTGGACACCAGCTTCATCACCGGCATCGCCAGCGTGGGTGAACGCATGCTGATCCTGATGGACATCGAAGCCCTCATGTCGAGCACCGACATGGGCCTGATGGACACCACCCAGTCCCTTCAGTAAGCGCGCCGGCGGCAGCGCTTCCTTTTTCATTTTTGCAGGAGACACATCATGTTCAACCGCCTCAAGATCGGCCAACGCCTGACGCTCGGCTTCGCCAGCGTGCTCGTGCTGCTGGTGGCACTCACGGCCCTGGCCTGGACCAGCCTGCAGGCCGCGCATGAGGCCACTGCAAAAGTGATCGAGATGGAGCACCGTTCTTCGGCGATGGAGGAGTGGCTGGCGAGCACCCGCCTGAACATCAACCGCGTGCTCGGCGTAGCCAAGTCGGGTGCGAATCCGGAGGTGGACGCCTACTTCAAACCCCTGATCGCTCAGACCACCGAGCGCATCAACGAGGTACAGAAAGATCTCGACGCCGCGATCACCAGTGAGCGAGGTAAGGCCTTGCTCAAGGACATCTCCGAGCGTCGCGCCGAATACATTGCCGTGCGCAAGACCTACTTCGACACACTCAAGGCTGGCGACACCGCGGTGGCGGCGCAGCAGCTGGATACGGCGCTGTTGCCGGCGGCCAACCGCTACACCGACACCATGGGGGAACTGCAGAAGTACCAGCGCGAGCTGGTCACGGCGGCCGTGGCCGCCTCTGAACAGACAGTCAACCGCCAGTCGATGTCCATGTTGGCCCTGGCGGCGCTGGCTGTTGTGCTGGCCTCGCTGGTGGCGTGGCGCATCACGGTGTCGGTCACCGCACCGTTGCACGAGGCCGTGGGCATTGCTTCGGCGGTGGCTGCGGGCGACCTGAACGGTCACGTGCAGACCACCCGCAAGGACGAACTCGGCGACCTGCTCCACGCGTTGGCGGCAATGAAGACCTCGCTGATCCAGACTGTGGGCCAGGTGCGCAGCGCCACCGACAGCATCAACACCGCGTCGTTTGAGATTGCCTCGGGCAACCAGGACCTGAGCGCGCGCACCGAACAGGCGGCGAGCAACCTGGAAGAGACCGCGGCGAGCATGGAACAACTCACCAGCACCGTGCGCCAGAGTGCGGACGCTGCGCGCCAGGCCAACCAGCTGGCCGCCAGCGCCGCGGAGATCGCCGTGCGCGGTGGTCAGGTCGTGGGCCAGGTGGTCACGACCATGGACGAGATCAACCACAGCAGCAAAAAGATCAGCGACATCATCGGTGTCATCGACGGCATTGCTTTCCAGACCAACATCCTGGCCTTGAACGCCGCGGTGGAAGCGGCGCGCGCCGGCGAACAGGGCCGGGGCTTCGCGGTGGTGGCCGGAGAAGTGCGCAACCTCGCGCAGCGCAGCGCCGAGGCGGCCAAGGAAATCAAGACCCTGATCGGAGCCAGCGTGGACCGCGTGGAAGCGGGCTCCCGGCTGGTGGCCGACGCGGGCCAGACCATGAGCGAGATCGTGGGTTCGGTGCAGCGCGTCTCCGACATCATTGGCGAGATCACGGCGGCCGCTGGCGAGCAGAGCGACGGCATTGGCCAGGTGAACGTGGCGGTGACGCAGCTTGACCAGATGACGCAGCAGAACGCCGCGCTGGTGGAAGAGAGCGCGGCGGCGGCCGAGAGCCTGAAAGACCAGGCCAGCCGTTTGACCGAAGTCATCAAGATCTTCCGCATCGACGCTGCGCATGCCTACAGCGCCCCGGCCGCGGCTGCGGCGGTGGCGGCCAAGCCGGCCAGCACCTTCAAGCCGGTGGCTCACAAGCCTGCCAGCCTCAAACCCGCCAACCTCGCCTTGGGCGCCCCCAAGGTGGTGGCCTCCAAGGCGGCTGCACCCTCCGAGCCGTCGCGTCCAGCGGCGGCCCCGGTGGCTGCGCGCCCTGCGCCCGCTGCCCGACCCGCGGTGGCCGCCGGCGCCGAAGGCGACTGGGAAAGTTTCTGATCTGCGACCCGATACAAGAAGACAAACCATGCAAGCCTTGATGCGACAGTTCTCCATCCGCACCCGAATGATGGGCGCCATCGGCGTCGTTCTGGTCCTGCTGACCATGATCGGCGGCGCCGGCCTGTGGGGCATGAACCGCCTGCACGCCCTCAGCGTGGAGTTTGTCGATCACGCCTTTGAAGAGACGCTGACCTTGTCGCGTCTGCAAGTGGCGCTGGGCGACATGGGCCGGTTCGAGAAGGACATGATCATCGGCTATGAGAAGCCCGAGGAAGTGGCCAAGGCCAAGACCCAGTGGCAGGGCGCGCGCGACGCGGCCCTGCAGCAGATGGACCACATGCTGGAGGGCGAAGAAGACGGCGACAACACCGTGGTGCGCGAGATGAAGGACCAGCTCACGGCCTACGGCAACGCGGTGGAGCCGGTCACGCGCCAGCTGGCCGACAACGGCTACGACACCGCCACCGTGGCCAACCGCATGCTGGCGCGCGCGCACGAGCAGTACGCCGGCATCCTGGTCAACCTCAAGCGGGTGGAAGAGGTGCTCAAGGTGGAGGCCGCCACCCTGCAGCTGGAAGAGAAAGACATCAACGCCCAGATCCTGCTGATCTTCGGCATTGCCGTGGCGCTGGCCGCGCTGATCGTGGTGCCCACGACGCTGTCCAACATGCAGAGCATCTGCCAGCCGCTGGATGAAGCGCAGCGCGTGGCCACAGCCATCACCAACGGCGACCTGACCCAGACGGTGCACGTGGTCGGCAAGGACGAACTTGCGGCCCTCATGCAGGCCCTGGGCGGCATGCAGGCCTCGCTCTCGCGCATCGTGGGCGAGGTGCGCAACAGCACCGACAGCATCGGCACCGCCAGCGAAGAGATCGCCAGCGGCAACCAGGACCTGAGCGCCCGCACCGAGCAGGCCGCCAGCAACCTGCAGCAGACGGCAGCCAGCATCGACCAGATCAACAGCACCGTGCGCCAGAGCGCGGACTCGGCGCGCCAGGCCACGCAGATGGCGGTGGCCAACGCCGAGGTGGCGGTGCGCGGCGGCCAGGTGGTGAGCCAGGTGGTCACCACCATGAACGAGATCAACCAGAGCAGTCAGAAGATCGGCGACATCATCGGCGTCATCGATGGCATTGCGTTCCAGACCAACATCCTCGCGCTCAACGCCGCGGTGGAAGCGGCGCGCGCCGGCGAGCAGGGCCGCGGCTTTGCCGTGGTGGCGGCCGAGGTGCGCAGCCTTGCCCAGCGCAGCGCGCAGGCCGCCAAGGAGATCAAGGTGTTGATTGAAGCCAGCGTTGGCAAGGTCGAGACCGGTTCTCGCCTGGTGACCCAGGCCGGCAGCACCATCAGCGAGATCGTGGCCAACGCCGAAAAGGTCTCTGCCTTCATCAGCGACATCACCACCGCCGCCCAGGAGCAATCGCAAGGCATTGGCCAGGTCAACGCCGCCGTGAGCCAGCTCGACCAGATGACGCAGCAGAACGCCGCGCTGGTGGAACAAAGTGCGGCTGCGGCCGAGAGCCTGAAGGACCAGGCCAGCCGCCTGGCCGGGGTCGTGCGGGTGTTCCGCCTGGCGGGTTCGGCACACGCCTGAGGCCCCTGACGCGATTGACCAGCTTGGGCAGGAGCGGCAGGGGGATGCCGCTCTGCCTATACTGTTCCGGGTAACGCCCCGGTCTTCGCGGGGCGCCCGCTGGAGACTGCCGCATGAACGCCCGCCTGCCCCACGCACTGCCCCCGCTCGATCCCCTGGCCTTGCAGGCCCACATCGAATCCGCCTGGCAGCACACCATCATCCCCGAGCTGGTGCGCTACATCGAGGTGCCGGCCAAGTCCCCCGCGTTCGATCCCGACTGGGCCCGCCACGGCCTGCTGGACCGCGTGTTGCGCGGCGCGGCCGACTGGGTGCGAGCGCAGAAGGTCGAGGGCCTCACGCTGGAGGTGATCCAGCTCAACGACGCCCACGGTGTGCCGCGCACGCCGGTGCTGTTCTTTGAAGTGCCCGCTTGCGCCGGCAAAGACGGCACGCCAGCGCCGGCCTCGGGCCAGACCGTGCTGATGTATGGCCACCTGGACAAGCAGCCCGAGTTCACCGGCTGGCGCAGCGACCTGGGCCCCTGGACGCCCAAGATCGACAACGGCAAGCTCTATGGCCGTGGCGGCGCTGACGACGGCTACGCGGTCTACGCCAGCATTGCCGCCCTGCAGGCGCTCAAGGCGCAGGGCGCGGCGCACCCGCGCATCGTCGGCCTGATCGAAACCTGCGAAGAAAGTGGCTCGGGCGACCTGCTGCCCTACGTGGACGCGCTGCGGACACGACTGGGCGATGTCGGCCTGGTGATCTGCCTGGACAGCGGTGCCGGCAACTACGACCAGCTCTGGCTCACCACCAGCCTGCGCGGCATGGCCAGCGGTGTGCTCAAGGTCGAAATCCTCACCGAGGGCATCCACTCCGGTGACGCCTCGGGCCTGGTGCCGTCGAGCTTTCGCATCATGCGGCAGGTGCTGGACCGTCTGGAAGACAGCGCCACCGGCCGCCTGCTGCCGGCCAGCTTCCACTGCGAGGTGCCGGCCGAGCGCGTGGAGCAGGCGCGCGCCACCGCCGCCATCCTCGGCGACGAAATCTACAAACGCTTCCCCTGGGCCCACCACGACTGCGGGGGCTCCACCGTGTTCGCGCTGCCCACCACCACCGACCCGGTGGACGCGCTGCTCAACCGCACCTGGCGGCCCACGCTCTCCGTGACCGGCGCCGACGGTTTCCCCGAGCTGCGCAACGCCGGCAACGTGTTGCGCCCCTACACCGCGTTCAAGCTCAGCCTGCGCCTGCCGCCCCTGGTGGATGCTCCCCAGGCCGTGCAGGAACTCAAGGCCCTGCTGGAAGACAACGCCCCCTACCAGGCCAAGGTGACCTTTGAAGGTGAAGGCGCGGCCAGCGGCTGGAACGCACCGGCCACCACGCCCTGGTTCGAGCAGGCCCTGCAAGACGCCTCGCAGGCGCACTTTGGTGCCGGCTGCGGCACCATCGGCCAGGGTGGCACCATCCCGCTCATGAACATGCTCAGCAAGGGCTTCCCCACCGCGCAGATGATGGTGTGCGGTGTGCTCGGCCCCAAGAGCAACGCACACGGCCCGAACGAATTCCTGCACCTGGACTACGCGCAACGCCTGACCGCCACCGTGGCGCAAGTCATTGCCCGCATGCCCTGAGCACGATCCGTTTCATCACCACCCCAGTGCCGACATGACCGACACGACCCAGGCGCCCTTCACCCTGCGCGACGGCCTCAACGTGGCCTTGTACGACTGGCCGCTGCCGATGCGCCGACGCCCGCGCGGCGTGGTGCTCATCGTGCACGGTCTGGGCGAACACGCCTGGCGTTACGACGCGGTGGCGCGCCGCCTCAACGACTGGGGTTTTGTGGTGCGCGCCTACGACCAGCGCGGCCACGGTGACTCGGGCGGCGCTCAGGGCACGCTGCCCGAGGACGACACACTGCTGGAAGACCTGGACGAGGTGCTGGACGACACGCGTCGCCACATCGCCGAGCCGTGGTCGTGTCCGCTGATCCTCATGGGCCACAGCATGGGTGGCCTGGTGTCGGCCACCTTCGTGCAGCGTGGTCTCGGCAAGGTGGATGGCCTGGTCTTGTCGTCGCCCGCGCTCAATGCCGGCATCGGCGCGCTGCAGCGCAAGTTCATCGGGCTGCTTTACCGCTACGCGCCCAACAAGACCCTGTCCAACGGGCTGGACGCGAGCAAGATCTCGCACAACCCGGCCACCGTGGCGGCCTACGAAAAAGACCGCCGCGTGCACGACCGCATCTCGGCGCGACTGGCGCATTTCATCGACAGCAACGGACCGCGCGTGCTGGCCGCGGCACCCGGCTGGAGCGTGCCCACCTTGCTCATGTACGCGGGCGATGACCACCTGGTGAAACCCGAAGGCAGCCGCGCGTTTGCGGCGGCCGCACCGCGCAACACCGTGCACGCCCAGGCCTTCGAAGGCCTGTACCACGAGATCTTCAACGAGGCCGATCCTTCGGCCGTGTTCGGCACGCTCAAGGCGTGGCTGGACGTGCAGGCCCCGCTGCCCCGGGCCGCCTGAGGCTTTAGCGACGCGGCTGCATCAGGCCGCCGAGCATGCCCATGAGGTCGCCTGGCGCCGGGTTGTCCTGGCCACCGAGCAAGGCGCCGAGTGCACCCAGGCCGTTGTCGGCGGGCACCTGCCCTTGCGGTGTGAGTTGGTCGACGAGGCCGGGCAGGAGATCGGCCAGGGTGGTGGACGCCTGGTCCCGGTTGCCACCGAGCTGGGCCGCAATCATGCCCATGAGATCGGGGCCGAGGGCCTCGCCGAGCTGGTCGGGATTCACCGGCTGGTTGACGCCGGTCCCCACCCAGGATTGCGCTGCCTCACCCAGGCCAGCGGACTGCAGCCTGGCCAGCAGCCCTTTCAGGCCACCTGCGTTGTTGAGCAAGGTGCTCACCAGGGTGATCAGCAGCTGCGGATTCAGCCCGCCTGCAGCGCCCGCCGGGGCGCCACCCGTGCCGCGCTGGGCACCCATGGCGGCTTCGGTGGCCGCGCCGATCAAAGAGTCCAGCAGTCCCATGGCATGTCTCCGTGAAGCCGTTGATTCAATTGAGATTGTGGGCCTGGCGACCGCGCCACGCAAGCCAGACCAGGGCCAGGGCGGTGAGTGCCAGCGGCAGCAATGAACCCAGGTTCAACCACTGCCAGCCCTGCGTGGTCACCAGCGCGCCCGAGGCGAACGAGGTCAGCGCCATGGTGGCGAACACGCAGAAATTGATGGCCGCCTGCGCGCGGTCTTTTTCTTCCGGCCGGTACGACTGCAGCGAGAGCGTGGTGCTGGCGGTGAAGAGGAAGTTCCAGCCCACACCGAGCAGGAACAGGGCGATCAGGAACTGCTGCAGTTCCACGCCCGAGAGTGCAATGGCCACGCAGATCACGTTGAGCGCCACCCCCGTGCCCATGATGCTGAGCACGCCGAACCGTTTGATGAGGTGCCCGGTGAAAAAGCCCGGCGCGAACATGCCGATCACGTGCCATTCGAGCACCAGCGCGGCGTCTTCAAACGGAAATCCGCAGACCTGCATGGCCAGCGGTGTCGCCGCCATCAGCAGGTTCATCACACCATAGCCCAGCGCGGCGCCGGCCGTGGCGACGATGAACACCGGCTGGCGCATGATCACGCTCAACGGTCGGCCCGCGTCGGCGCTGGCGGTTTTGGGTGGCACCGGGGGGAAACGCACAAAAGCCATCACCGCCATGGACACCAGGGCGACCACCGCCAGCGACACATAGGCGCCCACGAACGGCACGTCGAACAGGCTGCGGGTGCGGCTGGCCAGGTTGGGCCCGAGCACCGCGCCCACCAGCCCGCCAGCGAGCACCAGCGAGATGGCTTTTTCGCGGAACGCCGGCGCGCTGAGTTCGGCCGCCGCAAAGCGGTAGAGCTGGCCGTTCGCGCTGTAGTAGCCGGCGATCACGGTGGCGGCCACCAGCAGCCAGAAGTTGTGCGTCATCACCGCCCAGGCACACAACAAGGCCGAGGCCAGCGCCACCAGCAGCCCGATCTGGAACGACACCTTGCGCCCGAACGCACTCTGGGTGCGCGCGACCAGTGGCGTGGACAGCGCTCCACCCACCACGTAGCCCATCACCGGCAGGGTGGCCATCCAGCCCAGCGGCGCGATCGACAGGCCCACCAGACCGTTGATGGCGATGAACACCACGTTGTTGGTGAGAAACAGGCCTTGCGCGGCAGCGAGCAGCCAGAGGTTTTTGTTCATGGGACGGACGCTGTTGCGACGACCAAGGCCGCCAGCGCCGCCGTCTCGGCCCGCAGCACGCGCGGGCCCAGGGTCACGGGGATGAAGCCTGCAGCGCGGGCCTGGGCGTCTTCCTGCGGGTTCAGGCCACCTTCGGGGCCGCTGAGGAAGCACACGGGCGTGTCGCTGGACACCGCCTGCAGGGCTTGGGCGAGCGGCTGTGTGCCATCGGCCAGCGAGAGCAGGCAGCGCAGTTCGGGCGCTGTGGCGTTCACCGGCGGCAGGGCCTTGAGCCAGGTGGCGAAGTCGGCCACGGGTTGGACGGAGGGCAGGCGGTTGCCGCCGCACTGTTCACACGCCGCCATGGCCACCGACTGCCAGTGCGCCTGTTTCTTGGTGGCGCGCTCGCCAGAGAGCCGCAACACGCTGTGCGCGGTGTGCAGCGGCTGCAGACCGGTCACACCGATTTCGGCGGCTTTCTCCACCAGCCAGTCCATGCGGTCGTTGGCGGGCATGCCCATGGCGAGTGTCACGGCGCGGCCCGGTTCGCGTTCGGCTGCGGCGTGGGTGCCGACGGTCACGTCCACGTCGGAGCGGCCCATGCGGGTGATGGTGGCACTCCACTCACCGCCCTCGCCGTTGAAGAGCGTGATGGTCTGCCCGGGTTGCAGGCGAAGCACCTGCACATGGCGCGCGGCGGACGCGGGCAGGCTCAGGCTTTGGCCGGCGTGCAGCGGCGCGGGGCAGTGAAAGCGCGGCATCAGAGGCGCCCGAAGGCGTAGCCGGATGCGGCCTGCAGGCCCTCGACCTCGTCGATCAGTTGCAGGAAGGGGCCCAGCGCCCGGTAGCGGTGCGCGGTGTGGCGGATGTAGCCGATGAAACGCGGCGCATCGGCCAGGTATTTCGGCTTGCCGTCGCGCAGCGTGAGGCGCGCGAAGATGCCGGCCACCTTCAGGTGGCGCTGCAGACCCATCCATTCGACCGAGCGGTAGAAGGCGCCGAAGTCGGCGTGCCAGTCTTCGAAGTCCATCAAGCCGGCCTTGCGCGCCTTTTCCCAATAGCGCACGGTCACGTCGATCACGAAGTCCTCGTCCCAGGTGAGGAAGGCATCGCGCATGAGGCTGGCGATGTCGTAGGTGATGGGGCCGTGCACCGCGTCCTGGAAGTCGAGCACACCGAGCTGCTGGGCGGGCGTCTCACCGGGCTCTCGTGGCAGCATCAGGTTGCGCGGCATGAAGTCGCGATGCACATAGACGCTCGGAGCGTTGAGGTTGTGCGCGACGATCGAGTCGAAGGCCTTCTGCAAGGTGTTGGACTGCGTGGCGTTCAACGCAAACTGTTTGTGCTGCTGCAGGTACCAGTCAGGAAACAACTGCAGTTCGCGGCGCAGCAGGGCTTCGTTGTAGGACGGCAGCACGCCCGGTTTTGATGACAGCTGCCACGCCAGCAGCGCGTCCAGCGCCTGCATGTAGCGTCCGTGATTGGCTTGTGCATTGTCGGGGTCGATGCCGTCGAGCATGGTCCGGTGGCCCAGGTCGCTCAGCAGCATGAAGCCCTGCGGTTCGTCCCACGCCAGCACCTCGGGAACCAGCAGGCCGGCCTCGCGCATGAGCGTCGCCACGTGCACAAAGGGCTGGCAGTTCTCGTGCGCGGGTGGAGCGTCCATCACGATGAGGCTGTGCCCGCCCTGCGTGTCGATGCGCAGGTAACGCCGGAAGCTGGCGTCGGCCGAGGCCGCGCGCAGGGTCGTGGGGAGCAAACCCAGCCGGTCGGTGAGCGGGCGCAGCCAGGCCGAAAAAGAGGCCTCGCGTTGGGGATCGGCCCACTCGACGGCGGTGTTGGCGGCGGTGTTGGACGGGGTCATGGTGGAGGGTGTTTTTGCGCCGCTGGTCAACGTGCCGCGCGCGGGATGGCGCAGTGGATAATGGCCGTTGATTCTACAAACCCCCTGTGCCGATCCGCGGGCCCCGCACGCTTTTGATCGACTCGGTCAAACACTTCCTCCCCTTGAATCGCCGTACCCACCCGTCCTGTGTTCCAGCCCTGCCCGGTGGGCATCTGCAGCCTCGTCTCAAGGCGGCGCCCGTGGCGCTGGCGGTGCGCGGACTGATCGCATTGCTGGCGCTCGGCGCACACACCCTGGGCCACGCCCAGTCGGGCGACGGCGACGAGGCGCCCCGGCCCGGCGTGTCGCTGCGCTCCAGCGGCATGCTGCTCGAGGCCTTGCCTGAAGACGTGAAGCAGCAGGCGCCCAGTTTCATCTCGGGGGAGCGCATCGAAGGCCAGACCGACGGCGTCACGGCGGTGGAGGGCGAAGCCGAACTGCGCCGCCACGACATGGTGATCCGCGCCGACCGCCTGCAGCTCGACCAGCGCAGCAACGAGGCGCAGGCCAAGGGCAATGTGCTGATCAACCGCAATGGTGACCGCTTCGAGGGCCCTGAGCTCAATATCAACGTCGACACCTTTGAAGGCACGTTCACCCAGCCCACCTTCAACCTGCTCAAGAACGAAGGCAAGGGCGACGCCAGCCGCGTGGACTTTCTGGGCGAAGACAAGGCCGTGGCGTACGACGCGCGTTACTCCACCTGCCCGCGCACACCCGGCGCCGACTGGATGCCCGACTGGATGGTTCGCGCCACGAAGATCGAGTTCGACAACGTGGCCGAAACCGGCACGGCCACCAACGGCGCGCTGGAGTTCAAGGGCGTGCCCATTCTCGGTTGGCCCTACTTCTCCTTTCCGCTGACCGATGCGCGCAAGTCCGGCCTGCTGCCGCCCACGCTCAACATCGACAACATCAGCGGCCTGGAAGTCACGCTGCCGTATTACCTGAATATCGCGCCCAACCTGGACGCCACGCTCTACCCCACGCTGATGAGCAAGCGCGGTGTCGACCTGGGTGGCGAGCTGCGTTACCTGCAGCCCACGTACGCTGGCCAGTTGCGGGGCGCTTACATGCCTTCCGACCAGCTGCGCGACGCCAACCGCTGGGGTTACACCGCGCAGCACAACCAGAACCTGACCGGCAGCAGCGCTGCGTTTGGCGGTTCGGCAGGTCTCTACCTCAACCTGAACCGCGTGAGCGACGACGACTACTGGCGCGACTTCCCGCGCGCCACCACCTCGCTCACCACCCGCCTGCTCGCCAGCGACGCGGTCTACAGCTGGGGCCAGGGGCCGTGGTCGGTGAGCGCGGGCGCCTACACCTGGCAGACGCTGCAGGACATTGACGCGCCCATCACCCCGCCCTACGACCGTTTGCCCTCGGTGGCGGTTCGCTATGGCCGCAGCGACACGCAAGTGGCCAACCTCAGCGGGGTCGACTGGTCGGTGTTGACCGAGTACACACGCTTCCAGTCGGTGCCTTCGCTCACCCGCCAGACCAACGGCGATCGCGCGCTCACCGTGGCCGAGATCAGCCGCCGCTTCCAGGCGCCCGGCTGGTTCGTCAAACCGCGCGCCCAGCTGCACGCCACGCAGTACAGCTTCGACAGCGCGCTGGCCAACGGCTCGCGCAGCGCTTCGCGCGTGTTGCCCACCGTCAGTGTGGACAGCGGCCTGATCTTCGAGCGCGACGCCAGTTACTTCGGCCGCGGCTTCACGCAGACGCTGGAGCCACGCGCCTTCTTCACCTGGACGCCCTACCGCGACCAGCGCCTGTTGCCCAACTACGACTCGGCCGCCAACGACTTCAACCTCGCGTCGATCTACACCGAGAACGCGTTCGGGGGCAACGACCGCATTTCCGACACCCGCGCCGTCACCGTGGGCGTGAGCTCGCGCCTGCTCGATCCCGACACCGGCGCCGAGGTGGTTCGCCTGGGCGTGGCCCAGCGTTACCTGTTCCGCGATCAGGAGGTGTTTCTGCCCAACGCCACGGGCCTGGCCGGTGGCGACCCGATCAACGAGCGCCTGAGCGACATCCTGCTGGCCGCGCGCGTGCAGTGGAGCCCGCGCTGGTTGACCGACGCCAACGTGCAGTACAGCCCGGGCAACCGGGAATCGGTGCGCACCACGCTCAGCGGGCGTTACACACCCAGCAACTTCCGCGTGCTCAGCGCCGCTTACCGCCTGCAGCGCGGCAGCAGCGAACAGTTCGATGTGGGCTGGCAGTGGCCGCTCGGCGACCTGTTCGGTGAGCCCGCCGGCCCCGAGGTGCGCGGCCGCGCCCTGGGCCCCGGCCAGTGGTACAGCGTGGGCCGCATCAACTACAGCGTGCCCGACCGCAAGGTGGTCGACCTGGTGGCTGGATTCGAATTCGACGCCGGTTGCTGGCTCGGGCGCATCGTGCTGGAGCGCCTGCAACGCAGCAACGCCTCGGCCAATCAGCGTATCCTGTTCCAGCTGGAGTTCAGCGGCTTCTCCCGTCTGGGTTCCAACCCGCTGAAAACGCTCAAAGACAACGTGCCGCGCTACCAGTACCTGCGCGAAGAAATCAACCCGCCCAGCCGGTTCCAACAATATGACTGACCGCTTCCCCCTCTCGTCCCGCTCCGCCACGTGGCTGTTGTGCTGCTCGCTGCTCGCCGTGTCCAGCGTGCAGGCCCAGGCGCTGCGCCCCTCCACGGGTATTCGGGCACCTGCGATGCCCAGCACGTCGGTGGCCCGCACCGCCGATTTCATCGTGGCGCTGGTCAATTCCGAGCCCATCACCAACAGCGAAGTGCGCCAGCGCGTGGTGCGTCTGGAGCAACAACTCACCCAGCAATCCGCTCCCGTGCCGCCGCGCGATCAGCTCGCCCGCCAGGTGCTCGAGCAAATCGTCAGCGAACGTGCCCAGTTGCAGCTCGCTGCCGAACTCGGCATCCGCGTGGACGAGGCCGCGCTGGCCCAGGCCGAGCAGTCCATCGCCGCGCAGAACCAGCTCACGCCCGAAGAATTCCGCCGCCGCATCGCCGCCGATGGTGTCGACATCAACCAGCTGCGCAACGATCTGCGCAACCAGATCCTGCTGCAGCGCCTGCGCGAGCGGGAGGTGGAGTCGAAGGTGCGCGTGACCGAAGCCGACATCGACGACTTCATCCGCGAGCGGCAGGGCAACAACGATGTGGCCAGCCTGCAGCTCAACCTGGCACAGGTGTTTGTGCTGGTGCCGGAAGGCGCGGCCCCTGATCGGGTCCAGGCCCTGCAGGCGCGTGCACAAAGCGTGGCCGACCGGGCCCGCGCCGGTGGCGACTTCGCCGAACTGGCGCGCGAGTTCTCCGACGGCGCGGAACGCGCCAATGGCGGCCAGTTCGGCCTGCGCCCGGCCGAGCGCCTGCCCGAATTGTTCGTGGAAACGACCCGCTCGCTGAGCGCGGGCGCCGTGGCCGGCCCGGTGCGAAGCCCGGCGGGTTTTCATGTGCTCAAGGTGATCGAAAAGCGCCAGTCGGGCCTGCCCGATGCCACGGTCAATGAAACCCGCGCCCGCCACATCCTGCTGCGCCTGACCCCGCAGCTCAGCGAAGCAGACGCCGTGGCCCGGCTGGCGGGTTTCCGCCAGCAGCTGGTCAGCGGTCAGGCCACGTTTGAGGCCCTGGCCCGTGAGCACAGCCAGGACGGCTCGGCTCAGGACGGCGGCAACCTCGGCTGGGCGCAAGCCGGGCAGTTTGTTCCCGAGTTTGAGGCCGCCATGAGCCGCCTGCGTCCGGGCGAGGTTTCGCCGCCCGTCGTGTCGCGGTTCGGCGTGCACCTGATCCGGGTGGAGGAACGCCGCCAGAGCACGCTCACCGCGCGCGACCAACGCGAAATGGTGCGAGGCCTGGTGCGCGAGAAGAAGATCAACGAGGCCCTGCGCACCTGGATACAAGACGTGCGTGGTCGCGCCTACGTCGAGTACCGCGACGCGCCGCAGTGATGCCGCGCGCGATCCCGGCGGCCTGCGCATGAAGCACATCGCCCGCAAGCGCTTTGGTCAGCACTTCCTGACCGATGGCGCGATCATCGGCGCCATCGTGGACGCCATCGCGCCCCAACCGGGCGACGCCATGGTGGAGATCGGACCCGGCCTGGCCGCACTCACGCAGCCGCTGGTGGAGCGGCTGGGTCGCCTCACGGTGATCGAGCTCGATCGCGATCTGGCAGTGCGGCTGCGAACCCATGCCCAGCTTCAGGTGGTGGAGTCCGATGTGTTGAAGGTGGATTTCACTTCGCTGGCCGCGCAGTTGGCAGCGCCCAAGCTGCGCGTGGTTGGAAACCTGCCGTACAACATCTCCACTCCCATCCTGTTTCACCTGCTCGATCATGTGAACGTGGTGCAGGACCAGCACTTCATGTTGCAGAAGGAAGTGATCGACCGCATGGTGGCGCGTCCGGCCACCTCCGATTACAGCCGGCTCTCGGTGATGCTGCAGTGGCGCTACGCCATGGACAACGTTCTGTTCGTGCCGCCCGAGAGCTTTGACCCGCCACCGCGTGTGGACAGTGCCATCGTGCGCATGGTCCCGCTGGCCGAGCCGCCGGCGATCGACATCGCGCGTTTCTCGGCGATGGTGCAGGTGGCCTTCAGCCAGCGGCGCAAGATTCTGCGCAACACGCTGGGCCGCTGGCTGGAAGATCAAGGCTTTGCCGGCGAATTCGACCTGCAGCGCCGGGCCGAAGAAGTGCCGGTGAGCGAATACGTCGGGCTGATTCAAAAACTGCCTACGTAAAAAAAGCCGCTGCAGTTGCAGCGGCTTTTTTGGGGAGGACCGGGCTCAGGCCGCGGCCAACCAGTAGCCTGCGTTGAACGGGCTGCTCATGCGCAGCGCCATCGGGCTCACGTCCAGGATCTTGTCCGTGGGCATGGGCTCATCGCTCTGCACTTCGATCGGCTCTTCACCCTTGGGCGAGCGGGCCACCGAGAACGAGTAGAAGCAGCGGAACGGGATCTTGCGATCCGACCAGTAGTCGGCGGCGTCGCGGAAGATGTCCAGCAACTGCTCGCGCGCTTCCTTGTCGAACTTGGCGTGCGCAGGGATGTGCTCCAGCACCACGATGAACCCGGTTTGCGCGCCCGACTTGTGGACCATGTCGGTCATGCAGTCGTAGAGCGCGTCGAAGTTCTTGCCGAAGTGCGAGGGCAAGGTGTATTGCGCTGCGATCAATTCCAGCACGTCCTGCTTGCTCTGGGCTTTGGCCAGGTTGGCGTACAGGAAGTGGTGCCCCAAGTGCTCGGCCGCGGCCTGCAGGTCTTTCACGCCGTGGGCGCGAATCGACTGAACGATATTGGGTCGTACGTTACGAAGTGGCGTGTCCATCTCCGCGTCTCTTTCAAAGGTCAAAGTTAAAAAACCGCTCACACCACCCAAGGCTCACTGCACGATCAGCTTGAAGCTGCTGTAGTGGTCTTCGGTGTAATAACAAGCTTCAGGCGCCCTGGGCTGCAATCCACCACACACGATCCTTTTCGCGCCCCGGTGGTTCAGACCTGGCGTGGGCACCGTGTATTCCCGGTAAAACCCGCGCCGCTGGTTCGGCAGCAACCTTTCCCGGTTGCCAAACACCGTGCCGTCCTTTTCATACCGGAATGGCCCGCCTTGCCGGATCTGCTCCATCACCTGTCGGCCCTGTGTGGGCAGGCCGGATTCGGTGAGGGAGACGGCGTTCGCGCCGGAGAATGCCTGGTCTGTCGGTGTTCGAGCCTGCACCAAAAAGGTGCCCAGCGATGCCGTCAGAACCAGCGCCAAGGCCAGTGTGGCCACGACCTTCACATCCCCGATCCGCGCCCGGATCCGCTTCAGGTCCATGAAATCCCTTGCTCCTGATGCAATCAACCCGCCACCAACATCCCACAAATGCACCGCTTCTGGCGGGATTTGCAGAGGTGTCACGGGGCGGGTTAACCCTGTATTCCAAGCGCGCTAGTGTGCCTGAGGCGGCCCGAAAACGCAAGCGGTTGCTGAAAAATCGGGCAAATCAGAAGGCCTGAAGTGTGTGAAAAAGTTAGTGCTTGCTTTTTCGCTACGCGTCAACGGGAAACGTTGGCGTCCGCCACGGTGAGGGCTGTCATGTTCACGATGCGGCGCACCGTGGCACTCGCGGTGAGGATGTGCACCGGCTTGTCGGCACCCAGCAGCACAGGGCCGATGGCGATGTTGCCGCCCGCTGCCGTCTTGAGCAGGTTGTAGGCGATGTTGGCCGCGTCCATGTTGGGCAGCACGAGCAGATTCGCCGCGCCCTTGAGGGTGGAGTTCGGCATCATTCTGGCGCGCGCCTCGGGGTCCAGTGCCACATCTCCGTGCATTTCGCCGTCCACCTCCAGCCAGGGCGCCTGCTCGCGCAGCAGCTCCAGCGTGCGGCGCATCTTGATGGCGCTGGGCTCGTTGCTCGAGCCGAAGTTGGAGTGCGACAGCAGCGCGGCCTTGGGCTGCAGGCCGAAGCGCAACATCTCTTCGGCGGCCATCACCGTGATCTCGCACAGCTGCTCGGGCGTCGGGTCGTGGTTCACATGGGTGTCGACCAGGAAGACCTGGCGTCCGGGCAGCATGAGGCCGTTCATGCAGGCGTAGATGCGCACGTCCTGGGCCGTGCTGGGGCTGCCGCCCGCGCGCTTGCCGATCACCTGGTCGATGTATTGCAGGTGGTTGTGGGTGGAGCCCCAGGTGCCGCAGATCAGGCCGTCGACCTCACCCTTGTGCAGCAGCATCGAGCCGATCAGCGTGAGGCGGCGACGCATCTCGATCTTGGCGAGCTGCTGGGTCACACCCTTGCGTTCGGTCATGCGGTGGTAGGTCTGCCAGAAGTCGCGGTAGCGGTTGTCCTGCTCGACGTTGACGATGTCGTAGTCGAGTTCCTCGCGCAGGCGCAGGCCGAATTTTTCGATGCGCTGCGCGATGACGGTCGGGCGGCCGATGAGCGTGGGGCGCGCCAGACCTTCGTCCACCACGATCTGGCAGGCGCGCAGCACGCGTTCTTCTTCGCCTTCGGCGTAGGCCACGCGTTTGCGCGCGGCGGTTTTCGCCGCGGCGTAGATCGGTTTCATGATCGTGCCGGACGCGAACACGAAGCTTTGCAGGCGCTCGCGGTAGGCCGCCATGTCGGTGATGGGGCGCAGGGCCACGCCGCTCTCGGCCGCGGCCTGGGCCACGGCCGGCGCGATCTTCATCATCAGGCGCGGATCGAACGGCTTGGGGATCAGGTACTCGGGACCGAAGGCCAGCTGTTCACCCGCGTAGGCGGCGGCCACCACCTCGCTCTGCTCGGCCTGGGCGAGCTCGGCGATGGCGTGCACCGCGGCGATCTCCATCTCGTCGGTGATGGTGGTCGCTCCGCTGTCGAGCGCGCCGCGGAAGATGTAGGGGAAGCACAGGACGTTGTTGACCTGGTTCGGGTAGTCGGTGCGGCCCGTGGCCATGATGATGTCGCTGCGCACCGCGTGCGCGTCCTCGGGGGCGATCTCGGGGTTCGGGTTGGCCAGCGCGAAGATCACCGGCCTGGGTGCCATCGACGCCACCATCGCGGGCTTGAGCACGCCGCCGGCCGAGAGGCCGAGGAACACGTCGGCGCCCTCGATCACCTCGGCGAGCTTGCGCAGTTGGGTCTTCTGCATGTACTGGCGCTTGTCGTCGTCCATGAGCTCCTCGCGGCCCTCGTAGACCACGCCGGCCAGGTCGGTGACGAACACGTTCTCGCGCTTCAGACCGACCTTGAGCAGCAGGTTCAGGCAGGCCAGCGCTGCTGCGCCCGCTCCCGAGGTGACCAGCTTGACCTGGCCGATGTCCTTGCCCGCGACCTTCAGCCCGTTGAGCATCGCCGCCGCCACCGTGATGGCCGTGCCGTGCTGGTCGTCGTGGAACACGGGGATCTTCATGCGCTTGCGCAGCTCGCGCTCCACGTAGAAGCAGTCCGGTGCCTTGATGTCCTCGAGGTTGATTGCGCCGAAAGTCGGCTCCAGCGCGGCGATGATCTCGACCAGCTTGACCGGGTCCTTCTCGTCGATCTCGATATCGAACACGTCGACGCCGGCGAACTTCTTGAACAGGACGCCCTTGCCTTCCATCACCGGTTTGGCCGCGAGCGGGCCGATGTCGCCCAGGCCCAGCACGGCGGTGCCGTTGGTGATGACGCCAACCAGATTGCCGCGGCTGGTGTACTTGAAGGCATTGACCGGATCGGCCACGATCTCTTCACACGGAGCGGCCACGCCGGGCGAGTACGCCAGGGCCAGATCGCGCTGGTTGGTGAGCTGCTTGGTGGCGGCAATGGCCACCTTGCCGGGCGTCGGAAACTCGTGGTATTCGAGGGCGGCTCGGCGCAGTTCGGCGCGCTTGTTCTCTGGGCTGTTGTCCATCGTCATGGTCTTGTCTCCGGTCGTGCTGAATTCTTGCTATGTGAAAGCGAGTTGCGCATTCTAGTTCCGTGCCCGGGAAAACCCCAGTCAGGAATACTGCGTAGAGCGTGGCGGCGGTCGTGACTTTTCGGGAGGGAATGGCGGACAAGCGGGCGCAAAAAAAGCCCCGCGGGTGCGGAGCTTGAGGCCTGGCTCATCGGGCCGATCAGCTGACCGAACCCATCTGGCTTTGCAGGTAGTTGGGCAGGCCGACCTTGTCGATCAACTCGATCTGCGTTTCCAGAAAGTCGATGTGCTCTTCGGTGTCGTCCAGGATGCCTTGCAGCAGGTCGCGCGAGACGTAGTCGCGCACCGTCTCGCAATGGGCAATGCCGTCCTTGATGGTCTTCTGCGCGCCGGTCTCCAGCGCCAGGTCGCTGCGCAGGATCTCGGGCACGTCCTCGCCGATGCCGAGCTTGCCCAGGTCCTGCAGGTTGGGCAGGCCATCCAGCGTGAAGATGCGGTCCATCAGCTTGTCGGCGTGCTTCATCTCGCCGATCGACTCCTCGTATTCCTTGGCGGCCAGCTTGTCCAGGCCCCAGTGCTTGAGCATGCGGTAGTGGACGAAATACTGGTTGATCGCGGTCAGCTCGTTCTTGAGCTGCGCCTGCAGATGCGAGATGGCTTGGGGGTCGCCTTTCATGGCTGTTCCTTTCAGTGATGATTTCAGGGGACCATTGTGCGCGCTGACCGTGGCGCATTGGATTCGCCCGCAGGGTTCGTGCGCCCAAACGCTCAGCGCTGCAGCCGAACCAGCGGGCGCAGGCGCTGCACGTCTTCCACCCGGCACAACCCGGTGCCCGGTGTGAGCAGGGCCGCCGAGCCCGCGGCCACGGCCCAGGTGAAGGCGTCGGGCAGGGTCTCGCCGCGCTGCAGGGCCCAGACCAGGGCGCCGACAAAGCTGTCGCCCGCGCCGACCGAGCTGGCCACGGTGATCGGCAAGGCCTCCGCGCGCCAGGTGCCGTCTTGTGTGACCAGCAGGGCGCCCTGTTCGCCCAGCGTGAGCGCGACCACCTCGGCACGGCCCGCATCCACCAGCGTCTGAGCGGCCTGGCGCCATTGCGTGGGAGTTTCCAGTGGCAGGTTCGTCAGGTCGCGCAGCTCGCGAAGGTTGGGTTTGACCAGGTAAACACCCGTGGCCACGCCGGCCGCCAGCGCCGGCCCGGAACTGTCGAGCACCAGCCGCGACCCGCGCGAGCGCACGATCAAGGCCAGACGGGCGTAAAAGTCGGTCGGCACGCCGGGCGGCAGGCTGCCGCTGGCCACCACAACAGCGGGCAGAAGCGGCAGGGTTTCGATGGCGGCGAGACAGGCCGTCCACTCGCTTTCGGTCAGGGTGGGGCCGGGCAGCACAAAGCGGAACTCGGCGCCCGTGTCTTGCGCCTGCACGGTGAAGTTTTCGCGCGTGTCCTCGCTCAGCGGCAGGCGCCGCACCGGCAGGCCCGCGGACTGGAGATGGTTCACCAGCCAGTCGCCCGCCGGGCCGCCGGCGGGAAAAAGGGCACTGCTGTGCCCGCCCAGGCGCTGCACCACCCGCGCCACGTTCAGGCCGCCGCCGCCAGCGTCGCGCCGCGCGGGGCCGCAGCGCAGTTTGTCGGCGGGTACCACCCGCTCGGTGTGGGTGGACACGTCCACCGACGGGTTCATGGTGAGGCACAGCACGGTGTCGGCAGGTGAGGTCATGCCGGCGTTGTACCCCATGCGCGCCGATGTCAACGCAGGTGTTTCAGGCGTTTGGCCGCAAACGCTTCGCTCACGCGCAGCCCGCGTGTGCCGGGCTCCAGCGTGAAGGCCTGCCCCGCTTCGATGGGGCCGGGCTGTGCCACCGACAAGTAAAAGCCAGGGCACAGCTCCTCCATCATGAGCCGGCCGGCATCGCGCAGGCCCATCACGGCATTGAACTTGTAGCAAGGCTCGCGCGGTGCGGTCACGCGCAGGCTGCAGCCAGGGAAGTGCAGCAGGTCACCGATCCATACCTCGGTCTCCAACAGGCCGTGGATCGTCAGGTTCTCGCCCATGAACCCCATGGGCAGCGCTTCGCTGAAGAGGCTGGCACCCTGCTGGCTGCGTTGCGCCTCCCACCGCGCGTAGTGCTCCAGAGGGTAGGCATAGACCGCCTTGTCCAGGCCGCCGTGCACGCTGAGGTCGGCTTGCTCGTCGCCCAGCAGACCCAGCGGCATCACCGCCACCGGCCCACTCACGGCGGCTTTGCCGATGGCCGAGACCACGTTGCGCGAACCGATGCGCAGCGGGCGCACCGCACCGGTATTGACGCTGACGACGCGCACGGCCTCAGCCGCGCATCAGCGCTTCGATCTCGGACGCCTCGACCGGCACGCCGCGCGAGATCAGTTCACAACCGGTTTCCGTGACGATGGCGTCGTCCTCGATGCGGATGCCGATGTTCCAGAACTTTTCCGGGACACCTTCGGCCGGGCGCACGTAGAGGCCGGGCTCGATGGTGAGCACCATGCCCGGGCGCAGGATGCGGCTCGGACGGTCCTTGATGGTCTCGCCGCTCAAGGGGTCCTTGCGCTCGTTCACCGTGCCCAGTTCGGAGGGCTCCACGTAGCTGCCGCAGTCGTGCACATCCATGCCCAGCCAGTGGCCGGTGCGGTGCATGTAGAACTGGAAATACGCGCGGTTGGCGATCACGTCCTGCGCGCTGCCCACCTTGTTCCTGTCGAGCAGACCCACGTCAAGCAAACCTTGGGCGAGCACGGCCACGGTGGCCTCGTGCGGATCAACAAAGCGCGCGCCCGCTTTCGTGGCCTGCACCGCCGCGATCTGGCTGGCCAGCACCAGGTCGTACAACTCGCGCTGCGGACCGGTGAACACGCCGTTGGCGGGGAAGGTGCGGGTGATGTCGCTGGCATAGCCGTCGAGTTCGCAGCCGGCGTCGATTAGCACCAGCTCGCCGCTGCGGATGGGCGCGGTGTCGGCGCGGTAGTGCAGCACACAGGCGTTGGCCCCGGCGGCCACGATGCTGCCGTAGGCCGGGTACTGCGAGCCGTGTTCGCGAAAGCTGTGAAGCAGCTCGGCGTCCAGGTGGTACTCGCGCACGTCCTGCCCCGCGCGCAGCATGGCGGCGCTGCGCTGCATGGCGCGGATGTGGGCCTTGGCGCTGATCTGCGCGGCGCGGCGCATGGTGTCCTGCTCGAAGGCGTCCTTCACCAGGCGCATCTCGTCGAGCACGCCGCACAGGTCGCGCTGCGATTCGGGGCAGAGTGCGCCATAACGAACGCGGGCACGCACCGGTTGCAGCCAGCCGTTGACCCGGCTCTCCAGCCCCGTGTGGGTGGCGAACGGGTACCACACGGTCTGGCGGTTTTCCAGCAGCTTGGGCAAGCGCTGGTCGAGTTCGGCGACCGAGAACGCGTCGCTCACGCCCAGGTGCTGCGGTGCGGCCTCGGGGCCCAAGCGGATGCCGTCCCAGATCTCGCGCTCCAGGTCCTTGGGTTGGCAGAACAGCGTGGTGCTGCCCTCGGCCGTGATCACCAGCCACGCGTTGGGTTCGGTGAAGCCGGTGAGGTAGTAGAAGTAGCTGTCGTGCCGGTAGAGGAAGTCGCTGTCGCGGTTGCGCGGGCGCTCCAGCGCGGTGGGCACGATGGCGATGCCGCCGGAGCCGAGCGAGGCGGCCACGCGGGCGCGGCGTTCGGCGTAGAGGTGGGTGTGGGTGGTGGAGTCCATGGGTGCCATTCTCTGACTTTGGGCGCACGCCCGTGTGTTGGGGGGATCAGTCCTGCTGGTTCAGTTCTTCAAGGCGCTCGGGGGTGCCCACGTCAACCCAGGTGCCGCTGTAAATTTCAGCGCTCACCTGCCCCGCATCCATCGCCCGGCGCAGCAGCGGCGCCAGCGGCTCGGCCGTGCCTTGCGGGTTGCCGGGCAGCACCTCGCACCAGGGCAGCTCGAACAGCTCACGCCGGTACAGGCCGATGGTGCTGAAGGTCCAGGCCTCGTCGGCCCGGCTGATCGCCAGTCCGTCGGCGCCCAGGCCGAAATCGCCGCGCGGGTTGTGCGGCGGGTTGGGCACCAGCCAGATGTGGGCCAGCAGGCCGCTGGCCTCGAAACGCTCGACACTGGCCTGGGTGAACTGAAAGTCGGGCACGTAGATGTCGCCCGCCAGCACCCAGAACACGTCGGCCAGCAGCGGCAGGGCGCGCGCAATGCCGCCGGCCGTCTCCAGCGCATAGCCGAAGTCGGTGCCTTCGCGCGACAGGGTCACGTCGCAGCCCGGGTGCTCACGGCTCCAGGCCACGCAGTGTTCGTCGATCTGTTCACCCAGCCAGGCGGTGTTGACCACCATTCGCCCGAAGCCGCCCGCGAGCAAGGCCTCCATGGGCCATTGCATCAAGGGCTTGCCCTGCACCGGCAGCAGGGGCTTGGGCGTCACGTCGGTGAGCGGGCGCATGCGCATGCCGCGCCCGGCAGCGAGCACCATGGCCGTGGCCAGGGGGGATGGTGAGGGGGAGGCGGTGGCGAGTCGGGTCATGGGTGGCGGGTGGGTGCGCGTGCCGGGCGCGCAGGGCCGCACGCGTCAAAGAATTATGGGCTGACGCGCTCGCCGGTTGCCGTGCAACGCTGCCCGCAATGGGCTGGCCGATAAAATCCGTTGTTTTGCGCCATCGAACAAGCCGATGGCCCAGCCCGGTCTTCCCCGCTTCACCCCACTTCCAGCACCCCCATGTCCGACACCGTCAGCATCCCCACCTCCACCGCCCCCGCCGTGTCAGCCCAGACCCAGGCCAACGCCATCCGCGCGCTGGCCATGGACGCGGTGCAAGCCGCCAACTCGGGCCACCCGGGCGCGCCCATGGGCATGGCCGACATGGCGGTTGCCCTGTGGGGCCGGCACCTGCGCCACAACCCGACCAACCCGCAGTGGGCCAACCGCGACCGCTTCGTGCTGTCCAACGGCCACGGCTCCATGCTGATCTATGCGCTGCTGCACCTCACCGGCTACAAGCTGCCGATCGGTGAACTGAAGAACTTCCGCCAGCTCGGCAGCAAGACCGCCGGCCACCCCGAAGTCGGCCACACACCCGGCGTGGAAACCACCACCGGCCCGCTGGGCCAGGGCATCACCAACGCCGTGGGCATGGCGCTGGCCGAGAAGCTGCTGGCGTCCGAATTCAACCGCGACGGCCATGCCATCGTGGACCACCACACCTATGTGTTCCTGGGCGACGGCTGCCTCATGGAAGGCATCAGCCACGAAGCCATCGCGCTGGCCGGCGCCTGGAAGCTCAACAAACTGATCGCGCTGTACGACGACAACGGCATCTCCATCGACGGCCAGGTCACGCCCTGGTTCATCGACAACACCGCGCTGCGTTTTGCCGCCTGCGGCTGGAACGTGATCGGTCCGATCGACGGCCACGACGCCGACGCCGTGGACCGCGCGATCAGCGATGCGAAGAACAAGGCCGACGGCCCCACCATTGTCATCTGCAAGACCCACATCGGCAAGGGCAGCCCGAACCGCGCCAACACCGCCAAGGCCCACGGCGAGCCGCTGGGAGCTGAAGAGATCAAGCTCACCCGCGAGGCCCTGGGCTGGAACCACGCACCGTTCACGATCCCGAAAGACGTGTATGCCGCGTGGGACGCGAAGGACGCCGGCAAGGCCGCCGAAGCCGCCTGGAACGCCACCTTCGCCGCCTACAAAGCCGCCTTCCCCGAACTCGCCAAGGAGTTCGTGCGCCGCATGAAGGGCGAGCTGCCGAAGAACTTTGCGCAAACCGCAGTTGACGCGGCGGTGGCCGCCCACACCAAGGCCGAAACCGTGGCCAGCCGCAAGGCCAGCCAACTCGCGCTGGAGACCTTCACCGCTGCACTGCCCGAGCTGCTCGGCGGCAGCGCCGACCTCACCGGCTCCAACCTCACCAACACCAAGTCCACCCCCAGCCTGCGCTTCAACCTGGCCGGTGACGTGGTGAAGAACGAGCAAGGCCAGGGCGGGCGCCACATCAACTACGGCGTGCGCGAATTCGGCATGGCCGCGATCATGAACGGCGTGGCGCTGCACGGCGGCTTCATTCCTTACGGCGGCACCTTCCTGACCTTCAGCGACTACAGCCGAAACGCCATCCGCATGGCCGCGCTGATGAAGCAGCGCGTGATCCATGTGTTCACCCATGACTCCATCGGCCTGGGCGAAGATGGCCCGACGCACCAGTCGGTGGAACACGCGGCCAGCCTGCGCCTGATCCCCAACCTGGATGTCTGGCGCCCCGCCGACACGGCCGAGACCGCCGTGGCCTGGGCCGTGGCGCTGGAAAACGCGAGTCGCCCGACCGCGCTGCTGCTCAGCCGCCAGAACCTGCCTTACGCACCCAAGAGCGATCTGGGCGACATCAGCAAGGGCGGCTACGTGCTGGCCGAGCCGAGCGAAGTGGGTCTGAAGAAAAAGGCGCAGGCGGTGATCATCGCCACCGGCTCCGAAGTGCAGCTGGCCCTGAAGGCGCAGGAGCTGCTGGCCAAGGAACACAAGATCGCCGTGCGCGTGGTCTCCATGCCCAGCACCACCACGTTTGACCGCCAGGGCGCCGCCTTCAAGGCCTCGGTGCTGCCCGCCGGCGTGCCGCGCGTGGCGGTGGAAATGGGCTCCACCGACGGCTGGTGGAAATACGGCGTGGCCGCGGTCGTGGGTCTGGACACCTACGGCGAGTCGGCTCCGGCCCCGGTGCTGTTCGAGCACTTCGGCTTCACGCCCGCCAATGTGGCCGACACGGTGCGCGCCGTGCTGGCGAATTGAGTTTGTTCATCTTTGTTTGAAACCCTCCAGGAGACACGAGACATGACCATCAAGATCGGCATCAACGGCTTCGGCCGCATCGGGCGCAACGTTCTGCGCAGCGCGCTGCAGAACTTTTCCGACATCGAAGTTGTCGCCATCAACGACCTGCTGGAGCCCGAATACCTGGCGTACATGCTGCAGTACGACAGCGTGCACGGCCGTTTCAAGGGTGAGGTCAGCGTCGAGGGCAACACCCTGGTGGTCAACGGCAAGAAGATCCGCCTCACGCAGGAGCGCGACCCCGCCAACCTGAAGTGGAACGAGGTCGGCGCCGACATCGTGATCGAGTCCACCGGCCTGTTCCTCGACAAGGTCACGGCCCAGAAACACCTGGACGCCGGTGCGAAGAAGGTCATCCTGTCCGCGCCTTCCAAGGACGACACGCCCATGTTCGTCTACGGCGTGAACCACGCCACCTACAAAGGCGAGGCCATCATCTCCAATGCCTCGTGCACCACCAACTGCCTGGCGCCCATTGCCAAGGTGCTCAACGACAAGTGGGGCATCAAGCGCGGTCTCATGACCACGGTGCACGCCGCCACCGCCACGCAGAAAACCGTGGACGGCCCGAGCAACAAGGACTGGCGCGGCGGCCGCGGCATCCTGGAAAACATCATCCCCAGCAGCACCGGAGCCGCCAAGGCCGTGGGCGTGGTGATCCCCGAGCTGAACAAGAAGCTCACCGGCATGAGCTTCCGCGTGCCCACGTCCGATGTGTCGGTGGTCGACCTCACGGTGGAACTCAACAGCCCCGCCACTTACGCCGAGATCTGCGCGGAGATGAAGTCGCAAAGCGAAGGCGCGCTCAAGGGCGTGCTGGGTTACACCACCGACAAGGTCGTGGCCACCGACTTCCGTGGCGACACCCGCACCTCCATCTTCGACGCCGACGCCGGCATCGCGCTGGACAGCACCTTCGTCAAGGTGGTGAGCTGGTACGACAACGAGTGGGGCTACTCCAACAAATGCCTGGAGATGGTTCGCGTGGTCGCCAAGTAAGCGCCCGCTTGCATCCAACAAAAAGCGCCTTCGGGCGCTTTTTTGTTGTCCGGTGAATCTGCGCGACACCCGTTAACTTGACACTAGACCGACCGGTCTATAGATTTCGCACATGCCCGACGCCACACCCAACACCCCCGGCACCCGCGAACGCCTGATCGCAGCCATGACCGACGCCTTGCGCCGGCGGGGTCTGCACGGCATCGGCCTGACCGAACTGCTGGCCCAGGCTGGTGCGCCCAAGGGCGTGCTGTACCACCACTTTCCCGGCGGCAAGACCGAGCTCGCCGTGGCCGCCATCGACGACGTGGTGGCGCGCATGCTGCGCGGGCTCGACACCCTGCTCGCCGCCAAGGCCGACCCGATCGATGCCACGCGCCGCTGGATGGCGGGCGCCACCGTGCGCTTGAGCGAGACCGGCTTCGAGTCCGGCTGCCCGCTGGCCACCGTGGCGCTGGAAACCACGCCCGACGATCCCGCCTTGCGCGAAGCCCTGGCCCGCGCGTTCGCCACGCTGCGCGAACGCATTGCACTTGCGCTGGAGCAGCACGGCGAGCCACAGGCCCGGGCCCGGGGCATCGCGGCGCTGATCGTGGCCACCTACGAGGGTGGGCTGCTGCAGGCCCGCGTGGCCCAGAGCACCGAGCCGATCACGCAGGCCACCGACACCTTGCTGTCGCTGCTCGCCGCCCGGTCGAGCCACTGACCGCCCCACCAGGAGAACCACCATGTCCCCCTTCGAGTCCACCGAGGACGTGCGCATTCAGCGCATCACGCTCACCGCCGCTGACGGTTACCCGCTGGTCGCACACCGCTTTCACAGCCCCACGCCGCCGCGCGGTCACCTGGTGGTGGGCGGCGCCACCGCCGTGCCGCAGGGCTTCTACAAGCGCTTTGCCGAACACGCGGCACGCCGCGGCTTCGACGTGCTCACGCTCGACTACCGAGGCATCGGCCAGTCGGCCCCCAGCACGCTCAAGGGCTTCCGCATGGACTACCTCGACTGGGGCCGGCTCGACCTCGCGGCCGGCGTGGAGGCCATGCGCCAGGACGGCATGCCGCTGTACCTGGTGGGCCATTCCTACGGCGGCCACGCGCTGGGTCTGCTGCCCGACCCCGGTGCGGTGGACGGTGCCTACACCTTTGCCACCGGCGCCGGCTGGCACGGCTGGATGCCGCCGCTGGAGCGCCTGCGCGTGCTCTTCATGTGGCGCGTGCTGGGGCCTGTGTGGACGCGCATGGCCGGCTATCTGCCGTGGAGCCGGCTGGGCATGGGCGAAGACCTGCCGATCGATGTGTACCGCCAATGGCGCCAGTGGTGCCGCTTTCCGCGCTACTTCTTCGACGACCCGGCCATGCGGGCGACCACCGAGCGCTTCAACGATGTGCGTTTCCCCATCGTGGCGGTGAACGCGCTGGACGACGCCTGGGCGCCGCCCGCCTCGCGCGACGCCTTCATGGCCGGCTACCGCAATGCCGAGGTGCGCAGCGTGACGCTGGATAGCCAGCGAGCCGGGCTCGGCCCCATCGGCCACATGGGGTATTTCAGACCACGGGCGATGCCGCTGTGGAACGAAGCGCTGGACTGGTTTTCAAGCCAGGGGCTGAGCCGTTCGGCGGCCTCGTGAACCGGCCGGGTGTTGCGGTGTAAAGCCCAGGCATCTCGCGCCGAAACTCAGGGAGGTCATGCTACAAACCGCAATGCCATCGCTCTCCCACTCCTTCATCCGCCTTGCCGCGGTGCTTCTGCCCAGCCTGTTGACCTGCGTCTCGGCGTTCGCGCAAGGATCCGGCGAACCGGCCTTGGGGCTGATCATCGGCTACCGGGCCGCTGAAACCGATACCGAAACCCCAGACCACAGTCCACGACGCGACCGGGCGCGCGCGGCGGCGCAGTGGAAGGCAGCCGCCGAGCTGAACCGCGCCCGCACCACCCGCCTGGCCAGCGACCTCGGTATCTCGATGCGTGGCGCCAGCGAAGCGGGCAACGCCGCCCTGCTCAGGTTCGATCGACCCTTGAAGGGCCGCGACCTTGAAGACACCATGCGCCGCGTGCGCCTGCACCCCGATGTGGCCTGGGTCGAGCCCAATGTGCTTGTGAAACGGCTGCAGACCGTGACGCCCAACGACACTTTCTTTTTAACCAACCAATGGCATTTACAGACTCCCGACCTGCTCAACCCCGCGGCAATGAACTTGCCCAGTGCCTGGTTCCGGACCACTGGCACCGTGGGAGCGCCGGTGGTGGCAGTGGTGGACGGCGGTGTGCGGTTTGAACATCCGGATCTGCCGCCAGACCCTCGCATTCCGATGAACTCAGGCTCGCGCATGTTGCGGGGCTACGACTTCGTGAGCGAGTTGGAGTTTGCAAACGACTCGGATGGGAGGGACTCGAACGCCGAAGACCCCGGAGACTGGGTGACCAGATTTGGCAACGCTCCGGCCGTCCAGCAGTACGTGGACGCGGGTGCGTGCGGGGACTTCAGTGGTGCGGACCCGAATCTGAGCCAGAGCTCCTGGCACGGCACCTTCATCACCGGCCAGATCGCAGCCGCCACGGACAACGCCCAGGGGGTGGCCGGCATCAACTGGGGCGCACGCATCCTGCCGGTGCGAGTGGCGGGCAAATGCGGCGCGCTGGTGTCGGACCTGCTGGACGGTGTGCGCTGGGCGGCCGGCCTGCCGGTGGCGGGTGTGCCGATCAACAGCAACCCGGCGCGCGTGATCAACCTGAGTTTCGGTGGTGACGCTCCCTGCAGCGCGGCCTACCAGGACACCATCAACGCCGCCACCGACGCCGGCGCTCTGGTGGTGGTGGCCGCGGGCAATGGCAGCGGCGCTCTCCGGCGGCCGGCCGACTGCCAGCGTGTCATGGCGGTGGCTGCGGTGCGCAAGGACGGCGCCAAGGCCGACTACTCCAGTTTCGGGCCGCAGGTGGCGCTCTCCGCGCCGGGCGGCTCCGATGAGGCCGGCAATGCGAACCTGCTGCTTTCCGCCGACAACCCGGGACTCACCACGCCTGTGCTTTACAGCGCATTGCCAGACCCGGCTGATCACTACGGATACAAACAAGGCACCAGTTTTTCAGCCCCTCAGGCGGCGGGTGTGGCCAGTCTGATGCTGTCGGTCAACAGCGCGCTGACACCCAACGCATTGATCGAACGAATGAAGCAGGCCGCCGCCGCCCGCGGCCACATCGACGTCGCCTTTGGCCAATGCGCCTTGCCCAGCGGTGGTTTGTGTGAGTGCACCACCACCACCTGCGGTGCCGGCCTGCTCGACGCCGCCGCCTCGGTCCAGCTGGCCACCGGCCCTGCGGCCGTCATCGCGCCCATCGGCACCGTCACCCCCGGCACCGCGATCTCCCTCAACGGCTCGGCCAGCGTGGCGCTCACAGGCAGCATCGTCAGCCACCAGTGGACCCAGGTCAGCGGACCCACCGTGGCCATCACCAACGCACAAGCCGCAGTGGCCGGCGTGAGCCTGCCCAACTTGCAGGCTTCCTATGTGTTCCGGCTCACCGTCACCGACGATTTCATGCCGACCGCTCGCAGCGGCAGCGACACCGTGACCGTGGTGGCTGCCTACCCGGCCACCAGCGGTGGAGGCGGTGGTGGCTCCACCAGCGTCTTGTGGGGCATCGCTCTGTGGGCCTGGGTGCTGGCGGTCTGCTGGCAGCAAATGCGCGCCCGGCGCAACGCCTGAGCCGGCTTCAGCCGCAGCGCTGCAGGCGCTTGCCCGCCATAGCTTCACCCAGCCCGTCGATGGCGGCGCGCTGGGTCTCGGTGATGGCCGGCAGCCGCACCGTGACGCTCTGGCTCTCTGCCCGCTCCTGCGCCACCTTGGCCGTGCGGATGCCGTCGCGTTCGGCCTTCTGCAAGGCCTGCTGGGCCGCAGCCTCGGTGGAGTAAGTGCCCAGGGCCAGGCCAGGGGCCAACCCGGGGGCGTTGATCTCACGGAACGACACGCCCAGCGCGCGCAACTCGTCTTTCTTGCGGTCGACCTGCTGCTGGTTGTCGTAGCGGCCCATGTAGACGATCCAGCGGCCACCGCTGCGCACTTCGGTGAAGACGAAACCCGACGCAGGCAGGCCCAGGAGAGCCAGCTCGGCGCGCAGCAGTTCGGCCTGGTCGTCGGTGAAACCACCGGCTTGCCAGCAAGCGCGCGGGCCATTGCCGGCTGCGACCGCCACCGTGGGCGGAGGTGCTGGAACGGATGCCGCCGCTGCCGGTTCAGGGGCGATGGGCGCGGGAGTGGGGGGTGCAACCGGTGGTGCAACCGCAGCCGGGGCGGCGGGCCATTCAGCCGCCTGAGCGGGTGCCGCCACCACGGGCGCGGTCTCGGCCCGGGGGCCGTTGAGCAGGCGCAAGACTTCCGGGCGCACCTGCTGCGCCATGCGCTGCGGCTCGCGCTGTTCCTCCGGCTTGAGACCCAGCGTGTCCAGGTACCCCTGCGACCACGCAAAGTAGCCGGCATTGCCGAGCACCAGCAACCAGACGGCCCACTTCAGCATGGGCGCACGCTCACTTCGGCACTGGTCACCGTCTGCATGCCGCGCTCGGTGTGCACTTGCAGGGCACCGTCGTCGTTCACGCCGCAGGCGGTGCCGCGCGTGCCGTCCGACAGCTGCACCGCCTGGCCCCGCAGGGCGTCCAGCTGGGCAAAGCGCTGGGCAAAGGCGGCAAAGCCCTGTGAGGCGAACGCCTGGATGTCGCGCACCAGCGCCGGCGCCACGCGCTCCAGCACCTCGCCCGGCGTGATGCCCACCAGCACTTCGGACAGCCCTGCCGGTGCCATGGCCGTCACCGCAGAGCCGTCCGGCACCAGCGCGGCCACCGCCGACACCTCCGGCCGCGCGACGTTGATGCCCACGCCGATCACCACCATGCGCTGGCCTTGCCCGGCCTCGCCAGTGCTGGCGGTTTCCACCAGGATGCCGCCGATCTTGCGCTGGTGCAGCCAGAGATCGTTGGGCCATTTCAGGCGCACGTCGGGGTGAAGGCTGTGCGCCAGGCTCACGCCCACCGCCAGCGACAGGCCCGACCAGCTCTGAGGCGCCAGCGGCATGGCCAGCGAGAAGGTGAGCGATTGACCGGGCTTGCTGTGCCAGCCCTTGCCCAAGCGCCCGCGCCCTGCGGTCTGGTCCTCGGCGGCGAGCAACACCGGCTCCATCAGGCCGCTGCGTGCGCGGCGCATGAGTTCGCTGCTGGTGGAGTCGATGCTGGGCAGCACCTCGACCGTGAAGCCGGGCAGGCTGGGCTCAACGGCCAGCCACAGGTTTTCGGCGTGATGGGTCAGGGTGTCGGCCATGGGCCGTTCAGCCGAGTTTCGAGGCTTTGCCTGCGCGCTTGGGCGCAAGCAGCGTGCCGCGGCATTTCTTCGCGCCGCACCAGCAGGGGTACTCGGCCTTGAGCTTGGGCGTGTACGGTTCGTCGATCACCAGGCCGTAGTCGTAGAAAAGTTCTTCGCCGGCCTTGATGTTGCGTTGTGCGCGGATGAACACGCGGCCCTCGTCCACCTCGGCTTCGCAGTTGGGCGCGCAGCTGTGGTTGATCCAGCGCGCCGAGTTGCCACCGTGTTTGGCATCGATCACGTGTTCTTCGTCGATGTGGAAGTAGAAGGTGTGGTTCGGATCGGTCGGGTCGTGGGGGTGGCGGCGCAGCGCCTCGTCCCAGGTGATCACCTCACCCACATATTCAATGAGCGTTTCGCCTTCGGCCAGGTCCACCACGGCGTAGACCCCGCGGCCGTGCACGCCGGACTTGCGCGTCTGGATGCGCCGGCCAGTGCCGTTGGGCTGCTCGGCCGGGGCTGGTTTTTCAGCGGGCGCAGTCGACTTTTTGGGGCTTTTCGTCACGGCCGGAATATTTGGTAAGGTTGTTTCATGCAGGTGCGCGCGAGTGTGCGCGTGCCCATGTGCGCGTGTACACGCGCGTGGAAAGTTGATTGTAGAGATGAAAAACGAAGGTTCAGCCAAAACGCTGGTCATTGCCGAGAAGCCGTCCGTGGCCCAGGACATCGTGCGTGCGCTCACCCCGGTGGCGGGCAAGTTCGAGAAGCACGACGACCACTTCGAGAACGACCAGTACGTGGTCACCTCTGCCGTGGGTCACCTGGTGGAGATCGCCGCGCCGGAAGAATTCGACGTCAAGCGCGGCAAGTGGAGCTTTGCCCACCTGCCGGTGCTGCCGCCTTACTTTGAACTCAAGCCGATCGACAAAACCAAGTCTCGTTTGAGTGCGGTGGTCAAGCTGGCCAAACGCAAGGACGTGGGCAAGCTCATCAATGCGTGTGACGCGGGCCGCGAGGGTGAACTGATCTTTCGCCTGATCGAGCAATACGCTGGTGGCTTGAAAGGCGGCAGCTACCAGACCCTGGGCAAGCCGGTGCAGCGCCTGTGGTTGCAGTCCATGACGCCCGCGGCCATCCGCGATGGCTTTGAGCACCTGCGCACCAACGAGCAGATGCAGGGCCTGGCCGACGCCGCGCGCAGCCGTTCCGAGGCGGACTGGATGGTCGGCATCAACGGCACACGCGCCATGACCGCCTTCAACTCGCGCGACGGTGGTTTTTTCCTCACCACGGTCGGCCGGGTGCAGACTCCCACGCTGTCCATCGTGGTCGAGCGCGAAGAGAAGATCCGCGCCCACCGCAGCCGCGACTACTGGGAAATCCACGCCAGCTTCCTGGCCGAGGCCGGCGAGTACCCGGGCAAGTGGTTCGACCCCGCCTTCAAGAAACCCACCGGTGACGACGCCGACCCCGAGCAGCGCGCCGACCGTGTGTGGGATCAGCGCCAGGCCCTGGCGATTGCCGACGCGGTGCGCGGCAAGGCCGCGAGCGTCAAGGAAGAAAGCAAGCCCACCACCCAGGCCAGCGGCTTGCTGTACGACCTGACCAGCCTGCAGCGCGAGGCCAACGGCCGCTTCGGCTTCTCGGCCAAGACCACGCTGCAGCTCGCGCAAAGCCTGTACGAGCGCCACAAGGCCCTGACCTACCCGCGTACCGACTCGCGCGCCCTGCCCGAGGACTACCTGCCCACGGTGAAGCAGACCTTCGAGATGCTGGCCGACAGCGGCATGAAGCACCTGGCGCCACACGCGCTCACCGCGCTCAACAACAACTACATCCGTCCGAGCAAACGTATCTTCGACAACAGCAAGGTGTCGGACCACTTCGCCATCATCCCCACGTTGCAGGCGCCCAGCGGCCTGAGCGACGCCGAGCAGAAGCTGTACGACCTGGTGGTGCGCCGCTTCCTCGCGGTGTTCTTCCCCAGCGCCGAATTCATGGTCACCACCCGCATCACCTCGTCGGTCGGCCACCACTTCAAGACCGAAGGCAAGGTGCTCGTGAAGCCGGGCTGGATGGCGGTGTACGGCAAGGAAGCGGCCGAGGACGTGGCCGATGCGAAAGAGGGCGACAAGGGCCAGAACCTGGTGCCGGTGCGCGAAGGCGAAACGGTGCGCACCGAGTCGGTGGAGAGCAAGGGCCTGAAGACCAAGCCGCCGGCGCGCTATTCGGAGGCCACGCTGCTGGGCGCCATGGAAGGCGCGGGCAAGATGATCGACGACGACGAGTTGCGCGAAGCCATGCAGGAAAAAGGCCTGGGTACGCCAGCCACACGCGCCGCCACCATCGAAGGCCTGCTGACCGAAAAGTACATGTTCCGCGAAGGCCGCGAGATCATCCCCACCGCCAAGGCTTTCCAGCTCATGACCTTGCTGCGCGGCCTGGGCGTGGAAGAACTCTCCAAGGCCGAACTCACCGGCGAGTGGGAATACAAGCTGGCTCAGATGGAACACGGCAAGCTCAGCCGCAGCGCCTTCATGGCCGAGATCGCGCAGATGACCGAGCGCATGGTGAAGAAGGCCAAGGAATACGACCGCGACACCATCCCGGGCAACTACGCCACGCTGGCCACGCCCTGCCCGAACTGCGGCGGTGTGGTGAAGGAAAACTACCGCCGCTACACCTGCACCGGCAAGGACGGCGCCAGCGAAGGCTGCGGCTTCTCGTTTGGCAAATCACCGGCCGGGCGCACCTTCGAGCCCGATGAATCCGAGCAACTCCTGCGCGACAAGAAGATCGGCCCGCTGGATGGTTTCCGCTCCAAGGCGGGCTGGCCCTTCGTGGCCGAGATCGTGCTCAAGTACAGCGAGGACGACAAGAACTGGAAGCTCGAGTTCGACTTCGGCGACGACAAGAAAGGCGAAGAAAGCGGCGAGATCGTCGACTTCAGCGCCAGCGAATCATTGGGGGCCTGCCCCAAGTGCGGCGGCGCGGTGCACGAGCACGGCAGCAACTACGTGTGCATCCGCTCCGTGCCCACCGAGCAGCAGCCCACACCGACCTGCGACTTCAAGAGCGGCAAGATCATCCTGCAGCAGCCGGTGGCGCGCGAGCAGATGAGCAAGCTGCTGGAAACCGGCAAGACCGATCTGCTCGACAAGTTCGTCTCCATGCGCACGCGCCGCGCGTTCAAGGCCTTCCTGGCCTGGGACAAGGAAGCCGGCAAGGTGAACTTCGAGTTCGCGCCGTCCAAGTTCCCTCCGCGCAAGACGGCGGCCGGCGCGCCGGCCAAGGGTGCACCGGCGAAGAAGGTGTCCGCCAAAGCCGCACCGGCCAAGAAGGTCGCGGCGAAAAAAACGCCTGCGGTCAAAGCGGCCAAGGCACCCCGCAAGACCACCGCCGCCACCGGCAAACAACCCAGCGCCGCATTGGCGGCGGTGATCGGCGAGGGCGCTGTGTCCCGACCCGAAGTGGTGAAGAAGCTGTGGGACTACATCAAGGCCAACGGCCTGCAGGACGCGGGCGACAAGCGCCGCGTGAACGCAGACGCCAAGCTGGCGGCGGTGTTCGGCAAGCCGCAGGTCACGATGTTTGAAATTGCCGGGCTTTTGAGCCCACACCTGAACTGACCACGAGAGAGAGACCCATGAGCCTGAAACTCTTCTTTGCCCCCGGCGCCTGCTCCTTCGTGCCGCACGCCATGCTCGAGCTGGCCGGCGCTGAATTTGAACCCTCGATGGTGAAACTGCACAAGGGTGAACAGCGTTCGCCCGAGTACCTGGCGCTCAACCCGCGCGGCCAGGTGCCGGTGCTGGTCGATGGCGACGAGGTCGTCACGCAGATCGTGGCCATCCTGCTGTACCTGGACGAGAAGTTGCCCTTGGCCGGCATCCTGCCGCCTGCGGGCCTGGAGCGTGCGCGCGCGCTGCAGGTGCTGGCCTGGATGAACAACACGGTGCACCCCACCTTCACCCATGTGTTCATGCCGCAGAAGTTCACCGACGACGACGCCGCGCAGAAAGCCATTCGCGAATTCGGTGCGGCGCGTTACCGCGAGCTGCTGGGCGAAATCGAAGCGCTGGCATCCAAAGCGGCGCCATGGATGGTGGGTGCCCGGCCCGGTGCGCTCGATGCATACGCGCTCACCTTGCTGCGCTGGGGCGGTTACGCGGGCATCAACCCTGTGGACTTCCCGGCCACGTGGGAACTGGTGCAGCGATTCGCCGAATTGCCCTGCGTGGCGCGCGCCATCGAGCGCGAGAAACTGCAACTCAACGTGTACAAGGCGGCCTGATGCGCCCCGACCGCACAGCGGCTATTCCTGCGCCGCCCTCGTTTTGGTCGGCGTGAAACGCACCGACACCCGCAGGCCGCGCCGGCTGCGCTCGGGGTGCGCGTCTTCCATCGACACCGTGGCGCCGTGCTGCTGCGCAATCTCCAACACAATCGCCAGACCCAGGCCCGAGCCGTCGACGTTGGTGCCCAGCGCGCGGTAGAACGGCTGCATCACGAACTCGCGCTCGTTCTCCGGAATGCCCGGACCGTCGTCTTCCACCTGCAGGATCTGCACGCCGCTGAAGCGGTCCAGCAGCACGCGCACCGTGACCACGCCGCCCTGCCCGGTGTAGTGGATCGCGTTGTCCACCAGGTTGCGCACCATTTCCTGCAAGAGCGTCGGGTTGCCATTCACCAGGCAGTCGTCGGGGGTGTCGTCCGGGCCTTCAAAGCCGAGGTCGATGCCGGCCTCCAGCGCGCGGGGCACCGCGTCCTGCACCACGTCGGGCACCAGCCGGCCGAGGTCGATGCGCGCGCTCGGCAGCGTGCGGCCGGTGGTCTCGGCGCGCGCCAGCGCCAGCAGCTGGTTCACGGTGTGGGTGGCTCGCGCACTGGAGCGTGCGATCTGCTGCAACGACCCGCGGATCTCCACCGGGTCGGTTTCGCGCTGCGCCAGTTCGGCCTGCATGCGCAGGCCGGCCAGCGGCGTCTTGAGCTGGTGCGCGGCGTCGGCCAGAAAACGTTTCTGCGTGGTGAGCGAGGCCTTCAGCCGCGTCAGCAGGTCGTTGATCGACGACACCAGTGGCGCCACTTCTTGCGGGATGAACGATTCCTCGATCGGGCTCAGGTCGTCGGGCTTGCGAGCGCGGATGCGCTGCTCCAGTTCGTTGAGCGGGCGGATGCCGCGCACCAGCGCCAGCCACACCAGCAGCACCGCCAGCGGCAGGATCACGAACTGAGGCACCATCACGCCCTTGACGATCTCGGCGGCCAGGGTGGAGCGTTTGCCTTTGGTCTCGGCCACCTGCATCAGCACCAGGCGCTGCGGGTCGTTGCGCGCCAGCCAGGTGTAGGCCACCCGCACCTCGTCGTCGCGCACCACGTCGTCGCGCAGCATCACCCGCCCGGGCTCCGGCGTTTCGTTGTCGCGCGGCGGCGGGAAATCCATCTCGCCGCTGATGAGCGTGCCGCGGGGATCGAGCACCTGGTAGTACACGAGGTCGCTGTCGTCGGCGCGCAGCAGGTCGCGCGCCTGTGCGTTGAGCTTGAAGGTGATCTGGTCGTTTTCCCGCACCACAAACTGGGTGAGCGCCTGCAGGTTGAACTCGAGCGCGCGGTCGAACGGCTTGCTGGCAATGCCCTGCGCGACGAACCAGGTCAGCACCAATGACAACGGCCACAGCAGCAGCAGCGGCGTGAGCATCCAGTCCAGGATTTCGCCGAACAGGCTGCGCTGTTCGCGCTGGAACAGCCCGAAGGGCATCGGCGCCGACCGGCTTCCCACCGGTGGCAGCGGCTCACTGAAGACCCGGCCGTCAGCTGGCGATTTTTTCAAGGCAGTAGCCCAGGCCGCGCACCGTGGCGATGCGGATCGGACCTTTTTCGATCTTCTTGCGCAGCCGGTGGATGTAGACCTCGATCGCGTTGTTGCTCACCTCTTCGCCCCACTCGCACAAGCGCTCGACCAGCTGGTCCTTGCTCACCAGACGCCCGGCGCGCTGCAGCAGCACTTCGAGCAAACCCAGCTCGCGCGCCGAGAGCTCGACCATCTTGCCGTCGATGGTGGCCACGCGGCCGGCCTGGTCGTATTCGAGTGGGCCGTGGCGGATGGTGTTGGTGCTGCCGCCCATGCCGCGGCGGGTGAGTGCGCGCACGCGTGCCTCCAACTCTTGCAGCGAAAACGGCTTGGCCATGTAGTCGTCGGCGCCATAGTCCAGGCCCTTCACGCGTTCTTCGATGCTGTCGGCCGCGGTGAGCACCAGCACCGGCAGCGCAGAGCCGCGCGAGCGCAGCCGCTTGAGCACCTCCAGGCCGTGCAGCTTCGGCAACCCGAGGTCGAGGATCAACAGGTCGAACTCGTTGTTGGTCATGAGCGCGGCGTCGGCCTCGCTGCCGCTGGACACGTGGTCCACCGCAGCGCCGGCCGCGCGCAGGCTGCGCAACAGGCCGTCGGCCAGGACCTGGTCGTCTTCTGCAATCAGGATGCGCATGGTGAAGTCTCCTGGGCTGCTCGGGCAGCGTTGTTATGGGGCCGCGGCGCGTGGGCGGGCGGCATTCAGGCCGGATTCATTTTAGGTCGCATACCCCGCGTTGCAGCCGGTTGATTGGCAGGGTTTCACCGGGCTGGCACGGCTGCACGGGCACCGGGCGCCTCCGACCCATAGGCCTCCAGGCCCAGCGCCACCACCGTGGCCACCGCGTCGCCCACCTGCGATCGGAACTCGGTTTCTGCCTGCGCCACCGCCGTGCGGAACGCCTCCAGCCAGAGCAGTCCGGTGTCGGTGAACACGATGCGTCGCGCGCGGGCGTCGCGTGGGTCGGGCTCGCGCCGCACCAGCCCCCAGGCCTCGCACTGGGTCACCAGGTCGCCCATGGCCTGTTTGCTCATGCCGGCCTGGTGCGCCAGCTCGGTCAGGCGCGAGCCGTGCAGGCCGAGGTGGCGCGTGATGTGGATGTGGGCCGCGCCCACCTGCGCGCGCGCGGCCAGGTGCGAGAGCGCCAGCGGCACGTTGACGTCGTGCGCCATCAGGCTGAGCACACGCTCGTCGAAGCGGCGCAGCGCCAGGCCCATCAGCCGACCGAGGTGGCCGCCGCGCCAGCGGTCGTCGGGTTCGGCGGGGGATTCGGGGGTGTTGTCGATCATGGGCGAATGGTAAGGCAAACTGACCAAATATCGGGTTGTTTGATTTCAATGCGCCTGTAAACTGCTGTTCAAGCATCCAGCCTGTACACAACCACACAGGTCTTGCCAACCCTTCCAACCAGCCCAGGAGCCCCCATGGACGCAGCCGTCAAGCCCAATCCCCTCAACAGCGAAAAAGCCAAGGCCTTGCAGGTCGCGCTGGCCCAGATCGAAAAGCAGTTCGGCAAGGGCACCATCATGCGACTGGGCGAAGGCGAGGTGATCGAGGACATCCAGGTGGTGTCCACCGGCTCGCTCGGCCTGGACATCGCGCTCGGCGTCGGCGGCCTGCCGCGCGGCCGCGTGGTGGAAATCTATGGCCCGGAATCGTCGGGCAAGACCACGCTGACGCTGCAGGTGATCGCCGAAATGCAGAAGCTCGGCGGCCAGTGCGCGTTTGTCGACGCCGAACACGCGCTGGACATCCAGTACGCGCAGAAGCTCGGCGTGAACCTGCAGGACCTGCTGATTTCCCAGCCCGACACCGGCGAACAGGCGCTCGAGATCGTCGACAGCCTGGTGCGCTCCGGCGCGGTCGACCTGATCGTGGTGGACTCGGTCGCCGCGCTCACGCCCAAGGCCGAACTCGAAGGCGAGATGGGCGATTCGCTGCCCGGCCTGCAGGCCCGCCTGATGAGCCAGGCGCTGCGCAAGCTCACCGCGCACATCAAGAAGACCAACTGCATGGTCATCTTCATCAACCAGATCCGCATGAAGATCGGTGTGATGTTCGGCAGCCCCGAAACCACCACCGGCGGCAACGCGCTGAAGTTCTACGCCTCGGTACGCCTGGACATCCGCCGCACCGGCACGATCAAGAAGGGCGACGACGCGATCGGCAACGAGACCAAGGTCAAGGTCGTCAAGAACAAGGTCGCGCCGCCCTTCAAGACGGCCGAGTTCGACATCCTGTTCGGTGAAGGCATCAGCCGCGAAGGCGAGATCCTGGACCTGGGCGTGGTGCACCGCGTGGTCGAGAAGTCGGGCGCCTGGTACGCCTACAACGGCGAAAAGATCGGACAGGGCCGCGACAACTCGCGCGAATTCCTGCGCGAGAACCCCGAGTTGCGCGTCGAGATCGAGAACAAGGTACGCACCGAGTTGGGCGTGCCGCTGCTGCCGGTGGACGAAGCGCCGGCGCCGGCCAAAGGCGGCAAGGCTGCAAAAGCCGCTGCCAAGGCCGAAGCCAACACCGCCCCGCTGGCCGAGTGAGAGCAGCACTCACGGCCTCGGCCGTGAGCGAGTGACACCATGAGCCCCCACGCTCCCCGGCGAAGGTCCCGACATGGGCTTTGACCAGATATCCCTGAAGGGCCGGGCGCTGCGCCTGCTTTCAGGCCGCGAACACTCGAAGGCCGAGTTGCTGCGCAAGCTGCGCCCGCATGAAACCGAACCGGGCGAGTTGGCCCGGGCGCTGGACGAGCTGGAGGCCAAGGGTTTCATCAGCGAGCAGCGCGTGATCGAGTCGGTGGTGCACCGGCGCTCGGTCAAGCTGGGCGCATCACGCGTGCGCCAGGAGTTGCAGGCCAAGGGCCTGGACCCGCAGGCCGTGGCTGACGCGGTGGCCGGTCTGCAGGGATCCGAAGAAGCGCGCGCGCGCGAGGTGTGGCGCAAGAAGTTCGGCGAGCCGCCCCGCGACGCGGCCGAACACGGCAAGCAGATGCGCTTTCTGCTCACGCGGGGTTTCGGCGCCGACGTGGTGCGGCGCGTGGTGCGCGGCGCGCCCGGTCTGGACGCCGACGACTGAGCTTCAACCGCGCAAGGCGGGCGTGCGCAGCATCCGCCAGGCCAGCAGCGCGCTGGCCACCATGATCCCCGTGCCCAGCAGCGCGGCCGCTTGAAACCCGTCCACAAAGGCCGATCGCGCTGCGTGGCGCAAAGCCTCTGCCATGGCCGCGGGCAAGCCGTCGGCCACGGTGAGTGCACCTCCCAGCGTGTGAACGCCGGCCATGGTGTCGGCCGGAACCTGCCCCGACATGCCGGCCCGGTACAGGCTGGTGGCCAGGCTGCCGAAGACCGCAATGCCCAGCGCACCCGAGAGCTCCGAGCTGGTTTCCGACAGCGCCGACGCGGCGCCCGCGCGCTCGGGTGGTGCCGAGCCGATCACGATGTCGTTGCCCAGCGTGAACACCGGGGCCATGCCCAGTCCCATGAGCACCATGCCGCCGATCAGCCACGCCAGCCCGTGGGGAGCGTCCACCATCGCCATGGCGGCAAAGCCGACGGCGGCCACCGTGAGCCCGGCGATCATGGTTTGCGGAGCGCCGAGCCGCTGTGCAATCGCGGGCGTGAGCATCGATCCCGCCACGAACGACAGCGCCCACGGCACGGTGCACAGGCCCGCGACCAGCGGCGAGAGACCCAGCACCAGCTGCAGGTGTTGCGACACGAAGATGTACACCCCGAACATCGCGAACGAGGTGAGCGCGTAGGTGCAGATCGCCGCGGCGAAGCGGGGCTGGCCAAAGAGCTTCAGGTCCAGCAGCGGGTAAGCAATGCGGCGCTGGCGGCGCACAAAGGCAACGCCCGCCGCCAGGCCGAGCGCAGCGGCCAGCAGGGTTGTGAGACCCGGTTGCCCTTCGGCTGCCTGCTTGAGGGCGAACACACCACCGAGCACCGCGGCCATCGACAGTGCCACGCTGCCCAGGTCGAGCCGACCGGCCTGCGGGTCGCGGTATTCGGGCAGCAGAAAGGGCCCGACCGCGAGCAACAGCAGCATCACCGGCACCGCGGCCCAGAAGATCGCGGGCCACGCAAAGTATTGAAGGATCACACCGCCCACCAGCGGCCCGATGGCGCCGCCCACCGAGTAGCTGGAAATCCAGATGCCGATGGCCACGCGCCGCTCGCGCTCGTCGCGGAACATGTTGGAGATCAGCGAGAGCGTGGAAGGTGCCAGCGTCGCACCGGCGATGCCGAGCAGGGCACGCGTGGCGATCAGGGCGTGGGCCGTGGTGGACAAGGCGGCGGCCACCGAGGCCGAGGCGAACGCGGCCGCGCCGATGAGCAACATGCGCCGGCGCCCCAGCTTGTCGCCCAGCGTGCCCATCGTGATGAGAAAGCCCGCGACCATGAAGCCGTAGATGTCGATGATCCACAGCAGCTGCGCTGCGGTGGGTTGAAGGTCGGCGCTGATGGCGGGCAGGGCCAGGTTGAGCACCGTGAGGTCCATCGCGTACACCAGACACGGCAGGGCGATCACGCCCAGGGCGACCCATTCGCGGCGCGTGGCCTTGGGCGGCGCCATGGCAGGAAGTTGCGGTGCAGCGGTCATGCGAAGAGTCCCCGGCGTTCGTTGAGCGCGGCTCCCCGCAACAAAGCGGAAGCCTGTGCACCCACGACGATCGCAGGCCCCGTCTTTCGACAGCCTGCGCGGGCGCGCTACAGGCCCAGCATCAGCTGGAGGTTTTGCACCGCAGCGCCGCTGGCGCCCTTGCCCAGGTTGTCCAGCCGCGCCACCACCAGGGCATGGTGTGCCGCGTCGTTGCCGAACACGCGGATCTCCAGCTTGTTGGTGTCGTTCAGCGCCAGTGCGTCGAGCTTGCCGCTTTCGGTGGCGGGCTCGACGCTCACCCACTCGCTGCCGGCGTAGTGTTTGGCATAGACGGCGTGCAGGTCGGCCAGCGTCGGTTGACCCGGCAAGGTGTCCAGGTGCAGGGGCAGCTCGACCAGCATGCCCTGCTCGAAGTTGCCCACCGCCGGGATGAAGATCGGGCGACGCGTGAGGCCGGTGTAGGCCATGATTTCCGGGATGTGCTTGTGTTGCAGACCGAGCGCATAGAGCTCGTAGGCCGGTGCTTCACTCTTCTGGTAGGCCTCGATCATGGTGCGGCCACCACCCGAATAGCCGCTGACGGCGGGCAGGCAGACCGGGTGATCGGCGGGCAGCACGCCGGCATCGATCAGGGGGCGCAGCATGGCGATGGCGCCGCTGGCGTAACAGCCCGGGTTGGCCACGCGCCTGGCATTCACCACGGCCTGGCGTTGATCGGCTGCGAGCTCGGGGAAACCGAACACCCAGCCCGGAGCCGTGCGGTGCGCGGTGGAGGCGTCGATGATCTTGGGCTGGTGGCCGACCATCGCGTCGATCATGGCCACCGACTCGCGCGCGGCGTCGTCGTGCAGGCACAGAATGACCAGATCCACCTGGGCCATCAATTCGCGTTTGGCGGCCGGGTCCTTGCGGTGCTCGGGGGCGATGCTCACCACCTCGATGGCGGGCATGCGCTGCAGCCGCTCGCGAATCTGGAGTCCGGTGGTGCCGGCTTCGCCGTCGATGAAAACCTTGGCCATGGCTGGTCCGCCTTGTCAGTGTGGGTTCAGGAGAGCGTCCAACAATCGTGCCTGCTGGCGGTTCGCCGTGCGCGATTTTGGTGCAATGCACCATGATACAGTTACCGGTTGCTGTGTTTTCAGCGCCACTCTTTCGACCACCCGATGCGGATCGGTCGACGATCCCTCTACCCATTCCTGAGAGAGTCCTCATGAAGATCCACGAATACCAAGGCAAGGAAATCTTGCGCCAGTTTGGTGTGCCGGTGCCCCGCGGCATCCCCGCTTTCACGGTGCAGGAGGCGGTCGAAGCTGCCCAGAAACTGGGCGGCCCCGTGTGGGTGGTCAAGGCCCAGATCCACGCCGGTGGCCGTGGCAAAGGTGGTGGCGTGAAAGTGGCCAAGACCGTTGAAGACGTCAAGCGCATCTCGGGCGAGATCCTGGGCATGCAGCTCAAGACCCACCAGACCGGCCCCGAAGGTCAGAAGGTGCGTCGCCTCTACATTGAAGACGGCGCCGACATCAAGAACGAACTGTATGTGTCGCTGGTGACCGACCGCGCAACGCAGAAGGTGGCCCTGATCGCATCCAGCGAAGGCGGCATGGACATCGAGGAAGTGGCGCACTCCACGCCCGAAAAGATCATCACCGAGATGATCGATCCGCTGACCGGCATCACCGAGGCACAGTCCCGCAAGGTTGCGGCTGCCATCGGCCTGACCGGCGCCTCCGTGGACCAGGCCGTGGACATCTTCGCCAAGATCTACAAGTGCTACATGGACACCGATGCGTCGCTGGTGGAGATCAATCCGCTGAACTGCGATTCCAAGGGCAACCTGATGGCCCTGGACGCGAAGTTCAACTTCGATGCCAATGCGCTGTTCCGCCATCCCGAAATCGTCGCCTACCGCGATCTGGACGAAGAAGATCCGGCCGAAGTTGAAGCGTCGAAGTTCGACCTCGCCTACATCAGCCTGGACGGCAACATCGGCTGCCTGGTCAACGGCGCCGGTCTGGCCATGGCCACCATGGACACCATCAAGTTGTTCGGCGGCGAGCCGGCGAACTTCCTGGACGTGGGCGGTGGCGCCACCGCCGAGAAGGTCACCGAAGCCTTCAAGATCATGCTCAAGAACACCAAGGTCAAGGGCATCCTGGTCAACATCTTCGGCGGCATCATGAAGTGCGACACCATCGCCACCGGCGTGATCACCGCCTGCAAGGCAACCAACCTCAGCGTGCCGCTGGTGGTGCGCATGAAGGGCACCAACGAAGAGCTGGGCAAGAAGATGCTGGCCGAGTCCGGCCTGCCCATCATCGCGGCCGACACCATGGCCGAAGCCGCGACGAAGATCGTCGCCGCCGTTAAGTAATGACCTTGGGGGCAGACCTTTAGCTCTGTCCCCGACTGACTAGGAAATACACCATGTCGATCTACATCAACAAAGACACCAAGGTCATCACCCAGGGCATCACCGGCAAGACCGGTCAGTTCCACACCGAAAAGTGCCAGGAATACGCGAACGGCAAAAATGCCTTCGTGGCCGGTGTGAATCCGAAGAAGGCCGGCGAGTCGATCTTCAACATCCCGATTTACGCTTCCGTCAAGGAAGCCGCCCAGCAGACCGGCGCCACCGTGTCGGTGATCTACGTGCCGCCTGCCGGCGCCGCTGCGGCCATCTGGGAGGCTGTTGAAGCCGACCTGGATCTGACGATCTGCATCACCGAAGGCATTCCGGTCAAGGACATGCTCGAAGTGCGCAACCGCATGAAGGCCAAGGAAGCCGCCGGCGGCAAGAAAACCCTGCTGTTGGGCCCGAACTGCCCTGGCCTGATCACGCCCGAAGAGATCAAGATCGGCATCATGCCCGGCCACATCCACCGCAAGGGCCGCATCGGCGTGGTGTCCCGCTCGGGCACGCTGACGTATGAAGCCGTGGCCATGCTGACCGAAGTGGGTCTGGGCCAGTCCAGCGCCGTCGGTATTGGTGGTGACCCCATCAATGGTCTGAAGCACATCGATGTGATGAAGGCCTTCAACGACGATCCCGACACCGACGCCGTCATCATGATTGGTGAAATTGGTGGCCCGGACGAAGCCGAAGCCGCGCTGTGGTGCAAGGCGAACATGAAGAAGCCCATCGTCGGCTTCATCGCCGGTGTGACCGCCCCCCCCGGCAAGCGCATGGGCCACGCCGGCGCGCTGATTTCCGGCGGTGCCGACACGGCCGATGCCAAGCTCGCCATCATGGAAGAGTCGGGCTTCATCATCACGCGCAACCCATCCGAACTGGGCAAGCTGCTCAAGGCGCAGCTGTAAGCTGCGCTGCGGCCGACGTGACAAAGGCAACGCTTGCGTTGCCTTTTTTTCGTCCGGTGTTTGTGTTCGGCCTCAAACACACATAAATGCTTGCTCTGGGGGGCGAGCGTGAAACAAAATGCTACATCTTGGGTTCAATGCCTGCCGCTGACACCCGATGAGAATTGCAGGGCCGCGTTTCAATGCGAGCTCGACCGCCCGCATTGAACCAACCCGGCCCTTCATTCGTGTCCACCAGCCAACGCCAGAACCGGCCCAAGCGCAAGAGCGCCTTGTGGCGCTCCGACGCCGCCATGGGGCTCGCCGTTGTGCTGGCGGTGGTTGCCCTGAACGCCGCCACGGATTTTTTCAGTGGTCTGGAGCGCCGCTTCTACGACCTGGCCAGCACACAGACCAGCCGGCTGCCCAGTGACCGCATCGCGGTCATCGCCATCGACGACCAGAGCGTGGCCAACATTGGCCGCTGGCCGTGGCCACGCGAGGTGCACGCCCAGCTGATCGACCAACTCGGTGCGGCTGGCGCCAAAACCGTGGCGCACACCGCCTTCTTTTTTGAACCTCAAACCGACCGCGGTCTGGTGCAACTGCGCGAACTGCGCGGCCTGCTCGACGGCTCCCAAACGGGCGGCGCGCCGTTGACCGATCTGGGCGACCAGGGCCGTCAGCGCCTGCTGGGTTTCATCGGCCAGGCCGAGGAGCAACTCGACTCGGACGCCCGCCTGGTGGCCAGCATGGCGCGCGCGGGCAATGTCGTCGTGCCTTCGGTGTACGAACTTGGCGAACCCCAGGGTCCGGTGGATCAGCCGCTGCCCGCGTTTGCACGGCGCAGCGCCATCGCCGACAACGCGGCCTTTGGCGTGCCGGCGCTGCGCTCGCAGCAACCGCTGCCGGCGATTGGTGAGGCGGCCCGGGCGGTGGGGCACCTCAACCAGCTGCCCGATGTGGACGGCGCGGTGCGACAGGAGGGTTTGCTGGTCCAGTTCGATGGTTTTGCCGTGCCCTCGATGGCATTGGCGATCGCTGCCAACAGCCTGAACCTCACGGCCAAAGACCTGCGACTGTTGCCCGGCGAAGGCGTGCAGTTGGGACGCAACGTGATTCCGACCGACGACACGGCCCGCCTGCTGCCGCAGTTCTATCCCGACCGTGACGGCCGGGCGGCGTTCGCGGTGGACTCTTTCTACGACGTGCTCTCCGGCCGCATCCCGGCCAGCAAGTACGCCGACAAGATCGTGATCATTGGCGCCACCGCTGCGGGGGTGGGCACCTTGTTCACCACGCCGGTGTCTGCCGCCATGTCGCCCGCCGCCATCCTGGCCCACATCACCTCCAGCATCCTGAGCAACCACCACATCGTGCAACCGCTCTGGGGCGGCTACGCGGTGTTCGCCGCCCTGTTGCTGATCGCCGCTTACATCGTGTGGCTGCTGCCACGGCTGTCTGCAGCGGCCGGCGCGGCCTGCACCGGTGCGCTGTTCGTGGCCTTGCTGGGTGCCGAGTTCGGTTTGTTGTCGGCCGCAGCCACGTGGCTGCAACTGGTGTTTCCGGCGTCGCTTCTGCTCATCGGGCATTTGGCGCTCACCACGCGCCGTTTCCTGGTCACCGAAGCGGGCAAGGCGAAGTCGGACGAAGAGTCGGCCGAAACCAACCGCATGATGGGTCTGGCGCTGCAGGGCCAGGGGCAGCTCGACATGGCGTTTGACCGCATGCGCCGTGTGCCCTTCAGCGACGCCCTGATGGACAACCTCAAGCACCTCGCACTCGATTTCGAGCGCAAGCGCCAGTTCAACAAGGCCGAAGCGGTGTACGAGCACATGGCCAAGCTGGACCGCTCTGATGCCGACGTGCAGCGGCGCTTGAAGCGCGCAAAGAACTTGTCGGAAACCGTGGTGCTGGGCGGCGGTTCGTCGCACCCGGGCGGCACGCTGTTGCTGGACAACGGCGGCGTGGAGAAACCCATGCTCGGTCGTTACCAGGTCGAGAAAGAACTCGGCAAGGGCGCGATGGGTGTGGTCTACCAGGGCCGTGACCCGAAGATCGGCCGCACGGTGGCCATCAAGACGCTGGCGCTCAGCGCCGAGTTCGAGGGCTCCGAGCTGGTCGATGTGCGCGAGCGCTTCTTCCGCGAGGCCGAAACCGCGGGCCGGCTGCAGCACCCCAACATCGTCACCATTTTTGACGCCGGCGAGGAGCACGACCTGGCCTTCATCGCCATGGAGTTTTTGCCGGGCCGCGATCTCGTGGAGTTCTCGCGCCCGGGCGGCCTGCTGCCGGTGACCACCGTGCTGAGCATTGGTGAGCAGGTGGCGCTGGCCCTGGATCACGCCCACCGCCAGCAAGTGGTGCACCGGGACATCAAACCGGCCAACGTGATGTTTGATGTGGCGACCCAGTCGGTCAAGGTCACCGACTTCGGCATCGCGCGCATCACCGGGTCGAGCAAAACCAAAACCGGCATGGTGCTGGGCACGCCCAGCTTCATGTCGCCCGAGCAGCTCGCCGGCCTGCACGTGGACGGCCGCTCCGACCTCTATTCGCTGGGCGTCATGCTGTTCCAGTTGCTGACCGGCAGCCTGCCGCTCAAGGGCGACTCCATGGCGGCGCTGATGTACCAGATCGCCAACCAGCCCGCACCCAGCGTGCGCAGCCTGCGCCCCGATCTGTCACAAGCCCTGGCCGACGTGCTGGCGCGGACCCTGGCCAAGTCGCCCGGCGATCGATACCAGTCCGGTGCCGAACTGGCTGCCCACCTGCGGCGCTGCGTGGATTCTGGAGACGATGCGCCCATGCCGGGAGCGGTGCTGCCTGCGGCCGAGAGCACGTTTGAAGCCACGCACGCCTTCCCGCGCGCATCGGAAAACGCCATGGCTGCCACCCTTGTCACGCCGCCGCCCGCTTCGTCACGCGGTTCCTGAAAAGACAGCTTCGTTCTGCGAGTATAACTTGAACTCTATGAATTTTGAGTATTTTTGTCTGACCGACCCGGGACTGGTTCGGGACAACAACGAGGACTCCGTGTCGCTGGACGCGGAGAACCAGATTGCGGTCCTGGCCGATGGGATGGGTGGCTATAACGCCGGCGAAGTCGCCAGCGCCATGGCCACCACCTTCATCAAGACAGAGCTGGGGCGGTGGATGGCTGAAGGTGGCAATGAGGCCAGCGTGCGCGAACTGCGCCGCGCCATGGAAATCTGCATCGACAACGCCAACCGCTCCATCTTCAACGCCGCCAATTCCAACCCGCAGTACGCGGGCATGGGCACCACCCTCGTCATGGGTGTGTTCCTGGACGCGCGCGCCATGATCGGGCACGTGGGCGACTCGCGCTGCTACCGCCTGCGTGAGGGCAACTTCCTGCAGATCACGCGCGACCATTCGCTGTTGCAGGAGCAGATCGATGCCGGCCTGATTTCGCTGGAGCAGGCTCAGTACGCCACCCACAAGAACCTCGTGACCCGCGCGCTCGGCGTGGAAGACACGGTGTTGCTCGAAGTCAACGAATACCGGGTCGAGGACGAGGATCTCTACCTTTTTTGCTCGGACGGCTTGAGCGACATGATGAGCGACGAGCGCATCGCCGCGATACTCGTGACGGCGGGCACACTCGAGGAAAAAGCCCAGGCCCTGGTGGACGCTGCCAACGATGCCGGGGGGCGGGACAACATATCGGTGATACTGGCGTATGCTCGTTCGAAACCGGTGCGCAAAGGCCTACTTTCGCGCATGCTGGGTAAGTGATTTCGTGTCAGACCAACAGATTTACAGGTTCCAGAGGAGTCGGCCATGCCGAAAATGATCGTTTCCATCGACGGTGTTGTCATCAAGGAAGTGCAGCTCACCAAAGACCGCACCACGTTGGGTCGCCGTCCGTACAACGACATCGTGATCGACAACCTGGCCGTCAGTGGTGAACACGCCGTCATGCAGATGTCCGGCAGCGACGTGTTCCTGGAAGACCTCAACAGCACCAACGGAACCTACGTCAACGGCAAGGCGATCAAGAAGCAGCAGCTGCAAAGCGGCGACACGGTCGAGATCGGCAAGTACAAGATCAAGTTCGTTCACGAAGGCGCCAACGAGAGCCACGAAAAGACGATGGTGATCAGTGCCGGCGCGGTGGTTCCACCCGAGCCCACGGTGGCCATGGTGGTGGCCAACGCCGCCATCAAAGTCATGTCCGGCACCGCAGCTGGTCGCGAAGTGCCCTTGGTGAAAGTGGTCACCACCATCGGCAAGCCCGGTGTGGCGGTTGCTGCCATCACCCGCCGCCCCCACGGTTTTGTGGTGGCCATGGTCGAGGGTGTGCAAAAGCCCACCATCAACGGCAGCCCCATCGGTACCGACGCGGTGAACCTGCGCCACGGCGACATGCTGGAGCTGGCCGGGACGAAGATGCAGTTCGTGCAGCAGTAAGCCCGAACAGGCCTCCCGCCTTCCACGAACCCCGGCGGCGCCTGACCATCTCGGTCTCAGGCCATCCGCCCAGCCCGTCATGCCGCAGACACTGAAACAGCGCAGTCTGCGCGTCCTGCTCATGCTTGTCCCGCTGATGTTGGCGGCGCTGCACGCTCTGGGGTTTGTCCCCACCAACGCACTCCACCGACTCGACAACTCCGCCTACGACTTGCGCCTGAGGGCCACCATGCCCGGCACACAGGAGCCGCGGGTGGTGATCGTTGACGTCGATTCGCGAAGCCTTGCCGCCATCGGCCCCTGGCCCTGGCCGCGCGCGCAGCTGGCGCGCCTGGTGGACACGCTGTTCGAGCAGCAAAAGATCGCCGTGCTCGGCTTTGACATCGTGTTCCCCAAGCCCGACCCGCAACCCGGCGGCGATGCCGCCCTGGCCACCGCGCTGCGCGATCGCCCGGTGGTCCTGGGCTACTTCTTCAGCAACGTACCCGGCGCCATCAACAAGGGGGTGCTGCCTGCGCCGGTGATGGGCGGCGAAGTGCTGTACGGCCGTCCGGTGCGCATCACACGCTGGGACGCGTTTGAATCCAACCTGCTTGAACTGGCCTTGGCCGCGCCGACTGCCGGCGCTTTCAACGCCTTGCCCGACAGCGACGGCGTGGTGCGTTCGGTGCCCATGCTGGCCGAGCACCAGGGACAGACCTACGAGTCGTTGGCGCTTGCGGTTTTCCGCCGCGTGCTGGGCGCGCCGCCGGTCGAGCCTGGTTTCGCCAACGGGCTCATGATGAGCCGCCGCCAGAGTGGTCTGGAGAGCCTGCGTCTGCAGCACGACGGGCAGACACTCGCGATTCCCGTGGACGAGCGCGTTTCCGCACTTGTACCGTATCGGGGGCCTGGCGGCCCCGAAGGCGGCTCGTTCACCTATGTCTCGGCCGTCGATCTCCTGTCGGGGCGCGTGCCCCCTGCTCGACTGGAAGGCAGGATCGTTCTGATGGGCACGACCGCCCCCAGCCTGAAAGACTTGCGCCTCACGCCCGTGGGCGCCAATTACCCGGGCGTGGAAGCCCACGCCAACCTGATCACCGGCCTGCTCGACGGACACTTGCCGGTGAAGCCCGACTACGCCTTGGGCTACGAGATGCTGGTACTGGTGGCTGCCAGCCTCTTGCTCATCTGGTTGTTGCCGGTCCTGGGCGTCTGGTCCGGCGCAGCGCTGGGCACCACACTCCTCGCCCTGGTGATCGTGCTCAACAGCTGGCTGCAGGTCCGCCACGGCCTGGTGCTGCCGTTGGCGGGCTCCGTGTTGATGATTCTGCTCACGGCCGCAGTTGGCCTGACCCTCCGGTTCTGGGCGGAGCGCGGTCCAGTTGGGCTCCCGAAGCCGCTTCTGGCCAAGCTCTGCGCCATCTACGGAGTGGATCAGATCGCATTTGAACAAGACCGGCAGCGACAACCCGGCCTCGTCTGGCAAGAGCTCGACCGCCTGTGCTTGACGGCGGGGGAACCGCCCAGTCCCATCTACGCCCCACTGGGTGCGAGCGGCGAGTTGGCAACCGACCTGCGAGACGAACTGCGCCAATGGCAACAAGCCCTGCGAGCGTGGCGCGCGCAAGACTGGGATGCGTGCGATGTCCATCTGCTCAACCTCCAGCGGCAAAATGCCAAAAAAGTCCTTTACCGCCTTTATGTCGACAGAGTAGCCTCACGCAGGTTGTTGCCGCTCGATCCTGCTTGGGACGGCGCAGCGACCCTCGATTCGCTTCAAGCTCCGCCATCCCGGACCGGTTCCACCGGCCACACCATGTCAAAGAGTCCATGAGAGTCCGCGTGCTGGGGTGCTCAGGAGCCATTGCCCACGGCTGCCGCACCACCTCGTTCCTGCTCGACCACGACGTGCTGATCGACGCAGGCACCGGCGTGGGCGACCTCACCCTGGACGAGATGGCGCAGATCGACCACGTGCTGCTCACCCATTCGCACCTGGACCACGTGGCTTCGCTGCCCCTCATGCTCGATGCCGTGGCCGCGCGCAGGCTCTCGGCAGGCGCACAGCCCTTGCAGGTGCACGCCTTGCCCGGCACCATCGCCGCACTCAAGGCCCACATCTTCAACAACCTGATCTGGCCCGATTTCTCGGCCATCCCCAGTGCCGATCGCCCACTCATGCGTTTTGTGCCCATTGCTGTGGGCGAGGTGCTGCAGGTGTGTGGCAAGGCGATTGAAGTGCTGCCGGCGGTGCACACCGTGCCCGCGGTTGGTTTCGCCGCCAACACGCCGTCGGGCCACTGGGTGTTCAGCGGCGACACCGGCCGCAACCCCGCTTTCTGGAAACGCGTTAACCAGTTGCCCGTGGCCCTGCTGGTGATCGAAACCGCCTTCAGCGACCGCGAAGAGGCCCTGGCCCAACGCAGTCTGCATCTTGCGCCGGGCCTGCTCGCCGAGGAATTGGCGCACATCGACCCCAGCCAGCACTACCCCATCTACATCACCCACACCAAGCCCGCCGAAACCGGCCTGATCATGGACGAGATCCGCCGTTTCGACGATGTGCCGACCGGTGCAGACAGCACCCGCCACGACATTCGCTGGCTGAGCGCAGGGCAGACGTTCGACCTCTGACAAGGGCAGAAATTGGGTGACAAAAACGGTCGAAGCCGACCGGGGTGACAAAAAATGTCGGTCAAGAACCGACCCAGATGTCACAAACCGTCACTGTGGGGCGGTTAAGCGTGAAATAGGCCGCAAAAAACACCCCAGTTCCGGTTGGCACGCCGTCTGCTCATAGACATGCGTTCCCAACCCAAACCCCCAAGGAGTTTTTTCCATGAAGCGTTCCATGCAAAAAGGTTTCACCCTGATCGAACTGATGATCGTGGTGGCCATCATCGGTATTCTGGCTGCTGTGGCTCTGCCGGCTTACCAAGACTACACCATCCGTGCCAAGGTGTCCGAAGTGGTGTTGGCCGCTTCTCAGTGCCGTACCAGCATCACGGAGACCGTTCAAACTGCGAACGGAGCCACGCTGCCCGCTGCCAACGGGTGGGGTTGTGAGCAGAACATTGCTGGCTCTGCTGCCAGTGCTCCCAGCAAATATGTACTGTCGATCGTGACCACCGAAGCAGGCTTGGTGACGGTGACCACTGGCGCCGCTGCCGACTTGAAGGATGCTGCCAGCAAAACGGTGACGTTGACGCCGTACAAGAGCGACACCGCAGTACTCGTCAACACGGACGTGGGCGCTACTGTGTTCAAGTGGGTGTGTGGCCCAGGCGCGACCAACGGCATGTCGACAAAGTACCTCCCTGGCTCATGCCGCGGAGCCTGATCCCTGGTTGGTTCTGAGTTGGAAGGGGCGCGTGTTCACGCGCCCCTTTTTGTTTTCGTCAATAGGCATCCGAATGTCTGCATCGCTGCCCCTGGCATGGTTGAGCCTCTTCTTGTGCTTGGCTTTTCTATTGCCAAATCACTACTCGCCATGGCTGAGTTTTCACCAAGAGGCGCTGGCGGCAGTCGCGCTAGTGCCTTTAGGTATTTGGGCTGCATGCAAAGTTCAGCGCGTCCCATGGCTGACTTGGCTTTTCCTGGTTCTCGCGGTGACTCCCTTTTTGCAGTGGGCGTTCGGTCTCATCCCGTATGGGGGGGATGCTTGGGTGCATGCCCTCTATTTGATGGCTGCCGTTTGGGCGATGCTCGCCGGCTATGCGATTTCACAGCGTGCCAATACCACCGCAGAACACGATGAGCTTCTGAAGCCCTTGTGGTTGGCACTGATCGCTGCGGCAATCGTGTCAGTAGGGATGGCGGCTCATCAATGGCTCGATCTTGGGCTGAGCGGTATTTTCATTGCAGACCTACCACCAGGAGGGCGCCCGTTTGCCAATTTGGCGCAGCCCAATCACCTTGCTAGCCTACTTCTGTTGGCAATCGTTGGCGTGTGGTACGGTTGGGAAAAGAAGTGGTTAAGTACACCCACGGCATGTTTGGCGCTCGTATATCTTCTAATCGGTACGGTACTTACGGGATCACGCTCCGTTTGGCTGGCGATTGCCTGGTTTGTTCCAGTCGTTGCTTGGGCCAAGGCTCGCTGTGGACTTCGGCTGAAGCTCACTTTCCTGGGCACTTTTGTGCTCTTCTTTTTCGCGTTGAGCTATGCCATGCCAGCGATCGAAGTATGGCTTGTGCTGGCAGATACGGGGGCAGCAGTTGAGCGCCTAGGACAAACGCAATTGCGTATCTTGGCTTGGCGTGCCTTCTTGGATGCTGCCATGTTGGAGCCTTTGTGGGGATATGGCTGGGGTCAAATCGGTGCGGCGCAGTTTCGTGTTGCAGAGGATCACCCCGGACTTACGGACATATTCTTCAATACCCATAACGTAGTACTTGATCTCGTAATCTGGCTAGGTTTCCCAGTGGCAATCCTTTGCACGCTTCTCCTCGTGTGGTGGTTGTTCAAATGCTTGCAGCGCTGTCGTGATGCCAACGCATTTTTGTCGCTGATGGCTGTCTGTATCGTTTTTGGCCATTCGATGGTCGAATTCCCTATCACCTACGCATATTTTCTTGTGCCAACAAGTTTCTGGATGGGAGTTGTCACCGCAGCAACGGAGCCAGCGGCACAAATAGAAAGAACGAAGTTGTACGGTCGAGGACGCTTGGTCGTCGTTGGTGCCAGCTTTGCAACTGTTGCCATGCTGTTGGTTGTCACAAGGGACTACTTGCCCTTTGAAGAAGACTGGCGCGAGCAGCAGTTCGTAGAGGCGCGCATTGAAGGAGCCCGGACCGAGAGCTTGGTACAGCCCCGACTTCTTGATCAGTTGCAGGGGATGATGCAACTGCAAAGGTATTCTCCTTTAACCCATTCCTCTCCTTCAGACCTGCAATGGGTCCAGGACGTTGCAGAGCGTTACCCCTACCCTTCGTTCCGCTACAAATACGCGCTTCTCCTTGCCATGTCGGGACATTCAGAGGCTGCGACTGTGCAACTGCTTGGGTTGTGCGCGGTTTTTTCGCGCATCGTGTGTGAGCAGGTGAAAAAAGATTGGGCAATAGCCTCCGCGAGAGATGCGCGTATCGCGAATGTGGATCTTTCAGGGCTACCTTAAAGGACGGTGGCCCTTTCAGACAAAAACAGGCGATGGATTCAGGAATTTTGTACAGGCGTGTTGTCGGTGCTCTGCCAGCGGGTGGAGTGCACTTACTTGCTACTTTTGTGGTGGCCAGTCTCGCTGCTGCACTAGTGATAGCGGTGTGGTATCCGTACCCTTACGCCTACGTAGCCGGGGGGCGGGAGCTTTTCTTACTTCTGGTGGGCGTCGATCTTGTCTGTGGTCCGGTTCTAACGATGGTGCTCTTTGATCGTCGCAAACCCGTGGCTGAGTTGGTGCGTGACCTGAGTTTTGTTGTTGTCATTCAACTAATTGCACTGGGCTACGGTTTGCACACGGCGTGGCAAGCACGCCCTTTGTTTCTGGTGCATGAGGTGGATCGTTTCAGGGTCATCTCGCGTGCAGATTACTTGGGCGCGGACGTCGTCTCGGCGATCGCCAGTCTGCCGCGAAAGCTCCAGCCCAAATCGCTGGCTGGCCCAGTTCTTGTTGGGACACGTCCAGCGCGGGACAACGATGAGCGCACCAAAGTCATGATGGAGGCCGTGGTGGGCGGTCGAGACTTTTCTCAGCGTCCGGAGTTTTATGTTGAATATAGCGCCACGTACTTCCAAGGGGCCTCGCATAGGGCTCTTGAACTCAGCCGCTTCGTCGATCACTACCCGCAGACGGTCCAAGACGCCAAGGCTGTTCTTGACGCGCATCGGATCGGAATTGAGGAAGCACTGTTCTTGCCGGTAGTCGGCAGGCAATATTGGATTGCCATTCTTGACCGGCAGGGGTCTGTCTTGGGCTACTTGCCAGGCGATGCCTTCGCGGTCCCTTGACCTTCATTGCTCCGCCGTGTGCGCCACAAACCGCCCACTCTTCCCCCCCATCTTCTCCATCAACCGCACCCCCCCAATCACCATCCCCCGGTCCACCGCCTTGCACATGTCGTAGATCGTGAGCAAAGCCACCGACACGGCTGAAAGGGCTTCCATTTCCACACCAGTCTGACCCGTGCATTCGGCGGTGGCGCGACAGAGCACGCTGTGGGTGTCCGGTTCGATCTCGAATTCGATCGCCACGCGGGTCAGAGCAATCGGATGGCACAGGGGGATGAGGTCGCTGGTCTTTTTGGCGGCTTGGATGCCGGCGATGCGGGCGATGCCGAGCACGTCGCCTTTTTTGGCGTTGCCAGCCTGAATCAGTGTCAGGGTTTCGGGCAGCATGGTGATGCGGCCTTCGGTCACGGCGATACGGCGGGTATTGGCCTTGTCGCCCACATCGACCATGTGGGCCTGGCCTTGCGTGTCAAAGTGGGTGAGCGGGCTGGTTGCGGCGTCTGAAGGGGGCTGGTTTGTAACGGACATCGGGTGTGTTTTGCGTGGGCTTGACTGAACCGGGGCGGCTTGGCGGCATCATACGGCGATGCGTTTCACACCCTTGTCCGCGTTGATCAAGACTTCTCCCTCGGTTCGCCGACCTGTGCCGTGGGCCTGCGCGGTGGTTGTGGCAGCTTCGGCGTTGTTGCCGGTTTCGCTGTCCAGCGCGCAGGTGGTGTCCGATCCTGCGAACACATCGGCGTTGCCCAGCCTGGGTGGCGGGGAGGGCATCTCGATTTCGGCCGAGCGCCGGCTGGGCGACCGCATTGCGCGTTCCATCTACCAGGACCCCGACTACCTCGACGACCCCTTGCTCGTCGATTACTTGCAGGCGCTCTGGCAGCCCCTGCTGGGTTCGGCTCGCGCGCGGGGGGACGTTCCGCCCGAGCTGGCCGAGCGCATGGCTTGGGAGTTGATGATTTCGCGTGAGCGCACGGTCAACGCGTTTGCCTTGCCGGGTGGTTACCTGGGCGTGAACCTGGGGCTGCTGGCGGTGACCGAGCGGCCTGAGGAAGTGGCGTCGGTGCTTGCGCACGAGCTCAGCCACGTGTCGCAACGGCACATCGCTCGCCTGATGTCGCGCGAGGAACGCATGGCGCCCTGGATGATGGGCGCGATGATTTTGGGTGCTTTGGCGGCTGGGTCGAACGCGCAGGTGGCCAGCGCCGCCATCGCCGGCGGCACAGCGGCTGCGGCGCAAACGCAGCTGAATTTCTCGCGCGACATGGAGCGCGAAGCCGATCGCGTGGGCTTCGGCGTGCTCTCGGGCGCGGGGTTTGATGCCCAGGGATTTGTGAGCATGTTCGACAAGTTGCAACAGGCCTCGCGCCTGAACGACGACGGCTCATTCCCCTACTTGCGCAGCCACCCGCTGAGCGGCGAGCGCATCGCCGACATGCGGGCGCGCTTGCCTCAAGGTCCGATGGCAACCCAGGCGCCCGCTGCCAACCTCGTGGCTTCTCCTGCGCCGGCGCCCTCGATTCTCAATCTGGACCTGCCCGGGGTTCGCCCGGGAACCGCTGCGGCTCCCGTGGCTGCCGGCCGGCCAGGGCCGAGCGTGGAGTTGCACACCTTGATGTCGTCCCGTGCGAGGGTGTTGGCAGAAAACGGACCCGATCGCATGCGCAGCTGGTTGCAGGTGGGCCAAGGGCCCACTGCCAGGCCGGGTGAACGCTACGCGGCGGCGCTGTCGGCGCTGCGCCTGGGCCAGCGAGACAAGGCTTTGGAACTGGCACAAAAGCTGCGCGACACGGTGGCGCCCGACGCCCGCTTTGCGGCCGATGCCTTGATGCTGGAGTTGCTTCTGTCGCCCTCCACCAGCCCTGCCACGCCGGCGCAGACCGCCTTGCTGGCCGAGTTGCGCGACAGGTCTCTGGCGGGCGCGTCGCGAGCCGCCGTCATGCTGGGTGCTCAGGCGGCCATTGCCTCGGGTCAGCCGCAGCGCGCGGTGAGCCGTTTGCAAAGCTGGGTGGTGCTGCAGTCGCGAGACGCGCTGGCCTGGCAGACCCTGGCCCGGGCCTACCAGGTACAGGGCCAGCCGTTGCGTGCTGTGCGGGCCGAAGCGGAAGCGCGGGTCGCGCACCTCGACTATTCGGGTGCGGTCGACCGTTTCCGGGCCGCACAATCCTTGCCCGTGGCCGAGCGCAGTGCCGATTCGATGGAGATGGCCATCGTCGACAGCCGCCGGCGCGATGTGGAGGTGTTGCTGCGCGAGAGCGTGCGCGAAGAGGAAGACAGCAAGCGCTGAGTCGGAAGCAACCCGCGCAGCGGCGGAGCGTGGTGTCAGGCTCAGAGAATGGCTTTGACCGCCGCGTCCACCACCAGCATGAGCGCCGAGTAGATCAGCGAACCCAGCATGGCGGCCCAGAAGCCGTTGACGCCGAAGCCGTCCATGAGACTGGCAGCCGCCCAGAACAGCAGCGCGTTGATCACGAACAGGAACAGACCCAACGTGATCACCGTCACTGGCAGCGTGAGGATCACGAGCACCGGGCGCAGCACCACGTTGAACAGACCGATCACCGCCGCGGCAATGAGCGCGGCGGTGAAGCTCTGGATCTGCACGCCAGGGTACAGGTAGGCCACCAGCAACAGGGCGCAGGCTGCGAGCAGCCATTTGAGGATGAGTTTCATCCGATCAGCATAGCAGCGGCCCCGAAGGCGCTTCGGGGAGAGCCTGGTTCAGTGCGCTTGGGCAGGATTGGCCTGGCGCGACGCCACGTACTTGCCGATGACCAGCACGATCAGGGCGCCAGCGACCGAAGCGCCGTACTTGATCATGTCGTTCTGCGGCAGCTTGAGCATCCACTGCCACCGGTCGGGGTTGGCCAGCACCGGGTCGGACACCAGCATGCCGCCAGCGATCCAGCCCAGCAGCATGCCGCCGGCGGTGATGATCATCGGGAAGCGTGCCATCAGCTTGATGACCAGCTGGCTGCCCCAGACGATGATCGGGATGGAGATCAGCAGACCCAGCACGACCAGCAGCATCTGGTGTTCGCCTGCGTTCTGCGCTGCGCCGGCGATGGCGATCACGTTGTCCACGCTCATCACCAGGTCGGCCACGATGATGGTCTTGATGGCGGCCAGCAGCTTGTCGCTGGTGGCCAGATCGCCGTGGCCGTCTTCGTCAGGCGCGAGCAGCTTGACGCCGATCCACACCAGCAGCAGCGCGCCGATGAACTTGAGCCACGGCAGGGCCAGCAACGTCATCGCGAAGAAGATCAGGATCACGCGCAGGACGATGGCACCGGCGGTGCCCCAGATGATGCCCTTGGTGCGTTGCGCGGGCGGCAGCTTGCGGCAGGCCAGCGCGATGACCACCGCGTTGTCGCCGCCGAGCAGGATGTCGATCATGATGATCTGCCCGAGGGCGATCCAGAAGGCCGGCGAAGTCAGGAAATCCATAAATTCCTCGTTGTCGTTTGTTCAAAAGAGCAAGGCATGGGACATCTCGTGATCGACCGGCGCTGTCGTTCTCGCCTGCGGGCGCTGCTGCGCGTACAAAGGGGAGGACAGTGCCTTGATCGACCCGCGGTGAGTCCATCAAAGGTCTTGCTCGACACAGTGACGGGGTCACCAGGCCCGGGTTGCCGGAAGCCAGAGGCTTCGTATTGACGACAAACCGAATGTCCAGCGGTGCGGGCCACGGGCCTTGGCGATGGAACGGAGAGCTACTCCCCTTCGAAGCCCGCGATTGTACTGGCCTGCGCTGCTTTGCCGCGATACGCAGTTCCCACAGCGCCTGCGGCGCCATCACCCGTCGGGGCCCGAGGAGGGGGGCCGATCTGGCTATGATCGGCCTCCCTCAAGAAACCCACCCATGGCCGGCATTCACATCACCGACATCGAAGCCGCGATCAATTTCTGGCGCGAACGTGCGCCCTCGCCCGACGGTGTGTCCCTGCCCAAGCCCACGCGGGCCTTGGCCGAGGTGTATGCGCTGATGGTGTATCTCCACGAATCCGAAGCCGACGAGGCCACCCTGCCCGCCGCCGCGCGCGAAGCCTGGCTGGCCTGGTACGACACCACGCCCGACACGCCGTGCATTGCCATTTGCTCCACCAGCCAAGGTGATGAGGTCTGCAAAGGCTGCGGCCGCCTCTTTGACGAGGTGCAGCGCTGGACCGAGATGTCGCCCGGTGAGAAGCGCGCCACGTGGCGCCGCATCACCATCGAAGACGACGCCTGGCGCTTCAACCGCTACGCGGAACGGGCGAGGTAAAACACCGAGCCAGCCCCGGGCCGCCCCAAGGCGCGGCGCGGGGGCCCTTGTTTCAGACCCTTTTGGCCAGCTCGGCAGCCTTGCCTGTGTAGCTGCCGGGCGTCATGGCCAGCAGACGGACCTTTTCCGACTCGGGAATCTCCAGGCCCCGGATCATCTCGTGCAGGGCTTCTGCGGTCACCGTCTTGCCGCGCGTGACTTCCTTGAGCTTTTCGTAGGCGCCCGACACGCCGTAGCGGCGCATCACGGTCTGGATCGGCTCGGCCAGCACTTCCCAGGCGTTGTCGAGGTCGTCGGCCAGCGCTTCTTCGTTGATCTCCAGCTTGCCCAGGCCCACGCCCATGGAGTGGTAGGCCAGCACCGCGTAGCCCAGGGCCACGCCCATGTTGCGCAACACGGTGGAGTCGGTCAGGTCGCGCTGCCAGCGGCTGATCGGCAGCTTTTCACTGAGGTGGCGTAACAGCGCGTTCGACAGACCCAGATTGCCTTCGGCGTTCTCGAAGTCGATCGGGTTGACCTTGTGCGGCATGGTCGACGAGCCGATCTCGCCGGCCTTCAGGCGCTGCTTGAAGTAACCCAGGCTCACGTAGCCCCAGATGTCGCGCGAGAGGTCGATCAGGATGGTGTTGGTGCGTGCGATCGCATCGAACAGCTCGGCCATGTAGTCGTGCGGCTCGATCTGGATGCTGTAGGGCTGGAAGGTCAGGCCCAGGCCGAGCGGCTCGGGCTGTTCAATCACGTTGCGGCTGAAGGCTTCCCAGTCGAAGTCGGGCCAGGCGCTCAGGTGGGCGTTGTAGTTGCCCACCGCGCCGTTCATCTTGCCCAGCAGTTTCACGCTGGCGATCTTCTCGCGCGCGGCGGCCAGGCGCACCACCACGTTGGCGATTTCCTTGCCCACCGTGGTGGGGCTGGCGGTCTGGCCGTGGGTGCGGCTGAGCATGGGCACGGCGGCAAACGCGTGGGCCATCTCGCGCAGCTTGGTGATGACGGCGTCCAGCGAGGGCAGCAGCACGGCGTCGCGACCGCCCTTGAGCTGCAGCGCGTGGCTGGTGTTGTTGATGTCTTCGCTGGTGCAGGCGAAGTGCACGAATTCGGCGGCTTTCTCCAGCTCGGGCCGCGCTTCAAAGCGCGACTTGATCCAGTACTCCACCGCCTTGACGTCGTGGTTGGTGATCTTCTCGATGTCCTTGATGGCCTGACCGTCGGCTTCGCTGAAGTTTTTCACCAGGCCCATGAGGTAGGTTCGCGCGCCGGGTGACAGCGGCTTGAATTCGGTCAGGCCCGCATCGGACAAGGCGATGAACCATGCGATTTCAACCTGCACGCGGCGGTGCATGTAGCCCAGTTCGCTCATGAACGGGCGCAGCTGGCCCAGGCGGCCGGCGTAGCGGCCGTCCAGCGGGGACAGAGCGGAAATGGCAGACAAGGCCGCAGAAGGAGCGGCGGCAGAGGGTGTGGAGGCGGAAGCCGATGGGGTGGTGGGGCGCATCCGGTGATTGTAGGAGGCGGGGCTTTCAATGGGCCTTGTCAGTCGGACCGAAGGCCGGGCTGGCTAAAATCGCGTTCCCACGGGCAACCGTCTTCACTCTCCAGCCCTTCATGAAACTCATCGGCGCCATCACCAGCCCTTACGTGCGCAAAGTGCGTGTCGTCATGGCCGAGAAAAAGCTGGACTACCACTTCATCCAGGAAGACGTCTGGTCGGCTGACACGCAGATCACCACCTCCAACCCGCTGGGCAAAGTGCCCTGCCTAGTCATGGAAGGCGGCGAAGCGGTGTTCGACTCGCGCGTGATCGTGGAATACCTCGACACGTTGTCCCCGGTGGGCAAGTTGATCCCGTCGCAAGGCCGCGAGCGCGCCGAGGTGAAAACCTGGGAAGCGCTGGCCGACGGCCTGCTCGATGCCGCCATCCTGGCCCGCCTCGAATCCACCTGGGCCGGGCGTACCGACCAGCAGCGTTGCACCGCCTGGATTGACCGCCAGATCGGCAAGATCGAAGCGAGCCTGAAGAGCATGAGCCAGGGACTGGGCGACAAGCCCTTCTGCTCGGGCATCCACATCAGCCTGTCCGACGTGGCTGTGGGGTGCGCGCTGGGTTACCTCGATTTCCGTTTCCCGGTGATCGACTGGCGCACGCCGTACCCCAACTTGGCGCGTCTGGCTGAAAAGCTCAACCAGCGCCCGAGCTTCGTCGACACGAAGCCTGATTGAGTCTGCTCAGTTGTTGGCGCGCTGTTTGAGCCAGCGCATGAAACTGCCCACCACGGGCAGTTTTTCGTAGAGCTCTTCCGCCGCGTCCCAGTAGTCGCGGTGGTCACTGACCAGGCCGTCGGCTGTCAGCACCAGGTGCGAGCCACCCCGCACCACCTGTTCGGTGGTGGTGTCGAAGCGTTTGAAGTGGAAACGGAACTCCCACACCAGAAAGCACTGCGTGCCGTCCACGATGCGGCTGGTGACCACGAAGCGTGGTCCGTGCAGGCTCTCGAACATGTGGGCAAACACCTGCTCGATCGCGGGGATGCCGTGCACTTCGTTGAACGGGTCCTTGAAGCGTGCGTCGGCTGTGTAGAACTCGCCGATGCGTACCACCGACTGCGGCGAGATCGTTTCGAAGTACGCGCAGAGGCGGTCCACTGCCGCACGCATGTTTTCGCTCACAGGCCGGTTGCGCGGCGCACCGCCGGGAAGTAGGCGCGGTAGGGCAACAGGCGCATGAGCTTCATCCAGCGCGTGAAGCGCTTGGGGTAGTGCACTTCGAATACGCCCCGGCCCCAGTCGTCGATCATGGCTTGCGCGGCCTGCGGCGGCGTGATGAGCGCGGGCATGGTGAAGTCGTTCTGTGCCGTCAGCGGTGTCTGCACAAAGCCGGGGTGCACCACGCTCACGCCCACGCCCAGCGGGCCCAGATCGAGGTAAAGGTTTTCCGCAAGGTTGGTGAGTGCCGCCTTGGTCGGGCCGTAGGCCAGGCTCTTGGGCAGGCCGCGAAAACCCGCCACGCTGCTGATGAGGCTGATGTGGCCCCGGCCGCGCGCGCTCATGGCGGGCACGATGGCGTCCAGCACGTGCAGCGCGCCGAGGTAGTTGATGTCGATGTGCCGCTTGAGGTCGGCCATGTCCATCTCGGTGGCGCGCATCTCGCGGTAGTGGCCGGCGCAATAGACCACCAGATCCAGGGGCCCCTGCGCCAGGATCTCGCGGGTGGTGGCGGTGACCGCATCCGCATCCGTCACGTCCAGCGGCCAGGCCTGTGCCGTCACACCGTGTTGCGGTGGGTGGTTCAGCACAAAGCGGTCGAGTGCTTCGTGGCTGCGCGCCGACACCAGCACCTGCGCGCCGCGCGCGTGCAGCGCCGAGGCAGTGGCCTCACCAATGCCGCTGGAAGCCCCCACCAGCCACACGCGCAGGCCGCGCCAGTCGGTGATGGGTGGGTTCATGGGTTTGAACAGCGAGAAGCCGCTCGGTGCAGCGGCCACGGCAGCTGTTTGCGTCGGCGCATCGACGAAGGCGCGCGGCGTGCTCATGATGTGCGCCTCACGAACGACAGCGTGACCTCGCCGAGGCGCACGCCGAACTTGCTCATCTCCGCCTTGTTGAGCATCACGCGTTGGTCCATCAGGTACATCCAGTCGTCGAACTGCACTTCGTAGGTCTTGCCGTCCACCGGCAACAGCAGCGTGTAACCCCAGCGAAACGCGTTGCCCTTTTGTTCGCCCAGCGCGGTGCCCACCACGTCGTCCGCGGTGCCGCTGAACCGGCCATTGCCCAGGTGCTTCATGCGCCAGATGCGTTTGCCGGTGGTGCCGTCGCTGTAGTTGAAGGTTTCGTCCAGCACGCCGTCGTCACCGTTCCAGGTGCAGACCATCACCACGGTGAAGCGCTTGACCACCGCACCCGAGCGGTCGGTGAACACGCCGTAGGCGTCCAGCGTGCCGTTGAAATAGGTGCGCAGGTCGAGCACCGGCTTTTCGCTCGCGTACTGGCCGATCTGCGGGCCGGCGCAACCAGCGAGTGCGACGGCGGAGGTGATGCCGGCGGCGAGCAAGAGTCGTCTTTGCATGGGGTGGTCTCAGGAAGGAAGGGAGGTTTGGGGGGTGAGGCCGGCGCGTTGCTCGGGCCGGATCACGAGCGCGTAGAGCGCACCGCCGGCCAGCAGCTTGAGCACACAGGGCAGCAGGCAATAGGCGATGGTCAGGGTTTGCAGCGCGGCCGGGTCGCGCGCGCCGGGCTCGTAGCCGAACAGCGCCAGCAGCGGCAAGGCCAGGCCGGCGGCCAGGGCCAGGTTGAGCTTGGTGGCGAAGCTCCACCAGCCGAAGTAGGCGCCCTCGCGCTGGCCACGTTCGCCAAGCTGGCCAATGAGGCCGGCGAGCATGGCGCTGGGCAGGGTGAGGTCGGTGCCCAGGGCAATGCCCGAGAGCGCGCAGACGACGAGGAAGGGCATCACATCGCCCGCGCCCAGGGTGGCGGCCCAGATGAACACCGCCACCCCCAGCGCCATGCCCAGCAGCCAGGTGCGTGCCAGGCCGATGCGCGCGACCAGCCGCACCCACAGCGGGATGGACAGCGCCGCGCACAGAAAGTAGGTGGCCAGAAACGCGGGCTCCACCGAGGGCGAGGCCTGCAGGCGGTCCTGCACGAAGAACAGCACCAGCGTGGCGGGCACAGCGCTGGCGGTGCCGTTGATCACGAACACGGCGAGCAGGCGCAGAAACGCGGGTTGACGCAAAGGCGATGGGCCCAGGCTCATGGCGGGTCCGGTGGTCTTCAGGGCGATGGGTGTGGCCGATCGGCTCCAGGCCCACCAGCCCAGCGTGAGCAACACGGCGAAGGTGGAGACGGTGGCGCCGAGACCCAGCGTGGCGGGCAGCACGGCAGCGATCAGCACGCCCAGCAGCGACAAGCCTTCGCGCCACGCCACCACGCGGCTGCGTTGCGCCTCGTTGCCACCCAGGCGCGCGCCCCAGGACTGGTGAGCCACTGCGACCACGCTGTAGGCGGTGTAGGTGATGGCCATCAGCAACCCGGCCCAGGCCAGCAACACCGTGGTGCCGGCTTCACGCACGCCGGCGGGTGGAAACAGCAGGCCCCACAGGCCGAGCGCGAGCACCACGGCGGACACCGCGGAGGCGCCGAGCACGGCCGCGATCGAGCGCGCAAAGAGGCGGTCGCACCAGCGGCCGATGATGGGATCGAGCACCGCATCCACCAGCCGCGCGGCCAGCAACACCAGACCCAGCAAGGCCAGCGGCGCACCGAATTCACGCGCGTAGTGGTTGGGCAGGATCACGTACAGCGGCAGCGCCACAAACGCCAGCGGCAGGCCGAGCAGACCGTAGCTCAGGCCGCGGCGCCAGGCGCCCGCGCCCATGAAGTCGCTGGCTGGATCCAGCGGCGCGACCGCAGCGGTGTTCATGGCGTGCGCGTCGCGCCGGCGATGTTCTGGATCAAGTTCTCGCGCATGCGCGGCTGCGAGGTTTTGGGTGACAGCCAGATGCCGAAGAACAGGCGGGAAAACGCATCGTCCGCCACCTCACCGAGCAGCCTGCCGTTCAAGTAGAAACGCGCACCGCTGCCGGGCACATGCACACCGGTGATGCGGTCGCCGCGCTTCACGTCGGGAAACAGCTTGCTCATGGCCTGCGTCCAGCGCGTGGCCTGGGCGGGCTCGATGGTGGCCAGCCCTTTCATCTCGTCGATGGAGCGCTCGGCGATGTCCGCGCCCTTGAAGTCGCGCAGGTAGGCCAGCTCCAGACCGAAGCGCTGGTTCTCGAAGCGGCCGATGTCGAAGCCGGGCAACGCCCACAGGCTGGCGTCGTACACGTCGAAGCCCCAGTAGCGCAGGCGCGCTTTGCCCACGGTCGTCTTGTCCTGCAAGGCTGCGCTGAGCGTGGGCTCGGGCGCCTGTGCGCCCGCAGGAACGCTGGCCAGACAGCCAAGGGCCAATGCGAATGAAAGGGCAGCACGCTTCATGGTGTGGCCCTCAAACCGGCTTGCGCAAGGTGTACTGGACCACGTCGGTGCTGCCCTGCTCGAACGCGGCTTCGCAGTACGCCAGGTAGAACTCCCAGATGCGCAGGAAACGCTGGTCGAAGCCGAGCTGCAGCACGCGTTCCTGCTCGTGCAGGAAACGCTCGCGCCAGATGGCCAGTGTGCGTGCGTAGTCCTGGCCGAATGCGAATTCGTCCACCACTTCCAGACCGGCCTTGGCGGCCTGGGCGCGGAACTCGCGGGGGCACGGCAGGCAGCCGCCGGGGAACACGTACTGCTGGATGAAGTCGGTGCCCTTGATGTAGCGCTCGAAGTGTTCGTCGTCGATCACGATGCTCTGCACGCAGGCCTTGCCACCGGGTTTCAACAGGCGCGACACCGTCTGGAAGTAGGTCGGCCAGTACTCCCGGCCCACGGCTTCGACCATCTCGATCGAGCAGATCGCGTCGAACGGGGCGTCGGAGATGTCGCGGTAGTCCTGCAGGCGCAGGTCGGCCCGGTCGGCGCGGCCGAGGCGCTGCATGCGCTCGTTGGCAAATTCCAGTTGTTCGGTGGACAGCGTGACACCGGTGACGTGCGCGTCGAACTCGGTGGTGGCCTTTTCGGCCAGCGCGCCCCAGCCGCAGCCGATCTCCAGCACGCGGTCACCCGGCTTCACATCGGTCATGCGCAGCGCGCGGCGCACCTTGGCGTGTTGCGCGGCTTCCATGGCCTGGTCGGGGGTTTCGAACCACGCCGACGAGTAGTTCATCGTGTCGTCCAGCCACAGGCCGTAGAACGCGTTGCCCAGGTCGTAGTGGGCGTGGATGTTCTTGCGGCTGTTGGTCTTGCTGTTGCGATTGAGCAGGTGCTTGACGCGGTAGGCGAAACGTCCAAGCCACGAACCGTAGATCACGTCTTCCACTTCGCGTCGGTTGGCCACCATCAGCGAGAGCAGCGCGGGCAGGTTCGATGTGGTCCAGTCGCCGGCAATGTAGGTTTCGGCAAAGCCGATGTCGCCCGACTTGAGCGAGGCAGAGCAGACGTTCCAGTTGTTGAGCTTCATGCTCGCGTGCTGGCCCTCGACCTGGCCGAAGCGCTGCACCGAGCCGTCGGGCAATTGCAGTGTGAGGCTGCCGTGCACCAGGCGCTGGAGCAGTTGCAGTGTGGTGCGGGCGGCGGCGGGGGCGTTGCGCGGCAGCGAAAAACCGGCGGGGCTGGTGGAGGCGGTGGAGCTGTTCATGGGTGGCTGTGTTCGGCGTTCACGGGAGAGGCCGGCAAGGAGGCGGCGGTGACAAAGTCGCCCGGGGCGGGCGGCTGGCGGAAAAAGGGCGCGCGTTTGATCCACAGGCGCACGGCCTGCCAGTGGATGCGGGCCATGACACCGAAGGTCATGGCGGGGTAGGACCACAACGCGCGGCGCAGGCTGCGCGCGTTCAGCGGCTGCAGTTCACCACTCACGCTGGTGTTGAGCAGGGGCTCGCTGTCGGCGTCGCCGCTCAAGTCGTCGAAATAGTCGATGCGCGCCACGGTGCGCGGCGTGGCGCCATCGGCACGCATGAAGACAAAGCGGTAACGCCCGCGCACCGGGCAGAACGGCGACACGTGGAACACCTTGCTCGCTTCGGTCGGCTGGCCGTAGTGCGGCGCGTCGAGCAGGTAGCAGTGGCGCTCGCCGAAGGTGTTGTTCACCTCGGCCAGCACCGCGCGCAGCGTGCCGTCCAGGCGGTGGCAGTACCAGAAGCTCACCGGTTTGAAGGTGTAGCCCAGCACGCGCGGGTAGGTGTGCAGCCACACCTCGCCAGCTGCGTCATCAATGCCGTGTTGGTTCAGCAAGTCGTCGAGCCACTGCAGGCTGTCGGCGCGGCCGTCGCCGTGGTCGGCGTCGTTGAAGCTGAGCGCTGCGCGGCGGTTGCGTGCGAGCTCTCCAGGGCCGTGCAGGCGCAGGCTGCGCATGGGCAGCATCAGGAAATAGGTGGGGTAGGTGAAGGCGTTGCGCTGCGGGCGGTGGCGCGTGTGGCGCACCTGGCCGAAGCCGATCTGTGCGACCGATGGCGAACTCACGCAAACACTCCAGGCAGGGCCGCGCGCTGGGCTTGTTCCCGCTGGGTCGTGGGCACCAGTTGGTGTGCATCGATCAGCGAGCGTGCCGCGTGCAGACCCGACTTCAAGCCGTCTTCGTGGAAGCCGTAGCCGGTCCACGCGCCCGCAAAGTACGTGTTGAGCTTGCCCTGCATGGCGGGCACGCGGGCTTGCGCGCGGATGGCGGCCAGGTCGAACACCGGGTGGTCGTAGGCGTACTCGCCCACCACATGTTTCGCTGCGATCTCGCGCTGCGGGTTGAGCGACACCACCACCGGCTGCGCCACCGGCAGCGGCTGCAAACGGTTGAGCAGGTAGTGCAGGCAGACCTGGGCCGATTCCACGCCTCGGCTCGGCGCGCGCTCGTAGTTCCAGGCGGCCCAGGCGAGTTCGCTCCTGGGCAGCACCGAGCTGTCGGTGTGCAGCACCGCGAGGTTGGGCTGGTAACGGATGGCGCCGAGCACCTCGCGTTCATCCGCCGAAGCCTGACCACCGAGCAGGCGCAAGGCCTGGTCGCTGTGGCAGGCCAGCACGATGGCGTCAAAGCGCTCGACGTGGCCTTCGGTGACCACGCGCACGCCCTGGCCATCGCGCAGCACTTGCTGCACGGGGGTGTTCAGGCGCTTGTCGGCGATGTTGTCGGTGATCTTCTGCACGTACTGGCGCGCGCCGCCTTCCACCGTGTACCACTGCGGGCGGTTGGTCACCTGGATCAGGCCGTGGTTGTGGCAGAAGCGGACCATGGTGGCCACCGGGAAGGCCAGCATCTGGTCGGTCGGGCAGCTCCAGATGCAACCCATCATGGGCAGGAAGTACCAGTCGCGGAATTCGTCGGAGAAGCGTTGCGCCTTGAGAAAGTCACCCAGCGGTTGCAACAGCGGGCTGTTCTCGCGCAGGTCTTCGCCCTGCTCGGCCAGCTTCGTGGTGACGCGGTTGAAGCGCACGATGTCCGCCAGCATGCGCAGGAAGCGCGGGTTGACCAGGTTGCGGCGCTGGGCGAACACGGTGGAGAGGTTGCAGCCGCTCCACTCCAGCGGCCCACCGCCCGGCGCGGCACCCGGTGCCTGCACCGAAAACGACATGTCGGACTTGGCAATGGGCACACCGAGTTGCGCAAACAAGGCCAGCAGGTTGGGGTAGGTGCGTTCGTTGAGCACCAGAAAACCGGTGTCCACACCAAAGGTGGTGGCCACGCCTTGCGCGTTCGGCAAGGTCATGTCGACCGTGTGCGTGTGGCCGCCGAAGTAGTCGCCCGCTTCAAAGAGCGTGATGTCGGCCAGGCCCTGCAGGGCGTGGGCGGCGGCCAGGCCCGAGATGCCGGAGCCGACGATGGCCACGCGTGGTGTGCGGTTGGCGCTGAGGTGCGGGGTGCTGGGGAGGTCCGTGAACATCGTCGGACCTCAGTGGGAGCCAGCGGTGCTGGTCGGGATACAAAAGCCTGCGAAGCGCCCCGAAACGAACAAGGGAGGGAGGGAGGAGGAGGAGAAGCGCCTCGGGATTTCAGCCCGATCACAAGGACCGGACAGGCTTCGCAGTGCAAAAACAAATTCGGGGGCCGGCGTTGAAACCGGCCCGACCACTGAGAGAAAAACACGCTCGAAAAAGTTCCGGACGGGTGCTCGGGGGCTGGGATTCCGGTCGGACAGGGGGGTGTGCATGGGGATCAAAGTGGTCAAAATAGACTAAACGGTTTTATTGTGACTGATCAGTCACGATTTGGTCGACAGAAATCGTTCGATATCCTTCACAAATGAAGGGTTTTTCGGATCGAGGGTGCTCGGGTAGCTGCGCACGGTCTGCCCGTCGCGCCCGATCAGGTACTTGTGGAAGTTCCATTGCGGGGTCTCGCCGGTCTTTTGAGCGAGCTGTTTGTAGAGTGGGTTGGCCTCGCGACCGACCACGCTGGACTTGCTGAACATCGGGAATTTCACGCCGAAGGTGTTTTCGCAAAAGTCGGCAATCGCCTGGTTGTTGCCCGGTTCCTGGCGGCCGAAGTCGTTGGCCGGGAAGCCCAGCACCACCAGGCCTCGCGACTTGTATTGGGCATACAGCGCCTCCAGGCCTTCGTACTGGCCGGTGAAACCGCAGAAGCTGGCGGTGTTGACCACCAGCACCACCTGCCCGCTGTACTGGCACAACGACTGGTGCTTTTCGTCCTGCAAACGATCGAACCGGTGCTGCAGCAGCGCCGGGCAGGCGGCGGTGGCTGCGGTGACCGCGGAACCAGGCGCCTGCGCCTGCACCGCCGGACCCAGCAGCGCGCTGCCGACAACCACGCAGCCGGCGGCCCATCGGGTGAAACCACGGTGATTGCCGTGGACAAGCGCTGACTTCATGACAAGAACTCCATAATCTGGTGAAACATTGGATTATTTGTCCATGACAAGCTCAAGCTCCGAAACCCCTGCCGGGCACACCATCGCCGACGTCGAACGCGACACCGGTCTGTCCAAAGACACGCTGCGGGTGTGGGAGCGGCGCTATGGTTTTCCCATGCCCGCGCGCGACGCCTTGGGCGAGCGGCAGTACGACAACGAACAGCTGATCCGCCTGCGCCACATCCGCCGCCTCATCGACGCAGGCCACCGGCCCGGGGGCGTGGTGGCCTTGCCGCTGGCCGAACTCGTTGCACTGGATACGCAGCGCCCGGGCAAGCGGATTCAAGCGCGCGCGCCCGCCGCCAGCGACGTGGAGTGCCCGGCGCTGGCGCAGTGGCTGCCCATGCTGCGCCGCCAGGACGCCCACGGGTTGCGCCAGGCCCTGGCCCAGGCGCTGATGGAGCGCGGCCTGGCCCGCCTGATCACCGACTGTGTGGCGCCGCTGAACGTGCAGGTCGGCCAGGCCTGGCTGGAAGGACGGCTGGCGGTGTACGAAGAACACCTCTACACCGAGATCGTGCAGTCGGTGCTGCGCCAGGCGCTGGGCCAGCTCACGCAGGCCCGCGCACCCGCGCCGCCGCGCATTTTGCTCACCACGCTGCCGGGTGAGGTGCACGGGCTGGGCCTGCTCATGGCCGAATGTTTCATGGTGATGGAGGGCTGCCACACCATTCCGCTGGGCGTGCAGACGCCGCTGCCCGACATCGTGGCCGCCACGGCCACCAGCGGCGCGGACATCGTGGCGCTGGGCTTCACCGCCGCGCAAAACCCGCGCGAGGTGCGCGCCGCGCTCGACCAGCTGCGCGAGCGTTTGCCAGCGCGGGTTGAAATCTGGGCCGGTGGCCAGTGCCCGGCGCTGCTCAAACCGCAACGCGGCCGCGCCCCCGGTGCGGGCCCGGTGTTCTGGCCCATGGCGCGCCTGCAGGATATTCCGGTGGGCGTGGCCCGCTGGCGTGCCCAAGCCCTGGCATGGGCAAGCGCCACATGAGCGCAGCGCCGGGCCGTTCCCAAGCAAGCTCGCACCGCAGCCCGCAGGGCGAAGGTACCCCATGAGCGGATTCAAAGGCAACAAGGCTGCTCTGCCGCAAAAACCCTGCGCCGCCTGCGGACGACCGATGACCTGGCGCAAGAAGTGGGCGCGCAGCTGGGATCAGGTGAAGTACTGCAGCGAACGTTGCCGCGGCGAATCTCCCAAGAAATCTTCATGAACCGACCGACAACTTTGCCGAGGCCCTTGCGCCGGCTGGTGCTGGTGCTGGGCGACCAGCTCTGGCTGGACAACCCGGCCCTGGCCGGCTTCGACCCTGCGCAAGACGCGGTGCTCATGATCGAAGCGCCCGGCGAAGCCAGCCACGTGTGGAGCCACAATGCCCGCATCGCGTTGTTCCTCTCGGCCATGCGGCACTTCCAGCAGGTGCTGGTGCGCAAGGGCCACCCATTGCGCTACGTGAACCTGGACGACGCCGCACTGGACCAGCCCGCCACCGCTTCGTTGGCCGCGCGGCTGCGACACGTGTTGACCGAACTCCGGCCGCAGGCCTTGTGGCTGTGCGAGGCGGGCGAGTGGCGCTTGCAGCAGGATATTGAAGCCACGGCAGCTGCCGCCGGTGTGCCCATGCGCAGCTTCGACGACACCCACTTTTTCTGCAGCCGCCAGCGCTTCGCGCGCTGGACCCAGGGCCGCAAGGAATGGCGCATGGAGTTCTTCTACCGCGAGATGCGCCGCGAGCACGGCGTGCTCATGGACGGGGGCGAGCCCGTGGGTGGGCAATGGAACTTCGACGCGGACAACCGCAAGAGCTACCCCAAACAAGGCCCGGGGCTGATCACACCACCCGCGCAGTTCGAGCCCGACGCCACCACGCGCGAGGTGATGGCACTCGTGCAGACGCGCTTCGCCGACCACCCGGGTGAACTCAAGAGCTTCGCCTGGCCCGTCACCGCCGAGCAAGCGCGTGAGGCGCTGCGGCATTTTGTCGATCAGCGTCTGGAGATGTTCGGCACCTACCAGGACGCGATGTGGACCAAGACCCCGTTCGGCTGGCATTCTCTGCTGTCGGTGGCGCTGAATCTGCACCTGATCGACCCGCGCGAGGTGGTGGCCGCAGCCGAAGCCGCGCACCGCGACCGGGGTCTGCCGCTGGCCAGTGTGGAAGGCTTCATCCGCCAGGTGCTGGGCTGGCGCGAGTTCATCCGTGGTGTGTACTGGATGGACATGCCCGGCATGAAGACCGCCAACCACTACGGCCACACGCGCCCGCTGCCGGCCTGGTACTGGAACGCGCAGACGCACATGGCCTGCATGAAGGACGCTGTGGGCCAGACGCTGGAACACGGTTATGCGCACCACATCCAGCGCCTCATGCTCACCGGGCAGTTCGCGCTGCTCGCAGAAACCGATCCGCAGCAGGTGGCCGACTGGTACCTCGCGGTCTACGTGGACGCGATCGAATGGGTCGAGCTGCCCAACGTGGCCGGCATGGCGCTCTACGCCGATGGGGGGCGCTTCACCAGCAAACCCTATGTGGCCAGCGGCCAGTACATCGACCGCATGAGCGACCATTGCAAGGGCTGCCGCTACCAGCCGAAGCTGCGTGTGGGTGCTCAGGCTTGCCCGGTGACCACGCTCTACTGGAACTTTCTGGACCGCCACGAGACCGAACTCGCAGCGAGCCCCCGCACCGCGCTGATGGTGAAGAACCTGCAGCGCATGGAGCCAGCCGAACGGCAAGCCGTGCGGGACCAGGCTGTGTTGACCTTGGCCCGCCTCGGCGATTTGTAAGCGCAACCGCGCTCCCCCCGCATAAAATGCGCCCGTACCGAAAGGCCACCATGCTCTACCCCGAACTCTTCAAACAACTCGAATCCGTGCGCTGGGACATGGACAAGGACATTCCTTGGGACCAGTTCGACGCCAGCGCCCTGACCGACGAGCAGGCGCAGACGATCAAGATGAACGCCATCACGGAATGGGCCGCGCTGCCGGCCACCGAGATGTTCCTGCGCGACAACCGCGACGACTCCGACTTCTCGGCCTTCATGTCGATCTGGTTCTTTGAAGAACAGAAACACTCGCTGGTGCTCATGGAGTACCTGCGCCGCTTCCGCCCCGACCTCGTGCCGACCGAAAAGGAACTGCACGACATCCGCTTCGAGTTCGACCCGGCCCCGCCACTGGAAACGTTGATGCTGCATTTCTGCGGCGAAATCCGGTTGAACCACTGGTACCGCCGTGCCAGCGAATGGCACTCGGAGCCGGTCATCAAGAAGATCTACGCCACGCTGAGCCAGGACGAAGCCCGCCACGGCGGCGCCTACCTGCGCTACATGAAGCGCGCCATCGGCAAATTCGGCGACGACGCGCGTGTGGCCTTTGCCAAGGTCGGCGTGCTCATGGCGAGTGCGCGGCGCACCGCGCAAGCCCTGCACCCGACCAACCTGCACGTGAACAAGGACCTGTTCCCCAACGACACCATCCAGAGCCGCCTGCCCGACCCCGAGTGGCTGGAGCACTGGCTGGACAAACAGATCGACTTCGATGCCGTGTGGGAGAACCGCGTGGTCGAGCGCATCCTGCACAACATGAGCCTGCTCATGGAGCAAAGCTTCAAGACCGTGCAGGAGCTCAACCGCTTCCGCAAGTCGCTCACGCCGCCGGCGGTGATTGCGCCGGCCTGAAGTCCACGCGCCCACAAAAAAGCCGCCCCCGTGGCGGTTTTTTTGTGGGCGGTTCAGTCGCCGCGTTTGCCTGCGTTGGCGGGCCAGCCAGCGGTCAAGAGGCCCAGCACAATGCCCCAGGTCACGCCGGCCAGGTGCGCAACCTGCACCACAAAGAGTTCGTGCGTACCGTCCCACACCACGGGCCGCTGCCAGGCCTGCTCCAGCGCCACCTTGGAGAGCACCGCCACTGCCAGCAACACACCCCAGAAGCGCGCACGCTGGATCGGCAGGCGCTCCAGCGCCAGGTGCACCGCAACCACCAGCGCGCCGGCGTGCAGCAGGCCTGAGAGACCGACGACCTGGCGCACATCGGGCCAGAGCAGCAAGGACAGTTGCACCAGCGGCCACGCCAGCAGCCAGGCCAGCGTGCAACGCGCGTCGGGCCGCACGACCCAGCCGATGGTGAGATACGCCGCCAGCACCAGCAGGTTGCCGATCAGGTGCGGGGTGCCGAGGTGCACCCAGGCGCTGGTCCACAGGGTCCAGGGGTGCCGTGTCCAGGTGTCGGCGTGCCAGGTCAGCGCGTCGGCCCAGTGACCGCCTGCCCACCACAGCACCACGCTGACCACACCGTGCACACCGCACAGCGCGAGCCAGCTGAGTGGACGGGTCATGCGGGGCGCGATGCGCCGGTGTGCGGGCCCAGCACGTGCTGCCACAGCGCGCGCACGGCGTCGGCCGAGGCCTGCACCGCCGCGGCGTCCACCTGGGTCGGGGCCTCATCCAGGCGCGCGCGGTGCTGGATCTGGCGCAACTCGCGGTAGGCCTGCGCGGCCGCTTCTCCCATGCCGGGTTCCAGCAGGCCGGCGGCTTCGGCGCGGCGCAGCAGGTTGATGTTGCCGGTGTTGGCGCGCAGCTCGGGGTGGGTGCGCGAATGCAGCAACACCAGGTACTGCATGACGAACTCCACGTCGACCATGCCGCCGGGGCTGTGCTTCACGTCGAACCGGGTGCCGCGCACCGGGTGCGCCTGGCGCACCTTCTCGCGCATGGCCACGATCTCGCGCGCCAGCGAATCGCCATCGCGCAGCGCGGTGATCACGTCTTCGCGCACCTCGTCGAAGCGGCCGGCCAGGGCCACGCTGCCCAGCACAAAACGCGCGCGCGTCATGGCCTGGTGCTCCCAGGTCCAGGCGGTGTTGCTGCCGCGCTGTTGCTGGTAGTTGGTGTAGGCCTGGAAGCTCGTGACCAGCAGGCCCGAGTTGCCGTTGGGTCGCAGCGCGGTGTCGATCTCGAACAGGTCGCCCTCGCCGGTCTTCACCGTGAGCCAGTTGATCATCTTGCGCACAAAGGCGGCGTAGATCTCGCCGGCGTTCTCGTGCTCGTCTTCGTACACGAACACGATGTCCAGGTCGCTGCCGTAGCCCAGTTCCTTGCCGCCGAGCTTGCCGTAACCAATGATGGCGAACGCCGGCTCGTCGCGGTGGCGGTTCTTCAGGCGCGCCCAGCACCAGCGCGCGGTCAGGCGCAGCACCGAGTCGGCCAGGGCCGAGAGGTCGTCGGCCACCTGCTCGACCGTGAGCACCTTTTCCAGGTCGCGCGCGAGCGTGCGGAACACCTCGGCGTGGTGGGCGCGGCGCAGCAGGTTCAGCAGCGCCTCTTCGTCGTCTTCGCCGGTGGAGCGCAGCGCGGCGCGGCGCGATTCGAGCTCCACTTCAAACTGCGCCGCATCGAAGCGGTCGGTGAGCAATTGCTGGCTCGCCAGTTCGTCGATCACGCCCGGGTGCTGCAGCAAATAACGCGCGGGCCATTTGGCCGCACCCAGCAGGCGCAGCAGGCGCTCGTGCACCGAAGGCCGCTCCTGCAGCAGGGCCAGGTAGCTGTCGCGGCGCAGCATGGGCTCGATCCAGTCGGCCATGCGCAGCGCGGCTTCTTCGCTCACGCGGCCTTCTTCCAGCCAGGCGCCGGTGCGCTGCACCAGCCGCACCAGGCGAAAGCGGCTGTCTTCCTTGAGCGCCAGCACACGCGGGTGTTCGCGCCACTGCGCCACCCGGGCCGCAAACGCTTGCGGGAGCTGCGCCAGCACGCTCTGGAGATCGTCGGTGGGGCCGCTTTTGCCGTTGCAGCCTTTGCCATTGCAGCCGCCGTTGGTGGGGCCGCCCAACAGCGTGTCGAACTCCTGCGCCACCAGTTCGCGGTGCGCGTCCAGCGTGTGCAGGAACTCGCAGACGTTGGCGCAACCCATGCTCGCCGCCATCCACGCCAGGTCGTCGTCGCGCGTGGGCATCACATGGGTCTGCTGGTCGTCCAGGTACTGGATGCGGTGCTCGACCCGACGCAGGAAACGGTAGGCCTCGGCCAGCGCGTCGGCCGAAGCCTGCGGCATGAGCCCGGCGCGGCACAGGCGGGGCAAGGCGTCCAGCGTGGGCCGCGTGCGCAGCTCGGGAAACTGACCCCCGCGCACCACCTGCAGCAGCTGCACGGTGAACTCCACCTCGCGGATGCCGCCGCGCGAGAGCTTCACATCGTTGGCGCGGCCGGGGTTGCCGGCGGCGCGCTTGGACGCGTGTTCGCGGATCTGGCGGTGCAGCGTGCGCAGCGCTTCAAACACGCCGTAGTCGAGGTAGCGGCGGAACACAAACGGCAGCACCGAACCACGCAAGGCGTTGGCACCGCCGGCGGCCACACAGGCCGCGGGTGCGATCACGCGGCTCTTGAGCCATGCGAAGCGCTCCCATTCGCGGCCCTGCACCAGGAAATATTCTTCCAGCGCGCCAAGTGACACCGCGCTCGGTCCCGAGTTGCCGTTGGGTCGCAGCGCGAGATCCACCCGGAACACGTTGCCGTGTTCGGTGGTTTCGCCCACCGTGTTGTAGATGTGTTTGACGGCCTTGCCGAAGTACTCGTGGTTGCTGAGGCGGTTGCGGCCCTGCGCGTTGCCGGCGGTCTCACCGTCGTGGTCGTACACGTAGATCAGGTCGATGTCGCTGGACACATTGAGTTCACGCGCACCGAGCTTGCCCATGCCCACCACCCACAGCTGCGCACGCGCGGTCTGGCCCTGGGCGTCGGTGTATTGCGGCGCGCCATACAAGTCGTCGAGTTCAAGGAAGGCGAGTTCGCAGGCCACGTCCAGCGCGATCTCGGCCAGCTCGGTCACAGCGCGTGTGACCGCCTGCAACGGCGCGCCCTCTTCGCAGTCGAGGACCACCAGGCGCTCCAGCACCAGCTGGCGCAGCACGCGCAACGCAGCCGGCATGGGCAGGCCGCGCTGAGCCAGGGTGGCCAGGCAGGCCAGCATGCTGGTGCGCACCGGCTCGCCGGGCGGCAGGCAGGCGAGTTCGTCGGGGTAACGCCGGCGAACTCGCTGCACAAAACGGGAATGATCGGCGCGGCGATCGGCCAGCGTCAGCTCGGGCAAGGCGTTCACATTTGATGACAAAGGGGCAAGGTCCGTGGTGGAAACCGTGAGATGACTGGCCGGCATAATTTGCGTTGGACATGAACCCTCAACAACCCGCCTCTGCAGCCCCCTCTGCGCCACATGCAACCGCCTCGAGGTCCCTCAAGACATTTGCCGTGGCCAGTCGCCTGTTGTTGTGGCTGTTGCTGGCGGTCTGGGGGCTCTTTGCACTGACCTGGGCCGGCTTGAATGGCGCGATTGTGCCCCGAATCGGCGAATGGCGTCCTGAGCTGGAAAGGTGGGCGACCCAGGCGGTCGGAGTACCGGTTCGCATTGGAGAAATCCGTGCCGAATCGGGTAAGAGCGGCGCGAGTTTCCTGCCCACCCTCATGCCTTCCTTCGAACTGCGCGATGTGCAGCTGATCGATGCGCAAGGCCGCGTGGCGCTGCAGTTGCCGCTGGTGCGCACCGCCATTTCAGTGCAGTCGCTGTGGCGCGGGGGCTTCGAGCAAGTGGTGATCGAAGCGCCGGTGCTCGACGTGCGCCGCACCGCGCAGGGCCGCATCGAAGTGGCCGGACTCGACATGTCCGGCCCCAGCCACGACAGCGCGGCGGCCGACTGGTTTTTTGCGCAGCGCGAGTTCGTGATCCGCCGCGGCACCGTGCGCTGGACCGACGACCAGCGTCGCCAGCCCACGCTGGCCCTGAGCGAACTCGACTTTGTGAGCCGCAACACCGCGCGCACGCACCACTGGCGCATCGACGCCACGCCACCGACCGAGTGGGGCGATCGTTTGAGCCTGCGCGGCCAGCTGCGTGAGCCGCTGATTTCGCTGGCCCAGCGCCAACGCGGTGAGCCGGTCTGGCACGACTGGACGGGTGAGGTGTTTGCCGACTTCACCCGGGTCGACGTGACCCGCCTGCGGGCCTATGTGGACCTGTCCGACCGCGGCGTGGAGGTGCGCACCGGCGAGGGCGCGTTGCGCGCCTGGGCGCAGGTGGAACGCGGGCAGGTGGCCGGTGTGACGGCCGACCTGGCGCTGCAGAACGTCGAAGCCCAACTCGGTCCGCAACTGCCGGCGATGGCGCTGGAGGATGTGCAGGGCCGGCTGGCCGTGCAGTGGAACGCCGAGGGGTTTGGTGTGACCACGGAGGACCTGCGCTTTCGCACCCGCGAAGGCGACACCTGGCCGGGTGGCCGGCTGGTGCTCAAACACGTGGTGCGCAGCGCGATGCAGACGCCCAGTGTCGAGCTGAGCGCCGAACAGCTCGACCTCGCGGCTCTGGCGGACATCGCCGAACGGGTGCCGTTGCCCGAAGCCGTGCGCACCTGGCTGCAGCGGCTGCAGCCCGCGGGCCGCATGGACGGCTTCACCGCGCGCTGGCAAGGCCCTGCCGCCGCCGCGGGCGACCCGGTGGATGGCGCCATCGACTGGACGCAGGGCAGCTACCAGGCGCGTGGCCGCGTGCAAGCCCTCGCGCTGGCGGGCGAACCCAGCGGAAAGATGTCCTTGAGTGGCCGCTTCCCCTTGCCGGGCAGGCCCGGAATCACCGGCGCCACGGTCGACTTTGACCTGGACCAGAACGGCGGACGCGCCCGCATCACCGTGGCCGACGGTTCGATCGAGTTGCCCGACATCTTTGAAGAAGCACGCATCCCGCTGCAGCGGCTGGCGGCCGACGCGTCGTGGCGCCTGCAGGGCGAGCGCATCGAAGCGCAACTGGACAACCTGAGCATGGCCAACGCCGACGCCGAGGGCACGGCCCAGGTGAAGTGGCACACCAGCGATCCGGCCACCAGCCCGTCGAAGTCGCGCTTCCCCGGCGTGATCGACCTCACCGCGCAGCTGACACGTGCCGACGGCACCCGGGTGCACCGCTACCTGCCGCTCACCGTCAATGCCGAAGCGCGGCGCTACGTGCGCGAAGCCGTGCTGGCGGGCAGTGCCAGCCCGGTGGACTTCCGCATCCAGGGCGACATGGACCGCCTGCCCTTCAAGAGCGCAGACGCGCCGAGCGAATTCCGCATCTCGGCCCAACTCAGCGGGGTCGACTTCGATTATTTGCCGGTCGGCTTCCAGCCGACCGACGCCGCGCCCTGGCCGGGCTTGCGGGGCTTTTCGGGCCAGCTGGTGCTGGACCATCTGAAGCTGAACATCGCCGCCGGGACATCGGGTGTGGTGGGTGCCACCGGTGTGCGCCTGAGCGAAGGCGCGGTGGCGCTGGACGATCTGGTGACCGACACCACGTTGACGGTGAGAACACGGGCGAGGGGCCCGGCCAGGGCCATGCTGGGATATGTGCAGACCTCGCCGCTCAAGACCCTGACCGGCGATGCGCTGGCGCAGACCACCATCGGTGGCGATGTCGACCTGGGCGTGACGCTCAAGCTGCCCCTGTCCGACCTGGATGCCTTCACCGTGGCGGGCACGGTGGCGTTCGACGGCAACGACCTGAAGATCCACCCGGCCGCGCCGCTGCTGGCGCGCACGCGCGGCACGCTGGCCTTCACCGAGCAGGGCTTTGTGGTGCTGGGGGGCAACGCGAGCGTGTTCGGCGGCGACATGAGGTTTGAAGGCGGCCTGCGGCCCAATCCGCAAGGCGTGGCGCGCCTGCAGTTCCGCGGCCAGGGCGTGGCCAGCGCCGAGGGCCTGCGCGACGGTGGCCTGGGCGCGGTCTCCAGCCTGTTCCAGAACGCGTCGGGATCGGCTGCCTACACCGCGCAGCTGGGTTTTCGCGGCGGGGAGCCCGAGCTGCAGGTGGCGAGCAGCCTGCAGGGCATGGCGCTGAACCTGCCCGCGCCGCTGGGCAAAACGGCCGAGGCCAGCCTGCCGCTGCGCCTGGACACGGCGGTGCTCGGCGTCAACGGCGACGTGGCCAGCACCGACCGGGTGGCGCTGGAGCTGGGATCGGCGCTGGCGCCTCTGGTGTCGCTGCGCTACGAGCGCGACATCACCGGTGAGGTGCCGCGCGTGTTGCGCGGCAGTGTGGCGGTGGGGCTGGAGGGCGGCGACGCCGCGCCCATGCCCGCATCGGGCGTGGTGGGCAACCTGCGCCTCGATCAGCTGGACCTCGATGCGTGGTCCCAGCTGGCCAGCCGCTCCGGTGTGCGTGTGCCCACGGCCGCCACGCTGAGCAGCATCGACCAGGACGCCGAACTCGCCTACCTGCCCACCACGCTGGCGCTGCGCACCAACCGGCTCACGCTGGAAGGCCGCAGCTTCAACCGGGTGGTGGTGGGCGGTTCGCGCGAGGGCACGCATTGGCGCGCCAACGTGACGGCCGACGAACTCAACGGTTATGTGGAAGTGCGCCAGGCCGGTCCCAACACGGCGGGCAGTGTGTTCGCCCGGCTCGCGCGGCTGAAGCTGGAGCCTGCCGTGGCCACCGAGGTGGAACAGCTCCTGAGCCAGCCCACCAGCGTGCCCGCGCTCGACATCGCCGTGGAAGACCTGGAGTTCGGCGGGCGGCGCCTGGGTCGGGTGGAGGTGGAAGCCGTCAACCGGGGCGGCCCCACGCGTGCCGGCGAATGGCGGCTGACCAAACTCAAACTCACCGTGCCCGAAGCGCGCTTCAGTGCCACCGGCAACTGGGCGCCCATGACCGGCGTCTCCAACGGACAGCCGGGCGAACAGCGCCGCACCGCCTTGAGTTTTCGCCTCGACGTGGACGACTCCGGCGCCCTGCTCACGCGCTTGAACCGCCCGGGGCTGGTGCGCGGCGGCAAGGGCCGCATCGAAGGCAGCGTGGGCTGGATCGGCTCGCCCCTGGCGCCCGACTACCCCACGCTCTCGGGCCAGTTGCAGGCCGATTTCGAGCGCGGTCAGTTCCTCAAGGTCGAGCCCGGTGCCGGCCGCCTGCTCGGCGTGCTCAGCCTGCAGGCCTTGCCGCGGCGCCTGGTGCTGGACTTCCGCGACGTGTTCTCCGACGGTTTCGCGTTCGACTTCGTGCGCGGTGATGCGCGCATCGAACAAGGCGTGCTGTTCACCAACAACTTGCAGATGAAGGGCGTGAACGCCGCGGTGCTGATGGAAGGCACGGCCGATCTCGCGCGCGAGCAGCAGGACCTGAAGGTGGTGGTGGTGCCCGAGATCAACGCCGGCACGGCCTCGCTGATCGCCACCGCCATCAACCCGGCCATCGGCCTGGGCAGTTTCCTCGCGCAGTTCCTGCTGCGCCAGCCGCTGCAAAGCGCCGGCACGCAGGAGTTCAAGGTCACGGGCAGCTGGGCCGATCCGCAGGTGGCCAAGGTCGACCGCACGCCGCCCACCCCGCCCTCCCGCGCCCCCGCCGGCGCACTGCAGTAAGCTGACCGACCCGCGCGCCGCGGCCCACCGAAAGACGACCATGACCTTGCCTCACCCACCCCACGTTCCCGGCCGCATGAAGGTCGCCGCGATCCAGATGGTCTCGGGCATCAGCCTGGACAACAACCTCAGCGAGGCCCTGCGGCTGCTGCGCCTGGCCGCCAACGCGGGCGCCGAGCTTGCGGTGCTGCCCGAGTACTTCTGCTTCATGGGCGCGCGCGACGAAGACAAGCTGTTGCTGGCTGAAACGCCCGGCCTGGGCAAGGTGCAGGACTTCCTCTCGGACTGCGCGCGCGACCTGAAGATGTGGATCGTGGGCGGCACCCTGCCCATGGCCACCGACGACCCTGCGCACGCGGCCAACGCTTCGCTGGCTTACAACCCGCGCGGTGAATGCGCCAGCCGCTACGACAAGATCCACCTCTTCCGATACGACAACGGCCGCGAGCGCTACGACGAAGCGGCCGTGTTGCGCGCCGGCGAAACGCCCACCGTGTTCGAGTGCCGCGACGCCGGCGGCCAGACCTGGCGCGTGGGCCAGAGCGTGTGTTACGACCTGCGCTTCGGCGAGCTCTACCGCATGCTCGCGGCCGATGTCTTGCTGGTGCCCTCGGCCTTCACCCACACCACCGGCCAGGCGCACTGGGAGGTGTTGCTGCGCGCGCGCGCCATCGAAAACCAGGCCTTCGTGATCGCGAGTGCACAAGGCGGTGTGCACGAAAACGGCCGGCGCACCTGGGGCCACACCATGGTCATCGACCCCTGGGGCGGTGTGATGGCCCTGCAGGCCGAAGGCCCGGGCGTGGTCACGGCCGAGCTGGACTTCGAGCAGTTGCGCAGCGTGCGCGAGCAGTTGCCTTCGCTGCAACACCGCCGCCTTTGAGCCGCGAAGGCGCTTCAGTGAGCGAGGGGCACGCCACCGAGCGCAACGACACCGGTTCGCGCCGCTGGGCGTTGTGGGCCACGCTGCTGCTCCTGGTGGTGGCGCTGTTGGTGGTGCTCGTGTTCCTGACGCGCGAGTACGAAGAGGCGCGCGACCAGCAGGCGCTGGAACAGGAAGCCGCGGCGGTGGTCGGCGACATCCGCAACGAGCTCGTGCGCAATGTACAGACGCTGCAATCGCTCAACAGCGTGTCCCCCACCGCCGACAGCTGGAGCGCGCCCGCCGCCGAGCTGCTGGCACAACACCGCGAGCTGGTGCGCCTGGAGTGGCGCGACAACGCGCAACGCATCATCAGCCACCGCGACACGCCTTACCTCAGCGATGTGTTCGCCTACCTGGACCGCACGCGCGCCGTGGCCGACGTGAAGCTGGCCTGCGACAACGCGCAGCGCCAGTCGGGCCCGGCGTACTCGTCGAGCTACTTCTGGCCCATGCGCGACGGCCTGGGCCTGGAGCTCATGGAGATGTGCATGCCGGTGGTGCGCTCGGGTGTGCCCAACGGTTTTCTGGTGGCCACCTACTCCCTGCCCGGCATCCTGTCCGAGTTCACCCGGCCCGACGCCCTGCGCAGCCGCGGCCTGTCGTTCAACGACGCCGACGGCACCCGCCTGGCGCTGCACCGCATGGTGCCCGGCACGCGGCGCACGTTGAGTGCCAACGCCGTGCTCGAGCTGCCGGGGCACACGCTGATCCTGCAATTGCAGAGCCCGCGCCTGGTGGGCGGGCTGTTTCCCAACGTGCTCACCGCCGTGATCAGCGCGCTCTCGCTGGCATTGCTGGCCGTGCTGGCCCTGCTGGCGCGCGACACACGCCTGCGCCAGCGTGCCGAGCTCGGTGTGGCCGATGCGCTGGCGTTTCGCAAGGCCATGGAAGACTCGCTCGTGACCGGGCTGCGCGCGCGCGACATGACCGGGCGCATCACCTATGTGAACCCGGCGTTTTGCGAAATGGTGGGGCTGAGCGCCGAACAGCTCATCGGCACCGGCCTGCCCGCGCCCTGGTGGCCGCCCGAGCTGGTGGACGAATACCAGCAGCGCCAGCTGGTGCGACTGGCGGGCCAGACGCTGCCACGCGAAGGTTACGAGTCGGTGTTCCAGCGCAGCGACGGCACGCGTTTTCCGGTGCTCATCATCGAAGCGCCGCTGATCGATGCGCAGGGCAAGCAGACCGGTTTCATGAGCGCCATCCTCGACCTCACCGAACAGCGCCGGGTGGAAGACCTCAACCGCACCTCGCAGGAGCGGCTGCAGGCTACCGCCCGCCTGGCCACGGTGGGCGAGATGGCCTCGCTGCTCAGCCACGAACTCAACCAGCCGCTGGCCGCGATTTCCAGTTACGCCAGCGGTGCCATGAACCTGCTGGAGCAACCCGCGGCGTCGGTGCCGCAGGCCGACCTGTCGCAGGCCATGAAACGCATCAGCGAACAGGCCGAGCGCGCGGGGCGCGTGATCAAGAGCGTGGCCGACTTTGTTCGGCGGCGCGAGCAGGTGCGCGAGGCGGTGAGTCCGCAGGATCTGATGGACGCGATCCAGCCCCTGCTGGTGTTGCAGGCCAAAAAGCAGGGCATCCAGTTGCAGATCGGCATCGCGCCGGGCTGTCCCGCTGTGCATTGCGACCGCACCATGGTCGAGCAGGTGCTGCTCAACCTCGCGCGCAACGGCATGCAGGCGATGCCGCAGGGCGATCCGGCGCTGGGCCAGGGCGCGCGGGTGCTGCGCATCGCGGTGCACCAGACGCGGTTGCACTCGGGCTTGCGCCCGGGCGGTGATCAGCACAAGGCATGGATCACCTTCGAGGTGAGCGACCACGGACTGGGACTGAGCCCCGAGGTGCAGGCCAAGCTCTTCACGCCTTTTTTTACCACCCGCACGGAGGGCATGGGCCTGGGGCTGAGCCTGTGCCGCACGGTGATCGAGCAGCACGGCGGTGCCTTGACCTACGAGCCCAACCAGCCGCGTGGCACCGTGTTCCGCTTCACGCTGCCGGCCCACCTATCATCACGGCCATGACCCCGCACCTCGACGCCAAGATCTACCTGGTTGATGACGATGCGGGCGTGCGCGAGGCGCTGGCCTGGTTGCTGCGCACGCGTCGGCTGGTGAGCGACGGCTACGACAGCGCCGAGTCCTTTCTGGCCGACGCCAGTGTGCTGCAGCACGAACCCTCCGCGCCTTGCTGCGTGCTGCTGGACGTGCGCATGCCCGGCATGAGCGGGCTGGCGGCGTTTGAACTCTTGCAGGCCCTGCCCTGGCGCGCGTGTCTGCCGGTGATCTTTCTCTCGGGCCACGCCGACGTGGCCACCGCGGTGGACGCGGTCAAGCGCGGGGCTTTCGATTTTTGCGAGAAGCCGTTTTCCGACAACGCGCTGGTCGACCGTGTGGAGCGCGCGCTGGAGCAGTCGGCCCAGGTGCTGGCCCAACGCCGCGTGCAGCGCGAGCTGCAGCAGCGGCTGGAAAGCCTCACCGAGCGCGAGCGCGCGGTGATGGACCTGGTGGTCGCCGGCCTGCCCAACAAGCTCGTGGCCGACCAGCTCAACATCAGCGTGCGCACGGTGGAAGTTCACCGCTCGCGCGTGTTCGACAAGATGGGCGTGAAGTCGGCCGTGGAGCTGGCCAATGCCTTGCGCCCTTGACGGCCCCCGCCCGCTTCAGCGGTCGTCCGGCTGGTCCTTGCCCGGAAGCTGCTCGAGCTTCTGGCGCTCCACTTCCTCGGGCAACTCGCCACCCTTGCGCCCTGAAAACATGGTCCACCACACGATGAACACCAACAACACCAGCGCGCCGAGCGCTTCAAGCAACAACAAGGTCATGGATCGGTTCGGTCGGTTGTTTCAGACGTTCATTCGGGTGGGAGCGAGCGGGGTGATTGTAGGAAGCCTGGCCTCCTGCGCCATCAGCCCGGTGCAGAGCCCCGCACCCGGCACCCGGCCCAGCCCCGCCGTGGTCACCGCGCCGGTGGACGCCGGTGCCCTGCCGCCCGCGATCCAGCGGGGCAAGAGCCGCTGGACGCGGGTGCCCTGGAGCGAACTGCCGGGCTGGGGACAAGACAGTCTGCACGAAGCCTGGAACGCCTGGGTGCGCGGCTGCGAGCGGCCGGCACCCGGCCAGGCCGGCCCCTGCGCCGAGTTGCGCCAGCTCGCCATCGGCACCCCCGCCGAACAGCAGGCCTGGGTGATGCGCCGCTTCCAGCCCTACCGCGTCACCGAGCCCGACGGCAGCCTGCCCGACGGCCTGCTCACCGGCTACTACGAACCCATCATGGCGGCCAGCCGCGTGCCCACCGCCACGCACCGCACGCCCCTCTACGCACCACCCGCCGGCCTGCGCAACGGTCAGCCCTGGTACAGCCGCCAGGAGATCGACACCTTGCCCGCTGCGCAGGCCGCGCTGCAAGGCCGCGCGGTGGCCTGGCTGGCCGATCCCATCGACGCGCTGATCCTGCAGATCCAGGGTTCGGGCCGGTTGAATGTGGTGGAGGCCGACGGCGGTGCGCGCCAGGTGCGCGTGGCCTTCGCCGCGCACAACGGCCAGCCCTACCAAAGCGTGGGCCGCTGGCTGCTCGACCAGGGCGCGATCCGCGAAGCCTCGTGGTCGTCCATCAAGGCCTGGGCCGCGCAGAACCCGCAGCGCCTCAACGAGATGTTGTGGAGCAACCCGCGCACCGTGTTTTTCCGCGAGGAAGCCTTGTCGGAGTTCGACGCGCGCTTTGGTCCACGCGGCGCGCAAGGTGTGCCGCTCACGCCCGGCCGCTCGATCGCGGTGGACCCGCAAAGCATTCCCTACGGCACCCCCGTGTGGCTGGCCTCCACAGGACCGACCTTGAACGTGCAGAAGCTGGTGATGGCGCAGGACACGGGCGGCGCCATCGTGGGCGCCGTGCGCGCCGACCTGTTCACCGGCTGGGGTGGCTGGAGCGACGAGGCCTACCTCACGGCGGCGGCGCTCAAACAGCCGCTGCAGATGTGGGTGCTGGTGCCGCGCTGACGCACCAGCCGGCGCCTGCCCAGGTGGCCGCCGCACGGCGCGTGTCTTCGGCCTGGCGGGCCATGTCGATTTGGCGTACCGTCGTTCGTCGATGGGTACGGAGCGCCCACAGGCGGGCGTGCCGACCGGTCAACCCCACAGGAGAGAAGACATGTCCTACATCGACGGTTTCGTGATCGCGGTCCCCACCGCCAACAAGCAGAAGTTCATCGAGCACGCGCGCCACTTCGACGGCCTGTTCATCGAGCTGGGCGCCCTCCGCGTGATCGAGGGCTGGGGCGACGACGTCCCCGACGGCAAGGTCACCGACTTCCGCCGCGCAGTGCAGGCCACGGCCGACGAGACGGTGGCCTTTTCGTGGGTCGAGTGGCCGGACAAAGCCACGCGCGACGCCGGCATGAAGAAGATGATGGAAGACCCGCGCATGGACCCGTCCAACCCCGGCAACCCACCCATGCCCTTCGACGGCAAACGCATGATCTTCGGCGGCTTCGAACAGGTGGTTGAAGTGAAAGTCTGAGCGGCGTGCCGTGATCATGCGAAATCGATCAGCTCAGCTCCCGTTTTGGCGGGAGGTGCAGGCGTTGCCCAACAGTCCCCGTCGAGCCGCAGCCTGATACGCTCCCGTCATGACTGTGCCGAAGCTACTGATTGAGCGCCACGACGGCGTCTTGACACTGATCTTGAACCGCCCGGGCAAGCTCAACGCGATTGACAATGAACTGGCGGCTTCCTTGAGGCTGGCGCTTGACTCCGCGGCACTGGATTCGTCGGTACGAACCATCCGCCTGCGAGGCAATGGACGTGCGTTCTGTGCGGGCCGCGACGTGAGCGAAGCGCCCACGGACAGGGATCTTGAACTGGTGCAGGCGGTCGCCCGATCGATCGTGCAGAGCCCCAAACCAGTGGTCGCAGTCGTGCACGGATGGACTGTCGGAGCGGGTCTTGAGTGGATGCTCGATGCAGACATCGTCTTCGCTGCAGATGACACCAGATTCAAGCTTCCGGAGGCATCGCTCGGGGTCTTCGTGACCGGTGGTCTGGTCGCCACCCTTCCTGCCGCGGTCGGGTTGACGCGCGCCAAGGCCTTGATGCTGCTCGGTGACGAGTTCACTGCACAGCAGGCGGAAGCTTGGGGCCTGGTCTACAAGACCTGCTCCAGCCCGGAACTGGAGAAGGCGTCTTTGGACGCGTGCAAGCGATTGGCCGCACTGAAGCCTGCCGTTGCATCGCAGTTCAAACGGGTCCTGAACCTGTTCGGCCTGCAAGAGTTCAACCGGGCGGTTGCCGAGGAAGAAAACGTTCAACGCAGCCTCGCGCGTGGTGACGCCTGACCCACACACGATCCTCTGTTGCAAGCCGCCTTTCCCGTCCTCTTCTAGAGCGACGCGCGACGCCGTGAAAACCACGTGCTGATCACCGAAGGCCGAACCGCCTCCATCGGCGTCAACCCAAAGTCCTGCGGCGGCAGGTTGTCCAGCACCGCCGCCGGCCGCTCGTTCACCAGGCGGCTGGCTTCCTGGTCGCCCACCAGACGGCGCGCCACGGCCAGTCCTTCGGTCAGGCGCGGCAGACGCCGGCCGGTGGAGTGGGCATCGGTGGCCAGCAGGTGGGTGTGGCCTTCGCCGATGAAGCGTTCGCCCCAGTAGCGCGCACGTTTGCCGAACACGCCCGTCAGCGCGCCCGCCGTCACCTGCATCCACGCACCTTGTTCGATCAGCCGCAGGAACACCGGGTAATGGCTCTCCACCCACGACAGCCGTTCGGGGTGCGTGATGATGGGCGTGTAGCCCTCGGTGATCAGGTGGAACACCGAGGCTTCCAGCTGCGGCGGTGGCGTGGTGTGCGAAGGCTCCAGCAAGAAGTAACGCGAGCCGTGCAGCGTGGGCACCTGCCCGCTCTTGAGGCCGTCGATCAGGCCCGGCACCAGGTGCACGTCCGCCCCCACCACCAGCTTGAGCGTTATGTCTCTCTGGTCCAGCTCGGCCTGCAGGCGGGCGCAGGCCTGCGCGATGCCCGGCCCGTCGTTCATGTACATGCCGGGGTAGATGTGCGGCGTGCAGGCCATGGTGTGGATGCCGTCGTCCACGGCGATGCGCGCCATGGCCAGCGACTCGTCCAGCGTCTTGGCCCCGTCGTCGATGCCCGGCAGGATGTGGCTGTGCAGATCGATCATGGTCGCATCAGCCGACGGCGCAGCAGCGGTCGTGTGTGCAGCGCCTTGGCCCAGGCGGCGCGCTTCTCGGGGCACGAGAGCAGGTCGTGGGCCAGGTTGACCCGCGTGGCCGCGTCGACCGGCCAGCCTTCGGCGGTGGCGCCAAAGTCGGGGTGCGTGAGGCGGATCATCAGCCGGTAGTGCTCGCGCAATTGCGCCGCCTCGAAGTCCGGGGGCAGGCCCAGCAGCGTGAAGGGGTCCGAGCCCGGGCGCAGCATCACCGTGCGCACAAAAAAGCGCGCGGCGCGGCGCAGCTCGTGTGCGTTGGCGGTGGCCTCGGGCAGGCTGGCCACCGGGCGCCCGGTGGCGAGCAGCATCACGCTGCCGATGTGCTCGAACAGCGGGCGTGGCTCGCGCAGCACAACCCGGTAGAGCCCGGGCGATCGCTCGAAGGCCATCAGCCTGGGTAGCACACTGCTCCAGTCGGGCGGGGTCATGCGGACGACGGGTCCAGCGTGGGCTCGATGCGGCTGCCGCCGGGCAGCGGCATCGGTGGCGGGTTCGCGCCCGCCACCGGGTTCGACCGGGCTGCGCGGGGGGTGTGGCGGTCGTTGTAGCCATCGCCGTAGTAGGCCGCGTAGGCGTAGTCGCTGGTGTGTTCGTTGCGCGCGTGCGTGAGCACCATGCCCATGGGGGCCAGGCCTGCGTTGCGCAGGCGGCGCAGGGCGTCCTTGATGCTGTCCTTGCGCGTGCCGCCCGCCTTCACGGCAAACACGATGTTCTGGATCTGGTTGCCCAGCACGATCGCATCGGCAATGCCCAGCAGGGGCGGTCCGTCGATCACGATCTGGTGGTAGCCCATGGCCTGGGCCTTCTCCAGCAGCAGGCCCAACCGCGGACCCATCAGCAGTTCCACCGGGTCGGGCGGCACCGGGCCCGCTGTGATCACGGCGAGGTTGGTGACCGCCGTGTCCCGGATCAGCCCCTCGGTGTTGCGGTCCCCGCTCAGCAGGTTCGAGAGGCCGCGCTCGTTGGACATGTTGAGCATCGAGTGCACCCAGCCCTTGCGCATGTCGGCGTCGATCAGCAAGACCTTCTGGCCCAGCTGCGCGAAGTTGATGGCCAGCGCGAGCGCGGTGGTGGTCTTGCCCTCGCCCTTGCCGCAACTGGTCACCATGAAGCGCTGGGGTGCGCCATCGGCGGTGCTGAACTGCAGCGCCGTGCGCATCGAGCGGTACGACTCGGCAAAGGTGCTGCGCGGCTCGCGGTGCGCCAGCAGGGCCACCGGTTCCTTGCGGCCCTTCTCGGGTTTGGTGAACGGAATCAGGCCCAGCAGGGGCAGGTGGTACAGGCCTTCGATCTCGTTGGCGTGCTTCACCGAATCGTCCAGCTGCTCGCGCAACAGGGCCGCGAGCAGGCCCAGGAACAGGCCCAGCATCATGCCCAGGCCGACGTTGATTTTCAGGTTGGGGCTGGCCGGGAGCAGCGGCACCGAGGCCTCGTCCACGATGCTCACGTTGTTGGTGGTGATGCCCGCGGTCACGCTCACCTCTTTCAGGCGCTGCAGCAGGCTGTCGTACACCTGCCGGTTGGTGTCGAGCTCGCGGCTCAGCAGGTTCATGTCCACGCTGCGGTCCTGCACGTTGAGCACCTCGCTGCGGCTGCTGGACACCTTGGCCTTGAGCTGTTCTTCGGTTCGTCGGGCGGCGATGTACTGCCCCTGGATGCTGGCCAGGATGTTGTTTACCTCGGTCTTGATGCGCGCTTCCAGATCGGCGATCTGGGCCCGCGCCTGCACCATGGCGGGGTAGTCCGGCTTGTAGATGGCCAGGTTCTTGGCGTAGTCGGCTTCCAGCCGGGCGCGCTGCTCCTTGTAGGCCCGGATGGCCTCGTTGACCACCGCCTGCGGCGCGCTCTCGGGGTTGAGCCGCACCTGGTTGTATTGCGTCTCGGCCTTGATGCGGTCCTGCTCGGCCTTGGCCAGCGCGGCAGAGAAGTCCACAAAGGTCTGGGTGGCGGCACTGCCCTTGTCGCCCAGGTTCAGGATCTCGTTCTTCTTCGCGTAGGTGTTGATCACGCGCTCGCTGTCTTCGAGCTTGGCCTTGGTCTGGCGGATCTGTTCTTCCAGAAATTCCCGCGCGTAGATCGACGAATGCAGCTTGCGCTCGATGTTGGTGGCGATGAAGGCCTTGGCCATGGTGTTGGCAATGTGGGCGGCCAGCGCCGGGTCGGCGTTGAGCACCCGCACCTCGACCAGGCGCGAGTTGCGGATCGGCTCCACCGTGATCGCTTGTTTGAACTGCGCCACGGCCGCCGCCCGGCTGAGCGTGCCGCTGTCCACGGGCGGCGGGGCCACCAGCGCGCGCAGCTGGCCCCATCCCTGGACAGCCCAGGCCAGGGCCTGGTCGACCGGCTCCGAGCCGGTCGGCCCCACGGCATCGACGTCACCCGACGGGTCGGGCGCGGCGGGCGGTGCACCCGGCTTGTACAGGCCGAGCTCGTCGATCACGCGTTCGGCCAGGCTGCGGCTCTTGAGCAGTTCGATCTGTGTGCGCAGCTGCAGTTGGTCGGACGCGGGGCCCTCGTCGAGCTCGACCTCGGCGTTGAAGCCCACCACCTTTTGCGCCACGCGGTCGATCTGCAGCAGGGCCGCGCTCTGGTAGAGCGGGGCGATGCGCAGCGTGTACAGCACGGCGGCCACGGTGCACAGGGCCGCGATCCCCACGATGGTCCATTTGTGTTTGACCCCGGCGCGCCAGAGTGTCTTGAGGTCGATGCGGTCGTCGGTGATCGATTCGGGTTCGCCCCGGGCCAGCAGGTGGTCGGAGAGGGCGCCTTCGCGGCGCAGGGCCAGTGCGCCCCGGGGGCCGGGCACGGCGGGCGATGGGTGTTGGTCTGGGTAAGCCATGGTGTGCAGCCCTGTTACTTGAAGGGGTTGAGCGTGCTCAGGATGTCGCCGAAGAGCGAGTCCCGCAGCGCTGTCCGGCTGGCGTTGCGCTGGACCACGATCACGTCGTCCGAGCGGATGGTCGGGTCCATCTCCTGGCCCGAGCGCACCTTGTCGAGGTCGTGGATGAACTGTTCGCGTACCCCGTCCGCACCGTTGCGGTAGACGACGATCTGCTTGATGTCGGCGTAGGGCGCGAAGCCGCCCGAGAGCGCCAGGGCGCGCAGCAGCGTGAGCTGTCCCGTCATGGGATAGATGCCCGGCCGGATCACCGCGCCTTCAATGGCGACGCGCTGCGTGGTGAACTCCTTGATGAAGAGCGAGACCTGCGGGTCGCGCAGGTATTTCTCCTCGAACTTCGCGGCGATCAGCTGTTCCGCGGCCTGTGCCGTGAGGCCCGCTACCTTCACCTGGCCAATGAGCGGCAGCGTGATCTCGCCCGATGCGTTCACGCGCACATCGCGCTTCATGTCGGGCACGCCGAACACGTCGAACTCCATCAGGTCGTTGGACGAGATGCGGTAGTCGGTGCCGGCGGTGGACGGGACGGCGATGGGCGCGTTCGGCGATGCGATGACGCTCACCGCGTCGGTGGCCGGGGGTGTCTGCGCCCGCAGCGGCAGGGCCGCTGCCACGGCGAGCAGGCCCAGGGCCCAGGGATTGAATGTCAGGAAGGGGTGGTGGCGCATGGTGCGTCTCCTTTCAGGCAGGGTTGCCAAATGGTCATGACGGAGCGGGGCGGTCATGCAGCGCTCCTGTGGGTTGCACGAGTTCGCGCAACTGCGTCTCGAACCGGCGCAGGATCACGTCCTGGCTCATTTCGGCTTCGGCGTGGCGACGGCCGTTGGCGCCGAGCGTGGCGCGGCGCGTCGGGTCCGATGCCAATGCACGCAGCGCGTGGGCCATGGCGACCGGGTTCTCCGGCGGCACCACGACGCCGCACACGGCGTCGTGCTCAACCACCCGGCACAGCTCGGTGTGGGACAAGGCGGTGGCGAGCACGGCGCGACCGCTGGCCAGCATGCCGGTGAGCTTGGAGGGCATCACCAGATCGGCCGCGTCGGCCCGCTGGGGCAGCAGGTGCACATCGGCCAGGCCCAGCCAGTCGTTCAGCCGCTCCAGCGGCTGCAGGTCCAGAAAGCGCACGTTGTTCAGGCCGGCGCAACGCGCCTGCAGGTCGGCCCGGCCCGAGCCGTTGCCGCCCAGCACGAACTGGATGCGCGGCTCGTCCTGCAGCAGGCGGGCCACGTCGGCGAGGATGTCCAGCCCCTGTTTGTTGCCCATGTTGCCGGAGTACAGGGCCACCACGGCGTCGGGCGCCAGGCCGAGCTCGGCCCGGTAGGCACTGGGTGCTGCCAGCGGTGTGATGCCGCTGATGTCCACCCAGTTCGGGAAGTGCACCACGCGCGCAGGTTCCACGCCCTTGGACCGGGCACGGTCTGCCATGCGGCCGGAAATGGTCGAGACGCGGTCGAAGCGGCGCATCAGCCAGCGCTCGGCCCGCTGCACCCAGCGGCGCAGCGTGGCGCCCTGGATCAGGCCGAGGTCGAACGCGGCGTCCACCTCGTAGTCCTGAATGTGCAGCCAGCTCCTGGCGCCGCGCAGCGATGCAAACGCCGCCGCGGCCGGCGCACACATCAAGGGCGGCTCCACCACCCACACCACGTCGGGCTTCCAGCGCCATTGGGCGCACAGCACCGGCAGGCTGCTCAGCGTAAAGCTGGCCAGGTGCAGCAGGCGCTTGAGGCCGCCCGGCTGCTCGGGCACCCACAGCGGCGTGCGCATCACCCGAACACCCTGCCACGACTCGGTGCGGTACGCGCTGGCGCTGTGGCCGTCGCCCACCTTCCAGGCCGGGTAGTACGGCGGTGCGGTGATGACGCGCACCTCGTGCCCCGCGTGAGCCAGCCACTGCGCCATCTCGCCGGTGTACTTGCCGATGCCGGTGAGTTCGGGGGCGAAGTTGATGCCGTAGAAAAGCAGCTTCACGGCGACCCCTTGGCTCTGCGTGCGGGCACTGTGGCCCCGCCGCTGGCGGTCGTGGCGTCGCCCACGAAGGCGCGCACGCCCAGCAGCTTCATCTGGTAGTGGCTGATGTTCTTGTGGCTTTGCGCCGAAACGATCAGATAGAAGTTCTGCCGCCGCGCGATCTCGGGCACGTGGGGTTGTGTCGCCTCCAGCACGGGCCGGCCGTTCAGCCACCAGCGCACGGTCAGCGTGTCGGGTGAGTACGACACGCCGAAGACGTTGGGCTGGGTTCGGTCCAGCGGGACCTTCGACGTCGGGTTGGGGTTCTGGATCTTCTTGTAGTGGGGCCAGATGCCGGACCACGAGATGGCGGTGTGGTGGCCGCCCGGTCCGAAGCCGCCTTCGTCGATGTCCAGCTCGAACCAGCGCTCGAAACTTTTCGGATCGCCTTCGTACACGTCTTCCATGCGGGCGTTGTGTTCGATCGGCATGAGCCAGATGGCCGGGAAGTTGTCCCGGTGGTTGGACGAGGTCGCCACCTGGGCTTCGATGTAGAACGGCCTTGCCCCGCTGAGCAGGGGGAACCGGCCCGGAAACGAGCTCGTCTTCACGGTGGCCAGCACGCCGCCGCGCTGCATCAGCACGCCGTCGTCGGCCTGTTCGTAAAAGCTGCGGTCCTTGGGCGGCCCCGTGTAGACGCCGCTGTAGAACTTGTGACCGTCGGCACGCCCGGTGAAATCGATGTCGGTGATGCGTGGGCAATCGCGGAACAGCGGCTGCAAGGCGCCCACCTGGGTGGCGCCCTCGGGTGTGGTGGCGTCCTTGCAGATCAGGTGGTCGCTGGCCTGCGCCGCGGCGGACGCGGTCAGGCACAGGGCTGCGAGCAGCAGCGGTGTCGGTGGGAATCGGATGGGTGTGCGCATGGAGGTCCTGGGTCAGGGTCGGGCCGCCAGGCGGTCGTCGTGAAGGGCCGGCTTCGCCACAGGCGCGCTCTGCGCCACCAGCTTGTGTCCGGTCAAGCGGCTCAGCTCGGCGCAGATGGCGGCCTTGTCGTCGAGGTGGGCCATGGCCCGCTCCAGCTCCATGAGCCTGGCGCCCACCAGAAAGCGGTACCAGAAGCCCTGCAGGAAGTGGTAGACCAGTCCGCTGCGGCCGTCCAGAAAACCCAGCTGGAAGATGTAGCGCCACAGGAAGTAGAGGGTGGCGCTGACGGTGAAGGGAATGCGGTTGTAGATGCGCTCCTTGACCCAGCGCTTGGACGAGGCCTGGAACGAGGCGCTGTGGGCGTTGAGCCCTTTGTCCCGGCCGAACAGGCCGAGCCGCTGGTTCAGCACCTCGATGGCTTCGCGCGTCGCGTACTTGTTGTGCTTATCGACGAAGTAGCTCAGGTCGTTGAGGTTGTGGTCGGCAAAGCCACCGTCGAAGGTGACCGTGCGCCCGCCCCAGACCACCATGTGCTCGTCCATCCAGCGGTCTTCGATGCGGCCGTGCCCGTGGCGCCAGAGCCGCAGCATCACGAGCGGGTAACGCCCGCCGTGCCGCACCCAGCGGTCCATGAAGATGTGCTTGCGCTTGAGGTTGACGCCCACCACCTCGGCCGGCAGCTGGGGCAGTTGTTCGGTGATCTCGCGCGCGAGGTCGGGTTCGATGATCTCGTCGGCATCGAGCCGCAGCACCCAGTCGCCACGGATGGTCAGCGTGTCGAGCGCCCACTGGAACTGTCTGGCCTGGTTGACGAAGGCGTGCGTGTGGACCTCGGCCCCGAGCTCTCTTGCGATGTCGGTGGTGCTGTCGGTGGAGCCGGAGTCCACCACGCAGATCTGGTCGGTGAACGCCTGGATGGACCGGATGGCGCGCTCGATGTGCAGGGCCTCGTTGTACGTGAGGATGATGGCGGTGATGCTCATGGCCGTGTCCTCATGCGTGCAGCGTGGCGATTTCCGCCACCGGCCTTCTCGGCGAAAAAGCGACCCGGGTGTCGGGGGCGATGGGTTCACCGAAGGCGATCATCATGATCAGCCGCTCACCGGCCGGTATGCCGCCCGCGCTGCGGATCGCGGACTCGGTCTTGTGGTTGATGGCCAGGTTGAGCGGGCAGGCGCCCCAGCCCATCGAGCGGCAGGCAAACATCAGGCACATGGCGAACAGCGCACCGTCGACATAGGCCTGGTTGCGTTGGCCCGGCCCGCCCCAGGCGCAGATCTCCGACGTCACCACAAACAGGTTGCCGACCGACCCTGCAAAACCGCGCGAGCCGCCCTGCAGCGCGAGCAGCGCCTGGATGCGCTCGGGGTCCTGGTAGGCATGCACGCGGGAGGACTGGCGGTTGCATTGCGAGGGCGCCAGTTGCGCGAGCGCAATCGCCTCCCTGATCCGGTCGGGGTGCAGCGGTGTGGACTGCATCGTGCGGATGCTGGAGCGGCTGGCCATCAGGTGCTGCAGGCTGCTGGGCGGCTGGCCATTGAACGAGTAGTCCCGCGTGCCCCCCTTCCAGGGCCGGGGCAACTTCGCTTCCCACGTGGTCAGGTAACCGGCGATCTCGTCGAGCAAGGGGTCGGACGCGCCCGCCTTGGCATGGAACTTCACATAGGCGTCCAGCGCACCCAGCGACATGTGGGCCGGCACGGCCGAGTGCTGCAGGTCGTAGCGCGACAGCGCGGCCATCACAAAACGGACCTTGTCCTGGCCGAACAGCAATTTCGGGTTCGGCAGCGAGAGGCCCTTCTCGATCGTGTGGGCCTCGATGATGATTTTGTAGAACGCGCGCCGGGACTGGTCCACCAGCGGCGAATACGAGTTGAAGCGCAGGAACAGCACCGCGTCGCGCAGGGCTTCGCTGAAAATGCCGACCACCTTGGCCAGTTTGTCAAACATGGCGTTCCTTCACCACACGGTCCTTGATCTTTCGGCACGGGTTGCCGGCGCACACCGACCAGGCCGGCATCTCCTTGAGCACCACCGAGCGCGCGCCGATCACGGCACCTTCCCGGATCACCACGTCCGGGTGCACAAAACACTCCGCCGCGATCCACACGTGGTCCTCGATCACGATGGGACCGGTGATCAGGGGCCGGGACAGGGAACGGATGTCGTGCGAACCGGCGCACAGGAAAGTGCGCTGGCTCACCGCGACCTTGGAGCCCAGCGTGATGCGGCCCATGCTGTAGCAGTCCACGCCGTCACCCAGGGCCGAGAACGCGCCCATGGCGAGGTTCCACGGGGCCCACACGCGGCAGCTGGGCGCGATGCGGCAGCCCTCACCGATGTCGGCACCGAACCAGCGCAGCAGCTGTCGCCGCCACCCGTGCAGCGCCCAGCGCGGCGTGGGCCGGAAGGCCAGCAGCCACACCACCTCCCACGCGAAGCGCCGCAGCTTGGCCGCGGTGCTGAAGTCGCTGCGGTAGCGCAGCGAGCGGAAGTCGCGCGTGACATCGTTGAGCGATTCGCTCATGGGGCCACCGCCTTCAGCTGCGTGCTCAGGAACGCATTGCCGGCTTGCCGCAGGTCCGCCAGGCGCTGGTCCACGTCGGCCCAATCGATGTCCCTGGCCATCAGGGCCTGGGTGTTCTGCGGCGAGAACGCCGGCGCAAAGCGGCTTTCCAGTCCCACCGCGCGCAGCAGGTTGAGGGCGCGGGCGTTGGCGGCCGCTTTTTCCCCGGTCAGTCCGGCCACGATGAAGGGCTTCTTGAACAGCAGCGAGAAGACGGTGCCGTGGAACGAGTTGGTCACGACAAAGCTTGCGTTGCGGATCAGGGAGACCCACTCGCCGGGGTCGGGGTACACCGTGTTGCCGATTTCCACCCAGCGGCGGTGGGGGTTGTGCGGCGATCGGATGGGGCAGCCCAGTTGTTGCGCCACCAGTTCGGCCGTTTGACGGATGTTGTCGGGCGAGCGCAGCCCGTAGCAGAAGAGGTAAGGGGCGTCGTCGCCGGGTGGCGCGCTGTCGGTCAGTTCCGCGTAGTCGCTGTGCAGCAGCGTGGGGTCGGGCACGTTGGCGGGCTTGCGTCCGGTGGCCCGCTCGACCAGCGTGACGCCCGAGGCTTCGCGCACGGAGATCGCATCGAAGTTGCGCAGCAAGGGCGGCAGCTGCGCGGCTTCCGACGGGGACACCCGGTCCCGGCCAAAGCTGGCGGCGTACGAAATCTTGCGGGCGGGGAACCGCTTGGCGAAGGCCAGAAAGTAGTTCGCGTCAAAACCGAAATGCTGTGACGGGCTCCAGATCTGGTCGCTGCCCGCGACGATGAGGTCGAACGAGCGCGCCGCAGCGAGCGAAGCGCCGTTGTCGGTGGGTGCGGCATCGGGCCTCACATCCAGAAACTGTTCCCGGAAGCGGATGAACTTGTCTTTCTGGCCTTTGTTCCCGAAGTGCTCGTGGATGAAGGACGAGACCGCGAGGTACACCACCTTCAGGTTGGCCTTGAGCCTGGCGGGCGACGTGGGCAGGCACAGGCTGCCACCGTGTTCGATGTGGGCCGGGCGGTAGTCGATGAAGCTCGCGTGGTGACCCTGCTCGGTCATCCAGCGGCGCAAGGCATAGGCTTGCAGCGCCGCACCGTAGTTGTCGCTGAAGTGGAAGGTGAGGATGCCGACGTTCATTTTTTCAACATCTTTGGAGGGGAGGTTGTGCCGCTCGGCGTGGTGGCCGGGCTGGTGGCGAGCAGACGCCGGACGTTGCGCTGAAAGCGCGCGGCCACCGCCGCGCCGCCCAGGCGCACGGACTCGGCGCCTGCCAGCGCCGACCGGTCCCACTGGAAGTCCTCAAAGAATCGTTGCAGGTGGCCCCCCAGTGCGCTGGCGTTGCCGGCCTCGAACACATATCCGTTGCGGCCCTGCTCGATCACGTCGCTGGCGCCGCAGCGGTCGCTGCAAATGACCGGGGTGCCCACCATCAGGGCTTCGTTGACCACCGCGCCCCAGCCGTCGAACCGGCTGGGCAGCACCAGCACGTCGGCAGCGGCCATGGCCGCCACGGTCTCGGCGTTGGGCAGGCCCGGCGAGAAGCGCACCCGCTCGGCCACGCCGAGCTGGCTGGCGAGCCGCTGGAGGTTTTGCGCTTCTTCGCCCTGGCCAATGATGCGCAGGCGGGCCGAGGGCAGGTCGAGCTGGCTGAACGCCTGTAGCAGCAGGTCGACCCGCTTGCGTGCGATCAGCTGGCCCACGTAGAGGATTTCTTTGTGCTCGCGCTGCACCGGCAGGTGTTGCACCGGCGTGCTGTCCACCACGTGGATGAACGGCACGATGCGATCCGCCGGGTAGCCGCAGGCCGAGAAGAAGCGCGCGCCACCGTAGCGGCCCGAATGGCCGATGCAGAACACGCCGCTCAGGTGGCGGCGGTAGCGCAGCGCGTCCCAGGTGTAGACCAACCGGCGGGGCAGCAGGCGGGGGCCCGGCTCGTAGCGGTTTTCCGTCATCAGGAAACGGTGCACCGGCTGGCCCAGGCTGGCCTTGAAGGCGGCCAGCGGCAGGGCGAAACCCCGCAGGCCAAAGAACACCTGCACCGAGTCGGGCAGCGAAGCCAGTTCGGCGATCTGCGCCGGTGTGGGTGCCACGTGCACCTGGACCCGGCCGGTGTCCGGCACCGGGTAGCCGCGCTCGCGGAAGCGCTGCGGCAAGGCTTCGTGCACGCACCAGTGCACCGTGTTGCCGGGCATGTTCGCCAGCTCGCGGATGTACGCGGCCTGGTGGAACATGAGGTAGGAATGCCAGAAGACGAAGGTCATGTCAGGTCCACCTGTTTGGGGTGATCCACCGGGTGCCTGCGGAACAAGGGCGCTGCACCGGCCGTCATGCGCCGGGCCAGCCAGCGGGTGAGCAACGAAAAGAGCAGCACGGGCACCAGCGCCATGAGCAGGAGAACGGTGTGGTCGAAGGCGTATTGCTGTGCTTCGAGCCAATGGATCCACGCGGTCTGCGTCAGGTAGATCTCCAGCGTCAGACCTCCGAGCAGCGCAACGGCGGGGAACAGGGGCGTGGCGCGCAGGGGCTTGAGCACCGTCTCGGACGCGAAGAGGTGAAAGCTGAAGAAGACGATGGGGTAGAGCCAGACGTGAAACAGGAACTGCAGCTGGCCCATGCCGTGGCGGAACAGCGTGAGCTTGGTGACGAGGAACAACAACAAGGACACCAGCAGCGCTGCGACCGTGAAGAGACTGAACCTGGGCGTGAGCTTCAGTCGGGCCACCAGGCAGCCCAGCAGCGTGATGCCGAAGTAGTTGATCCACTTGAAGTAATCGGGCCCTTCCACCACGAAGGTGGACAAGTCGAGCTGGCTGTAGAAGAAGACGTACGGCACCAGCAAGGCCGCCATCGCCATCGCGATGCCGGTCGGCCGCAGGCGAGCCAGATAGAAGATCGGCACGTAGAACACCACCACCGCCGAGATGAACCAGAACGGTGTGGGCCAGACGAAGACGCCGACCAGGTCGGTGAAGCTGGCGATGCCGATCTGACGGGTCACAAGCATGGCGCAGGCAACGATGAAGACGGCGGGGTACAGGCGCGAGAGCCGCTTGCCGAGGTAGGCGAGCAGCGTTGGGCTGGATGTGTCGGACCCGGTGACATTCAGGCTCATGGCCAGGCCATAGCCCGAGAGGAAAAAGAACAGCGAGTTGCCGATGGCGCCGCCGGTGGCGATGCGGGGGTCCGGCACGAAGGCGTCCAGGTGCGACAAGGTGATCAACACCGTGGCCAGGCACAGCATGAGGGTGGTGTCGGTGGTTCTGCGTGTCATGTCGGGATCCGATCCAGGCGGTGTGAGGGGAAGGCAGATCGCGCAACGGGTCGCAAGCGGTGGGTGGCGGCGGCCATCGGCCTCAGGTTCACTTGCAGGAGCAAGACGAGGATCCACAGCGAGTAGGGATTGCCCACGCCGATCAGGTAGCGGTTGAAGAAGGACTGGGCCAGCATGAAGACGAACATCAGTCCCACCAGGAACAACGGGTAGCGGGGCTGGCCCGGTGGCAGGCCGTGGTGAAGCGCGCGGCAGGCCGTGACGACAAAGGCCAGCGTGATGAGCGAGCCGAAGAAAATCCCGTGCTCCAGCGCCAGGTTGATGTACGAGCTCTCGACCGGGAACCCGATGATCTCGGGCAGGGCCGAGCGGATGCCACGGCCCGCGAACAGCAACGAGGCGTCCGAGAACACCAGCTCGATGCCCGCGCGCCATATCTCGGTGCGCCCGGTGGCGCCGGACTCCACGCCGCGGGTGGGCGAATCGATGTCCAGGATGAGGGAGAGGTAGTCCTTGATGGCCGCCCAGTTGAAGAGGACGACACCCACGGCGACGAGCGCCGCGAGCACCAGGCCCATGCGCGAGCGGCGCGAGCCTCGCAAGGCGATCAAGCCGACGCCTGTTGCGCCGGCGACGGCCAGCGCGAGCATGCCGGCGCGGGCCGAAGCGGCCAGCAACACACAGAGGCACAGCACCACCATCGCCAGCGCAAAGACCTTTTGCGACCGGGTGGGCGCGGCCAGCCAGCGCTGAAGGAACAGCAGGGCACCACCGCCGTAGACCAGGCCACTCAGGTTGGGGTGCATGCCCAGCGGTTGGTAACGCACCAGGCCCAGGCCGTGCTCCACGCTGCCCGAGAGCGAGGCGAACAAGGCCGGTGACTCCAGGGCGAGCACCGTGCCCACCAGCGCCACATAGGCCCAGCGGAACACAACGATCAGCTCGTCCGCACCCCGGTGCCGGATCAGGAACGCCATGGCCACCAGCACCAGCAGCAGCATGGCGCCGTACATCGTCGAGAGCACGTTGCCCGTCATCCACGCCACCAGCATGGCAAACAGGAAGGCGGTGCCGAACAGCCATTCGACCAGGCTGGGCCGGATGCGCAGGGTGTCGCCGGACAGCGCGGAGAAGAAGCCCGCCAGGAGCAGCAGGCTGATGGCGCCCATCTGGGAGGCCTGCAGCGCCGGGCCTTCGTAGTACCACCCGGTGAGGTAGATGGCGCCGCCCAGCAGCCAGCGCGAGAGCTGTGTGTTCAGGCCGCGCATGGCACACCTGTGTGGTTGAAGGCCGCGTGAAGGACCTGCATCGTGGGCCGCCATGAAGCCGAACCCGTGATGTGCCGGACCTGTTCCAGCGTGGTCGCCAGGCGCTGCGGCTGGTTGGTCGAGAACAGCAGGCGGTTCTCAAACTGGTGCAGCGCATAGGCCAGTGCAAGTGCGCCGGTGGCCGCCGTCGGGTCCGTGCCGACGGTCAGCAGGCTCGCCAACTGTTCTTCGAGTTGGCTGTCTTGAGCCATCTGCCGGGTGATGGCGGGTGCGGTGAAGCGGAACGCGCCATGCAGGATGTCGGTGGACGCGGCTGGTGCCCCGTCCAGGCCGGGCGCCGGACAGCGGTACTGCAGCAACGTGCCGAAGTGCACGAGCTGGTCGTGTGACTCGCCGGTGGAGCTGCCATAGGCCCCCAGCCGGCCTTCGGCCATGCAGCGTTCGAACAGCGGCTTCAAGGGGGCCAGCGTGTCGTGGGCTTGCGCCTCGTGCAGCAGCAGGCCGTCCACCCGCTCGCGTTGCAGCAAGCGCAGGCTGGTCTCCACGGACCGGGCGATGAAGTCGGGATTGAAGTTCGCGGGCGGGGCGCGGTGGGCCATGCCTTTGAGCACGGCGCTGCGCAGACCCGGGATGTGCCGGGCCAGGGGCTTGACGATGGCCCGCGCTGTCTGCAGGAGGCCGGGCGAAGCCGGGCGGGCCAGCCCGGCCTTGGTGAATACCGTGACGGCTTCTTGCCGACCCCGGAGGGCCTCGCCCAGCACGGTTTCGGACATGCCCAGGCCGTAGGGGGGCGCGGTGTCGAAGTGGCGAATACCCAGGTCCAGCGCCGCGTGCACGAGCCGCAGGGCGTTGGCCTTCTCGGGGCCGCCCTTGAGCCGGCCACAGCCGAAGCCCAGCCGTTGCGAGATGAGGTCGGTGCGGGTGTCCATCGTCATGCGGTCGCCGGTTCGCGCTGCAGCCGCTCGGCCAGCCGGGCCGTGAGCGCCATGGCGGTGAAGGTGGGGTTGGCGTAGCTGGAGGTGCGGAACACGGCGGCACCGGCCACGAAGAGGTTGCGGGTGCCGAACACGCGCAGCTCGCTGTCGACCACGCCGTCACCCGCGTGGTGGCCCATGCGTGCACCGCCGCACTGGTGGAAGGTGTCGCGGGCGTGGTCGAGCACGCGGGTGTCTTCGGTGTCGAGCAGCGCGTCGATCTCCACCCGGGCCAGGCCGGCGGCCAGCAGGCTGTCGCCGATGCGGCGCACAAAGGCGGCCATGGCGCGCACCTCGGGCTGGCCGCCGATGCGCCAGTCCAGCGAGGCCAGCGGCATGCCGAAGCGGTCCTTGCGTTCGGGGTCGAGCGTGATGCGGCTGTCGTCGCGGGGCAGTTGTTCGGCGTGCATGACGAGCCAGACACCGCGGTCGCCGGGGTTGTAGATGCGGTGGTGCCGCAGGTACTGCACGATCATCGGCACCCAGGCGCTGCCCATGCCCTTGACGTGGCGCAGCACCTCGCCCAGGTTCAGGCCGAGACCTTGGCGAGGCAGCCCGCCGCGCATCAGCGAGCGCACCAGCACTTTCAGATGCTGCAGGTGTTCGGCGATGCTGGACTCGAACGCGAAGTAGCCGGTGACGTTGAGTGCCGCCCCGGTGCCGGCGGTGGCCGGGCCGGTGTCCAGCCGCAGCTTGGGCTGGTACTTGTGTCCACCGAGCACGATGTTCTGGAAGGTGCGCAGGAACCGGGGCTTGTCCAGCAGATGCACCCGGGCGCCGCGCATCTCCAGGTGGTCCTGGAAGCCCGCGCCCACCCAGGTGTTGTTCGCCCAGGGAGCCTGGGGCAGCTCGACTGCGCTGGCGAGCAGCAGACGGGCGATTTCGATGGTGCCGTTGGCCAGCACAAAACGCCGGCCCTGGATGGCGAGCGATGTGCCGTCGGGCAAGGCCACACGCACCGAGGTGATGTGCTCTCCATCGGGTGCGAGGTCCAGGCCCGTGGCGTGCGCGTGCAGCAAGACGGTGAGGTTCGGCGCGTTGTGCAGGCGTTCGCGGAAGTACCGCGCCATCGCAGGTTCCTTGAGCCAGCGCGTGAGGAACAGCGTGAACCCGGGGATGTCGGGGAAGCCCTCGCCGAAGAGCTTGTGCGCCTGCGGCGTGGACTCGTCCAGCACATCGGCCAGGCGCAGTTCCCGGGCCACGGCTTCGTACCAGGGCAAGAGGTCGTCGTAGCTGATGGGCCAGGGCGCATCGGCCACACCGGCACGGGCTTCGAAGTCCGATGGGACGAAGCCGGTGAGCTGACCGCCCCAGAGGTTGGAGGTGCCCCCCAGCGCGCGCCCGCGCGCCACGGAAATGCCGGTGTGCGCGCGGCCGGTGACGGTGGCGTCGTTGAGCGCTTGCGACGGCGCCTCGAAGCTGCCACCGCCGGTTTCCAGCACCAGCACGCGCTGGCCCCCGCGCTCCAGCAGCACGGCCAGCAACAGGGCCACCGTGCCACCACCGACGATGACCACGTCGTGCGCGGTGTCCGGTGGCGGGCTGTGTTGCAGGTCAAAGATCATGCGGCGGCCCTCGCTGCGCGCAAGCGGTGCACGGCGCGCGTGGCGGTGAACCAGACCAGGGCCTCGCCCAGCACCATGGCGGCCACCACACCGGTCATGCCGGCGCTGCGCCAGGCCAGCCACGCCACGCCGAGCGAGACCACCGCGGCCACGAGGCTCTGCAGCGCCAGGCCGCGATGGCGGTTGATGGCCATGAGCACCACACGCGGAATCTGGGTGGCCGAACACACGGCCGCGTAGAGCAGGAACAGCGCCATGCTGGTGGCGGTGAAGGGAATCTGGCCGTGGGTCCAGAGGTCCAGCAGCCACGGAGAAACCAGGTACACCAGCAGCGCGCCCGCGGCGGCGATCAGCAGGCCCAGGCGGTTGGCGCGGCGGTAGAGCCTCCAGAAAGCGCCATCGTCCTTCTGACCGTTGAGGGCGGTGAGTTCCGGCCACAGCGGGTTGCTCAGGCCGTTGGTGATCTGCACCACGACGCGCGCCACGGTGCGGTAGGTGTTGAACACGGCGGTGGCGGCCGGGCCCAGCGTGGCCGCCACCAGCAAGGTGAAGCCTTGCAGGCTCAGCGCGTTGGTCAGCGATAGCGAGAGGAACAGCATGCCGGGCGCTGCGGCGTGCCGGATGTCGGCGAGGCTGGCGCGGTGCACGCCCCAGCGCAGAAAGTCGGTGCGCCGCTGGCTCAGCGCGATGGCCAGCACCGTGTAGGCCGCACGCGCGAGCAACGCGCCCGACGCGACGCCGAGGAAGCTCCGGGTGAGCACCAGACCGAGCAGGCCGCCCGCCCAGTCGGCCAGCCGGCCGGTGGTGACGAGGTAGGTGCCCGCGGCATAGCCGCCGGTGGCCTTGTAGACCACTTCGGCCAGGCTGCAGAACAGGCTGAGCACCACGCTGAGCGACAGCAGCATGAGCACCGTTTTCCATTGCGGCACGGCCAGCAGGGTGGCGGGCAGCAGCAGCAAGGTGGCGCCCACCACCAGCAAGACCATCAACGAGACGGACAACAGGAAGGCCACGGCGCTCTGAAACACCTCGGCAGCGCGCGCCTTCTGGCCTTGCGAGATCAGAGCGATCATCTGGTTGCTCGACGCGGTGGAGATGCCGGCATCGGCCAGCGACAAGTAAAACGGCAGCGCAGTGAGGGCCAGCCAGGTGCCGTAGGTGGCCATGTCCCAGTAGTGCAGGAACAGCGGCAGCGACACCAGCTGCGTGCCGATGCTGACCACCTGCGCATAGCCGTACGCACCGGCACCCGACGCCAAACGCCCGGCGAGCGATGTCAGAACGGGTGGGTGTGTGCGCAAGGGGCGTGTGGCTGACATGGGCGTGCGGACGGGTTCAGTGTTCGCCGGTCACGGCCACCGCGTAGCCGTGGTGTTTCAGCAGGGCGTGTCGCTGTGCGTCGGCCAGGTCGGACACCACCATCTCCGCCACCATGTCCTGCAGCCCGATCTGCGGCACCCAGCCCAGCGTGGCTTTGGCCTTGGTGGGGTCGCCCAGCAAGGTTTCCACTTCGGTGGGCCGGAAGTAGCGCGGGTCCACTTTCACGACCACCTGGCCGGGCTGCAGCGCGGGCGCCCGGTCGCCCACGACCGACTGCACGACGGCCTGTTCGTTCACGCCCTCGCCCTCGAAGCTCAGCGTCACACCCAGCTCTTGGGCGGCCATGTCGATGAACTGGCGAACGCTGTACTGCACGCCTGTGGCGATGACGAAGTCTTCCGGACGCTCCTGCTGCAGCATCAACCACTGCATGTGCACGTAGTCCTTGGCGTGGCCCCAGTCGCGCAGCGAGTCCAGGTTGCCCATGTAAAGGCAGTGCTCCAGTCCCTGGCCGATGTTGGCCAGGCCGCGCGTGACCTTGCGGGTGACGAAGGTCTCGCCGCGGCGCGGGGATTCGTGGTTGAACAGGATGCCGTTGCAGGCGTACATGCCGTAGGCCTCGCGGTAGTTCACCACGATCCAGTACGCGTAGAGCTTGGCCACGGCGTAGGGGCTGCGCGGGTAGAAGGGGGTGGTTTCCTTTTGCGGGATTTCCTGCACCAGGCCGTAGAGCTCGGAGGTGCTGGCCTGGTAGAAGCGGGTCTTCTTTTCCAGCCCGAGGATGCGGATGGCCTCCAGCAGGCGCAGCGTGCCCAGGCCGTCCACGTCGGCGGTGTACTCCGGGCTGTCGAAGCTCACCGCCACATGGCTTTGCGCGCCGAGGTTGTAGATCTCGTCGGGCTGGGTTTCCTGCACGATGCGGATCAGGTTGCTGGTGTCGCTCAGGTCGCCGTAGTGCAGCTTGAAGCGGGCGTTCTCGATGTGCGGGTCCTGGTAGATGTGGTCCACGCGCTGGGTGTTGAACTGGCTGCTGCGGCGCTTGATGCCGTGCACGACGTAGCCCTTGTCGAGCAGCAGCTCGGCGAGGTAGGAGCCGTCCTGTCCGGTGACGCCGGTGATGAGGGCGACCTTGGGCTGGACGTTGTGGGTGGGTGGGTTTTTGGTCATGGTGCGGTGTGCTGTCGTTGAGCGGTTTGCTGCAGGAAGTCCTGGTAGGTGAGGGCCAGTCCGCTGGTGAGATCGACCTTCTGCGTCTGCCAGCCCAAGCTGTGCAGGCGGCTGCTGTCCATGAGCTTGCGGGCGGTGCCGTCGGGCTTGGTGGCGTCAAAACGGATCTGCCCGGCGAAGCCGGTGACGTGGGCGATGCTGTGGGCGAGCTCGGCGATGGTCATGTCCGACCCGTAGCCCACATTGATGTGGCTCAGCGTGGGCTGGGTGTGTTGCTCGTAGAGCGCCTTGGGCAGGTTCATCACGTGCACGCAGGCCGATGCCATGTCGTCGACAAACAGGAACTCGCGCAGGGGTGTGCCGCTGCCCCAGATGGCGACCTCGGGCGCGCCGGTCACCCGGGCTTCGTGGAAGCGGCGGATCAGCGCAGGGATGACGTGGCTGTTTTCGGGGTGGTAGTTGTCGCCCGGTCCATAGAGGTTGGTGGGCATGACGCTGCGGTAATCCACGCCGTGGCTGGCACCGAACTGGCGGTTGTAGCTTTCGCAGAGCTTGATGCCGGCGATCTTGGCCACGGCGTAGGGCTCATTGGTGGCTTCGAGCAGCCCGGTGAGCAGGGCTTGCTCGCTCATGGGCTGCGGAGCGAGCTTGGGGTAGATGCAGCTGGATCCGAGGAACAGCAGCTTCTGCACGCCGTTGCAGAACGCAGCCTCGATCACGTTGGCCGCGATCATGAGGTTCTGGTAGATGAAGTCGGCGGGAAAGGTGTGGTTGGCGTGGATGCCGCCCACCTTGGCCGCGGCGAGGTAGACCTGCTGCGGTTTGGTCCTTGCGAAGAAGGCGCGAACGGCGGCCTGGTCGGTCAGGTTGAGTTCGGCGTGGGTGCGCGTGAGGATGTGGCTGGCGGGGTGGCCGGCGGCGAGCAGCTGGCGCACGATGGCCGAGCCGACCATGCCGCGGTGGCCGGCCACATAGATGGTTTCAGGTGTGTTCATGGCGGTGGGGAGTGGGCAGTGAGCGGTGGGTGGGCATCAGCAGGCGCCTTCTTGTTTGAGCACCACGCGCACGGTGCGCAGCATGATCACGATGTCGTACCAGAGCGACCAGTTGCGCACGTACCAGAGGTCCATGTTGATGCGGTGCTGGAAGGTGCTGGTGCTGCGCCCGCTGATCTGCCACAGGCCGGTGATGCCGGGGCGGGCCTTGCCGTAGGCGGCAATGCTCTTGCCGTACTCGTCCAGCTCACGGGCCAGCAGCGGGCGCGGGCCGACCAGGCTCATGTGACCGCGCAAGACGTTGATGAGCTGGGGCAGCTCGTCGATGCTGGTGCGGCGGATGAGGTGGCCGATCTTGGTGATGCGGGGGTCGTTGGCGAGCTTGAAGTTGCTGGCCAGGTACTGCACGTAGAGTTTTTCGTTCTCGGTTTTCCAGCGCTCCAGGGCACCGTCGGCGTCCATCACCATGCTGCGGAACTTGATGAAATCGAACAGCTGGCCGTCCACCCCCACGCGCTTCTGCACGAAGAACACCGGGCCGGCGTCGTCGCGCTTGATGCGCCACGCGACCCAGGCGAACAGCGGCGCCAGCAGCACCAGCAGGGCGGCAGCACCGGCCATGTCGAGCGCGCGCTTGAGCACCTGCGGGCCGCGGCGGTTGAGGTTGTTACGGGCGCGCAGCAGCAACACGTCGTGACTGAAAAAGTGCGAGACCTCCATGCCGTAGATGGGCAGGCCGCCGAGCGCGGGCACCATCACCAGGTCGTCGCGGGTGAGCATGAGGTCCTGCGCCAGTTCACGCAGCCAGTTGTTGTCACGAACGCCGAGCACGCCCACCAGCTGGTAGGAGCCGGGCCGCGCAAGGAACTCGCGCACGCCGGGGCTGAGCGCGGTGGGTGCGGCCACGTATTCACCGAGCTCAACCAGCCGTGCGCCGGGGTCGGGGCAGACGACGGCCACAGGCTTGTAGCCCAGCAGCGGCTCGCTCGCGAGCGCGGCGGCGGCCTTCTCGACGTCCTCGGGGTGGCCGATGAGCACATAGGGTTGTGTGAGCAGACCGGCCCGCAGCAGCCAGGTGCGGATGGCCAGGCGGGCCAGTGGCAGGAAGATCAGCACCAGGCCCCAGGTGGCGCCGGTCCACAAGCGCGAGAGCGGCCACTTGGCGAGGTAGATGACCATCGCGTCGAGCAGCGCTGCCAGCACGATGACCTGGATCAACTGGCGGGTTTCGTCCCACCAGGGCTTGCGGCGGTGGGCGGAGTAGTGGCCTTGCACCGTCCACATCCAGCTCACGATGGTCAGGGCAATCGCGGCGAACAGCATCACGCGCAGGTGGCCATTGGCGGCCCACCAGACGTTCATCGCCTGCGGCAGGCTCATGTCGTGGAGCAGCCAGGCGGGCAGGCGCCCGGCGACGAAGCAGAGCGCAAGCACCAGCAGGTCGGTGAACACCAGCCAGGCCTTGGCCTGTCGCTGACGTTCGTTCAGGTTGGCCCAGGGAGCGAGGCTGCGGGCGAGGTCGTGTTCGTTGAAGAACGGGACGATGGTGCGCTGGCCGCTTTCGGCGGGCGGCGGCCTCTCGAAGGGACGGGTGCGTGCGCGCGCCATGTCAGCACCTCTTTCGTGTGGAGATGTTCATGGCGTGGACCCCATGCCGGTGCACGGGATGCACTCGCATGGAGCGCGGAAACGTCTGGTGGTTGAAGCACGACATGAAAGGACACCCTGAGTTCGTTGTGTGCGCTGACGTACAGTCGCGCACTTGTTTTTTCATTCTTATGGCGGGTAGCGCAGGTGCATGTAACGAGCTTTGAGTAAAGCGACGAGGAGTGCGCTGGATCGAACATTGCTTCGATACGCTGACCCCGGGCGAGTGGGTGGACTGCGCCGCAATTGATGGCTCTTGTGATGTTCGACAGAGCCGGGTTCTCAAGGAGGTTGAAACGATGCGAGTTGCCGAAGCGATCGAACTGGATGCGAAGACCACATCCGAGTTGCTCACGCTGTCCAAAGGCAGACGGGTTGAGGCCCGTGTGCAGCAACGTGCCAACGTCATCCTGCTGGCGGCGCAAGGTTGGCAAAACAAGAACATTGCCCAGGAGGTCAAGCTGGACCGCCGACAAGTGGCGTTGTGGCGGCGGCGCTTCATTGAAGGCGGCCTGCCTGCCCTGCTGAAAGACGCGTCGCGTTCAGGGCGCACACCGAGCGTGACGTCCGAAGTCGAGTCGCACATCCTGCACACCACATTGCACGAGCAACCGGCTTCGGGCGCGCCATGGAGCACCCGCACACTGGCCTTGCACCTGGGCCTGAGCGCCACCACCATCGGACGGGTGTGGCGACGCAACGGCATCCAGCCGCACCTGAACAGCACGGCCAAGGTGTCAGCCGGGGCTGCGCTTCACATCGACACCGAGTGGGTGGATGTCGTGGGGCTGTACATGAACCCGCGCGAGCGTGTGCTGGTGCTCAGCTGCGCCGGGAACGGCCATGTCCACACGCCCGGCCGCACCCAGCACCTGGTTGATGGCGCCCCGGCCAGCGACCACGGGCGCCATGTCATGGCAATCCTGTTGCCCGCGCTGAAGAAACTGGAGGGCGCCGTGATCTCAGGGTGCCAGGATCGTCATCACCACGAGGAGTGGCTCCGGTTCCTTCGCCTGATCGAGCGCAAGACACCCAGGCACCTGCAATTGCACCTGATCGTGGACAACCAGGCCACGCACAAGCGTCCCAAGGTCCAGGCCTGGCTCGCCCAACACCCGCGCCTGGTCGTGCATTCAACCCCCACCAATGCCTCTTGGTTGAACACGGTCAGGCGGTTGTTGCGCGACAACGCGAGGCACGGCATGCAGCACGACCGCTT